>NZ_OBMJ01000001.1:619166-1238333 GCF_900199205.1 Streptomyces sp. 1331.2 | reverse complement strand
GCGCGCAGCCTCGGGTAGACGGTTCGTTCGTACGCCAGGTGGCGCAGCCGTAACGCGGCGCCCGGCCCGGGGCCGCGCCCGAAGGCCTTCTGCTCCCGTGCAGTGGCCCAGTCCACGGCCACCTGCCGGGCCTGTTCGAAGAGTTCTCCCCGCCCGGCGTCCTCGGCGGCCCGCCTGGCCTGCTGGAAGATCTTCTCGAAGACGTAGGGGACGGCGTGCAGGAAGGTCGGTCGGAAGCTCTCCAGCGCGGGCAGCAGGACGGCGGTGGAGACGTCGGGGACGTGGCCGATCCGGAAGCCGCCGCGGATCGCCGCGATCTGCACGGCCCGCCCGTACACGTGGGCGAGCGGCAGGAACAGCAGGGTGGCGGGCCGGCCGCCGCCGGTGTCGCGCAGGACGTCGCCCCAGCCGGCGAGCAGGGCGTCGGCCTCGGCGGCCAGGTTGGCGTGGGTGATCAGGCAGCCCTTGGGGCGGCCGGTGGTGCCGGAGGTGTAGACGACGGTGGCGATGTTCCGGGCGGCCACGCCGAGGCGTTGGCGGTGCACCAGCGAGTCGGGCACGCCCCGGCCGTCCTCGGTGATCGCGGCGACGCAGTCGCGGTCCAGCTGCCAGATGCCGGTGAGGTCGGGCAGCGCGTCGCAGACCGCGCCGACCGTCATCGCGGCGTCCTCGTCCTCGACCAGGCAGGCCACCGCCTGGGTCTCGGCGAGGATCCAGCGCACCTGCTCGGGGGCGGCCGTCGGGTAGACCGGGACGGTGATCGCGCCGATCGACCAGAGCGCGTAGTCGAAGAGCGTCCACTCGTAGCGGGTGCGGGACATCAGGGCGACCCGGTCGCCGTAGCGGACGCCGTGGGTGAGCAGGCCCTTGGCCAGGGCGAGCACCTCGTCCCGGAACTCCAGGGCGGTGACGTCCTGCCACGGTCCGTCCGCCGTCCGCCGCCGGGACAGCTGGACCAGGCCGGGGGTCCGGTCGGCGGTGTCGTAGAGGGAGTCGGCGAGTCCTCCGGCGGCCTCGGGGGCGGCCGCGGCGGGGCTGGTGAACTCGCGCACAGTCCTCCCCAGTTCGGCGCCGGTTGTCCGGGTGGAGCGAAACTATCGGATCGCTCCGTCACTGCCCAGGGTTGTGGCGGTGACGCGACGAGATCGGCACCGGCCCGCACCGATGGTGTCGCGGCCGGTGCGGCGGTCGATGTGGCGGTGGGCGTGGTGGTCGGCGTGCCGGCCGGTGTCGCGCTCGACGTGGCGGTCGGTGCGGCGGTCGGTTCGGCGCTCGGTGTCGAGGTCGGTTCCTGACGTGTGCGGGCCAAGGCAGCGAAGCGGACTGGTTCGACCCTCGAACGAGTGGTCAGGGCGTAGTAGAGTCGCGCAGACCCGTGGCCGGGAGCCCCCTCCGTACCCTCCTCACCGTCCCCCACCGCCCCACGCCGCCGTCCCACCGCTCCCACGGCTCCCGCCGTCGCGCCCACCCTCCCCGTCCGCGCCTGGCACTTCCCGACCGAGGACTCCATGCGTCTGCGCAGCAGCTCGATCCGCGCGAAGATCATCGCGCTGCTCCTGGTGCCCATCGTGGCGCTCACCGCCCTGTGGGTGTACGCGACGATCGCCACCACCGGGGACGCCTGGAACCAGCTGGCGATCAGCCGTACGTACAAGGAGTTCTCCGGTCCGGTCGACCAGTACGCCGGCGACCTGCAGAACGAGCGCCGCGCCGCCGTCCAGCGGCTGGCCGACCCGCGCTCGCCCGTCGCCCGGGACGCCTACGAGCACGCCAAGGCCCTCACGGACCGCAGCCTCGCCGTCTTGCGGCAGAAGAAGGACACCTCCGGCAGCAAGCTCTCCGCCCCGCAGCGAGGCCGCTTCGTGCAGATCCTCGCCGCCGCTGACCAGATCGGCCCGCTCCGCGCCCAGGTCGGCCGCGCCGCGCTGAACTGGGAGTTCGCCCTGGACCAGTACAGCGACCTGGTCAAGCCGGTGTTCGGCTTCCGCTCCGCCTACGTCGCCCGGCAGACCGGCCAACTCCCGCGCCAGGGCACCATCCTGATCGAGCTGGTGCGCGCCCGCGAGTACCTGTCGCAGGAGGACGCGGCCATGGAGGGCCTGCGCACCGGCGTCGCCAAGCCCACCGCCGAGCAGTACCAGGTCGCACTGGACGCCCTGCACAACCAGCAGGCGCTGTTCACCGTCTACGTCGCCGAACTGGAACCCGCCGACCAGTCCGACTACATCTCCCTGCGCGGCGGCGAGGCCTGGGGCGCGCTGGCCCGCGCCGAGGCCGACTTCGTCGGCGCCGGTGGCCCCGACCGGGTCGTCCAGGCCCTCAACAGCGACTCCTGGCGGGTGACCGCCGACCGGGCGCTCGGCGACCTCACCTCGATCGACAACCGGATCGCCGCCGGCCTGGACGAGAGCGCCCGCTCCACCGCGATCGCGATGCTCTGGCGCGGCGGCATCGCCGGGGCGGTCGGCCTGATCGCGGTCGTGCTGTCGGTGATGATCTCCTTCCGGATCGGCCGGGGACTGGCCCGCGAGCTGATCGGCCTGCGCAACGCCGCCAACGAACTGGCAAGCACCCGACTGCCCTCCGTCATGCTGCGGCTGCGCCGCGGCGAACCGGTGGACGTGGCCGCCGAGGCGCCCGAACTGCACTTCGGGGACGCCGAGATCGGCCAGGTCGGCCAGGCCTTCAACGCGGTGCAGCGGGCTGCCGTCGAAGCCGCCGTCGAGCAGGCCGACCTGCGCCGCGGCGTCTCGGCCGTCTTCGTCAACCTGGCCCGGCGCAGCCAGGTGCTGCTGCACCGGCAGCTCACCCTGCTCGACACAATGGAGCGCCGCACCGAGGACCCGGCGGAGCTGGCGGACCTCTTCAAGGTCGACCACCTCACCACCCGCATGCGCCGACACGCCGAGGGCCTGATCATCCTGGCCGGCGGCTCGCCCGGGCGAGCCTGGCGCAAGCCGGTCCGGATGGTGGACGTGGTCCGGGCCGCCGTCGGCGAGGTCGAGGACTACGCCCGGGTGACCGTCCGGCCGTTCCCCGGCACCGGCCTGCTCGGCAGCGCCGTCGCGGACGTCACCCACCTGGTCGCCGAACTGGTCGAGAACGCCGCGGTGTTCTCCCCCCCGACCACCCAAGTCACCGTCCAGGGCGAGGTGGTGGCGCACGGATTCGCGCTGGAGATCGACGACCGGGGGCTCGGACTGAGCGAGCAACTGCTCGCCGAGATCAACGAACGCCTCGCCGTGGAACAGGAGTTCGACCTCGCCGACACCGACCGGCTGGGCCTGTTCGTGGTCAGCCGGCTGGCCCGGCGGCACGGCATCCGGGTGCACCTGCGGCCCTCCCCGTACGGCGGCACGACGGCGGTGGTGCTGATTCCGCGCGAGCTGCTCGCCGAGGCGCCGGACGGGCTGCCGGAGCCGGCCGCGGCCGGGCGGCGGCCGGCGGGCGGCGGGCGGCGCGGGCAGCGGGACCTGGTCGCGGTGCCGGGTTCGCCGGCGGGGGGTGCGTCCGGGGGGTCCGGCGCGTCGGTCGGAGCGTCGGCTGCTGCGGTGTCCGACGGCGCTGCGGGCGGCGTCGGCGCTGCGGGCGGCCCGGGCGACACCGGCGGGCGGCACCGGGATCGGGATCGGGATCGGGGGACGGGTGGGCCCCGGCCCTCCGCGCCGGAACCGGGTCGTACGGCGGGCGGTCTGCCGCGTCGGGCCTCGCGGGCCAAGGGTGGGCCGGTCCTGGTCCCCGTGCCCGGGACGGAGGCCGAGGAGGCGCCGGGGACGGGTCGGCACCGGCGGGAGGACGTGGTGCTGGCTGCCGCCGCCGAGGCCGTCGCGGCCGCCGAGACCGCGGCCGAAGCGGTGACCGGCGTCGGCTCCGGGGGCGCGCCCGTGGACGCCGCACCCCGGACGGCGGGCGGCCTGCCGCGGAGGGTCCGGCAGGCGAACCTGGCACCGCAGCTCAGGGAGCAGCTCACCGAGCAGCTGAAGGAACGATTCCGTGACGAGGGCGGGCCGGAGGACCGGACCGGGGAGGGCACCGCCGGGGACGCACGGGCGGCTCGTGACGCCCGGCAGGCCCGGGAGGCCCGCGAGGTCCGGGAGCGCTCGCCCGAGGAGGCCCGGGCCACCTTCGCGTCGTTCCAGCGCGGCTTCACCCGAGGGCGCGGCGCCACCGCCCCGGCGGACCGCACTGCCCCGGAGGACCCGACCGTCCAGGGGAGCGCCCAGCGACCCGGCCGGCCCAGCGCCGTACCCGCCTGGCAGCCGCCCGAGCAGTCCCGTCGGGCGATCAGCCCGGCGCCCTCCCCGGCGGCGCTGCCCGCGCCCTCGGACACCGGGCGGGCGCCGCTCGCCCGGCGGCTGCCTCCCGGACAACCGGTCCGCCGGAACTCGGACCCCGGATCATCCGTATCACCCGTGTCACCCGCCGTGCCGGTACCGCCCGTACGACCGGAAGCATCGGCTCAACCCGCGTCACCCGCGAAACCCGCATCACCTGTCTCATCTGCACGACCCGCACCACCCGCTCCAGCGGAAGGAACTGATTCATGACCACTTCGACGCAGCCGTCCGGAGACCTCAACTGGCTCCTGGACGACCTGGTGGGGCGCGTCGCAGCCCTGCGGCACGCGGTGATCCTCTCCAGCGACGGGTTGGCCACCGGTGCCTCCCGCGACCTCGACCGCGAGGACGCCGAGCACCTGGCCGCCGTCGCGGCCGGGTTCCACAGCCTGGCCAAGGGAGCCGGCGGGCACTTCAAGGTCGGCGGCGTCCGGCAGACCATGGTCGAACTGGACGAGGCGTTCCTGTTCATCACGGCCGCCGGCGACGGCAGCTGCCTCGCGGTGCTGAGCGACGCCGAGGCCGACATCGGCCAGATCGCCTACGAGATGGCCCTGCTGGTCAAGCGGGTCGGCGAGCACCTGGCCGCCGAGCCGCGCACCGAAACCGCCCCGCCGGTGAGATGAGCGGGCCGATGGCGGATCCGAAGGCGGACGTGCCGGACGGCCCGGAGGTGCCGGTGGGCACGGCCGGGCCGTCCGGTGCGGCGTCCTCACCGGACCGGGACGCTTCGCCGGACGGAGGCGCACCGTCAGACGGGGGCGCGACGGCGGCCCCGGGGTCTTCGGCCGGCCCGGGCGCGTCCCAGGATGCGGACACCACGGCGGACGCGGAACGGGAGGCCCCGGACGGGCCGGGGCCGGAGGTCGACATGTTCCGGCCGCGCACCCCGGTCGACGACCGCTGGTTCGACGACGAGGCCGGCCCGGTGGTGCGGCTCTACTCGATGACCCGCGGCCGCACCCGGCCGGTGGAGGAGGGGCTGTTCGACCTGATCTCGCTGGTCACCGCCGTCGAGCCCGGGCCGGGCTCGGGGGCCGTGCCCGCGCACGCCCTCGACCCGGAACACCAGATGCTGCTGGCCCTGTGCCGGCGCGAACCGCTCTCCGTCGCCGAACTCGGCTCCTACACCGACCTGCCGGTCAGCGTGGTGCGGGTGCTGCTCGGCGACCTCCACGACGCCGACCTGATCAGCGTCACCCGACCCGTTCCGCTCGCCGAGCTGCCGGACGAGCGCCTGCTGCGAGACGTGATCAATGGACTCCGTGCGCTCTGACCACCACCCCCGCCAGGACGGTGCCGCCACCCGCCCGGTGAACGCCAACGCCCCGCAGTGGCGCGGCGGTCCGGCCGTCGCGGTGAAGATCCTGGTCGCGGGAGGCTTCGGGGCCGGCAAGACCACCCTGGTCGGCTCGGTCAGCGAGATCCGGCCGCTGCGCACCGAGGAGGAGCTCAGCGAGCTGGGCCGTCCGGTGGACGACACCTCGGGCGTGGAGGCGAAGCGCACCACCACCGTGGCGATGGACTTCGGCCGGATCGACCTGCGACCCGGCCTCGCGCTGTACCTGTTCGGCACGCCCGGGCAGGACCGGTTCTGGTTCGTCTGGGACGAGTTGGCGCGCGGCGCGCTCGGCGCGTTGGTGCTCGCCGACACCCGGCGGCTGGCCGACTGCTTCCCGTCGGTCGACTTCTTCGAACAGCGCGGGATCCCGTTCGTGGTCGCGGTGAACTGCTTCGACGGCACCGACCGGTTCTCGCCGGAGGAGGTCCGCGACGCTCTCGACCTCGACCCCGGCATCCCGGTGCTGCTCTGCGACGCGCGGCTGCGGGAGGACGGGAAGGACCTGCTCGTCGCGCTGGTCGAGCACGCCGCGGCCCGCCGCCGGCACGCCTTCGCCGGGGCCTGACCGCACCCCGACGCCGCGGGTCCGTCTCATTCCGTCGTCCGCATTTCGGACGGTCGGCGCACGGAAGGTTGCCTAGACAGCCCCGGCCGTGGAAGGCTCTGTGGACGAGGGCCGCCCGGCCATGTCGTCGGGAACGCCGGACACACCCGTTCACACGGGCGTTGCGACCGGCGGACGGTCCTCGGCGATCCGGCGAAGCACCGTCGGCGCGTACCGGCAACGGTGCGTCGTCGCAGGCGGAAGTCGAACAGAGAAGTCTCACGCAGAACGAGGGGGAGGGCAGCAGGATGACCGTCGGCCAGCGACGCATCGCCACCGCCGTGTCCGGACCCCTCGTGCCCGGTCGCGCCACCCCGGGCCCTGCCGCCGCGGTGCTCACCGTCCGCCGCTACATCGACCACGCGCTGATCTGTAGCGCGTGTTGTCGCTGACCGGCCTGCCCCGTCCCGGTACGTCCCCGGCGCCTCCGGCCCACCCGGCCGTCGCCTGACGCACCGTCACCCGTCGACCAGGCCGTAGCGGACACCGCCGTCCGGCGTGCCCGCGGCCGACCAACCGGACCCGCCCAGCGGAGAGACCACCAGTGAACATCGTCTGCCTCGAACCTGCCCCCGGCGTCGCCGGCCGGACCCGAACGACCGGTCCGGCCCCCGCGATGTGCGCGGGTGGTGGACGGACCGGACGGTGGAACGGGCGCGCGAGCCGTGCCGTGGACAGCCGACGGGGTCGCCCCGACCTCGAACCGTTCTGGCCGTCCCGACAGCCGCACCTGTTCGATCAGACGTGTCCGGGCTCGCCCAGCGCGTCCCGGCTCTCCGCCCGCTGACCCGGTTAGGTCCGGCCCAGCCCAGGCAGTACGCCCGGTCGACGCGCAGACGACTCCACCCCGTCCGTCACGCGCGAAATGAGCGGCACACCATGTCTTCTTCTTCCACGGCCACCCTGCCCCTGCCCACCGCGACCCCGCACCTGCGCGCGGTCCGCTCGGTTCCCTCCGTATCCTCCGTCCCCTCCGTCTCGCCCCGCCCCGCCGGTCCCGCCACCGTCCCGGGTGCGCCCGGCCCGGTCGGGATCGCGGGACCGTCCGTCCCCCCGGCGTCGGTGGCCGAGCGATGGCCCGGGGCGCCGGCCCGTCCGTCCCACGGCGGTCCGGCCCGTCCGCTGGCCGCCCCGACGGGCGTCCTCCCGCAGGCGGGTGCGGCCGCCCAGCAGGCGCCGCAGGCGCTGCTCGCCGCGCTGCCGGAGGGGGCGACCGTCGTCGCCGCCCTGCCGCAGGGCGTGCTCCCGCAGGGGCTGCTCGCCCAGTACGGCATGCAGGTCGCCGGTGCGGCCGGCAGCCCGATGGTCGGGTACCTGGTGCTGGTGCCCGCCGAGACCGCAGCGGCGACGGGGGCCCAGGGCCTGCCCGGCGTGCCCGTCGCGTCCACCGCCTCGGCGGCGCCCGGAGCCTCCGGGGTGGTCGGGGTTGCCGGTGCCTCCGGGCTCGGTGGCCCCGTCGCCCAGGCTTCGGCTGGTGTCCGCCCGGTCCGTCCGGCCGGGCGGGGCATCAGCGTCGACACCGAGCGGCGCAACGCGTACGTCGACGGGCGGCTGCTCGACCTCACCTACCTGGAGTTCGAGCTGCTGGCCCATCTCACCGAGCACCCGCAGCGGGTGCACACCCGGGACCACCTGGTCTCCGCGGTCTGGGGCTACGGCCACGTCGGGGACGGGCGGACGGTCGACGTGCACGTCGCCCGACTGCGCCGCAAGCTCGGACCGGCCTACCGGGACACGATCGTGACGGTCCGTCGGGTCGGCTACAAGTACACCCCGGCGTCCGTCTGACGGCACCGGCCGAGCGCCGGTCGGTCGGCCGGTTCGCCGGTGGCGGCTGACAGAGAACAGCCGACAGAGAACAGCTGACAGATGACAACCGACAGATAACAGCCGACAGATAACAGATTTCGAAATCTGTTTTCTGTCGGCTGTTATCTGTCAGCTGCCGGTCGTCGCCTGTCCGTTCGGGCCGTCCAGGCCGTCCGGCCCGCTCAGCGGCTCAGCAGGTCGATCTCCGCCAGCTCCTCGGCCGTCAAGGGTCCACCGGCCAGCGCGTCGAGGTTCTGGTCCAGCTGGGCCACGCTGCTCGCGCCGATGATCACCGAGACCACCCGCGGGTCGCGCAGCACCCAGCTCAGCGCCAGCTGCGCCAGCGTCTGCCCGCGTCCCTCGGCGATCTTGTTCAGTGCGCGCAGCTGCTCCAGCTTCGGTCCGGTCAGCGCCTCCTCCTTGAGGAACTTCCCGACCGACATCCGCGACCCCGCCGGCACCTCGCCCGAGAGGTAGCGGTCCGTCAACAGCCCCTGGGCGAGCGGGGAGTAGGCGATCAGGCTGGTCTGGGTGTCGCCCACCGCGTCCAGCACACCGCCCTCCTCCACGGACCGGTTGAGGATCGAGTACGCCGACTGGTTCATCAGCACCGGCGTCCCCAGCTCCCGCAGGATGGCCACCGCCTCCCGGTGTTGCTCCGCCGGGTAGTTGGAGATGGCGGCGTACAGCGCCCTGCCCGAGCGCACCGCACTGTCCAGCGCCCCCATCGTCTCCTCGATCGGGGTGTCCGCGTCGTAGCGGTGCGAGTAGAAGACGTCGACGTAGTCCAGCCCCATCCGGCTCAGCGACTGGTCGAGGCTGGCCAGCAGGTACTTGCGGCTGCCGCCGTTGCCGTACGGGCCGGGCCACATGTCCCAGCCGGCCTTGGTCGCGATGAACAGCTCGTCCCGGTACGGCCGGAAGTCCTGGGCGAACAGGTAGCCGAAGTTGCGCTCGGCACTGCCGTACGGCGGACCGTAGTTGTTCGCCAGGTCGAAGTGGGTGACGCCCCGGTCGAAGGCCCGGCGCAGCACCGCCCGCTGCACCTCCAGCGGCTGGGCGTCACCGAAGTTGTGCCAGAGCCCGAGCGAGACGGCGGGCAGCTGGACGCCACTGCGGCCGGCCTTCCGGTAGGTCATCGAGGCATAGCGGTCATCCGCGGCGAGGTAGCTCATGCCGGACATCCTGCCAGCCGGCGCCGGCGGATCAAGGCCTTGCCCGCAACTGACCGGTGCCCACCTCTCCCCGGCGCGGCCCGTCCTGCTGAGCGTCATCGCCGTTCTCCCGCCGGTCCGCTCGCCCGAGCGCCGCCCGCCCGCGCAATGCGCCGTGCACCCCCTGTGCGGCGCGCACCCCCCTACGCCGCGTGACGCCGGCAACCGTCCGTGACGTGACGCGCGCCACCGATCGCGCCGGAATGGCGCTCGGTGGCGCGGGGGATGACGAACCGTCGAGGGGCCGTGGCCGCCGGGGGGCGGCGCACGGCCCTCAATCGTCCGGCCCGGAATGCGGAAAACCACTAGCCCTCTGTACCTACTGGTATGTACAGTGATCCGCATGAGCACTCAGGACCGCCTCATCGAGAGCACCCAGGCCCTGCTCTGGGAGCGCGGCTACGTCGGCACCAGCCCCAAGGCCATCCAGCAGCGCTCCGGCGTCGGCCAGGGCAGCATGTACCACCACTTCACCGGCAAGCCCGAGCTCGCCGCCGCCGCCCTGCGCCGCAGCGCCGAGGAGATGCGGGGCATCGCCGAGGCCGACCTCGCGGCCCCCGGCACCGCCTACGACCGCATCGCCGCGTACCTGCAGCGCGATCGCGACGTCCTGCGCGGCTGCCGGATCGGACGGATGGCCCAGGACCCGGACGTGGTCGTCGACCCGCAGCTGCGCGCTCCCGTCGAGGAGACCTTCGACTGGCTGCGCGGCCGGATCGCCGGCCTGGTCGCCGAGGGGCAGGCCGACGGTGAGTTCGCCCCCGGCCTCGACCCGGCCGACACCGCCGCGGCCGTGGTCGCCGTCGTCCAGGGCGGCTACGTCCTGGCTCGGGCCGCGGACAGCACCGAGCCGTTCGACCGGGCCGTCCGCGGCGCCCTCGGCCTGCTCGCCGCGCACCGCATGGCCTGATCCGCACCACCGGCCCCACCACCAGCCCCGCAGCCACCCCACCCGACCCGAGGAGCCCCGTCGTGCACGCCATGCAGTACGAGATCACCCTCCCCGCCGACTACGACATGGGCACCATCCGCAAACGCGTCGCCGACAAGTGCCATCTACTGGATGCTCACCCCGGCCTCGGCCTCAAGGCGTACCTGCTCCGTGAGCGCGGCCTGGAGGGCTCGCCGGTCAACCAGTACGCGCCGTTCTACCTCTGGCGCACCGCCGAGGGCATGAACAGCTTCCTCTGGGGCTCGGGCTTCCGCGGTCTGAGCGCCGACTTCGGCCGCCCCGTCGTCCACCACTGGCTCGGCACGGGACTGACGAGCGGCGCGGGCAGCGCGGGCGGGGCGGAAGCCCCGACCCCGGCCACCGCCACCCGCGAGACCGTACGGCTGCCGGAATCCACCGACCCGGCCGAGGCCGTCGAGCGGGCGCTGGCCGAACTCCCCGCGCACCCGGCCCTGCACACCGCAGCCGTCGCCGTGGACCCGAGCCGCTGGGAACTGCTCCGCTTCGCCCTCTGGCACGGTCCGGCACCCGAGGACGTGCCCGGCGCCCGCTACCAGGTGCTGCACCTGTCCCGCCCCGAACTCGACCGGCTGCCGTCCGGCCGCCACTGGTGAAAGGCTTCTCCATCCCGATGACTGCGACTCCGACCACCGCAACCCCGATGACTGCGGCCCCGTCGGCTCCGGCCGCGCCCGCGGCCGCCCAGCCGATCCCCGCCCAGCCGATCCCCGCCCAGCTGGTGCCCGCCGACCTCGCCCCGGCCACGCTCGACCGCGAAGCCGGCTACGCCCTGCTCGCCGACCTCGCCGGCCCGGTCGCCGCCACCACCCTCGGCGGCCTGGACGCCCTCGCCCCCGGCTTCCCCGACTGGATCGTCACCAGCCTCTTCGGCGGCACCTACCAGCGCCCCGGCCTCGCCCTGCGCGACCGCCAGGTCGCGAACCTGGCCGCCCTCGCCGCCCTCGGCGGCGTGGAGCCCCAGCTCGCCGACCACGTCCGCAACAGCCTGCGGATCGGCATGACGAAGGAGGAGATCACCGAGGTCCTCGTCCACCTCGCCCCCTACGTCGGCGTCCCCAAGACCCTGGCCGGCCTGCGTGTCGCGGCCGCGACCTTCGCCGAGGCATCCGAAGCGCCTGCCGCTCGGGAAACCGCCGAGGAGCAGGCGTGACCCGCACCGTCCGCACCGTCCTCGGCGACCTCGACCCCGCCGACCTCGGTGTCACCGACTCCCACGACCACCTCTTCATCCGCAGCCCGCTGCTGCCCGGCCAGGAGCTGGACGACCCGGCCGCCGCCGAGGACGTCCTGCGCGCCTACGCCGCCGCCGGCGGCCGTTCGTTCGTCCAGTGGACCCCGTACGGCATGGGCCGCGGCGCGGACTCCCTCGCCGCGCTCTCCCGCACGACCGGCGTCCGGATCGTTGCCGCGACCGGCGCGCACCAGGCGGTGCACTACGGGTCGGGCGCCGAATCCGCCTCCGACGGGCTCGCCGAACGCTTCGTCACCGAACTCACCGCCGGTCTGCCGGGCGCAGCCGAGGGAACCCGCGCCGGGCTGATCAAGGTCGCCGACGACCCGGGCCCCACCACCGAGCACACCCGCCGGACGATGGCCGCGGCCGCCGAAGCGCACCACGCCACGGGCTCCCCGATCGCCGTCCACCTCGAACCCGACGGCGATCCGCACGAAGTCCTCTTCCGCCTGGTCACCCGCCACGGCGTCCGACCGGACCGGATCATCCTGGGCCACCTCACCCGCTTCCCCGACCGCGCCGTGTACCGCAGTCTTGCGGCCGAGGGCGTCCACCTCGCCCTGGACAGCCCCTCCCGGGCCGGCCACCCCGCCGACCTCCAGGCCTTCGACGTGATCGCCGACCTGGTCGAGGCGGGCCACGCCACCCAACTGCTGCTCGGCGCCGACACCACCACCCGGACCGCCCGGCGGGCCGGCGGCCCGACCCGACTGCTCACCGACCTGGCCCCGCGCCTGGCCCGCACCTTCGGCCCCCAGCTGCCCGAACTGCTCCTCACCACCAACCCGGCCGCCGCGTTCGCCGCCGACTGGCGCACGCCCTGACCGCACCGAGCCCGCTGCCGCACCGAGCCCGCTGCCACGCCGAGCCCGCTGCCACGCCGAGCCCGCCCCCGTACCAAGCCAGCCGCCGCACTCCTGTGGCCGACTCCTCCAGCCCGGGTTTGAATCCGAGTAGCCCTCCCACCGGATGAGGAGCATCCCCAGAGAGGCGGACCCGACGATGCCCGCACCACCGACCGCCTGGACCGCCTCGTGGCTCGCGCCCGCCCGGCTCGCCGTCGCGGCCTTCGTCGCCGTCGCCCTCTGCTTCTCCGGCTACCGCGCGGCGAACGACCCCACCGGGGTGGTGAACTTCTTCAGCTACTTCACCAACCTCGCCGCCATCGCCGCCGTCGCCGTCCTGGGCTACGGCGGCTTGGCGGGCCTGACCGGCCGCCGCCCGGTGCCGGATACGGTGCGCGGGGCCGTGGTGCTCTACGTGGCGATCACCGGGCTCGTCTACGGGACGGCGCTGGCGGCGTACCCGGAGCAACTGGTGATCCCGTGGGTGGACGACGTGGTGAACCGGGTGCTGCCGCTCCTCGTGCTCGCCGACTGGCTGCTCGACCCGCCCGCCCGGCGCCTCCGCCCGGTCACGGTGCTCGGCTGGCTGGCGTTCCCGCTGCTCTACCTGACGTACGCACTGCTGCGCGGCCGGGCCGCCGACTGGTACCCGTACCCGTTCCTCGACCCGAACCTGCACGGCGGCTACCGCCGGGTGGCCGGTGCCTGCGTCCTGACGGCGGCGGGCTTCCTGCTGGTCGGATCCGCCGTGGCCGCGGTGGGCAACGCCCTCGCCGCCCGGCGCGACGCCCGGTCCGGAGCGGTCCCGAGCGGCCGCCACGCCCGCCCGGGGACGGCTGACACCTGACGGCCGACCGTGCGCTGGCCGAGAACGAGGGCGGGGCCTCACGGGGAGGGCAGGCGGGTCACATGTGGGTGCCGCCGTCGATGCGGAGCTCGGTGCCGGTGACGAAGGCGCCGTCGTCGGAGGCGAGCATGGCGATCACGCCGGCGACGGTCTCCGGGCCCGCGAAGCCCTGGCCGAGGGCGGGGGAGAGCTTGGCGAGCAGGCTGAAGTCGGCGTCGGCGGGCAGGCCGGGGTTGTTGGTCATGCCGCTGTCGATGCTGCCCGGCGCGACGCAGACCGCGCGCAGGCCCTGCTTCGAGTACTCCGAGGCGATGGCGTGGGTGAAGGACTGGATGCCGCCCTTGGTCGCGGCGTACGCGGCCATGTAGGGGTGGGCGAAGCTCGCGGAGGTGGAGCTGAAGTTGACGACCACGCCCTTGCCGCCGGCGAGCAGCGCGGGGAGCGCCTCGCGGGTCATCAGGAAGGTGCCGGTCAGGTTCACCGCGAGGAGCTTGTTCCAGAACTCCAGGGTGGTCTCGTGGGTGTGCGAGGAACGGAGGATGCCGGCTGCGTTGACCAGGACGTCCAGGCCGCCGAGCCCGGCAACTGCCTCGGCCACGCCCGCGACGACGGCGGCCTCGTCGGCGATGTCCAGGACCTGGAGGGTCAGGCGGTCCGCGGTGCCGTCGGCGGTCGCGCGGTCCAGGGTCCTCTTCAGGCCGTCCTCGTTGACGTCGACGGCGACGACCTTTCCGCCCTCGGCGAGGATCCGGTGCACGGTTGCCTGGCCGATGCCCGAGCCGCCGCCGGTGATCAGGACGTTCCGTCCGCTGAAGCGCTCCATGGTGGTACTCCGTTCGTTCGTGGCCTCTCGACCTCACGAGGCACGGTACGCCCAAGTGGCACGGTGTGCCAACAAGTCGTTGTGTGCCACACGGGCACGAAGCGCCACTGTGGCACCCGTGCGCGTAGGCTGACTCCCGTGACCGGACGCCCGACCCTGAACCAGCGCCGCCGTGACGCCACCCGGCTGGAGATCGCCCGTACCGCCGCCGCGCTCTTCGCCGAGCAGGGCGCGGAGGCGACCACCGCCGAGGAGATCGCCCTGGCCGCGGGCATCTCGCTGCGCACCTTCTACCGGTACTTCTCCGTCAAGGAGGACGCCGTCGCGCCGCTGCTCGCGGCGGGCGGGCGCCAGTGGGTCGACCGGCTCGCCGAGGGCTCGGCCGACCTGCCGCTGCGCGAGGCGCTGGAGAGCGCCGCGGCCGCCTCGCTGACGCCGGCCGACGAGGCGGGCGCCGAGATGATGCTGTGGACCCGCAGCCTGCTGCGCGACCCGCGCCTGGAAGGCGCCTGGCAGCGCGTCCATGCCGACTCGGAGGTGCGGCTGCGCGCCGTCCTCGCCGAGCGCTGTCCCGAGGGGACCGACCCGCTGGAGATCCGGCTGGCCGCCGCGGCCGCCACCGCCGCGATCCGGGTCGCCCTGGAGCAGTGGGCCTTCTCCGACGCCCCCGCCGCCGGCTCCGGCTCCCCGCAGGAGCTCGGCGCGCGCTGCATGCGCGAGCTCACGGCGGGGCTGCGGCTCTGGGAGCGGCTGGCCTGACTGAGCCCGGCCGGGCGGACGGATGGATGGGGCGCGGGGTTCCTCCCGGCTGGCGCTAGGGTTGGTCCTCGCGCCCCGGCGGGGGAACCGGGGTGACCTCCTCGGATGTCCCAGCGGTGGGGACTGGAGTTCGAGGCGTGGGAGCAAGCAGGACATGGGTCTGACGAGCCACAAGGTGTTGGCGCTGACCGTATTGATCGCCGTCGTGATGACGGTCGGCACGGTCTGGCTGTGGCCGAGACTCGCCCGGAAGAGCTGGCAGGCGGTGCTCGGCCGGATCGGTGCGCTGCTCGCCACCCAGCTGGCGGTGCTCGCCGCGCTCGGCCTCGTCGCGAACAACTACTTCGCCTTCTACAGCAGTTGGGGCGACCTGCTGGGCACCGGTGACACCGGCCCGGTGGTGATCCACAACAAGGCGGACGCCTCCGGCCGCCTGCTGGTGGAGACGATCGGCCACGCCTCGGTCAAGGGTGGCGGCGCGATGGGCCGCGAGCCGGGCCAGTCCGGTGAGATCCGCAAGGTCCGGATCGACGGCGCGGTCAGCCGGCTGTCCACCGAGGGCTACGTCTACCTGCCCCCGCAGTACTTCCAGCCGGAGTACGCACAGAAGCAGTTCCCGGCCGTGATCGTGAGCACCGGATTCCCAGGAATCGCCGAGAACCTGATCACCCGCTTCAACTACCCCGGCGCGGCGCTCAAGCTGCTGCAGGAGGGCCGGATGCAGCCGACCGTCATGGTCCTGGTGCGTCCCTCGCCCGCCCTGCCGCAGGACACCGAGTGCGAGGACATCCCCAACGGCCCGCAGTCGGACACGTACTTCACCAAGGACGTGCCCTCGGCGATCCAGGCCAGCTTCCGGGTCTCGTCCGATCCGCAGGCCTGGGCCTTCATGGGCAACTCGACGGGCGGCTACTGCGCGCTCAAGCTGGCCATGCGCCACCCGGACGTCTTCCCGACCGCCGTCGCCCTCTCCGCCTACTACGACGCCGCCGACGACCCGACCACCGGCGACCTGTTCGGCGGCAGCAAGCAGCGCCGCGACGAGGCCAACCTGATGTGGCGGCTGAAGAACCTGCCGCAGCCGAAGGTGTCCGTGCTGCTGGCCGGCACGAAGAAGGGCGACGGCAGCTACCGCCAGGAGACCGAGGCCTTCGTCGACGCGGTGCAGAGCCCGATGAAGGTCTCGTACAGCATGCTGGAGAACGGCGGCCACAACTTCGAGACGTGGAGCGCGCTGCTGCCGTCCTCGCTGGAGTGGCTCTCCCAGCACCTCAAGGTGCCGAACCAGACCGTCTGAGCGTCCTCGGGCCGTTTCAGGCTCAGGCCACCTGCTCCAGCGTCCCGGCGTGCAGCTCGCCGACCCGGCCGCCCTCGCCCTCGAAGGTCCAGAAGGCGCGCACCGTCAGCTTGTCGAGGTCCATCACATGGCTGACGGTGATCCCGCTCTGCTCCGTCCAGCTGACGAAGTAGACCTTCGGCGCGACCTCGGCGACGTGCAGCCGTACGTCCTCCCACTGGCCCGCGGACTCGCCGAGGCCCTCCCAGCGCAGCCGGGTGCCGTCGGCCGAGTAGGTGTTGCGGAAGGCCGCGCCGTTGTCGGCCCGGAAGAGGTAGGTGCGGCCGGCGAAGGCGGGCAGGGACGCGGTCATGGTGGGGCGGCTCCTCGTTTCCGGGTTCGGTGCTCTTGTGCACTGCGGAAGATCTCCGGCCTCCAATTTATCCGACCGGGTGCACTCGGTCAGATCTTTGCCACGGTACGGTCCGCCACCGCCGCGTCCGGCCGACACCCCCGGCGGCCTCGACGAGACCACCGGCGCCGCGCCCCGGCCGCGGGACTTGATCAACTCGCCCGCCACACAGTGTCGTTGATCGACACCACTGTGAGCTGCACGACAACCGGCCCGAGGGAGTTGTCCGTTCACGTACGGCCTGCCTAGCCTGCAACGGTCGTCCGCCCACGCGGACCCCGCCGCCGGGACGCCGAGTCCTGTCCACCCGCCGGCGGGTCACCGAGCACCGGAGCGGACAGGAGCGGGGGAACCAAGGTCGGCGCCCGGTCCGTGCGTTCCTCGTACGGCCGTGGCTAGGGGTGAAGCCGCTCCACAGACGGCCGGGCCAACTGCAGCCCGAACCCGACAGCTAACCTCGCAGGCGTCGCAGAGGTCACCCCATGCCCCAGCCTGCCGCTGCCCGGCGTCGTGCGCCGCGCCACGCCCGCCCCTCCCACCGCGGCCGCAACGCCGCCCTCGCCGCGACCGGCGCGCTCGCCATCGGTGGCTCCGGCCTGTTCGGACTGCCGTCCGTCACCGGCGCCCAGGCGGCCACCGCGCCGACCGTCACCCAGGACCGCCTCGGCCCCGCCACCATGGTCGCGGGCCAGGCCACCACCGCCTCGCTCGGTCTGCACTCCTCGGCGTGCTTCACCGCGAAGACCGTGGGCGTGGGTGTGCGCGACGCGCGCGGCACCAACCTGGACTTCCCCGGCAACGCCTCCAACGTGCAGATCTGCCCGAGCGGGGTGAACTTCACCAGCGGTGCGCGCACCCTGCCCGCCGGGACGTACAGCCAGTTCGGCTTCTGGCAGGACCTCGGCGGCGCCTGGCACAACCTGCCGGCGCAGCAGCTGGTGGTCTCGGCCTCCGGGACGGCCACGCCGACCCCGTCCCCGACGGCCACGCCGACCAGCACGCCGACCGCCACCCCCAGCGCCACGTCGACCCCGAGCGCGACGCCGACCCCGAGCGCGACGCCGACCCCGAGCGCCACGGCTGCCCCGACCACCCCGGCGCCGTCCTCCCCGGTCGCCGGCAAGTCGCTGACCTGGTCCGACGAGTTCACCAGCCCGATCAGCTGGGGCCAGCGCTGGGTCGGCGACAAGAGCACCGCGTACAAGTACGGCAACCACAACCCGGACGACAACAAGCTGGACTGGCTGAACAAGAACAACGTCAGCGTCGCCAACGGGGTCGCCACCTTCACCGCCACCTCCGGCGGCCCGGCCCTGGAGAACGGCAAGCAGTCCTGGAACACCGGATTCCTGACCACCGAGGGCTCCAGCGAGGGCTTCCAGGTCAAGACCGGCGACTACGCCGAGACCCGGGTCAAGCTGCCCGCCGGCAGCGGCGCCTGGCCGGCCCTGTGGACCTGGAAGAACGGCAACGGGGAGATCGACTCCTTCGAGTACCACCCCGACAACCCGAACCTGCTGGAGCTGACCAACCACGTCAACCCCGGCAACCCGAAGTACTACACCGACGCGAGCGCCATCGCGAAGGACCAGTGGGTGACCATCGGTACCTACTACGGCGCCACCTCGGTGGACTGGTACGTCAACGGCGTCAAGGTCTTCTCGGACGGCAAGGGCGTCGGCGCCACCTGGTCGGCGTACCTGATCCTCAACCTCTCGGTGTGCGCGGGGCAGTACCACCCGGCTCCGCAGGGGACCGCCCCGATCACCATGGCCGCCGACTACGTCCGCGTCTACCGCTGACCGAACGCGGTCCGGCAAGCCCCCGGGCCCTCGTGGCCCGGGGCCCAGCCGCTCTCAGGAACCGGCAGTCGGCTCGACGACCCTGACGTCGAACGGCTGCCGGTTGTTGCTCTCGTCCCGGTCGTCCGCGCTGTGCACCGCGACCGAGCCGCCGGGGAGGGGGCCGAGCTGCAGGTCGGGGGAGAGCCGGAGCGGGACGAGGGCGGTCGCGCTCTCCAGCGGCGGCAGCCCGGCCCCGAACGCGCAGCGCACCTGCCGGCCGCGCGCCACGACCTGGCAGTCCTGGGGGAAGTACGGGCCCTCGGCGGAGACGCCCTTCGGCAGGGTGACCACGACCGTGAACGGGGAGGCGGTGGTGTCCGGGCCCCGGTTGGCGACGAAGGCGTGGACAGTGGTGGAGCCGCCGGGCGGCGCCGGGTCCGGGTCCAGCCGGACCACTTCCAGGTCGGAGCGGGACGGCGCGGCGACCACGACGGGCAGGGTGGACGCCCCGGCCACCGCGGGCGGCGTGGACGTCTCGGCCGGTGCCGGCAGGGTGGAGGCCTGGGGTGCGCCCGGTGCGACGACCTCCACGGCCGGCCGCGGCTCGGGCCGCCGCAGCGCCCAGGACGGGCCGGTGGCCAGCACCGCCACCGCACAGCCCGCGGCCACCACCGCGACCCACCCGGCGCCGCCGAACCTCCCGGCCCCCGAACCGCTCCCGTTTCCCGTATCGCCCCCCGCGCCGATCCCGGCGGTGCCGTGCACTCCCCGGTGCTCCATGCCGTCCACCCTGCCCTCGCGTTCCGGCGGCCCGCGCCGTTGCGGGCCGCGTCCGCACCAGGGTGGCGGAGCCGCCGTCGCGGCCGGGGTGCAACCCGCCCGCCGTCCGCTCGAACGGAGGACGCCGGGCGAGTCCCGGCCCCGCCCGCCGACGCGGCGGGTTGACGGAGCGTCAGGGGGCGAGGACCTGCCCCAGCCGGGCGGCGATCTGGTGCATCACCGGCACCAGCGAGGCGGCCCCGGCCTGCTCCTCCAGGGCCCGGATGCGGGCCTCCGGTCCGGAGACCGAGAGCGCGGTGGGCGTCGGCGCGCCCGGGACGGCCAGCGCGATGCAGCGGACGCCGATCTCCTGCTCCTGGTCGTCGACCACGTAGCCGCGCTCGCGCGCCTCGGCGAGCTGGTCCAGCAGCTCCTGCGGGTCGGTGACCGTGTACTCGGTGTGCGCGGGGAGCGGGTTGGGGCCGAGGATCGCGCGGGCCTCTTCCGCGGGGAGCTGGGCGAGCAGGGCCTTGCCGACGCCGGTGCAGTGCGGCTGGACCCGCCGTCCGACCTCGGTGAACATCCGCATCGAGCGCCGCGACTGAACCTGCCCGACGTACACCACCTCGCCGCCCTCCAGGACCGCCAGGTTGGCGGTCTCGCCGGTGGCCTCCATGAGTTCGGCCAGGTAGGGGCGGGCCCAGCTGCCGAGCAGCCGGCCGGCGGTCTCGCCGAGACGGATCAGCCGGGGGCCGAGGGTGTAGCGGCGTGCGGTGTCCTGGCGGACATAGCCCTGCTGGACGAGGGTACGAACCAGGCGGTGGATGGTCGGCATGGGGAGGCCGGAACTACCGGAGAGTTCGCTGAGGGTGGCCACGCCGCCGGAATCGGCCAGCGCCTCCAGGAGTTGGAAGGCGCGCTCGACGGACTGCACGCCGCCGCTCGCGCGGTCGGCGCCTGTCGTCGATGCTGTGTCGGGGGTCGCAACCACCGGCGTTCCCTTCGCTGTCGGGGAGGAGTAGAGTCCCGGCGACCTCTTCAACAAACCGTTGAAATTCTGTATCGCGGAAACTAGTCTCCACTTTACAGAATCGAACTCGCCGACAGGCGGGTAACGATCGAGGAAGTTCCCGAGGAAGTTCCCACCGGAGCTCCCTCCGCCAGGCTCAACCGCTTAGGAGTGTCCTGCCCATGGCTACCGATCAGGGACCCTCCCCCAGCCTCCGGCCGGGGGTACCCCCAACCGCCTCCACCGCCGCTCCGGTCGTCACTGTCGCCGGTCCTCGCGTCCACCGGGCGGAGGAGGTGCTCACTCCGGAGGCGATCGCCTTCGTCGTCGGCCTCCATCGCGCCTTCGAAGGCCGTCGGCAGGAGCTCCTGGCCCGGAGGAAGGCCCGCCGTGCCGAGATCGCGGCGACCGGCACGCTGGACTTCCTCCCCGAGACCGCGGACGTCCGCGCCGGGGACTGGAAGGTCGCCGAAGCCCCCCGCGCCCTCCAGGACCGCCGGGTCGAGATCACCGGCCCCACCGACCGCAAGATGGTCATCAACGCCCTCAACTCCGGGGCGAAGGTCTGGCTCGCCGACTTCGAGGACGCCACCTCCCCGACCTGGGAGAACGTGGTCAGCGGCCAGATCAACCTGATCGACGCCTTCGAGGGCCGGATCGACTTCACCACCGCCGCCGGCAAGGCGTACACCCTCAAGCCCGCCGCCGAACTCGCCACCGTCGTGGTCCGCCCGCGCGGCTGGCACCTGGACGAGAGCCACCTGCTGGTCGACGGCAACCCGGTGGCCGGCGCCTTCCTCGACTTCGGCCTCTACTTCTTCCACAACGCCGCCCGGCTGCTCGCCAGGGGTGCCGAGGACCCCAACTCCGGGCCGTACTTCTACTTGCCGAAGACCGAGAGCCACCTGGAGGCCCGGCTCTGGAACGACGTGTTCACCCACGCCCAGGCCGCACTCGGCATCCCGTACGGCACCATCCGCGCCACCGTCCTGATCGAGACCATCACCGCCGCCTTCGAGATGGACGAGATCCTCCACGAGCTGCGCGACCACGCGGCCGGCCTCAACGCCGGACGCTGGGACTACCTGTTCTCGATCGTCAAGAACTTCCGCGACGCCGGCGAGCACTACATCCTGCCGGACCGCAACAGCGTGACCATGGCCTCGCCGTTCATGGCCGCCTACACCCGCCTGCTGGTGCAGACCTGCCACAAGCGCGGCGCCCACGCCATCGGCGGGATGGCCGCTTTCATCCCCAGCCGCAAGGACCCCGAGGTCAACGCGGCCGCGCTGGAGAAGGTCAAGGCCGACAAGGACCGCGAGGCCGGCAACGGCTTCGACGGCTCCTGGGTCGCCCACCCGGACCTGGTTCCGGTCGCCCGGGCCTCCTTCGACGCCGTCCTCGGCGAGCGGCCCCACCAGAAGGACAACCCCGGCCCGACCGAGCCGGTCACCGCCGCCCAACTGCTCGACATCGCCGGCGCCGGCGGCACCTGCACGCGCGCGGGGCTGCACAACGCCGTCCAGGTCGGCCTGCGCTACATCGAGGCCTGGCTGCGCGGGCTCGGTGCGGTCGCCATCTTCAACATGATGGAGGACGCCGCCACCGCCGAGATCTCCCGCTCGCAGATCTGGCAGTGGATCCACAACGGGGTCGTGCTGTCCGACACCGGCGAGAAGGCCACCGCCGAGCTGGTCCGCACCCTGGTCGCCGCGGAGCTGGCCGACCTCCTCGCCGAGCTGGGCGAGGAGACCTACCGCGCCGGCCGCTGGCGCGAGGCCGCCCGCCTCTTCGAACAGGTCGCCCTGGCCGAGGAGTTCGCGGACTTCCTGACCCTCCCCGCGCTTCCCCTGTTGGGCTGAGCCCAATCTATCCGCCGGCGCCACCGCTGCCGCCTGCCAGGACGTAGCACTCCGGCGGTCCGTTACTCCGTTCCGTACGGCGACGAATCCACCTGTCCTCTCGTCGCCGTGCGGAACGGTCTTTTCCCCCCGAGGAGTTCACCCCGTGCCCCGCATCTTCTTCAACGGCCAGGCGATGGTCGGCGGTCCCTTCCACGCCAAGGTCGCCGACGCACTGATCGGCCCCGCCAGGACCGCCCCCGGCTACCGCTTCTTCTCCATCGACCACAGCGGCGGCACGGATGTCTGCCCCGGGCTGCTGCCCGACCCGACCGTCGACACCGCCATCGAGGGCGAGCTGTACGACATCAGCCTGGAGCGGTTGCGGGACGACGTCCTGCCCGGCGAGCCGCGCGAGCTGGAGCTGGGCGTGATCACGCTGGAGGACGGCTCCGCGTGCTTCTCCATGCTGCTCGCCCGGGGCGAGGCCGAGCGCGGGGTGCACCGCGAGATCACCCACCACGGCGGCTGGCGCGCCTACCTGGCGACGCTCGGGCGGACGGCCTGACAGTGGTCAACAGCTGACGGCCGACGGCCGACGGCTGACGGCCGACAACCGACAGCGAACAGATGACAGATGACAACTTTCATCATCTGTTATCCGTTCGCTGTTGTCTGTTATCTGTCACCTGTCATCCGTCACCCGCCGACCCGGAACGCGCTGCGGCCCCGAACCCTCGCCGTGGGTTCGGGGCCGCAGTCCGTGAGCCCTTCCGGGCCCGCGGAGTCCGGGTGCGCACCGTCCCTGGGCGCTCCCGGAGTCCGGAGGGGTCGTCAGACCGGTCGGGCCGCCAGTTCGCGGGCGGCGCGGGCGCAGTCGCGCGCGATCCGGTCCTCGTTGACCGTGGTGAGCTGACCCTTCTCGACCACCGCGTTGCCGTTGACGAACAGCACCGACAGCGGCGGCAGCGCGCCGAAGGTGAGCGCGGCGACCGGGTCGGCGATCGAGGAGTGCAGGACCCCGTCGATCTTCCACAGCGCCAGGTCGGCGAGCTTGCCGACCTCGATCGAACCGATCTCGTTCTGCCGGCCGAGCACCCGGGCGCCGCCCATGGTGCCCAGGCGCAGCGCCTGGCGCCCGGTCAGGGCGGTGGGGGAGCCGTGCAGCCTGTTGATCAGCAGGGCGTTGCGCAGCTCGGTGCCGAGTTCGCCGGACTCGTTGGAGGCGGTGCCGTCCACGCCGAGGCCGACCGGGACGCCGGCCCGGAGCATGTCGGGCACCCGGGCGATGCCGGCGGCCAGGCGGGCGTTGGAGGACGGGCAGTGGGCGACGCCGGTGCCGGTCTCGGCGAACTTGGCGATGTCGGAGTCGTTCATGTGGACGCAGTGCGCCATCCAGACGTCCTCGCCGAGCCAGCCCACCGACTCGAAGTAGTCGGTCGGGCCCATGCCGAACAGCTCCTTGCAGAACTGCTCCTCCTCGGCCGTCTCCGAGCCGTGGGTGTGCAGCCGTACGCCCTTGCGGCGGGCGAGTTCGGCGGACTGGCGGAGCAGGTCGGTGGAGACGGAGAACGGCGAGCAGGGCGCGATGGCGACGTGCAGCATCGAGCCGAAGGAGGAGTCGTGGTACGTGTCCACGGCGGCCTCGGAGGCGGCCAGGATGTCGTCCAGCTCCTCGACCGCGTGGTCCGGGGGCAGGCCGCCGTCCTTCTTGCTGCGGTCCATCGAGCCGCGCAGCGCGGTGAAGCGCAGGCCGAGCTCCTGGACGGCCTCGATGGAGGCGCCGAGGACGTCGCCGCCGTCCTTGGGGAAGACGTAGTGGTGGTCCGAGGCGGTGGTGCAGCCGGACTTGAGGAGGGCGGCGGCGGAGCCCTGGCTGGCGGCGTGGACGAGCCTCTCGTCGATCCGGGCCCAGGTCGGGTAGAGGGCGACGAGCCAGTCGAACAGGATGTTGTCCTGGGCGAGGCCGCGGGTGATCCACTGGTAGAAGTGGTGGTGGGTGTTGACCAGTCCGGGGGTGATCAGGTGGCCCTCGCCGTTGATCCGGCGCACCACGTTGTCCAGCCAGGCCGGGGCGGGGCCGTCGCCGACCGATTCGATCGTGTTGCCGAGGATGACGACGTGGCCGCGGGCGTACTCGGTGTCGTCGGCGTCGACGGTGGCGATCGCGACGTTCTCGATCACGATCCGCTGGTCTGCGGGCGGGGGCTGGACTGCCATGGTGTCACTCCTATGGGGGAGGGCCGGGAGGGGCGCGCGTCGGGCGGTGTGCGGGCGGCGCGCCCCTCCGGACCGGTCAGGACGGTGTCGCCGTCGGCACCGTCGCGCCGGAGCCCTGGCCGGATCTGGACCGGCGGGTGGTTCCGACGTGGTGGAAGAGCAGGTTGAGCAGGACGGCCATCACGCAGCCGGCCGAGATCCCCGAGTGCATCAGGGTCCGGACGGCCTCCGGGAAGGGGTCGTAGAAGGTCGGCGCGGCGATCGGGATGATGCCGACGCCGAGCGAGACCGACACCAGGATGGTGTGGGAGCTGGACTCCATGCCGGCCTCCGCGAGGGTGCGGATGCCGCTCGCCGCGACCGTGCCGAAGAGCACGATCCCGGCGCCGCCGAGGACGGGTTGCGGCACCAGGGAGACGACCGAGCCCAGCACGGGGAACAGCCCCAGCAGGACCAGGATGCCTCCGCCGGCCGCGACCACGAACCGGCTGCGGATCTTCGTCAGCGCCACCAGCCCGATGTTCTGGGCGAAGGCGCTGGCGGCGAAGCCGTTGAAGACCGGGCTGATCGCGGTGGCCAGGCCGTCGGCGCGCAGGCCGGCGGCGAGGGTGGGCTCGTCGGCCTCGCGGTCGACGATCTTGCCGAGCGCGAGCATGTCGGCGGTGGACTCGGTCATCGAGACCACCATGACGATGCAGAGCGAGACGATCGCGGCCGCGTCGAACATCGGCGCGCCGAAGTGGAACGGGGAGGGGAGCGCGAAGACCTTCGCGTCCCGGACCGCGCCGAAGTCGGCCAGCCCCAGCGGGAGGGCGATCAGGGTGCCGAGCGCCAGGCCGACGAGCAGGGACAGCTGCTGCCAGAAGCCGCGCAGCAGCCGGTTGCAGAGCACCACCGCGACGAGGGTGATCGCGGCGAGGCCGATGGCCCGCATGGAGCCGTACCCGGGGGCGCTCGGCGAGCCGCCGCGCGCCCAGTTGACCGCCACCGGGAGCAGGGACACCCCGATGAGGGTGATCACGGTGCCCTGGACGACCGGGGGGAAGAACCGGATGAGCTTGCAGAAGTACGGCGCCGCGAGGAAGCACAGGAGCCCCGCGACGATCACCGCTCCGAAGATCACCGGGAGGGCGTCCTTCGGTCCGTGCTCCTTGGCGATGGCGATCATGGGCGCGACCCCCGCGAAGGAGACGCCGTTCACGAACGGCAGTCGCGCGCCGATCTTCCAGACGCCGAGGGTCTGGAGGAGGGTGGCCAGTCCGGCGGTGAACAGGCTGGCCGAGATGAGGAGGGCGAGTTCGGCGGGCGAGAGCCCGACTCCGGCGCCGACGATGAGCGGGGGTGCGACGACTCCCGCGTACATCGCGGCGACGTGCTGGAGTCCGGTGGAGACCAGCTTCACCGGGGGCAGCAACTCGTCCACGGGGTGGATCCCCGGCCCGGACTCCTTGCCGGGGAGGCTGGTGGACGTGTCCGGGCCAGGGGGTCTTGCAGGGGTGGAACCGCCGTCTGTACTGCTGGTGTTGCTGGGTGCCATGTCGAGCCCCTCTTGTGCCCGTGGCTCCCGGCGCGCCCGCGGCGCTGGAGACCCCCGAGGACGGGACGGCGGAGCAAGGATCCCTCGGGGTGCTTCTCCAGTGCCCCGGGCCGGCCGCCGCGAGGCAGGCACGAACTCCGGTGGGTGGGGGTGGAGAAACGGATGGTGCGGGTGGCGAAACAGGTGGCGCACGTGGTGCGGGTCCTGCGGGTGGACCGGCCCGCCCGGACTCGACCGGCCCGTGCGGGCCGGAGGGTGCGGCGATTCCGGGCGGAGTCCACGGTCGCGGGGGAGGTCAGGCGACCGGGATGACCGGTACGACGCCCTCGCGGTGCACGGTGCCCTCGATCAGGCCGTACATGCGGTCCGCGGCGTAGTAGACCTCGTTGTCGTTCTTGAGACCGAAGGGCTCCAGGTCGACCAGGAAGTGGTGCTTGTTGGGCAGTTCGAGGCGGACCTCGTCCACCTCGGCGCGGTTGTTGAGGACCCGGGTGCCCATTGCGTGCAGGGTCTGCTGCAGCGAGTAGGAGTAGGTCTCGGCGAAGGCCTCCAGCAGGTGGCGCTTGACGTGGGCGTAGGAGCGGTTCCAGTTGGGCTGGGCCTCGCCGTCCCGGCCGCTGTAGCCGTACTTCCACCGGGCGGTCACCTGGGTGGCGAGGATGCGGTCGTACGCCTCCTGCAGGGTGGTGTACTTGTCCTTGATGTAGCCCCAGAACTCCGAGTTGGTGGAGTTCATCACGATGAGGTCCTTCAGGCCGGAGATGACCTGGACGGTCTCACCGTCGTAGACGACCTCGGTGGTGCGGGTCTCCTGGCCGTTGCGGACGAAGGAGTGGCCGACCTCCTCCGAGCCGATGAAGCGGGCCGAGTTGTCCGGCGTCTTGATCCGGTCCCAGGCGTACTCCTCGATCCGGATCCTGGCGCTGTGCACGACGCCGCGCTCGGTGTCGTCGACGAAGTGGCGGGCCAGGACGATGCCGAAGGCCTCGGCCGACTCGATGCCGTACTCCTTGGCGAAGGCGTAGACGGTGTTCTTGGTGGTGTCGGTGGGGAGGCAGTTGGCGTTGGACCCGGTGAGGTGGACGTCCTCGAACTCACCCTGGAGGGAGACCGAGACGTTCAGGTCCTTGATCTCGTGCCGGGTGGAGTCGCGGTAGATCCGGACGATGCGGTTCTCCGCCTTGCCGTACTGGTTCTGACCGAGCACGTGGGCCATGACGTGGCTCCTAGAGCTTCCAGGTCGGTCTACTAGCTTCCGCGGTAGACCGAGTATCCGAACGGGTTGAGCAGCAACGGCACGTGGTAGTGGTGCTGTTCGGGCGCGACCGTGAAGACGATCGAGACCTCGGGGAAGAACGGCGGCTCGGAGGACTTGAGCGCGTAGTACGCGCCGGTGTCGAAGAGCAGCCGGACGACCGAGCCCGCCTCCACGGCCGGCAGGTCCTTGACCCGGCCGTCGGAGTCCGTGGCGGAGGTGCCGAGCACCTGCCAGCCACCCTCGGTGTGCAGTGCGAGCTCGACGGGGACGCCTTCGGCCGGCCGGCCGAGGCTGGTGTCGAGCACGTGGGTGGAGATGCCAGTCATGGGCGAGGTGACCTTACTGATGGCAGAGTTGATGGTGCGTCAGATGCGTGCGCCGGATGCGTGCGCCAGATGCACCGGAACGGTGCACCCGCCGAACACCCCTGACTGTACGTCAGGAGCCGCCGATCAGACGGTCGAGGCGGATGTCGTTGATCTTGCGCAGCTCCTCGCGGACGATCTCCGCCTCGGTGGCGGCGTCGTTGGGGTGGCGCTCGCGCAGGGCGGTGAGCATGCCGACGGCGGTGCGGCCGGTGGCGCAGATCAGGAACACGTGGCCGAACTTCGCTTCGTAGGCGGCGTTGGCCTGGTGCAGTTCGTCGAGGACCGCTTGGTCCACGCCCTGGATCCCGGCCTGCTCGCGCTCGGAGGTGGCGTCGCCCGCCTTGGGCTTGCCGATCCGGGCGTGGCCGGCCATCGCGTCGCGCAGGTCGTCGGCCGTGAGCGAGGCCATGGCCGCCGCGTTGGCGGCGAGCAGGCTCTCGCGGTCGGACCAGGGCCGGGCCTTCGCGACGGCGGCGGCCCAGCGGGGGCTGGAGCATACCTCCAGCAGGATCTCCTGCAGCTCCGCGGCGTCGGCCGCGGCCAGGGCGTCAAGGGTGTGGGGGTGGTTGGTCACGAGTGGACCTCCTGAAGAGTGGTGCCACCCGGAAAAGCTAGATCGACCCCACCCGGCCGTCAACACTTTGTTGAACGGTTGGTGGTTACGTTTTGAACCGGCCCGCGATGCCGGGGCCTTTCGTGTGCGATTCGCCAAGTGTGCCCCGCCGCGGGCCGATCCAGACTGGCCGTACCGACGGGGTCACCCGTCCGGAAGCCCCCGGTCGGGGCTCCCGCCTGCGGGAACGGTGCCGCCCGGGGCGGTTCTCAGGAGGACTTCGAGCCGTCCTGGCGGTTCAGGTAGTTGTACACCGTGAACCGGCTGACGCCCAGGGCCGAGGCGACCGTCTCGACGCCGTGGCGGACGGTGAAGGCGCCGCGCTCCTCCAGGAGGGCGACGACCCGCTGCTTCTCCAGCCGGTCGAGCTCGGCCAGCGGGCGGCCGTCGAACTGGCGGGCCATCTCGGCCAGCAGCCGGTCCAGCGCACTGTTCAGGTGCGGCAGTCGGACGGCCAGGGCCGGGGTGCCCTCCCACTCCAGGACGACGTCCTCGGCCTTCGCCTCGTCCAGCGGGACGGGCGTCGCGCCGACCGCGTCCAGCAGCGGCTTCATCGCCGCGGCGAGCGGGTGCTCCACGTGCTCGGTCACGGCGTACCGACCTCCTCGTCCAGGACGCTGACCTGGACCGAGATCCGGGTCGCGCCGGCGTCCAGGGTCTCCCGGAGCAGTCTGGTCACCGCGGCGAGGACCTGGTCGGCCTCGCCCTCGGCGCCGGTCCCGAAGGGGCCGACCGACACGGCCAGGCCGGCCTCGTCGACGGCCTTGCGGGCCGCCGCGGCGTGCTCCGGGAACGTGTCCAGTTCGAACGGTTCTGTCGTGAACTCCACCATCAATCGCACGAGCTCACTGTAGCGAGCGGGGGTGCGGGCAGGCAGGGGCTGGGTGATCGAACAGCCGGAACGGGGGAGGTGGCGGCCTGCCGAGGTGTCTTCAACAAAATGTTGCGACTCCCTTGACACTCGCTTCGCCGTCCGGAGATGCTTCCACCACACAGAATCCCTCTTCCGGATCGTGGAAGTTGCGGATGACGGAAGAGAGATGAGAGGTGATTGACGTGACGGCCGCTGCCAAGCACCACTTCACGGTCAACCTGTCGATCCTGTTCGGCGAGCTGCCCCTGCTGGAGCGCCCTGCCGCGGCCGCCGCGGCCGGCTTCACCGCAGCCGAGCTGTGGTGGCCCTTCGGCGAGGAGCACGCCCCCTCGCAGGCCGATCAGGACGCGCTCCGCAAGGCGTTCACCGACGCCGGAGTGCGGCTCACCGGTCTCAACTACCTGGACGACCTGAGCAAGGGCGCCCGCGGCACCGTCTCGGTGCCGTCCGAGCGGGAGCGCTTCCGGGCCAACGTCCCGGTCGCCGCGCAGCTCGCCGGCTCGCTCGGCGCCAAGGCGCTCAACGCGCTGTACGGCAACCGGGTCGAGGGCGTCGAGGCGGCCGAGCAGGACGCGCTCGCGCTGGAGAACCTCGTGCTCGCCGCGAAGGCCGCGCACGAGATCGGCGCGATCCTGCTGATCGAGGCCCTGAACGGGGCGGAGTCCCCGGACTACCCGCTGGTCACGGCCGCTGCTGCGGTCGAGGTGGTCGACAAGGTCAACGCCGCCACCGGGCTGGGCAACGCCCGGTTCCTGTGCGACCTGTACCACCTGGCCAAGAACGGCGAGGACCTGGCCCAGGTCATCGACACCTACGCCGACCGCATCGGCCACGTGCAGATCGCCGACAACCCGGGCCGCAACGAGCCCGGCACCGGCGGCCTCGACTTCGAGGACCTGTTCGCCCGGCTCACCGCCGCCGGCTACACCGGCCCGATCGGCCTGGAGTACCGCCCCTCCACCGGCGTCAGCGCCGACAGCTTCGGGTGGCTGCCGCGCGAGCTGCGCGCCGCCGAGTAGTCGACCGAGCGCCCCGAGTACCCGGAGCGCCCGGAGCCTCCCCACCCCACGAACCACGTAAGGAACGACGCGATGAGCCGCAAGATCGCCTTCATCGGCCTCGGCATCATGGGCAGCCCGATGGCCGCCAACCTGGTCAAGGCCGGCCACCACGTCACCGGCTTCAACCTCACCCAGCCGCAGATCGACGCCCTGGTCGCGGCCGGCGGCCACGGTGCCACCAGCATCGCGGACGCGGTGAAGGACGCCGAGGTCGTCATCACCATGGTCCCGGCCGACCCGCACGTCGAGCAGGTCATCCTGGGCGAGGGCGGCGTGCTGGAGAACGTCCGGCCCGGCACGCTGGTGATCGACATGTCCTCGATCACCCCGCAGACCTCGATCAAGGTCGAGGCGGCCGCCAAGGAGAAGGGCGTCCGCACCCTGGACGCCCCGGTGTCCGGCGGCGAGGCCGGCGCCATCGAGGCCGTCCTGTCGATCATGGTCGGCGGCGCCGCCGAGGACTTCGCCGAGGCCAAGCCGCTGTTCGACGTGCTGGGCACCACGGTCGTCCACGTCGGCCCGTCCGGCGCCGGCCAGACCGTCAAGGCCGCCAACCAGCTGATCGTCGCCGTCAACATCCAGGTGCTCGCCGAGGCCGTGGTGTTCCTGGAGAACGCCGGCGTCGACCTGCAGGCCGCGCTGGACGTGCTCGGCGGCGGCCTGGCCGGCTCGACCGTGCTCAACCGCAAGAAGGCGAACATGCTCGACCGCGAGTTCGCCCCCGGCTTCCGGATCGACCTGCACCACAAGGACATGGGCATCGTCACCGACGCCGCCCGCGCCGTGGGCGCCGCGCTGCCGGTCGGCGCCGTGGTGGCCCAGCTGGTCGCCTCCGCCCGCGCCAACGGCGACGGCTCGCTCGACCACTCGGCGCTGCTGCGCGGCGTCGAGCGGCTCTCCGGCCGCGAGGTCAAGTAACACCCCCCGGCAACATCCGCGGGGGCTCCGCACCGGAGCCCCCGCCCCCAAGCTCCCCTGGCGGCGTGTACCCATCCGGTCGTGCCCGCGCCGCCAGGGGGTCGTACCCGACCGGCGCGCGGGCCGGGGCTCATCCGCCCGCCCGCCGGTCGATCCAGCCGGTGATGCGTACACCCTCCCTGGGGGCACTTCGGTCGTGCCTGACGCGTCGCCAGGCCCCCTCCCCGCCGAGGGGAGCCCCTCGTACGTCGGAAGCGGGACGAGGGGAACGGCGGGGAGGGGGCGCACCCCCGAATCCCCGGGGCCGAGCGGGTCGCACCGCCGGACCCCCTGGGCCCATGCTGGACGCACGTCGCAGTACCACCGCCAGACCCGTACGGAAGCGAGGACGCACCATGCCCCCCATCCCCCACCAGGGCCATGTGGTCGTCGCCCCCGACAAGTTCAAGGGCACCCTGGAAGGTGCCGAGGTGGCAGCCCGGATCGCCGCCGGCATCCGGCGCGCGGCCCCCGGCACCGAGGTGCGCGAACTGCCCGTCGCCGACGGCGGCGAGGGCACCCTGGCCGCCGCGCTCGCGGCCGGCTTCGACCGGGTCGCGGCCAAGGTGGCTGGTCCCACCGGTCTGCCGGTGGCCGCGGCGCTCGCCGTGCGGGGCGACACCGCCGTGGTCGAGCTGGCGCAGGCCTCCGGGTTGGCCCGGCTGCCCGGCGGCCGGACCGCCCCGCTCGCGGCCGGGTCCTACGGGGTCGGCCAGCTGATCGCCCGGGCAGTCGCGCTCGGCGCCAAGCGGATCGTGCTCGGCCTCGGCGGCAGCGCCTGTACGGACGGCGGCGCGGGCATGGTACAGGCGCTCGGAGTGCGCCTGCGCGACGCCGACGGCGCCGACCTCCCGCCCGGCGGGGCCGCGTTGCGCCGGCTCGCGGAGATCGACCCGGGCCCGCTGGCCGACGCGCTGGGCGGGGTGGAGATCGTGGTCGCCTGCGACGTGGACAACCCGCTGCTCGGGCCGCGCGGCGCCACCGCCGTGTACGGCCCGCAGAAGGGCGCCGACGGCGACGACCTGGTGGTCCTGGAGGAAGGGCTGACCCGCTTCGCCGACCTGGTCGCCGAGGCCACCGGGCGGGACGTGCGGGAGGCCCCCGGCGCCGGGGCCGCGGGCGGGGTGGGCTTCGCCGCCCTCGCCCTGCTCGGCGCCACCATGCGACCCGGCATCGAGCTGCTGCTCGATCTGCTGGGCTTCGACGGGGCCGTGCGTGGGGCACGCCTCGTCGTGACCGGCGAGGGCTGCCTGGACGCACAGACGCTCCACGGCAAGGCCCCCGCCGGAGTTGCCGCGGCGGCCGCCCGGGCGGGGGTTCGGGTGGCCGCCGTGGCAGGCCGGTTGGAGCTCTCCGAGCCCGAGTGGCGGGCCGCCGGCTTCGCCGCGGCGGTCGCGCTGACCGACCTGGCCGAGCAGCCGGGGGACAGCATGACCAGGGCCGCCGAGCTGGCCGAGCTCGCGGGGGAGAAGCTGGCCGGCGAGCTGCTGGCGCGTTGAACCGGGCTGTCCTCGCGCCGAACCGACTCGCCGGCGCGACGAACCCTCGTACGTTCCTCCATTGACGTTTTGTTGAAGGCAGGCCTAGGCTCCCCGCAATCCCCCGCCTCCGCCTGTCCGGCACCACCCTTCGGCACCATCCCCGGTGCACACCCGAACCGCCCTCGATCCACTCTCGAAGCACCCTCGAACCAGCCCCGACTCCCAGGTTCCGGAGGTCCCCCATGCCTTTCAGCCAGCCGACGGTGATCCGCTCCCGGCGGGTGGTCCTGTCCGACGGCGAGCGCCCCGCGGACGTGCTGATCCGGGACGGGAAGATCGTGCAGGTCGTCGCGCACGGCTCGCTCACGGTCGGCGACCGCGAACTCGCCGACCTCGGCGACACCGCGCTGCTGCCCGGCCTGGTCGACACCCACGTGCACGTCAACGAGCCCGGCCGCACCGAGTGGGAGGGCTTCGCCACCGCCACCCGGGCCGCCGCGGCCGGCGGCGTCACCACCGTCATCGACATGCCGCTCAACTCGATCCCGCCCACCACCACGGTGGAGGGACTGCTGGCCAAGCGGAAGACCGCCGAAGGCCAGGCCTGGGTCGACCTCGGCTTCTGGGGCGGCGCCGTCCCCGGCAACGTTGCGGACCTCGAACCGCTGCACCGCGAGGGCGTGTTCGGCTTCAAGAGCTTCCTCGCCCCCTCCGGTGTCGACGAGTTCCCGCACGTCGAGGCCGCCGACCTGGAAGCCGCACTGGCCGAACAGGCCCGGCTCGGAGCACTGGCGATCATCCACGCCGAGGACCCGGCCGTCCTCGCTGCCGCCCCGCAGCAACCAGGCGTCCACTACCGGGACTTCCTGGCCTCCCGGCCCGCCGACGCGGAGACCGCGGCCGTCGCCCACCTGCTGGACACGGCCCGGCGCACCGGCGCCCGGGTCCACATCCTGCACGTCTCCTCCGCCGCCGTCCTGCCGCTGCTGCGCCAGGCCCGCGCGGACGGCGTCCGGGTCACGGCCGAGACCTGCCCGCACTACCTGACTCTCGCGGCCGAACAGGTGCCCGACGGCGACACCGCCTTCAAGTGCTGCCCGCCGATCCGCGACGAGTCCAACCGGGACGCGCTCTGGGAGGCCCTGGCGAACGGCGAGTTCATCGCCGTCGTCTCCGACCACTCGCCGTCCACCCCCGACCTCAAGCTGCTGCCCGAGTACGGCGGCAACGGCGACTTCGCGGCCGCCTGGGGCGGCATCGCCTCACTGCAGCTCGGCCTGCCGGCGGTCTGGACCGAGGCCCGCCGCCGCGGCCACACCCTGGCCGACCTGGTGCGCTGGATGTCCTCCGGCCCGGCCGAACTGGCCGGCCTCACCGGCCTCAAGGGCGCCATCGCCCCGGGCCACGACGCCGACCTGGTCGCCTTCGATCCCGACGGCGAATTCTCCGTCCACGCGGGGGAGTTGCACCACCGCAACCCGGTGACCCCGTACGCGGGACGGAGGTTGACCGGCACCGTGCGCACCACCTGGCTGCGCGGCCGCGCGGTGGACACCGACGCCGAGCCCTTCGGCCGCCAGCTCACCCGGCCGGCCGACTCGCCTTCCGGCTCCGCTTCCTGAGCCGGTTCCGCTTCCTGAGCCGGCTCCGTTTCCTGAGCCGACACGACTGACCGAGCCGACACGACTGACCGAGCCGACGCGGCTTTCCGAGCCGTCACCGCGTCCCGAGTCGACACCGCTTCCCGAACCGCCACCGTCTTCCGAGGAGAGTCAGTGACCACTGCCGACACCCCGAGCGCTCCCTTCACCGAGCTGGTCAACCTGGCCTCCCGACCGCTCGGCGCGGGCGTCGTCGCGACCAACGAGGACACCTTCGCGGACGCCGAGAACCTGCTGGTCGCCAAGGCGGCCGAGTTCCGCCCGCACACCTTCGGCCACAAGGGCCAGATCATGGACGGCTGGGAGTCCAAGCGCCGCCGCGGCGTCTCCGCCGAGCAGCCGCACCCCACCGACCAGGACCACGACTGGGCGATCGTCCGGCTCGGCGCCGCCGGCCTGATCCGCGGCGTGATCGTGGACACCGCCCACTTCACCGGGAACTACCCGGAGTCCGCCTCCGTCGAGGCCGCGTCCGTACCCGGCCACCCCTCGCCCGAGGAACTGCAGGCCGCCGAGTGGACCACGATCGTGCCGCGCACCCCGCTGCGGGGCGACACCGCCCACGAGTTCGCCGTCGAGGACACCACCCGCTACACCCACGTCCGGCTGAACATCTTCCCGGACGGCGGCGTCGCCCGGCTGCGCGTGCACGGCGAGGTGCTGCCCGACCCGCGCGAACTGGACGGCCTCACCTTCGACCTGGCCGCCCAGGAGTACGGCGGTGTGGCCGAGGCGGCGTCCGACCGCTACTTCTCCTCCCCGCACAACCTGAACGCTCCCGGTCGCGCCTCCGTCATGGGCGAGGGCTGGGAGACCCGGCGTCGGCGCGACAAGGCCAACGACTGGGTGCAGATCGCCCTGGCCGGGGGCGGTGAGGCCCTGGCCGTCGAGGTGGACACCACCCACTTCGTCGCCAATGCCCCCGGCTGGGCCGACCTGATCGGCTTCGACGCCTCGACCGGGGCCGACCCGGCCGACGGCGAGTGGTTCGAGATCCTGCCCCGCACCCGCCTGCAGCCCGACACCCGGCACCGCTTCCGGCTCGCTGCCGGCCGCCCGGTGACCCACGTACGGATCAACGTCTACCCGGACGGCGGGCTCGCCCGCCTCCGGATCACCGGCCGCCTCACCGAGGCCGGCCGGGCGGCCCTCGCGCTGCGCTGGTTCAACGCCGTCCCGGCCGCCGAGGCCGCCGCGGCCCTCACCGGGGCCGGGCTGACCGCCGACGAGGCCGCAGGGCTGACCGCCGCCCGCCCGCTCGCCGACCCGGTCGCGGCCGCCGCCGCCGTCGCGGAGCTCCGGCCGGCCGACGGCCCCGACGGCGAGCACTCCTCCCGCCGCCGCTCGGCGGTCTGGCGCCTGCTCGGCGTCTAACCCGTCCTGCCCCGGTGGCCGCCCGCCCCGGCAGCCGGGTCCGTGCGGGCGGCCGGGCCCGCCCGCCCGGCCCCACCGGGCCCCGCCCACCGCACCCTCCACGCACCGCCCTTATCGACACCTGAAGGACCCTCCATGTCCAAGATCCTGACCACGGAGTCCGGCGCCCCGATCGCCGACAACCAGAACTCGGCCTCGGTCGGCGAGTACGGCCCGCTGCTGATCCAGGACCAGCAGCTGCTGGAGAAGCTGGCCCGGTTCAACCGCGAGCGCATCCCGGAGCGCGTCGTGCACGCCCGCGGCTCCGGCGCGTACGGCTACTTCGAGGTCACCGACGAGGTGTCGCAGTACACCCGGGCGGCCTTCCTGTCCGAGGTCGGCAAGCGCACCGAGGTCTTCCTGCGCTTCTCCACCGTGGCCGGCAACCTGGGCTCCAACGACGCGGTGCGCGACCCGCGCGGCTTCGCGCTGAAGTTCTACACCGAAGAGGGCAACTACGACCTCGTCGGCAACAACACCCCGGTGTTCTTCATCAAGGACCCGATCAAGTTCCCCGACTTCATCCACTCGCAGAAGCGCGACCCGTACACCGGCGTGCAGGAGGCGGACAACGTCTGGGACTTCTGGGCCCACTCGCCCGCCTCCACCCACCAGATCACCTGGCTGTTCGGCGACCGCGGCATCCCCGCCTCGTACCGCCACATGAACGGCTACGGCTCACACACCTACCAGTGGGTCAGCGCCAACGGCGACGCCTACTGGGTGAAGTACCACTTCAAGACCAACCAGGGCATCCGCAGCCTGGACGGCGACCAGGCCGCCGAGGTGGTCGGCGCCGACGCCGACTCGCACCAGCGTGACCTCCACCAGGCCATCGAGCGCGGGGTGTTCCCCTCCTGGACCCTCTACGTCCAGCTGATGCCGGTCGCCGAGGCCGCGGACTACCGCTTCAACCCCTTCGACCTCACCAAGGTGTGGCCGCACGCCGACTACCCGCTGGTCAAGGTCGGCCGCCTGGTGCTCAACCGGAACCCGGAGAACGTCTTCGCCGAGGTCGAGCAGTCCGCGTTCTCGCCGAACAACTTCGTGCCCGGCATCGGCCCCTCCCCGGACAAGATGCTCCAGGGCAGGCTCTTCGCCTACGCGGACGCCCAGCGCTACCGCCTCGGCGTCAACCACACCCAGCTGCCGGTGAACGCCCCGCGCGCCACCGAGGCCGCCAACTACGGCCGGGACGGCCTGATGGCCGCCAACGCCGCCGGCCGCGCCAAGAACTACGAGCCCAACTCGTACGACGGCCCGGCCCAGACCGACAACGCTCTCGCCGCGCCCGTCAAGGTGCAGGGGCACACCGGCACCTACACCACGCCGGCCCACACCAAGGACGACGACTTCTTCCAGGCCGGCGAGCTCTACCGGCTGATGTCGGCCGGGGAGAAGACCCGCCTGATCGACAACATCGCGGGCTTCCTGGCCCAGGTGACGCGCGACGACATCGTGGAGAAGAACCTCGCCCACTTCCACGCCGCGGACGAGGAGTACGGCGCCCGTCTGGCGGCGGCCGTCGCCAAGCTGCGCGCGGTCGACGAGGGCTGACCGGGCGTCACCGGATCCGACCCTCCATCGGTACCACCACCCACCACGGCCGCCGGGCCCGCACCCGGTGACCGTACGGCCGGCCTCTCCCCCCAGGGCAGTGGGGGAGGGGCCGGTCGTTCTTCTCCCGCCGTGATTTCCTGCCGTGATTTCCTGCCGGGTCCTCCCGCCGGGTCCTCCCGCCGTTCCTCCGCAGGTCGACCGGAGGTTGCTCCACGGAATGTTCACGGATATGTACGGACAGCAGTCACCGTCGCCGCCGGGTCGATAGGCTGGTCCGTGCCCGCGGTCGCTCCGTGGGGGGACATCGGAAGGGGACGACATGTCGACACCAGCCCCGGGTCGTCACGCCGCGCTTGACCAGGGCCAGACCGGCCCGATCACCTCCCTGCAGCACGCCCTCAGACTGCTGGAGGCGGTCGACCGCCACCCCGACGGCGCCACCCTGGTGGGCCTCGCGCGGGAGACCTCCCTCGGGCTGCCGACCGTGCGGCGGCTCGCGGAGGTCCTGGAGATCGAAGGCTACCTCCAGTGCCAGGACGGCGGTTGGGTCCTCGGCGGCACCTTCGCTCTGCTCGGCCAGCACAACCGGGAGCTGCTGGTGAAGGCCCGGCTCGACCGCAAACTCGCCGAACTCCGGGACGAGTTGGGCGCCGCGGTCTACTTCACCCGGTACCACGACGGCGAGTTGTCGGTGGAGGCCGTCTCGGCGGCCGACTACGCGCCGGCCGTCCAGGAGTGGGTCGACTTCCGGGCCACCGCGCACGCCAGCGCGATCGGCAAGTGCCTGCTCGGCCAGCTGGACGCGGACGCCCGGCGTGACCACCTCTCCCGGCACCCGGTCGCCCGGCTCACCTCCCGCACCGTCACCGACGCCGACCAGCTGATGCACCGGTTGGAGCGGCAGCCGGCCACGGTGCCGGTGCTGGACATCCAGGAGTACGCGCTGGGCACGGTGTGCGCGGCGGTGCCGATCACGGCGGGCAGCACGGTGGGCTGCCTGGCGACCTCGATGCCGGTGGGCAACATCCACAAGCTGAAGGCCGCGGCCGAGCTGCTGGCGGCCCGGGCGGCGCCGCTGATGCTGGCGATGGCGGTCTGAGCCGTCCGCCCGAGGGGCCCCGCCGGACGTGAGGCGTCCGGCGGGGCCCGCGTGTTTCCGCGGCCCTCTCCCGGTGCGTCTCCCGGCGGGCGTCACTTATTAGACTCGATGTCGATAAGAGTCGCCGAAACCCTTGTCCCCGCCGCTACCCGCGAGTACGTTTCCCTGAGCCGAGCCGCCGCCCCCAGGTCAGGAGGCCTGCCATGCCCCGCCCCACCCCCGTCCCCGCGCTCGCCGCCCCCGCCGCGCGCGTGCACGACAGCCTCGTCCTGGAGCCCCGGGACGTCCGCTTCGACTGGGCCCAGCTGCCGCTGCACTGGGTGCCGGACGAGCCGATGGCCACCCACATCCTCAACGTGCTGCACCTCCTCCTCCCCGAGGGCGAGCGCTGGTTCGTCAAGGTATTCAAGGAGGCCGTGCCGCTCATCCGGGACGAGCAACTGCGCGACGAGGTCCTCGGGTTCATCGGCCAGGAGGCCATCCACGCCGAGGCGCACCAGGAGGTCCTGGACCACCTGCTCGGCCAGGGGCTCGACCCGCGGCCGTACGTGCGCCAGGTCGCCTGGGTCTTCCAGCGGGTGCTCGGGGACCGGCCCGGGCTGACCCCCGCGAAGCGGCGCGAGGCCCTGATCGAGCGGGTCGCGGCCATCGCGGCGATCGAGCACTTCACCGCCTTCCTCGGCAACTGGGCCCTCAACTCCCCGGGGCTGGACCGTGCCCAGGCCGACCCGACGATGCTCGACCTGCTGCGCTGGCACGGCGCCGAAGAAGTCGAGCACCGCAGCGTCGCCTTCGACCTGCTGGTCCACCTCGACCCGGGGTACGCCCGCCGGGTGCGGACCATGGCCATGGCCGGCCCGTTGCTGGTCCACCTCTGGGTGCGCGGCGTGCGCTTCCTGCTGGCCGCCGACCCGACCCTCCGCGGGCGGCTGCGCCCGAGCTGGCGCGAGGCGTACCGGATCACCCGGCGCGGTCTGCTGCCCTCCCCGGTCAAGTCGCTCCGCTCCGGCCTGCGCTACCTGCGCCCCGGCTACCACCCCACCCAGGAGGGCTCCTCCAGCCAGGCGCTCGGCTACCTCGCCTCCTCGCCCGCCGCTCGTGCGGCCGCCGGGCGCTGACAGGTTTCAGCCGACAGCTTTCAGCCGACAGCTTTCAGATGACAGCTTTCAGCGAACAGATGACGTCATCTGTCAGCTGTCATCTGTTACTCGTCGTCTGTTCGCCCGCCCCCTCCCACCCAAGGACCCCGCCCGGATGGACCTGCTCACCCCGCCCCCCGACCTCTACGGCCGCCCGCGCGCGGACCGCTTCCTGCGCCGCCTCACCGCGCTGCAGGACCGCTACGTCCAGGCCCTCGGCGGCCCGCTGCTGCGCCGCAACCCCCGCCGCCCGCTCAGCCGCCCCCTCCCGCCGCTGCAGCTGGTCGTCACCGCGCGCCGCGAACTCGCCGCCGACGTCGTCGAGTTGCAACTCGCCGACCCGTCCGGCGGCCCGCTGCCGGCCTGGCAGCCCGGCGCCCACCTGCGCCTCGCCCTGCCCTCCGGCCGGGAACGCCACTACTCCCTCACCGGCGACCCGGCCGACCGCGCCGGCTACCGCATCGCCGTCCGGCGGCTGCCCGAGGGCGGCGGCGGGTCCGTCGAGATCCACGACACCCTGCACCCCGGCGTCCGCCTCACCGCCCGCCGCCCGCGCAACGGCTTCGCCTTCTGCGCCGAGCCCGCCGTCCTCCTGCTGGCCGGCGGCATCGGCATCACTCCGCTGCTCCCGATGGCCCGCGAGGCACAACGGCACGGCCTGGACTGGCGCCTGGTGCACGTCGGCCGCAGCGCCGACACCCTCCCGTACGCGGACGAGCTGCGCGCGCTTGACCCGCACCGCGTGGTGCTGCGCACCGACGACGAGCACGGCGGCGTCCCCGCCGGCGCCGAACTGCTCGCCCACGCCCCGCGCGGCGCCGCCGTCTACTGCTGCGGCCCCGCCCCCATGCTCGCCGCCGTGCAGCGGGCCCTGGACGGATCCCCGGCCGCCGCCCTGCACTTCGAGCGCTTCGGCGCCGCCCCGATCACCGACGGCGAGCCCTTCACCGTCCGCCTCGGCACCGACGGCCCCACCCTGGACGTGCCCGCCGACCGCTCCGCCCTGGACGTGCTGCGCGAGGCGCGCCCCGATCTCCCGTACTCCTGCCACCAGGGCTTCTGCGGCACCTGCGAGGTCCGTGTGCTGGCCGGCTCGCCCGACCACCGGGACCGCCGGCTCACCTCCGAGCAGCGCGCCGCCGGCTCCCTGCTGCCCTGTGTCTCCCGTGCCGCCGAGGGCGAGACCCTCGTACTCGACCTCTAGACCCCGACGTCTGGACCCGACGTCTGGACCCGACGTCTGGACCAGACGTCTGGACCAGACGTCTGGACCTCGACCTCTGGAAGGAGCCCTCCATGCCCCGGACGGCGACAGCGACCCCCGCCTTCCGCTACACCGAGCGCGACCTCGTCCGCTTCCGCGAGACCCAGCAACTCGCGTACCACTGCGCCGAACAGGTCGCCGCCTGGATCGAGCCCGGCGTCACCGAGCGGCAGACCACCGCCGAGCTGCGCCGCCGCTTGGTCGCCGCCGGGGTGCAGGACTTCTTCCACGTCCCCTTCGCCTGGTTCGGCGACCGGACGGCCTTCCGGCACTTCCACACCCCGCTGCAGTTCTTCGCCGGCAACCGCCGCCTGGAGGAGGGCATGCCGTACGTGCTGGACTGCGCGCCCGTCGTGGACGGCTACACCGCCGACATCGGCTACGGCGGCAAGGTCGGCGAGAACCGGGTCTGGGACCGCCTCGCCGCCGACCTCCGGGTCTACCGCGAGCTAATCCTCGCCGAGGTGCGCGCCCGCAAGCCGCTGAACGAGGTGTACGCGGCCGTGGATGCGCAGCTCGCCGCGCACGGCTACGACAATCGCCACCAGGTCTACCCGGGCCGGGTGATCGGCCACCAGGTCACCCGCACCGTCACCCGCGGACCGGCCGGGGTCAACGTCTTCGGCTTCGGCGTGCGCACCCTGCAGACCCTCGGCCGCGAGCTCGTCTCCGAGCGCCTGCACGGCCGTTCACCGCTCTGGGCGGACGGCCGGTCGTCCCGTCACGCGCCCACCCCGGGCCTGTGGGCGGTCGAGCCGCACATCGGCTTCCGGGGGGTGGGCATCAAGTTCGAGGAACTGCTGGTGGTGACCGAGGACGGCGCCTACTGGCTCGACGACGACCTGCCGCACGTCCGCCGCTGGACCGCGACCGCGACCGCGACCACCGAGCAGGCAACCACCCCGCCCACCGCCGATCCCACCGCCGAGCCCACGGCCGAACCCGCCGCCGAGCCGACCGCCCAGGAGGCCACCCGATGACGACCCCGCCCCGCCGCCGGACCGTCCACTCCGGCGGCCTGCCGCTCGCCGTCTTCGAGCAGGGCGACCCGGCCGCCCCCACCGTCCTGCTCGTCCACGGCTACCCCGACACCCACGCCGTCTGGGACGACATCGCTGCTGACCTCGCCCGCGACCACCACGTGGTCCGCTACGACGTGCGCGGCGCCGGCGAGTCCGGCGTCCCCGCCGACCGCGACGGCTACCGGCTGGAGCGGTTGGCCGAGGACCTGCTGGCCGTCGCCGACGCGGTCAGCCCGGACCGCCCGGTCCACCTGGTCGCCCACGACTGGGGCTCGATCCAGTCCTGGGAGGCCGTCACCACCCCCGGCGCCGAGCAGCGGATCGCCTCGTACACCACGATGTCCGGTCCCAGCCTGGACCACATGGGGTTCTGGCTGCGTCACCGGCTGCGCCGCCCCACCCCGCGCCACCTCGGGCAGCTGCTCCACCAGGGCCTGCACTCCTGGTACATCACCGCCTTCCACCTGCCCTACCTCGCCCCCGGCGTCTGGCGCCTGGGCCTCGCCCGGGCCTGGCCGCGGGTGCTGCGCGACCTGGAGCACGTCACCCCGCGTGCCGACCACCCGCAGCGCAGCCTGCGCCGCGACGCGGTCCGCGGCATCGAGCTGTACCGGGCCAACTTCCGCCCCATCATGGGCAGTCCGCGGGCGCGGACGACGCAGGTGCCGGTCCAGCTGATCACCCTCACCCGGGACCGCTACGTCGGCAGCTACCTCTCCGAGGGCCTGGAGCGCTGGGTGCCCGAGCTGACCCGCAGGACGCTGCACGCCGGCCACTGGTCGGCGCTGCTGGAGAAGGGGGCCACCGTGGCCCGCATGGTCCGCGAGTTCACCGCCCGCAACGAACCCGCCCGCAACGAACCCGGGCGCGCGGGCGCCACCGAAGGCGCAGCCGACGCCGTCCGCCCCGCCCTGGACGACGGCCGACTGGTGGTCGTCACCGGCGGCGGCAGCGGCATCGGCCGGGCCACCGCGCTCGCCTTCGCCGAGGAGGGCGCCCGGGTGGTGGTCTGCGACCTCGACCTCGCGGCCGCCGAGCGCACCGCCGAACTCGCCTCGCTGATCGGCCCGCAGGCGCACGCCTACCGGGTGGACGTCTCCGACGGCGCCGCGATGGACGCGTTCGCGCAGACCGTCGCCGCCGAGCACGGGGTGCCCGACGTGCTGGTCAACAACGCGGGCATCGGCCACTCCGGGACGTTCCTGCAGACCACCGAGAAGGAGTGGCAGCGCGTCCTGGACGTCAACCTCTGGGGCGTGATCCACGGTTGCCGCGCCTTCGGCGCGCTGATGGCCGACCGCGGTGAGGGCGGCCACATCGTCAACGTCTCCTCCGCCGCCGCCTACCTGCCCTCCAAGGCGCTCACCGCCTACGCCACCAGCAAGGCGGCGGTGTTCATGCTCTCCGACTGCCTGCGCGCCGAGTTCGTCGGCCATGGCATCGGCGTCTCCACCATCTGCCCCGGCATCGTCAACACCAACATCACCCGCACCTCGACCTTCTCCGCCACCACCGCCGACGAGCAGGCCGCCAAGCAGGCCCGCGCCGCCAAGCTCTACGCCCGCCGCGGCTTCCCCCCGGAGAAGGTCGCCGCCGCGATCGTCTCCGCCGTCCGCACCGGCAAGCCCGTCGTCCCGGTCACTCCCGAGGCCAAGGCCGCCCGCTTCCTCTCCCGCCTCAGCCCCGCCCTGTTGCGCCTCGCCGCCCGCCTCAACGTCACCTGACCCGGCGCGGCAACCCGGCGCGGCAACCTGACGCGGAAAGCCGGTGCGGCTGTCGGCGGGCAGCAGGAAGCCCCGGGCGGCCCGTGCAGGCCGCCCGGGGCCACCGAAGCCGGCGCCGAGCGATCAGCTCGCGTGAACGTGAACCGTCGCTACCGGCTGAGCCGGGACAGCCCTTCGCGCAGGTCGTCGGCGTTCATGCAGATGTGAAGCTGGACATCGGCGTCGAGCTGGAGCCAGAACGGCTCGCAGGTGGCCACCACCGCGGCCTCGTCCGGGACGTCGACGACGAAGAGCATGGCCCGGCGGCCGTCGCGGGCGAAGAAGTACGCCGCCTCCGGCTTGAGCCGGCCCATGATCTGCTCGACGACCGGGCCGACCGAGCCGTCGGCGATGAGCTTGTTGGAGGCTTCGGTGCCGAGGGTGACTTCCAGCAGGGCGCGCATGGTCCCCGCTCCTTTCCCGGGCTCGGGGCGAGTCCGCAACTCCAGCGTCCCGCCGCCCCGGTGGCCACGCAACGTCACCCGATGGCGACCCTGTGGTCACGCAGCGTGCGGTGAACGGCGTGCGGCGGGCTCCTCCGAAACGGCGGCCACGTCGGAAGCGGAGACGTCGGCGGCGGAGAGGTCGGCGCCGGAGACCTCGGCCACCGTCCCGTCGTGGTGGATCGGCCCGTCCCCGGCGCTCAGCGGCAGGCAGCTGCCGCCGCGCCGGTGGGCGATGATCTCGGCGGCGACCGAGACGGCCGTCTCCTCGGGGGTGCGGGAGCCCAGGTCGAGACCGATGGGGGAGCGCAGCCGGGCCAGTTCGGTCTCGGTGAGTCCGGCCTCGCGCAGCTTGGTGTGGCGGTCCCGGTGGGTGCGGCGCGAGCCCATGGCGCCGACGTAGTCGACCGGCAGCCGCAGGGCGCGTTCCAGCAGCGGGATGTCGAACTTGGCGTCGTGGGTGAGCACGCAGAGCACGGTGCGTCCGTCGATCCGGTCGAGCTGGGAGTCCAGGTAGCGGTGCGGCCAGTCGACCACGACCTCGTCGGCCTCGGGGAAGCGGCGGGTGGTGGCGAAGACGGGCCGGGCGTCGCAGACGGTCACGTGGTAGCCGAGGAACTTGCCGATCCGCACCACCGCGGCGGCGAAGTCGATCGCCCCGAAGACGAGCATCCGCGGCGCGGGCACGTAGGACTCGACGAAGCAGGTGACGGTGCCCCGCTCGTGTTCGTCGCACGGGCGTCCGTCCAGCCCGAGGATGATCCGGCCGGTGCGCCCGGTCTCCAGCATCGCCCGGGCCTGAGCGACGACGGCCCGCTCCAGGCCGCCGACCACGGACGGGCTGGGCGAGAGCGCCCCGGTGTGTCCGTCGGCGGTGACGGACAGGGTAGCCCCGAGCAGTCCGGCGGGCCCGGCGATCACCCGCGCGAGCGCGACCGGTGTGCCGGCGGCGATGTGGGCGATCCCGGCGTCCAGCCCGGTGTCGGCCCCGGGCACGACCGGCTGGACGAAGACGTCCAGGATCCCGCCGCAGGTCAGCCCGACCGCGAAGGCGTCCTCGTCGCTGAACCCGAAGCGTTCCAGCACCGGCTCGCCGCTCTCGATGGCGGCCTGGCACAGCTCGTACACCGCGCCCTCGACGCACCCGCCGGAGACGCTGCCGACGGCCTCCCCGTCCGTGTCCACGGCCAGGGCCGCCCCGGGGTCGCGCGGAGCGCTGCCGGAGACGCCGACCACGGTGGCCACGGCGAAGGAACGCCCGGCCGCGTGCCAGGCCTGCAGCTGCTCGGCGATGTCCTGCATGGCGGTGGCTCCTTACACGGTTCGACAGTAGCGGGGACGCCGCCGTACGGGAAACGGTCCCGTACGGCGGCGGTGGTGCTAGGGCGGTGCCGGGTGGTGCTGGGCGGTGCCGGGTGGTTCTCAGGTGGTGCTCAGCCGGTACCCGGCCCGGTCGGTGGCCGAAGGGCGGGGCCCGGAGGGACGCTCAGTGCACGCCGAGCCAGGACTTGATCGGCGTGAGCGCGAAGTACAGCACGAACACCCCGGTGAGGATCCACATCAGGACCCCGGGCTCGCGCCAGCGCCCGACGCCGGCCTTGATGACCGTGTACGAGATCACGCCGGCCGCGACGCCCGCGGTGATGCTGTAGGTGAACGGCATCAGGGCGCAGGTGAGGAAGGCCGGGATGGCCACCTCGCGGTCGGACCAGTCGATGTGCCGGGCCTGGCTCATCATCATCGAGCCGATGACGACCAGGGCGGCGGAGGCCACCTCGACCGGGACGATGCCGGCGATCGGCGAGAAGAACAGCATCAGGGCGAAGAGTCCGCCGGTGACGGTGGAGGCGAGGCCGGTGCGGGCGCCGTCGCCGACGCCGGTCGCGGACTCGACGAAGACGGTCTGCCCGGAGGCGCCGGCCAGGCCGCCGATCGCGCCGCCGGCGCCGTCGATGAACAGCGCCTTGGACAGTCCGGGCATCCGGCCCTGCTTGTCGGCCAGTCCGGCCTCGGTGCCGACGCCGATGATGGTGGCCATCGCGTCGAAGAAGCCGGCCAGGACGAGGGTGAACACCGCGACCGAGGCGCTGATGGCGCCCATGCCCCGGCCGCCGAAGGCGCCGAACAGGTCGACGTGACCGAACAGGCTGAAGTCGGGTGCGGAGACCGGGCTGCCGGGCCACACCGGGATGGAGTTCTTCCAGGCTGCGGCGGGTACGTGGGCCACCTGGTTGACGATCACCGCGAGCACGGTGCCGCCGGCGATGCCGATCAGGATGGCGCCGCGGACGCCGCGGGCCATCAGCACGAAGATCGCCAGCAGGGTGACGCAGAAGATCAGGACCGGCCAGCCGGCCAGGGCGCCGGCGGGGCCGAGCGACAGCGGGGTGGGGCCGCCGGTGTGCATGAAGCCGGCCTTGTAGAGGCCGATCACGGTGACGAACAGGCCGATGCCGATGGTGATGGCGTGCTTGAGCGGCAGCGGGATGCCGTTCATGATCTTCTCGCGCAGCCCGGAGACGACCAGCAGCACGATCAGCAGGCCGTAGATCACGCACAGGCCCATCGCCTGGGCCCAGGTGGTGTGCGGGACGACGAGCGCGGAGACGGCGCCGGAGACCGAGAGGCCGGCGGCGAGGGCGAGCGGCACGTTGCCGACCACGCCCATCAGGATGGTGGTGACGGCCGCCGCCAGCGCGGTGGCGGTGGTCAGTGCGGCGTGGTCCAGCTTGACGCCGGTGACGTCCGCGCCGCTCAGGATGAGCGGGTTGAGCAGGATGATGTACGCCATCGCCATGAACGTGGTGAGTCCACCGCGCAGTTCGTTGGCGAGCGTCGATCCCCGGGCCGAGATCTTGAAGTAGGCGTCCAGCGCGCTCTTCGGGTGGGGGTCCGTGGACGTCGGGTGGGGGACGTCCGCGGCGGGTCTGTCTTCGGTGGTGCCGGGCTCCGTGGGGATCCTGGGCATGTCCACTCCCAAGTGTCAAAGGGGGTTGGGGTGGGCGAGCCGACCTGACTACCGGCGCATGAGCGGCATAGGGGGACGTATCGACTCACTGTGGGGGCACTCGAACAAGGGCAGTGCCGGCGGTGCTCTGAGGGTGGTGCGCACCGCTGCTGACCCCGGCGTGGGCAGGGCAGCGGACGTGTGGGGGTGCGGGGGAGCGCCCCCGGGGCGGCGGGGAAGACGGTCACCGCCCCGGGGAAGCCTGAACTGCCGGGCTCAGCCGGGCTGTTCGGTGGTCAGGTGCTCCGGCCGGACGGGGATCCGGTTGAGCGCGAGACCGGTGGCGTTGCGGATGGCGGCCACGATGGACGGCGTCGCCGAGACGGTCGGCGCCTCGCCGACCCCGCGCAGCCCGTACGGCGCGTGGGGGTCGGGCAGTTCGAGGACCTCCACCGGGATCGGCGGGGTGTCCAGGATGGTGGGGATCAGGTAGTCGGTGAAGGAGGCGTTGCGGACCTTGCCGTCCCGCACGATGATCTCCTCCATGACCGCGAGGCCGAGCGCCTGGGTGCAGCCGCCCTGGATCTGGCCGACCACGGAGAGCGGGTTGAGCGCCTTGCCGACGTCCTGGACGGCGGTGAGCTCGACCACCTTGACCAGGCCCAGCTCCACGTCCACGTCCACCACGGCGCGGTTGGCGCAGAAGGTGTACTGGACGTGGCCGAAGCCCTGGCCGGTCTCCTTGTCGAAGGCCTGGGTGGGCCGGTGGTGGTGCTCGCGGGTGAGGTCGATGGCCTCGTCGCCGAGCAGGTCCACCATGGGGACGAGCACGCCGGCGCTCTCCGAGACGACCTTGCCGCCGGCCAGCGTGATGTCCTTGTGGGTCCAGCCGTAGCGCCGGCGACCCTTCTCGATCAGCTCCCGCTTGACGGCCTCGGCGGCCAGCTTCACCGCGCCGCCGGTCATGTACGTCTGGCGCGAGGCCGAGGTCGAACCGGCCGATCCCACCTCGGTGTTGGCCGGGTGGATGGTGACCTGTTCGACGCCCAGCTCGGTGCGGGCGATCTGGGCGTGCACGGTGACGCCGCCCTGGCCGACCTCGGCCATCGCGGTGTGCACCATGGCGACCGGCTCGCCGCCGATCACCTCCAGCCGCACCCGTGCGGTGGAGTAGTCGTCGAAGCCCTCGGAGAAGCCGACGTTCTTGATGCCGACCGAGTAGCCGACGCCGCGTACGATCCCCTCGCCGTGCGAGGTGTTGGACAGCGCGCCGGGCAGCTGGCGCACGTCCAGGTGCTCGGTGTCCAGCGGCGGCGGCAGCGGCATGTCCTTGGCTCGCTGCAGCAGTTCGGCCACCGGCGCGGGCGAGTCGATCTGCTGGCCGGTGGGCATGAAGTCGCCCTCGGACATCGCGTTGAGCTGCCGCAACTCGACCGGGTCCATGCCGAGTTCGGCGGCCAGCTTGTCCATCTGCGACTCGTAGCCGAACGCGGCCTGCACCGCGCCGAAGCCGCGCATCGCCCCGCAGGACGGGTTGTTGCTGTACAGCGCGATGGCGTGCATCTTCACGTTCGGGATCACGTACGGGCCGTGCCCGAGCGAGGCAGCGTTGCCGACCACGGCCGGTGAGGCGGAGGCGTAGGCGCCGCCGTCCAGCACGATCCGGCAGTCGGCGAAGACCAGCTTGCCGTCGCGGGTGGCGCCGTGCTCGTAGTGCATCCGCGCCGGGTGGCGGTGCACGTGGCCGTAGAAGGACTCGTCCCGGGAGTAGACGATCTTGACCGGCTTGCCGGTGTGCTGGGCCAGCAGGCAGGCGTGGATCTGCATGGAGATGTCCTCGCGGCCGCCGAAGGCGCCGCCGACGCCGGCCAGGGTGAGCCGGACCTTCTCCTCGGGCAGGTCGAGCACCGGGGCCATCTGCTCGCGGTCCACGTGCAGCCACTGGGTGGCGATGTAGAGGTCGATGCCGCCGTCCTCGGCGGGCACGGCCAGGCCGGACTCGGGGCCGAGGAAGGCCTGGTCCTGCATGCCGACCTCGTAGTCGCCGCTGACGATGACGTCCGCCAGCGCCCGCACCTCGTCGGTCACGCCGAGGCCGGAGACCAGCTTCTGCTCGTGGCAGATGTTCCCGTACGCGTGCGACTTGTACTCGTGCGGCTCGTGGACGTAGCCGTGGGTCTCCGGGTCGAGGCACTGCTCCTCGGTGACGATCGGGGTGAGCACCTCGTACTCGACCTTGATCTTCTTCACCGCACGGCGGGCCGTCTCGGGGTGGTCGGCGGCGACCAGCGCGATCGCCTCGCCGTGGTACCGGATCTTGTCGATGGCCAGGGCCGGCTGGTCCTGGATCTCCAGGCCGTAGTACTTCGAGCCGGGGATGTCCTCGTGGGTCAGCACCGCGTAGACGCCGGGCACCTTGAGCGCCTCGGAGATGTCCACCGAGAGGATGTTCGCCCGGGGGTGCGGCGAGCGCAGCGCCATACCCCACAGCATGTCCTCGTGCCACAGGTCCGAGGAGTACGCGAACTCGCCCTTGACCTTCAGGTTGCCGTCCGGGCGCAGCGGCGAGCCGCCGATGCCGTCCTTGGACGCCTGGTTGATGTTCTGCAGGTTCTTCTGGCCCTGGATCGTGCGGGTGCTCATGCCGAACCCTTTCCGGCGCACTTGCGGGCCGAGGCGAGCCGCACCGCGTCCATGATCTTCTCGTAACCGGTGCAGCGGCACAGGTTGCCGGACAGCGCCTCGCGGATGTCGTTGTCGCTGGGCTGGGCGTCCTGCTCCAGCAGGGCGTCGGTCTGCACCAGCAGGCCGGGGGTGCAGAAGCCGCACTGCACGGCGCCGGCGTCGACGAACGCCTGCTGGACCAGGCCCAGCTCGCCGTCCTCCCCGGCCAGGCCCTCGACCGTACGGACCTCGCGGTCCTGCACCTGGCCGGCCGCGACCAGGCAGGAGCAGACCGGGACGCCGTCCAGGTAGACCGTGCAGGAACCGCATTCGCCCTGCTCACAGGCGTTCTTCGAACCCGGCAGGCCGACCCGCTCGCGCAGCACGTAGAGCAGGCTCTCGCCCTCCCACACGTCGTCGGCCTCGACCGGCTTGCCGTTGGCGGTGAAAGTGACCCTCATGCCGCGCTCCTGATCTGCTTGCTGTAGTCGTTCCAACACCAGGTGAGGGTGCGGCGGGCCATCACGGCCAGGGAGTGGCGGCGGTAGTCCGCCGTGCCCCGGACGTCGTCGATCGGCGAGGCCGCGGCCTTCACCAGCTCGCCGAAGCGCTGGACCACCTCGGCGCCCAGCAGCTCGCCGGACTCCCAGAGCCCGCGCTCGGCGAGCACGCCCTGCAGGTACTCCTCGGCCTCGACGGCGCGGCGCGGCGTGGGGGCAGCCGAACCGATCCCGGTGCCGACGGTTCCGTTCTTCGGGTGGAGGGCGAAGCCGAACGCGCAGACCGCGATCACCATCGCGTTGCGGGTGCCGATCTTCGAGAACTGCTGAGGGCCGTCCGCCACCGGGATGTGCACCGCCCGGATCAGCTCGTCGGCCTCCAGGCTGTTGCGCTTCACCCCGACGTAGAACTCGTCGATCGGGATCATCCGGGTGCCGCGCACCGAAGCCGCCTCCACGAACACGTCCCGCCCGGCCGCCAGCAGCGCGGGGTGCGCGTCACCGGCCGGGGAGGCCCCGCCGAGGTTGCCGCCGACGCCGCCGCGGTTGCGGATCTGCGGCGAGCCGACGGTGTGCGCCGCCAGGGCGAGGCCGGGCAGCGGCCCGGACAGCTCGTCGATGATCCGGCTGTACGGGACCGAGGCGCCGAGCTTGACGACGCTGCCGTCGTTGGACCATTCGGTGAGCTCGGTGATGCGGTTCAGGTCGAGAATCGCGGATGGCCGGTGCACGTCGAAGTTCATCTCGACCATGACGTCCGTACCGCCAGAGATGGGCAGCGCGGTCGGGTACTCAGCCTTCGCCGCGAGTGCCTCGTCCCACGTGGCGGGCCGAAGGAACTCCATGCGGGTGTCTCCTCAAGTCGTCGCCCGCCGGGTGTCCGGCGGCGTGTCGCCCAGTGAACTCCTGTGACGCGGCCCACTGGCAGTCACCGATGGCATGAAGCCCCGGCTGTGGTCCCGCCCGGCATCCTGTACGTTCCTCTAAGGAACAGAATGTCGCAGTCCAGTCGTTCGCAGGGCGCCACCTACGACCGTAATCCGGCCGTGACGGACGGGCTACGGGCCCGTGATCCGGCCGCCCGCTGGTACGTAACGCCGAGCACTGATGTTCGGGCACACTGTGTCCCCCGGACCGAAGGCCCGGACCCCCGTTCCCCCTCCTCTTTCCCCGATCCAGCCCCCCGTAAGGAGTCTGCGGATGCGCGTCCGTGACCTGCTCGCCCCCGGCGCCCCGCGACTGCGCCTGCTCGCGGCCGAGGAAGAGCTGGACCGGCAGGTCAGCGGCGTGATGACCACGGACCTGCAGGACCCCGGCCGGTACCTGCACGGCGGCGAGCTGGTGCTCACCGGCATGCTGTGGCGCACCGTCCCGGCCGACTCCGAACGCTTCGTGCGGACCCTCGCGGCCGGCGGCGCCGTCGCCCTGGCAGCCGGCGAGGCCGAGGTCGGCCCGGTGCCCGAGGACCTGGTCGAGGCCTGTCGCCGGCACCGGATGCCGCTGCTGGCCGTGCCCGACGACATCGCCTTCGGCACCGTCACCGAGTTCATCGGCCGCCAGGTCTCCGCCGACCGCGCCGCCGACCTCGCCGCCCTGGTCGACCGGCACCGCCTGCTGGTCTCCGCCGCCGGCGGCGGCGGGCTGGACGCGGTGCTGGACCTGCTCGGCGGCGACCTCGACCTGGACTGCTGGGTGCTCGCCCCCACCGGCACGGTGATCGCCGGCCCCGCCGACCGGCTCTCCGCCGCCGACCGCGACCAGCTGGTCCGCGCCCACCTCGCCGCTCAGCGCCAGCGCCGCCGCCCCCCGCACCGGGCCCGCCTGGCGGCCGGCTCCTACTCGCTGCTGCCCGCGGCCGCCTCCGCCGAGCACGAGATGCCGCTGGCCGACTGGATGCTCGCGATCGCCGGCGACATCACCGAGTGGACCACCAAGCGCCAGCAGCTCGCCGAGAACCTGGCCCGCCTGGTCGCCGCCGAGCGCCACCGCCGCGACGAGGGCCGCCGGCTGCGCCGCCGCCTCGCCGACGAGGTGCTCGCCCTGCTGCGCCGCGACGCCGACCCGGCCGAGATCAGCCGCACCCTGTACGCCTCCTCGGCGATGGCCGCCCGCTACGAGAACGCCGAGGCCAAGTCCCAGGCGGAGGAGGGGTCCTGGCTGGTGCTCAGCGCCGAGGGCACCGGTCTGCCGGAGGGCACCGTCCGGGCCGTCCTGGAGGAGGCGCTCGGCGTCGGCACCGACCGGGCCCTGGTCGCCGGGACGGGCACCGGCGCCGTCGTGGTGCTGCCCGCCCCGGACAACCCGGTGCCCGCCGACGCCCTGCGCGACCTGCTCGCCCCGCTGGAGGCCGGGCTCGGCTCCGAGGGCCGGATCACCCTCGGCGTCTCCGCCCCCGCCTCCGAGGCGGGCGGCCTGCGCGGCGCCCTGGAGGAGGCCCGGCACGCCCGCCGGATCGCCGGCTCCCGGGTCGGCCGGGTCTGCGTCGCCGGCCCCGAGGAGCTCGCCTCGCACGTGCTGCTGCTGGCCGCCGTCCCGGACGAGGTCCGCCGGGCCTTCCGCAGCCGGCTGCTGGACAAGGTGATCGCGTACGACATCGAGCACCAGGCGGACCTGGTCCGCACCCTGGAGGCCTTCCTGCGCTCGGACGGCTCCTGGACCCGCTGCGCCGCGCAGCTGCACGTCCACGTCAACACCCTGCGGTACCGGATCGGCCGGATCGAGGAGCTGACCGGGCGGGACCTGTCCCGGCTGGAGGACCGGGTGGACTTCTACCTGGCGCTGGAACTGGCCTGACGAGCGGTACGACGGACGGCTGGGCCGGTCGGTCACGACGGACGGTCACGACGGCCGGTCGGTCACGAGGGTCGGCCGGTCATGACGGTCGGTCACGAGGGGCGGTACGACGACGGGGGCCCGCCGCGATGGTGTTCGCGGCGGGCCCCCGTCGTGCTGCGGCGGTGCGCTACTGCGCTACTGCGCTACTGCGCGGGGATGGTCGTCACTGCGCAGGGATGATCGAGGTCAGCCAGGTGAAGGCACCCGGCACCATCTTCTTCCACATCTCGGTGGTGTGCGGGCCGGTGCCCTCCTCCACCTGGACGGTGGTCGGGGCCTTGGCCGCGGTGCGGATCGCCTCGCCGTCCTCCAAGCCGTCGCCCTTGGCGCCGCTGATGAGCAGGGCGACCTTCGGCGGCTGCTGGGCGGCCTTGAGGATGTTGACCGGGTTGTTGGCCTCGCGCAGCTTCGGGTCCTTGCCGACCAGCGAGTCCTTCTCGGTCGCCGGGTCGTTGTAGCCGGACATCGCGATGGCGGCCCGGTAGCGGTTCGGGTGGGCCAGCGACAGCTTGGCCGCGCAGTGCGCACCGGCCGAGTAGCCGGCGATCGCCCAGCGGTCCGAGGACGGGTCGGCGCGGAAGTTGTCCAGCACCATCTGCGGGACGTCCCGGGTGATCCAGGCGTCGGCGTTGATCTTGCCGGGGACGTCGGTGCAGCCCGCGTCCTGGCTGCTGCCCAGCAGCAGGGTGCGCGGCGAGACCAGGATGAACGGGGCGACCTTGCCCTGCTGCATCAGCGGCTTGAGCTGCTCGGAGACCTTGAGCGTGCCGTACCAGGTGGAGGAGGAGCCCGGGAAGCCCGGGATCAGCTCGACCACGGGGAACTTCTTGTCCTTGTACGCCGGGTCGTTGTACTGCGGCGGCAGCCAGACCAGCACCTCGCCGTCGACGCCGGACACCTGGCCCTTGAGCTCGGTCTTCTGCACGTCGTTGGGGACCGCCGGGTCGTTCACGCCGCCGAAGCTCTGCTTGACCTTCGGGAGCTCCTTGGCCGCCTCGCCGCCCGCTCCCGCCCCGCCGGGCGCGTCCGCCGGCGGCACCGGCGGCACCGCGCGGACGTGGTTGCCGGTGCCGAGCAGGTCGTCCCAGTTGCCGTAGATCAGGTTGGCGTTGTTGACCATCACGAAGACCATCAGGACGGCCGTGACCTGGCAGAACATGATCATGACGATCCGGGTGAGGGTCTTCACCGGCTGCGGGCCGCCGACCTTCCCCCAGAACAGCAACGCCACTGTGATGGACACCGGCACAAGGATGACGGTGAGGAGGAAGAATGGCGTACCTGTCAGTTCCATCGAGTTCTTCTCGTATCCGGGTCGCTGGCCGCCCGGGCCCCAGTCGCCCGAACGCACGTCAATGGCATCAGACGGCCGGTGACGGATGATCGGTTGCCGTCCGATTCTGAGCGGAACCTGAGAGGAACATCACGTCTCCGTGATGAACCCCTTTCGGATCGGCGCCTAGTCTGTCACCCGGACGGAGGTCGTCCGGACCAGATGTTCAGCGAACTTCCAGGAAAGGTCCCCCGCGGCACCTTACCTCCCGCGTCGCTCGCACCGCTGGGCGAGGCGGTGCGAGCCCGCGCGACCGGGCCAGGGAGACTATGGGGATGAGCATCACCCGCTTTCGCCCGTCCCGCCGCTTCTGGCCCGTGTGCGCCGTCCTGGCACTCGCGGTCACCGCGGCCGGTTGCAGCAGTACCGGAGGCAGACGCGCCGAGGAGGCCCGCGCCAAGGCCGCGGCCGCCGGCGGCAGCGCCGTCACCACCCCGCGTTGGAAGGTCGCCATGGTGACCCACGCCGGAGCCGGCGACGCCTTCTGGGACACTGTGCGCAAGGGCGCCGAGCAGGCCGCCGCCAAGGACAACATCACCTTCCTGTACTCCAACGACGCGCAGACCCAGAACCAGGTCCAGCTCGTCCAGGCCGCCATCGACCAGAAGGTCGACGGCCTGCTGGTCACCCTCGCCAAGGGCGACGCGATGGCCGACGTCCTCGCCAAGGCCAAGGCCGCCGGCATCCCCGTGATCACCATCAACTCCGGCCAGGAGTACTCGCAGAAGTTCGGTGCGCTCACCCACATCGGCCAGGACGAGTCCACCGCCGGCCAGGCCGCCGGCACCGAACTCTCCTCCCGCGGGCGCAAGAACGTGCTCTGCGTCATCCACGAGCAGGGCAACGTCGGCCAGGAACAGCGCTGCTCCGGCGCCCAGGCCAAGGCCGGCGGGGCGTTCCAGGTGCTCTACGTCAACGGCGTCGACATGCCCGACGCCCGCGCCGCGATCTCCGCCAAGCTCCAGGCCGACCCGGCCATCGACACCGTGCTCACCCTCTCCGGCCCGATGGCCGCCACCGGACTCCAGGCGATCCAGGACGCCCACCGCACCGTCGAACTGGACACCTTCGACCTGGGCCGGCAGGTGGTGTCCGGGCTCAAGTCCGGCAGCGTCGGCTTCGCCGTCGACCAGCAGCCCTACCTCCAGGGCTACGAGGGCGTCGACCTGCTCTGGCTCTACCGGTCCAACCTGGACATGCTCGGCGGCGGCAAGCCCGTCGAGACCGGCCCGCAGATCCTGACCAAGGACAACGCCGACGCGCTCGCCGAGTACGTCGCGAGGGGGACCAGGTGAGCACCACCGACCTCCTCGCCCAGGACGGGCTCGGCCAGGACCGCCCGGCGGCCGTGCGGCGGCTCCTCGCCCGCCCCGAACTGGGCTCGTTGATCGCCGCCGTCGCGGTGTTCGCGGTCTTCGCCGTCGCCGCCGAGCCGTTCCTGCGGCCCTCCTCGCTGGGCACCGTGCTCTACGCGGCGTCCACCATCGGGATCATGGCGGTGCCGGTGGCGCTGCTGATGATCGGCGGCGAGTTCGACCTCTCGGCCGGCGTGCTGGTCACCACCGCCGCGCTGACCTCCTCGATGGTCTCGTACCAGTTCACCGCGGTGACCTGGGTCGGCGTGCTGGTCTCGCTCGCGACCACGCTGGCGATCGGCTGGTTCAACGGCTTCATGCTCGGCCGCACCAAGCTGCCCAGCTTCATCGTCACGCTCGGCACCTTCCTGATGCTGACCGGCGCCAACCTGGGCGTCACCAAGGCGATCTCCGGGACGGTCTCCACCAAGTCGATCTCCGACATGGAGGGCTTCGCCGCCTGCCGCTGGCTGTTCGCCTCCGAGGTCTCCGTCGGCGGACTGACCATCAAGGCCACCGTCTGGTGGTGGCTCGGCCTGCTGGCGGTCGGCAGCTGGGTGCTGCTGCGCACGACCTTCGGCAACTGGGTCTTCGCCGTCGGCGGCGACGCGGACGCGGCCCGCGCGGTCGGCGTGCCGGTCGCCCGGACGAAGACCCTGCTCTACCTGGGCGTCGGCTTCGGTGCCTGGGTGCTCGGCCAGCACCTGCTGTTCTCCTTCGACACCGTGCAGTCCGGCGAGGGCGTCGGCAACGAGCTGATCTACATCGTCGCGGCCGTCATCGGCGGCTGCCTGATCACCGGCGGCTACGGCTCGGTGGTCGGCTCCGCGCTCGGCGCGCTGATCTTCGGCATGGCCAGCAAGGGGATCATCTACGCCCAGTGGAACCCGGACTGGTTCAAGTTCTTCCTCGGCGCGATGCTGCTGCTGGCCGCGCTGCTGAACGCCTACGTCAAGCGCCGGGCCGAGCGGGGGCCGCGATGAGTGAGGCCATGGGTACCGAGCCGATGGGCACCGAGCCGATGAGTACCGAGCCGATGGGTACCGAACTGCTGTCCCTCGACGGTGTCGGCAAGAGCTACGGCACCGTCCGGGCTCTCCAGGACGTCTCGCTGACCCTGCGGGCCGGCGAGATCAGCTGCGTGCTCGGCGACAACGGGGCCGGCAAGTCCACCCTGATCAAGATCATCGCGGGGCTGCACCGGCACGACGAGGGCCGCTTCACCGTCGGCGGCGAGGAGGTCCGCTTCGACTCTCCGCGCCAGGCCCTGGACCGCGGCATCGCCACCGTCTACCAGGACCTCGCCGTCGTCCCGCTGATGCCGGTCTGGCGCAACTTCTTCCTCGGCTCCGAGAAGGGCAGGCGCCGCTGGGGCGGACTGCGCCTGGACGCCGACGGCATGCGCGCCACCACCCGCGACGCACTCGCGAGGATGGGCATCGACCTGCACGACGTCGACCGCCCGATCGGCACCCTCTCCGGCGGCCAGCGCCAGTGCGTGGCGATCGCCCGCGCGGTGCACTTCGGAGCCAAGGCGCTGATCCTGGACGAGCCCACCGCCGCGCTCGGCGTCAAGCAGTCCGGGGTGGTGCTCAAGTACGTCACCGCCGCCCGCGACGCCGGGCTCGGCGTGGTGCTGATCACCCACAACCCGCACCACGCGTACCTCGTCGGCGACCACTTCACCCTGCTCAAGCGGGGGCGGATGGCGGGCAGCCACCCCCGCGCCGAGATCGGTCTGGAACAGCTCACCACCGAGATGGCCGGCGGCTCCGACCTCGCCGAGCTCTCCCACGAGCTGGCCCGACCCTCCGTTCCCGACTCCGTCACCGACTCCGATCCCGACTCCCGTGAGGAGCGTCCGCAGCCGTGACCAGCCCTCAAGGCAGCACCCGGCCGCCCGTCCTGCCCACCCTGCTCGGCCTCGGCCCGCGCGCCGAGCGCCGCCGCCGCGCCCTGCCCGCGGGGATACTGCGGCTGCCCACCATCGGCGTCGACATCGGCGGGACCAAGGTCGTCGCCGGCGTGGTGGACGGCGAGGGCAAGGTGCTGGAGAAGCTGCGCACCGACACCCCGGACAAGAGCAAGAGCCCCAAGGTGGTCGAGGACGTCATCGTCGAGCTGGTGCTGCAGCTCGCCGACCGGCACGACGTCCACGCCGTCGGCATCGGCGCGGCGGGCTGGGTCGACGCCGAGCGCTCCCGGGTGCTCTTCGCCCCGCACCTCAACTGGCGCAACGAGCCGCTCCAGCAGGCGCTCAGCGAGCGGCTGCGGTTCCCGGTGATCGTGGAGAACGACGCCAACGCGGCCGCCTGGGCCGAGTGGCGCTTCGGCGCCGGGCGCGGCGAGGACCACATGGTGATGCTCACCCTGGGCACCGGCATCGGCGGCGCGGTGGTCCGCGACGGGTACGTCGACCGCGGCAAGTACGGCCTGGCGGGCGAGTTCGGGCACATGCAGGTGCTGCCCGGCGGCCACCGCTGCCCGTGCGGCAACCGTGGCTGCTGGGAGCAGTACTCCTCGGGCAACGCGCTGGTGCGCGACGCCCGTGAGCTGGTCGCCGAGGAGTCCCCGGTGGTGCAGCCGCTGCTCGCCCGGGCGGGCGGCACGGTCGAGGGCATCACAGGCCCGCTGGTCACCGAGGCCGCGCGGGAGGGCGACCCGGTCGCCGTCGAGCTGCTCTATGAGGTCGGCACCTGGCTCGGCGTCGGCATCGCCAACCTGGCCGCCGGGCTCGATCCGGGCCGCTTCGTCATCGGGGGCGGCGTCTCCGAGGCCGGCGACCTGCTGCTCGGCCCGGCCCGGGACACCTTCCGCCGCACCCTCACCGGCCGCGGCTTCCGCCCCGAGGCCGCCATCGTGCACGCTGCCCTCGGCAACGAGGCCGGCCTGGTCGGCGCCGCCGACCTCGCCCGCCAGGTGGCCCGGCGCTTCCGCACCATCAAGCGGCGGCGGGTGGAGCGCAGCGCGCTGTAGGGGCGGCGTGCCGTTCGGGGGCGCGGCGGACGGCTGGCAGCCGACGGCTGACAGCTGACAACTTTCAGCGAACAGATTTCAGCCGACAGCTTTCAGCGAACAGATTTCGTTTTCTGTTCGTTGAAAGCTGTCGGCTGTCCGCTCCTCCCGCCCTGCTCGCCTTCGCCCCGTCAACTACCCGTTGGTAGCCGTGTGGAGTGGTTGTCGGATCATCACTCCTGTGGAACAACTGAGTTGACGTCGACTCAGGAGGAACGGATGAGGGCGCTGACCCGCCTGGCACCACCACTGCTGCTCACCACCGCGCTGGTCTGGTCCACCGCGCTGCCCGCCGGGGCCGCGGCCCCGCCGCCCAAGGTGCCCGAGGCGGTGGGCTGGGGCGGCGCGGTGGCCACCGTCGACGCCGACGCCACCGCCGCCGGGATCGAGGTCCTGCGCAAGGGCGGCAACGCGGTGGACGCGGCGGTCGCCGCCGCGGCGGCCCTCGGGGTCACCGAGCCCTACTCCTCCGGCATCGGCGGCGGCGGGTACTTCGTCTACTACGACCACGCCACCGGCCGGGTGCACACCATCGACGGCCGCGAGACGGCCGGCCGCAGCGCCGACAGCGGCCTGTTCCTGGAGGGCGGCAAGCCACTGGCCTTCGCCGACGCCGTCACCAGCGGCCTGTCCGTCGGCGTCCCCGGCACTCCGGCCACCTGGGACGCCGCGCTGCGCCAGTGGGGCACCCGCTCGCTCGCCCAGACCCTCGAACCCGCCGAGCGGATCGCCGACCACGGCTTCGTCGTGGACGCGACCTTCCGCGGCCAGACCGCCGACAACCAGGCCAGGTTCAAGGACTTCCCGGCCACCGCCGAGCTCTACCTGCCCGATGGCAAGCCCCCCGAGGTCGGCACCGTCCTGCGCAACCCCGACCTCGCCGCCACCTACCGGCTGCTCGCCAAGGACGGCGTCAAGGCTTTCTACCAGGGGCAGTTGGCCCAGGACCTGGTCAACACCGTGCAGCACCCGCCGGTCGACCCGGCCTCCGGCCGCAACGCCCGCCCCGGCCGGATCGACACCGCCGACCTCGCCGCCTACCGGGTCCGCGACCAGGCGCCCACCCACGTCTCCCACGGCGCCTACGACGTCTACTCGATGGCCCCCTCCAGCTCCGGCGGCACCACCGTCGGCGAGGCGCTCAACATCCTGGAGGACGGCGGCGACGTCTCGACGTACAGCGGCACGCAGTACTACCACCACTTCCTGGAGGCCTCCCGGATCGCCTTCGCCGACCGCAACCGCTGGGTCGGCGACCCGGCGGCCGTCGACGTCCCCACCCGGCAGCTGCTCTCCGAGCGCTACGCCGCCTCCCGGGCCTGCCTGATCAGCCCCGACCACGCCCTCACCAGCCCGCTCGCCCCCGGCGACCCGCGCCACCCGGCCGACTGCGCCGACACCGGCCAGGCCGTCGCCGAGCCCTACGAGGGCCCCAACACCACCCACCTGACGGTCGCCGACCGCTGGGGCAACATCGTCTCGTACACGCTCACCATCGAGCAGACCGGCGGCAGCGGCATCACCGTCCCCGGCCGCGGCTTCCTGCTCAACAACGAGCTGACCGACTTCGACTTCACCCGGCTCGCCCCCGGCGTCCCCGACCCCAACCTGCCCGGCCCGGGCAAGCGGCCGCGCTCCTCGATGTCCCCGACCGTGGTGCTGCGCGACGGCGAGCCGTTCCTGGCCACCGGCAGCCCGGGCGGCGCGACCATCGTCACCACCACCCTGCAGGTGCTGCTGGGGCGGCTCGACCGCGGTCTGAGCCTGGAGCAGGCGATCGCGGCGCCGCGCGCCAGCCAGCGCAACACCGCCGCGACCCAGGCCGAGCCCGCGTTCCTGGCCCTGCCCGAGCGGGCCGGGCTGGAGGCGCTCGGGCACGCGTTCGGCCCGGTGGCCGAGATCGGTGCCGCCACGGGCGTCGAGCGGCTGCCGGACGGGCGCTGGGTGGCCGCCGCCGAACCGGTGCGGCGCGGCGGCGGCGCGGCCGCGGTGGTCCGGCCCGCGCGCTGACCCCTGGCGGTCGGCGGTCGGCGGTCGGGGCCGTCCGGACTGTCAGTGCCGGGCGGTATGTTCGGGGTGGGCCTTCTCCGCGAGGGGCGGCCCACCCCGTCCGTACCGAACCACCGGGAAGGCCGCCCGCCGTGACCGTCCGCATCGCCACCTGGAACATCAACTCCGTCACCGCGCGGCTGCCCAAGCTCCTGGAGTGGCTGGAGAGCGCCAAGCCCGACGTGCTCTGCCTCCAGGAGCTCAAGTGCGCGGCCGACGCATTCCCGTACGACGAGGTCCGCGAGCTCGGCTACGAGACGGCCGCGCACGGCACCGGCCGCTGGAACGGCGTCGCCATCGTCTCCCGGCTCGGCCTGGAGGACGTCGTGCGCGGTCTGCCCGACCAGCCCGGCTACCTCGCCGACGGCGCCCTGCTGCCCGACGTCGAGCCGCGGGCCATCGCCGCCACCTGCGGCCCGGTCCGGGTCTGGTCGGTCTACGTGCCCAACGGGCGCGAGGTCGGCCACGCGCACTACCAGTACAAGCTGGAGTGGCTGGAGGCGCTGCGCAAGGCCTCCGTCGAGGACGCGGCCGGCCCCCGCCCGTTCGCCGTCCTCGGGGACTTCAACATCGCCCCGGCCGACGAGGACGTCTTCGACGTCGCCGCCTTCGAGGGCCTGACGCACGTCACCCCGGTCGAGCGCGCGGCGCTGGAGGCCCTGGGCGGGATCGGCCTGCACGACGTGATGCCGCGTCCGCTCAAGTACGACCGCCCCTACACCTACTGGGACTACCGCCAGCTGGCCTTCCCCAAGAACCGGGGCATGCGGATCGACCTCACCTTCGGAAACAAGGCCTTCGCCGATGCCGTCACAGACAGTTACGTCGACCGCGAGGCCCGCAAGGGCAAGGGCACCTCGGACCACGCGCCGGTCGTGGTGGACCTCGACCTGTGAGGTCTGTGAGGCCAGTGAGGCCAGTGAGGTCGTGGGGCCCGTCAGGACGAGCGCCGCACGTCACGCCGGGTAGCGGGCCGTAACTCGAACGGTCCTGAGCGCTGGCTGAGCACGGGGCGCGTACCTACCGTCGGTGAGTGACCGGGTGCAGTTGATCGACCACGTGGACACGGACGTCCCCGGCTGCGCCCGAGAATTCCGGAGGTTCCGGCATGCGCCCCATGCGTACGGCCGCCGCCGCCCTGATCGGCGCGACGGCGCTGACCGGTCTGACGGCCCCCCTCGCGTCCGCCAGGGACGGTTCGGCCTCGGTCAGCCCGTCCCAGGCCGCACCGGGCCAGACCGTGACGGTCACGGTCTCCTGCGAGAAGTCCGACAAGCCCGAGGCGAAGACCATCACCGCCCACTCCGCCGCCTTCGAGGGCGGCCCGGCGACCCTCACCCTGGGCTCCGACGGCAAGCACACCGGGTCCGCCCGGCTGGCCTCCCAGCACAGCGGGGACAGCAAGGTCGACGGCACCTGCCCCGACGGCGGCGCCTTCTCCACCAGCGTGACGGTCACCACCATCACGGCCACCACCCCGGACAAGGGCCCCGACAAGGGCCTCGACAAGGGCCTCGGCGACTGGGGCCAGGCGGCGGGGGAGTGGGCCGGTTCGCTCGGGCAGTCCGGTGCCGGCAGCCAGCAGGTCGCCCCGCACGGCGCGGTGAAGACGGGCCTCGGCGGCTCGGTCGTGGCGGACCCGGCGGAGCTGGCCGGCGGCCTCGCGCTGGTCGCCGGCGGTGTCGGCGGCTTCTGGCTGCTGCGGAGGCGTGGTGCCTGACGGCCCTCGCCCCTGCCCCAGCCCTGTGCCGCGCCACCACCCCTGACGGGACCGGTGGCGCGGCGGCATGTCAGAGCGTCCGGGGTTCCAGGCGGCCCTGCGGGCGCTCGTTCCGCGTGAACTCGTCCCGCGAGAGCCCGTCCTCGTGCGCGAGGATGCCGCTGGTCAACAGGTACTGGGCCAGCACGTAGGTCGCCATGATCCAGAACTGATGACCCGGCAGTTCCCGCCACTTCGCCAGCTTGGTGGCGATCAGCGTGTCGGAGAGCAGGAACAGTGCCCCGCCCAGCCCGGTCCGCCAGCCCAGCCCGGCCGAGGTGACGGCCGTCGAGGTGAGCAGCAGGCTGTAGCCGGCCACCGGGACCTGCAGGTCCCCGAGGTCCGGCCAGAGCCGGCCGACCAGGCCCACCCAGGCCGTCGCGTACGCGGCCGCGACCACCAGGGCCCGGCGGCGGTCGGTGAGCGCGCCGCGCTGGACGAACATCGTCACGTAGCAGACGTGCGCCGCCGCGAAGGAGCCCATGCCCGCGAGGAACGCGGGGTCGTTCTTCAGCTGGAGCAGTACGTCCCCGCCCGCGCTCAGCAGCAGCGCCGGCGCCAGCAGCTTCGGTGCCTCCCGCTCGGCGGTCCTGGCCGCCGCCACGCTGTGCGCGGCCAGCAGCGGCATCAGGGCCGGCTTGGTGGCGTTCTGCAGCACCGATGCGCCGGACAGGATCGAACCCAGGTGGGCCGCCGAGGTGGCCGCGAAGCCGCCCAGCAGGCCGGTGGCCGAACGCAGGCGCGCGCCGAGGACGGCGCGGGTGGTCGTACGGATGCTCATGCTGGCGCGTTCCTCCGACGGTCGGGCGGTAGGGGGATCCGCACCGACCTTAAGGGAGGCGGCCGCGCGGCGGAAGGACAGGTTACCGGTGCGTAACCCCGGTGGCGTCCGGCGGATGACGCGGCGGTGGGCGTACGGCCTGCAGCGGGCGGTCGAGGGCGGGGGGTCGGCGGAGCTGGTGCGGAGCGGAGGGCGATCGGCCGGTTCGAGGGCTCTTGCGGAGACTTTCCCGGGACCCCGGTTGCTGCCACCGGGTGACCCGGGCACCGTCTAGTCTGGACCCCGACATGGATCAGCAGGACTACGCGGTCGGCGCCACCCGGGTGGCCGTCGGCAGGCCGGACGGACGCGCAGGCGGGGCAGGGCGGGGAGCCGCCCACCCCTTCCTTGCCGTACGCGAAGCCGTGGGCGCAGCCGCTGCTGACGACCCGCAGGCCGCCGCCCCCGGCGGCGTCCCCGGCGCTGCCGCTGCCCTGTCTCCCGACCCTGGACTGCTGCGGCTGGCCCAGTGGTTCGCCGCCGCCACCCCCGGCACCGCCCACGACCTCTGCGCCGCCTCCTTCGGCCTCTACCCCGCCCGCCACTTCGGCGCCCCCGCCGTGCCCGCCGACCCCGACGTCAGCTGGTGGCACGGCCCCACCGCCCACGCGGCCGCCTCCCCGCGCTCCCTCGCGGCCCGCACCGAGGGCGGCCTGCGCCGGGCCCGCCGTGACGCCGCCGCACTGCCCGTCGTCCGGTCAGGGGCCAAGCCCGGCAGGCCCGGTCGGCACCGCAAGCCCGAGATCAACGGCGTGCTGCCGGAGACCATGGGGGGACCGGAGGCGCCGGAGACGCCGGCAGCCCCGAGGGTCGCCAGCCCGTCGGCGGCCCCGGTCGCGCAGGATCGTTCCGGCGAAGAACTCCCCGCCGCCGAACGCCGGATCGCCGCCCGGCTGCTGCTCGCCCACCCGCTGGTCACCGCCTCCGGCCCGCACGCCGACGGCTTCCCGCTGATCCGCCGTCACCGCGACTGGCTCGCCGAACGCTTCGACACCCTGCTCGGCTACCGCCTCGACGTGGGGCCCTGGCACGCCCGGCTCTGCAAGGCCGGCCTCGGCCCCGGCGCCGCCCGCCGGCTCGAACACCCCGCCACCGGAGCCCCCTTCACCCCCGGCGGCTACGCCCGACTCGCCCTCGCCCTGGCGTTCCTGGTCGACGCCCCGGAGCAACTCGGCTACCGGCAGCTGCTCGACGCGATGCGCGCCGCCGCCCCCGAGCCGGCTGCTTCCGTCGATCCTGCCGATTCCGCCGATTCCGCCGATCTCGACATGGCGCTCGCCGCGCTGGCCGGGTGGCAGGTACTCGGTGACCTGCCGTCCGACGCCGACGACGACACCTTCGTCCTGACCGTGGACCGCGAACTCGCCCGTGCCGTGCCGGTCGGCCCGCCCGCCCTCGCTGCCGACGCCGCCGACCTCATCCGCCTCGCCGCCGAGGCCGAGCCCGCCACCGCCGTACGCCGCCTGCTCGCCGAGACGCCCGCCGTCCTCGCTGCCGACCTCCCCGAGGAGCGCCGCGCCTGGCTGTACGAGCACCGGCTCAGCGGCCCGGCCGCGCTCGCCGAATTCCTCGGCCTGGAGGCCGAGCTGCGGGCGGAGGGCGTCGCCCTGCTCGACCCCGCCGCCGAACTCACCGACCTCGCCCTCCCCGGCGTCGGCACCCTCGCCCAGGCCGGCCTGCTGCTGGTCGAGCGCCTGGTCGAGGAGGTCCGCCCGCTGCCCGGGGAGAGCAGCGAGGGCGACGTCCCGATCCCGGACGCGCTGATAGACGGCGTCCTCGGCGACATCGCCGACGAGTACGGCCTCCCGGCCCGCTACCTCTCCGACCGCACCGCCCTGCGCCGTGACGCCCTGGACTTCCTCCTCCGGCTCGGGCTGATCACCCCCACCCCCCAGCCCAAGCGCCCGCCGACCTGGCACCTCCGCCCCCACGCCGCCCGCTTCGCCCCGACCCCGGACCTTCAACCCGTCCCCGGCACCGGCCGTCACTCCCGCCGCGAGCCCCTGCTCCCGCCCCCGCCCTCCCCGCGCACCGAACTGCGGGCGTAGCGGGGCGCCCGCCGAAGCAGAAGCAGACGCAGAAGCAAAAGCAGAAGCACCGCTCCCCTCGGGTGGGGTGGCGGTGCCGGGACGGCGAGGTGTGCGGTTACTTGCTGGCGGTGGTACTGGCGTGGGGGCCGTGTCGGACGGTTTCCACGGTGGCGCCGACGCCCAGGGTGCCGAGGGCGATGGAGGCGAGGACGGCGGTGCAGGCGAGCAGGCGGCGGTGCCGCTGGGGGAGCGGGAAGCGCGGTTCCTGGTAGGGCGCCTGAGGGCTGGCGTTCATGCCAGGGAGGTTTCCAGGGCGGCGTGAACGGTCGGTACGCGCGGGTGAAGTCCGGACGGGGGTTGGGCGTCGGTTGGGCCGCGTACGCCCCACCCGTGGTGAGCGGGGCGTATGTGCTGGTCGGCGTCGACCGTCCGGATCGCCGACGGCGACCCGGACTGCGTCCCGCAGGCCGTGCTGCGGGTGGAACCTGGAGGGGCCGGCGGCCGGATCCGTCCCGTCAGGCCGCCTGTTCCACTGCCGCTGCCGCGGCTGCTGTCACCGCCGGGGTGCGTGCGGTGGAGAGGTAGCGGGAGAGCGCCTGGCGGCTGCGGGTGAGGTCGTCGATCCGGGCGTCCAGGTCGGCGAGTTCGCCGCGCAGGGTGGCGAGCAGGTTCGGGCAGGCCTCCAGGACCGGGACGGGGCCGGTGGCGCAGGGCAGCAGTTCGGCGATCACCCGGGTGGTCAGGCCGGCCGCGAGCAGACTGCGGATCTGCCACACCCGTACGGTGTCCTGCTCGCCGTACTCGCGGTAGCCGGCCGTCGTCCGGGCGGGCCGGAGCAGTCCCTGCTCCTCGTAGTAGCGGAGCAGGCGGGTGGACACCCCGGTCACGCGGGCGAGTTCTCCGATGCGCATGATCGGGCGAACGTCCCCGCGGGCCGGGGTGTTCCCGTACAGGTCAGCCCCGGTCGGAGCCCTTGACGAACTCCAGGACCACGTCGCGCAGTTGGGGCAGCACCTCGACCATCGGCAGGTGCCCGCTGGGGAGTTCGACGAGGCGGGCGCCGGGGATGCCCTCGGCCAGCAGGCGGTGCTGGGACGGCGGGACGAGCATGTCCTCGGTCGTGCTGACGACCAGGGTCGGTACGGCTATCGCGGCCAGCTCCGCGCGCACGTCGACCGTGCCGGCGAGCCGGAACTGCTGCGGGAAGCCGGACGGCAGCGGGGACTTGAGCGCCTCCCGCAGCCCCGCGAGCTGGTCGGCGGGCAGGGCGTCCACCCACGTCCCGCCGAACACGACGGTGAGCATCAGTCGGACGAGGTCGTCGGGCCGCTCCTCCAGGTCGACGATCAGGTCGGAGAGCATCCGTGTCCGCGCCGAGCCGCCGGCCACGCCCGCGAGCAGCAGCAGCGAGCGGACCCGCCCGGGGTGGCGGGTGGCGATCCGGACGGCGACGGCGGCGCCGAGCGAGTAGCCGGCCAGGTCGAAGGTCTCCAGGCCCTCCTCGTCGGCGGTGGCGACGAGCCGGTCGGCGAGCTCGTCCAGGGTGCGCTCGCCGGGCTCGTACGGGCTGTTGCCGGAGCCGGGGTAGTCGGGGGCGACGACGGTGCGGTGGGCGGCGAGCTCGGGCAGCAGCGGGCCCCAGTTGTCCCGGGCGCTGCCGCCGGCGCCGTGCGCGAGCAGCAGGCCGGGGCCGGAGCCCTGCACGATCCGGGCGAGCGGCGCGGGCTGGGCGAGCGGCGCGGGCCGGGCCGATGTGGCGGACCGGGCGAGGGGCGTCGAGGTGGACGGCATGGTGGTGCTCCTTCGTGGGCGTTCGTGGGCGGTGGTTCCTCCGACAGCGAGGACGGTAGGTGCTCACACCGGTGAGAAGGTCAAGAGAGAGGTTCGGTACGGAACGGCCGAAACGATTCGGCGATGGGCCCGGAGGCGGGCCTGCGGCGGGAGGCCGTGGTCACGCAGCGCGTCGGAGCGCCTACGCTGGGACGACGGAGGGGCGTTCGGACAACGGACGGACGCCCTTCGCCGCCGGGGCGCTCACCGTGCCCGCGTCGGCCGCGCCGGTGTCGCCCCGGGCCGGCGGCCGTCGAGGAGGTGCCAAGGCCCATGTCCGGAAGGCTTCCGTCTGCCGACGTCCCGTGCGGGATCGTCAAACCCCTGCCCGCCGAGTGGTTCGTCCCGCACGGCACCAATGCCGAGATGCGCTGGGAGGCCCTGCGCGACGCCGACGGTTCGGCGGCTGTCGGCCGGCACGTTCCGGTGGAACGGTTCTTCGTGCGCAACCACACCGGCACCCCGCTGATCGACCCGGACACCTGGCGGCTGAGGCTGTTCGGCAGCGGCCTGCGCGACGCGCCGACGGCCGAGCGGCCGGTGGAGTTCGATCTGGCCGGCCTCCGGGCGCTGCCCGCGACCCGGATCAGCGCCGTGATCGAGTGCGCGGGCAACGGCCGCGACTACTTCCGCCGTCAGCAGGGCCAGTGCGTCCCGGGCACGCCGTGGACGCTCGGCGCGATCGGCTCGGCGCTCTGGCGGGGCGTCCGGCTCGCCGAGGTGCTGCGGGCGGCCGGGCTGACCGGCGACGCGGTCGACGTGCTGCCGGTCGGCCTGGACGCGGACTACGTGCTGGACGGCGTCAACCACGGCCCGGTGCGCCGACCGCTGCCGCTCGCCAAGGCACTGGACGACGCGCTGCTCGCGTACGAGATGAACGAGGAGCCGCTGACCCCCGACCACGGCGCGCCGCTGCGGCTGGTGGTGCCCGGCTGGGTGGGCATCGCCTCGATCAAGTGGGTCGGTGCCATCGAGGTGGCCGACCACCCGCTCCACTCACCCTGGAACACCGACTTCTACCGGATGTTCGGCCCGGACCACCCGCCCGGCGGCGGTGCTCCGCTCACCACCCAGGTGGTCCGCAGCGCCTTCGAACTGGCGCCGGGCGCGGTGCTGGCGGCCGGGCGCGCCCACCGGTTGTACGGACGCTCGTGGTCCGGCACGGCGGCGGTGCGCCGGGTCGAGGTGAGCACCGACGGCGGCCGGACCTGGCGGCGCGCCGCGCTGCAGGGCGGGGCGCAGGCCGACGACTGGGCGTGTTGGAGCGTCGACTGGCGCCCCGAGCGGCCCGGCAGGTACGAGCTGCGCGCCCGGGCGACCGACCGCCGGGGCAACACCCAGCCCGAGCGGGAGCCGTTCAACCGGGAGGGCTACCTGTTCGGCGCGGTGGTGGCCCACCCGGTGACGGTGGTCTGAGACCGCCCGGTGACGGTGGTCTGAGACCGCCCGGCGGCGGTGGTCCGATCCGACTCGGGTGACGGGTGGTCCGAGCCGGGTCGGTGACGCCGGTTTCGAGCCTGCCCGGGGTCAGCCGGTGGACTGGACCTCGTACGGGGCGGGGTACCGCGTCTCGTACGGGGTCAGCACCAGCCGCACCACGTCCTCCAGGCGCCGCCGGGCGTCTCCGAGCGTGGTGCGGCCGGTCACCCAGGCGGTCAGCTCGCCCTGCCAGGCGTGGGCGACGATGTGCCGCACCAGGTCGCTCGCGGCGGCCGGCACCTCGGCCGTCACCGCCTGCAGGGCGGTACTGTCGGCCCGGGCCATGCCCTGTAGCGCCTCGCTGGCGAAGGGGTCGGTGGAGGCGGCCACGGCCACCCGCAGCCGGGCGAGTTCGGGCTGCCGTTGGTAGGCCCGCATCCCGCCCCGGACGAACCGGACCGCCCGGTCGGTGGCCCCCGCACCGCCCCTGGGCCCGCGCAACTCGGCCACCAGGTCGGCCAGCAGCAGGCGGTGCCACTCGGCGATCGCCGCCGCCAGGAGGTGGTCCTTGGAGGAGAAGTAGCGGTACGCCGTCCCCAGGGCGACTCCGGACCGCTCGCAAACCTGCTTCATCTGCAGCCGCTCGACGCCGATCTCGTTCACCAGGGCGAGCGCGGCCGCGATCAGGGATTCGCGGCGTTCGAGCTGACGCGGAGACATCGCCTCCACCGGCCGTGGTGACAGGTCAACCTTGGTCACCCGCACCATGATACGGGGCGGGGCCGCTCAGGAGTATGACGCCGACCGGCCCCCTTCCGTTCGCCGGGAGGTCACCGGTCCTCCCGGCGGGGTGCCGGGGCGGGCCGGGCGGCGGTCGGATACCGGTCGGGTGCCGGTCGGGCGTCGGGTCGGGTGCTACGGCTGGCGGCGGATCAGGGCCTCCTGGACGGCGGAGGCGACCAGGAGGCCGTCCCGGTCGTAGAACTCGCCGAGCGCCAGGCCCCGGCCGTCCGAGGCGGACGGGCTGCGCTGGGCGAACAGCAGCCACTCGTCGGCCCGGAACGGGCGGTGGAACCACATCGCGTGGTCCAGCGAGGCCATCAGCAGGGTCGGCGGCTCGGTGCGCTGGAAGAAGTTCTGCTGCTCGTCCAGCCCGGCGGTGGCGGCCAGGGTGAGGTCGGAGAGGTAGGCGAGCGCGCCGGCGTGCAGCAGCGGGTCGCCGTCCGGCAGCCGGGAGGCGGTGCGCATCCAGACGAACTGCTGGAGCAGCCCGGGCGCGGCCGGCGGCACGCCCGGGGCACCCGGAGGGACGAAGCGGACGTCGAGGTCCTGGAAGCCGCCGGTCGCCGCGACCATCCTGCGGACCTCGGCGGGCGCGTGGGCGACGGCGTCCGGCAGGGACTCCGGGTCGGGCAGCGGCGGCATCCCGCGGCGGCGGTCGGCGGCCGGCTCGGGGTGCTTGAAGGAGGCGGTCAGCGAGAAGATCTCGTTCCGATCCTGGACGGCCGTCACCCGGCGGGTGGTGTAGGAGACGCCCTCGCGCACCCGCTCGACCAGGTAGTCGATCGGCCGGGCCGGGGTGCCCGGGAGCAGGAAGTAGCCGTGCATCGAGTGCACCGGGCGCCGGTCCTCGACGGTGCGCCCGGCGGCGACGAGGGCCTGCGCGGCGACGTGGCCGCCGAAGGTGCGCATCGGGGCGCCGGCGTGGCAGAAGCCCCGGAACGTGTTCTCGTCCAGCTGCTCCAGCGCCAGCAGATCGGCGAACGGGGCGGTCGGCCGGGCGGTCGGCTGGGCGGCCCGGACGTGCGGTTCGGTCAGGTCGGTCACGGGGCAATAGTGGCAGAAGCCAACCGTGTCGTGGTGTGACGTGGGTAACGCCCAGGGGGCGGGGCGGGCTGTGTGCGGCCCCTGGTCGCTCTGTCGGCGATCTGTAGAACACGTTTCAGTCCAGTAGCGGCCCGATGGACTGTCAGACCCCTCACCTAGCGTGCTCGGCATGACGCAATCCGCACACGCGTACGCCTATCTGCGCCCGTCGGCCGTCCTGGACGGCGCCGACGGCCGGCGCCTCGACCTGGCCACCTCCGGGGGCGCCACCCCGCTCGGCGCCGTCGCCAACCCGCGCTTCTTCGCGGGCTTCCTGGCCGATCCGGCGCCGGCCGCCGCCGCGCTGCTGGCCGTCGCGGACGTCGCCGCCGCGCGCTACTTCCAGCCGAGGCTGCGCGCCTCGCTCGACCCGGTGGTCACCGCGAACGGGGACCGGCTGCGCTTCGAGTCCTTCTCCGGCTGCTGCGGCGTCTACGCCCGGCTGGACGTGCTGGGCGCCGGGCTCGACGGCGACGAGATCGGCCACGGCACCACCAACGTGGACGTCAACAACCCCCTGCGCGAGGCGCTGACCAGGATCGGCCCGACCGACCCGCTGCACCTCGCGGTCGGGCCGGACGCGCTGGAGGTCACCACCTTCGACGGCCCGCTGGTGGAGAAGAAGGTCCCGCTGCCGGAGCGCTGGCTGCGCGGCTTCGCCGAGACCCAGGTCGTGGCGGCCGGCTTCGAGCTGCGCGCCGAGCTGCCCGCCGCCGAGGCGGTCCGCTTCCTGCGGTCGCTGCCGCGCGGCGGGCGCGGCAGCGCCGGCTGGGTCGTTCCGGCCGGGCGGACGCTGCGGCCGACCACCCGTCCGGTGCCCGGCGCGGTCTGCCTGCCCGGGCCGGAGCGGCTGGCCGCCCTGCAGCGGGTGCTGCGGCACGCGCTCGCCCTGCGGGCGTACGGGCCGCTGTCCGCCGGGGAGCCGACCGCCTCCGCCTGGGAGGCGGTGCTGCCGGGGATGCGACTCACCCTCACCCTGTCGCCCGACGCCTCCCGGGGCTTCTCCGGCGAGGGCGGGGTGCTCGACGCGCTCGCCACCGGCACGGCCGAGCAGGACGCCGAGCTGGTGTCGGTGCTGCTCGCCTGGGAGCCGCGGATCGAGGTCGGGGACCTCGCCGAGCAGTCCGGCCTGAGCCCCGAGCGGGTCCGCGCCGCGCTGACCCGGCTCGGCACCGCCGGGCAGATCGGCTACGACACCGCCGAGGCCGCGTACTTCCACCGTCAGCTGCCGTACGACGCCGGGCGGGCCGAGGCGGCCAACCCGCGGCTGCGGGCGGCCCGGACGCTGGTCGAGGCGGGCGCGGTGCGGCTGGAGGAGGGCGGTGCGACGGCCGTCGTCACGGTGGACGACCACATCCAGCGGGTGCGCACGGACGCCGCGGGGCGGATGAGCTGCACCTGCCTGTGGTGGGCCAAGTACCGCGGCGGGCGCGGGCCGTGCAAGCACGCGCTGGCGGTCGGGATGGTGCGGGAGTCGGGGCGGGGCGGGGCGAAGGCGGTTCGGGGATGAGCGGGGGCGTGGTGGACACGGCGGCGACGGAGGCGGCGGAGGCGGTGGCGGGGGTGGTCGCGGCGGGGGCGCGGGAGGCCGCAGGGGTCGAGGCGCTGCTGGCGGCCGTCCGGGAGGGCCGGGTGCCGCAGATACCGGCGCTGGTGGCCGACTTGGACCACGGGCAGCGGCGGGCCTGCCTGCCCGCGCTCAAGGCGCTGCGCAAGGAGCTGCGCGAGGACTGGTCGAAGGAGGGCATCGCGGCCCGGGGTGCGCTGCTGCTCGCGGGGGCCGGCTGTCACGCGGGCCCGGCCGGCGCCGCCACCTGGCTCGGTGGCCGGGACTTCGCCGTCCGCGACTGGGCGCAGCAGCCCGCGCTGGCCCGGCTCGTCGAGGCGCAGCCGGTGGAGTGGCAGGTCGAGGTGGCCACCCGGCTCGCCGCCCGGCCTGCACCGCGCTGGGGGTGGTCGTACTACCCGATGATCGAGGCCGTGGTGCGGCGCACCGGCTGCGAGGTGCCGCAGACCGAGGCCTTCGTCCGCGGGTGGATGGACCGGCTGCGCAGCGGCGGAGGCCCCCAGCCGACCCTCCTGGACCAGCTGCGGGCCGACTCGTTCACCCCGGTGCTGCTGCCCCGGGTGTTCGAACTCGCCGACATCGGTGGGCTGTTGACCTGGCGGTTCGGCCCCCGCCCCGGGGACGCCTGGCCGGAGGCCGTCGCCGGGCTGGCCGCGGCCGGGGTGGTGGACCGGGCGACGGTGACCGACTGCTGCCTGGCCCGGCTGCTGCGCGGCGGCAAGCCCGCCGACCAGCGGGCCTTCCTGGAGGTGCTGCGGGCGCTCGCCCCGACGCCCGAGGAGTACGCGGCCCGCGCGCGGGACGTGGTGGCGCTGCTGGACGGCCTGTCGGTGATCGCCGGGCACGCCCAGGGGGTGCTCGCGGAGCTGGACGAGGCCGGGCTGGTCGAACCCGAGCTGCTGGCCGAGGCCTCGGCGGTGGTGCTGTTCCGCGCCGAGAAGAAGCTGGTGCGCGCCCAACTGGGCTGGCTGGAGCGGGCCGCCCGGCGCGCGCCCGAGCGCTCCGGGCCGGTGGTGCTCGCGGCGGCCCAGGCCTTCGGGTCCGCGGACCCGGGCGTCCAGGAGCGGGCGCTCAACGTGGTGGCCCGTCACCTGAAGGCGGCGGGGGAGGCGGTGCTGCCCGGGCTGCGGTTGGCGGCCGAGGCGCTGAACCCGGTTCACCACCGCCGGGCCGGGGAGCTGTTCGGCGCGCCGGTCGGTGGTGGGGACGACGACGGTCCGGACACCGGGTGGGACGACACCCTGCCGCCCGCCCCCGCGCCGCGCCCGCTGGGTGCCCCGATCGCCTCGGCGGCCGAACTGGCGATGGAGCTGTCCGCCCTGCTCGCCGTCGAGGAGCCGGAGGTCGCCGTCTTCGAACGGGTGCTGGACGGCCTGGTCCGGCAGGCCCACCTGGACCGCGCGGCGCTGGTCGAGGCGCTGCAGCCGGTCCGCCGGGTGCACCCGTGGAACGGCGTCGGCCGCTGGCACGACTGCGAGCCCCGGGACATCCTCTACGTCGTCGCGGCCGTGGCGGGCGAGACTCCGCCGCAGCAGCTCTGGGGCTCCCTCGGGAACAAGGGTCACTCCCGGCTGCGCGGCGGCGACAACACCGTCCACGGCACCGTCCTCGCCGCCCGGATGGAGGAGGCCGCCTGGCAGGTGACCGCCGACCGGCCGCCCTACCTGCTGGCCACGCCGACCGACAGCAGCGGCGCGCTGGACGCGGGTGTGCTGGTCGAACGCCTCGCCGGGTACGAGAAGGCGGGTGTGACGCCGGGCAGGGCCGACCTCTGCGCGGCCCTGCTGCGGGTCGGCCCGGGTGCGGGTGCGGGTGCGGGTGCGAGGGCGGGTGCGAGGGCGGGCGCGAGTGCCGGGGCCTTGCGGGACAGCGAGACGTTGCGGGCCGCCGAGGCGCTGGGATCGCCGGCTGGCCGGTGGGTCGCGCACTGGCTGCGCACCGGAGGCCTGTCCGGCCAGCCGTCCGAGCGGGTGCTGTTCGCGCCCGGCCGGGGCTCGCGGCACGGTCACCACTACGGGAAGCGGTGGTGGGAGGACGTCCGGCGGGTCGCCGTCGCCCAGCCGGGCATCGGCGCAGGGCCCGAGGGCCCGGACGGCGAACGGCTCGGGCCCGAGTTCCGGGCGCTACTGGAGGGCACCGAGCCGAGCATGGCCCGGGTCCGGAAGGTGGGCGCCTGGCCGTGGTGGCCCTCCGTGCACTGGGCCGCGATGCTGCCCTGGCACCGGGAGGAGCTGGCCGCCCGCTGGCTCGACCACGTCGCGGCCGGCGCCGACCGGGACGAGCGCGGCGTCGGGCGGATGCTGCCCGTCCTCGCCGAGGCCGGCGGCCCGGCCGGGCTCGCGGTGCACCTGGTGGTGGCGTACGGCCTCGGCGCCCGGCACACCGAGGACCGTACGGCGGCCGTGGACGCCCTGCTGGTGCTCGCCGCGCGCGGCGACCTGGACGGCGGACTGCTCGGCCGCGAGCTGGGCGAGCTGGCGGCCTGCGGCACGGTCAAGCCCACCCGGCTGGCGTCGGCGCTCACGCCGGCGGCGGGGACGGGTGCATACGCCACGGTGTGGTCGGTCCTCGGGGCGGCGCTGCCCGGCCTGCTGGGCGCGGCCGAGCAGCCCGTACGAGGGCTCGGTGACCTGCTCGCCCTCGCCGCCGACTGCGCCCGGCGCAGCGGCGCCCGCGGCCCGGTGGCCGAGGTGACGGCGACGGCGGCGAGGGGCGGGTCGAGCCGAGTGGTCAAGGAGGCCCGGGCGCTGCGGGACGTCCTCGCGGGCTGAGCGGCGCGGCGGGGGGTCGGCGCCTTCGCCGGCGCTGCCGGTCGGGTGAACGGAGTTCAGCGAACAACTTTCAGCGGACAACTTTCAGCGAACAGATTTCAACGAACAGACTTTGAAATCTGTTCGTTGAACTCTGTCATCTGTTCGCGCACCTCGGCCTCCGAAGCCCCCGCCTCGGCCGCCGTTTCCGCCGCCCGCTCGTCGGCGGGCGGCTCGATGCCGTGCGGATTGCCGGCGACGGCACGCCACCAGAGGCGGAGGGCGGGCGGGTCGGCGGGCTCGAAGGGCTTGCCGGGGCGCGGGACCGCGAGGCGGGCGCCGAGCGCGTGGGCGGCGGCGACCACCCGCTCGGCGGGCTCCTCCCAGGGGTGCAGTGCGAGGTTGAAGGTGCACCAGTGGATCGGCAGCAGCAGCTCCCCGCCCAGGTCCAGGTGTGCCCGGACCCCCTCCTCGGGCGTCATGTGCACCTCGGGCCAGAAGTCGCTGTACGCGCCGACCTGCACCATCGTCGCGTCGAACGGGCCCAGCCGGCGGCCGATCTCGGCGAAGCCGGGGAAGTAGCCGGTGTCCCCGCTGTGGAAGATCCGGTGCCCGCCGCCGGCGACCACCCAGGACGCCCACAGGAACAGCGTGCTGGTGCGCGGGCCGCGGCTGCAGTAGTGGCGGGCCGGGGTGGCGGTCAGGGTCAGCCCGGCGACCTCGGCCGACTCCCACCAGTCCAGCTCGACGATCTGCTCGGCCGGTGCGCCCCAGTGCTCCAGGTGCGCCCCGACCCCGAGCGGGACGGCGAACACCGCGCCCGTCCCGATCAGCGCCCGGACGGTGTCCATGTCGAGGTGGTCGTAGTGGTCGTGGGAGATCACCACGACGTCCACCGGCCCGAGTTCGGACAGCGGCAGCGGCACCGGGTGCAGCCGCTTGGGCCCGGTCCAGCCGAACGGGGAGCAGCGGTCGCCCCAGACCGGGTCGAGCAGGACGCGCCGTCCGCCGATCTCGGCGAGCACGGTGGCGTGGCCCAGCCAGGTCAGCCGCAGCCCGGAGTCCGGCGGAGTGGCCAGGTCGACCGGGAGCAGCCGGTGCACCGGTACGGCGGCGGCCGGGACCCGTCGGGTCTTGTCGCCGGTCAGCTGGGCGCGGGTGATCTCCAGCGGGCTGCGCTCGTACACCAGGCGGCGGGTCGGGACCGGGTTGCGGAAGGCGCCGTCGGCGAAGTGCGGGGAGCGGCGGATCCGGGCCAGCCGCTCGCCCCGGGGCTCGGCGCCGAAGGCATCGGTCCGGACCCGGTGCCAGGCGGCCCGGGACAGCCCGGCCAGCCCGGGGACGGCGCGGTCGGCGGCGAGGCCGGCGGATGGCGGGGCGAACTGCGAAGACAGACCGGCGAGGCGGGAGAACCACGGGACGGGGCGGGGCACGGCTCCTCCAAGGACGGTCACGGCTACCGGGCGTGCCGGGGCGCGTACCGCAGTGGCGGTTGGGGCCATTGCGATACGACAACCATCTCGTCGGAGGTTACTCGCCGTGGGCCGTCCGGACCTGGTGGAGAGCCCGCTGCGGTCCGATCGGCGTACCCGACCGAACCGCAGCGGCCGGACCCCGTCAGGCGTAGAAGCGGGTGATCGTCTCCGCGACGCAGTGCGGTTTGGCGCTCTGCTCGCTCGTGATGGTGAACCGCACCACGGCCTGGACGCCACCCGGCACCTCGGTGGCCGAGACCAGCTCGGCGGTGGCCCGGATCGCCGTGCCCACCGGCACCGGGGCCGGGAAGCGCACCTTCTCGGAGCCGTAGTTCAGCGCCATCCGCACGCCCTCGACGGCGTAGCACTCCTTCGCCAGCACCGGGATCATCGACTGGGTCAGGTAGCCGTGCGCGATGGTCGAGCCGAACTGGCTCTCCTTCGCCCGCTCCGGGTCCACGTGGATCCACTGGTGGTCGCCGGTCGCCTCGGCGAACAGGTCGATCTGCCGCTGCTCGATGGTGTGCCACTCGCTGGTGCCCAGCTCGGTGCCGACGGCGGAGGTCAGTTCGGCGAGGGAGGCGAAGGTCGTCACGGTGCGCTCCTGGAGGGGGGACGGGCCCGGGGAGGGGCCAGGACGCCGGAAGCGTATGCCTACCCACCGGTATCTGTCAGGAGCCCGAATCCGTCCGGGGCCCGAATCCGTCCGGGGCCCGAATCCCGTCCGGAGCCCGAATCCCGTCCGGAGCCCGAGGACCGTCGGCCGTACGGCCGCCGTACCCGGGGTCCGGACCTCAGGGCCGCAGCGCGGCGCGGCCCGGGGAGCCGTGCCCGGTCGGGAAGAGCCGACGCCCGCTCACCAGCTCCGGCACCAGCGCCACGAACAGCGGCTCCGGGTCGCCCACCCACGGCCGCAGGCCGGAGCGCAGCACCCGCCGTACCTGTTCGGGGTCGCGCACCAGGTCGGCCCGCCCGTGCACCAGCACGCTCCAGCCGGTGCGGGTGACCGGGTCCAGCAGGTCGGCCTGGAAGGCGACCACCGTGCCGTCAAGCCCGCGCGCGGTGGCACTTCCCCGGCGCACGGCGAGCACCAACCGCCCGTCCAGGACCTCGAAGGAGACCGGCAGGACGGCCGGCAGTGCGTGTTCGGTGTACACGACGCGCCCGACGGGCACGGTGCTGAGCAGCCGTAGGCATTCGGCTTCGCTCAGGGTCTCCACACGGTCCTCAGGCTCCATGCGTCCGATCGTCCTCCGGTCGGCGCTCGCGTCGATAGGGCCCATGGTCCCTGCGCGGGCGGGTCGGGAGCCCCGTCGGCGGCCGTCCGGGGCGGTAGCCTGCCCGGCGGCGGACGGTGACGCGAACGGCGGCCCGCCCGTGCGCCGCGCGGCGGGCGACCACAGCGGAGGCGGCGGCCCCGGGTGCCGGGGCCGGCCGGGAGGGGGACGGATGGCGGGCGGGGTCGATCTGGTGGTGATCGGGGCGGACGGCGGGCCGGACCGGGCCTTCGGCGGGTCGGCGCTCGCGCCGGACGGCGCCCGGCTGCTCGCCGAGGTGTTGCCCGGGATGTGCTTCGACACCGGCGCGGCCGGCTGCCGGGTCACCACGGCGGCGCCGGACGCGGACGCCAACGTGCTGCTCACCGCCGTCCGGGACGCGGCCCAGCACCCGGGCCGCTGGCTGGTGGTGTGCCTGGTCGGCCAGTTGGTGGCCGATCCGCGCGGGCGCCGGCTCGCCCTGGTCACCGGCGGCAGCACCGCCGACAACGCCTACCGCCGGGGTCTGGCCTGGGACTGGGTGGTCAGCGCGATGGTGCACGGGGACCAGGAGGAGGCGCTGCTGCTGGTCGACGCGGTGGCCGACCGGGACACCTGGGCCGCCCTGGAGCGCGGCGGCGGCGAGGACGGCGCGGGCGAACTGCTGAGCTACTCGCGCGTCCCGCTGTGGGGCCGGATCGGCCGCTACGCCCCGGGTAGACGCGGCCGGGACGCCGTACTGCCGGGCGGCGAGGGCTCGTTCAGCCGGGCTCTGACCACCGTCCTGCGCCAGGGCGTCCCGGGTGCCCCCGCGGCCGTCGCCCCGCTGGACCTCCAGCCCGCCGTGGCGGCGCTGACGGACGGTGGTGAGCCGGCCGGTAGTTCGGGTGCGCCGGGCGCGCGCCTGCTCGTTCCGCCGCACGGCGGGCGCCTGTTGATGCGCAATCGGGCCGCGGTTCGGGGCGCATTGGCCGGATTGTCGCTTTCCGAAGAACTGTTGGCCGTTCTGTGGCGGGAAAGTGCCCCGACGGAACCGCCTTCCGCGTAAGGTCAGGGGGCCTGAGGTGTTGCCGTGATGGGGTGGGTTGGCGAAGAATCGATCCCCAGCGGAAACACCGGCGGGACAGCGGAATTCTTCTGGCGGCCGTGGATCACTGATCTGGTCGGTCGCGACGAGGTGGGGCGATGCGGCAGCGCGGAAATGTGTTGCGCCCTGGGGCGGTCGGGGTCGGCGGGGCGGTTCTGGTGTTGCTGCTCGGCGCTTGTGCGAGCAGTGGTGCCGGCGGTTCCGTCGATCACCTCGGGACGACTGCGCCCCCTGTTGCGGGAGTGAACCCGCTAACTCCTTCGAGTGGTTCGGTAAACGCCACGATCGCGCCGACCGACGGTCCCGAAGGGGCCCTGGGGCGGGTCGCGTTGAAGGCGTATCAGGACTGGTGGCAGATCCAGGCCGAGGTTTTCGGGCGACCGGATTCGGACGGCTACACACTGGAGCAGTACTCCTCCGGGCGGGCCCTGTCCGACACCCTCGTCGGCCTCCGCCAACTACGCGACGCCAAAGTGGTGATGACCGGGACGCCGCGCAATTCGCCGGTGGTCAAGGCCATCGACCTGAAAGCCGATCCGCAAACCGCGGTGATCGAGGACTGCGTCGACCTGACCGACTGGCATCGCGTCGATGCCGTCACCGGGGCTGCGAAGGATCCGGTCCAACGCCTGAACCGGTACGTCGCGACCGCGTCCCTGCGCATGTTCCAAGAACATTGGCTGATCTACGAGTTCACACGGGAGGTGGACCGGACATGCTGAACGCGCGGAAACCGGCCCGGCGATTCGCGGCCGTGGCGTCGATGTCGGCGGGGCTGCTGCTGTCCTCGGCCGTGACTGCGACGGCGGACGAACCGCCGAACGGCGGGGCCGAGCAGTGTTTCCCGAACGTGATCTGCGCGGGCGCCAATTCCGGCGGAAAGACCCCCGCGCCCGGATCCACGAAGCCGGGCACCGGCGGTGGCGGCAGTACGGACAACGGCCCGCAGCTGTGCAGCTACCACGACGTCCCCTGGGCTTGCCACGACCCGCAGTTGGGCTGGTTCAACAGCGACCAGGGCTGCTACTTCCGCGGGCTGGACAACCCGCCTGCGGCGGGCGACCCGTCCTGGGGCGGGCACGATCCGAAGGACGGCTCGCTCTACTCGAAGGTCTGCCCGCAGACCGGCGGCGGCCAGGACGGCGCCGAGGTCGTCTTCGTGCCCAACTCCCAGGCCGGGCCGAAGCCGGACGCCGAGGCCATGGCCATCGAGTCCGCCCGAGAGAGGGTCGTCTTCGGCAAGCCGGTGGGCAAGGTCGCGCCCGGCGGCACGGCGGTGGTCAACTCGCCGGTCTGGCTCTGGGCCGAGAACGCCGCGACGCCCGCGCCGGGGACGGCGGCGGTGCAGGGCGTCTCGGTCACTGTCACCCCCAGGCTGGTGCGGGCGGACTGGAGCTTCGGTGACGGGGTGTCGACCACGTGCGCGACGGCCGGGACGCCGTACGACCCCAAGTACGAGGGCGCCGAATCCCCGGACTGCGGCTACCTGTTCAAGGCCAGCTCCGGCAAGCAGAAGGACGGCGTCTTCGCCGCGACGGTGACGATGAACTGGGAGGCCACCGTCGTCGTCACCGGAGGGTCCAACCCGCGGACCTTCAAGATCCAGGGCATCAAGCAGACCAGCCCGGTCTTCCGGCTCAAGGTCGCCGAGATGCAGGTGCTCAACTGACGTGCCGCTGCCGGTCGCTGACGGCCGCTGCCGGTCGTTGACGAGGACCGGTGAGCGGCATGAACGACTGACGAGCGACCGACGAGCGCCCGACGAGCGATCGACGAGTGACCGACGAGCCAGAGACGAACGAGGGAAGGGCGGAACCCGGTGGAGAACCGTACATTCGCGACGCCGGGATCCGGCACACCCGCGGGCGCCGGGGCGTCCGTTGCGCTCCCGGAGCAGCCGGAGCAGGGCGGCGGCCCGGGCAAGGGCCGGGGGCGGGCCGCGCCGCACGCCCCCGGGCGGGCCATGCGAGCGCGGCGGCGCCGCCCGGCCGTGCTGGCGATGGCGGTCGCGCTGATCGCGGCCGGCGGGCTGGGCGGGGCCGTCCTCTACAACAGCACCGGCCAGCGGGTCGCGGTGCTGGCGCTCGCCCGGGACGTGCCGTGGGGGCAGGTGATCACCGAGGACGACCTGGTGGTGGCCCGGATCGCGAGCGACCCGGCGCTGCACCCGCTGTCCGCTGACGAACGGGGGAAGGCGGTCGGCCTGCGCGCCGCCACCGACCTCAAGCGCGGCGCGCTGCTCACCGGCGCCGACCTGGCCCAGGGCCTCACCGCGCAGCCCGGGCAGATCGTGGTCGGCGTGTCCGCCAAGCGCAGCCAGCTGCCCGCCAGCCGGCTGCAGCCCGGGGTGCAGCTGGTCGTGGTCTACACGCCCGACAACGGCCGGGCCGACTCGCTGCCCGCGACGGTCATCACCGTCGGCCGGGTGGACACCGACGGCAGCCAGGTGATCGACGTCGCGGTCGGCACCGCGGACGGTCCCCGGCTGGCGCAGTGGGTGGCGAGCGGGCGGATCCAGGTACTGCTGGCGCCGCGCGGCACCTCGGCCGGCGCAGCCGGGGGCGGCGCCGCGCCGAACCCCGCGCCGAGCGGCACGCCCGCCGCGGGGGCGCCTTCCGCGGGCATCCCCGCCGGAGGCGCCGGGACACCCGGGACGCCGGGAGCCCCGGCCGCGACGGGGGGCGCCTGATGGCGGTGATCGCGGTGGTCGGCGGTCCGGGCGCGCCCGGCGCGACCACGACCGCGCTGGCGCTGCTGCTGGCCTGGCCGCTCCAGCCCGGCCGGCGGATCCTGCTGGTCGAGGCGGACCCGGACGGCGGCGCGGTGCTCGCGGGCGCCCTGGAGGGCCGGGTCGAGGCGGTGTACGGGCTGCGCAACCTGGCCGTCGCGGACCGCCGGGGGTTGCTCGCCCAGACCATCTGGGAGCAGCTGATCGACCTCTCACCCGACGGCGAGGCCGAACGCCTGCTGCTGCCCGGGCTGACCGACCCCACCCAGGCCCCCGGCCTCGCCTACACCTGGGAACCGCTCGCCGAACTGCTGCACGGCATCGAACAGCAGGGCTACGACGTCATCGTGGACCTCGGCCGCTCCGGCGCCACCGGCGCCAGCGCGGTGCTGGCCCGCCGGGCGGACGTGGTGGTGGCCACCGTCCGCACGACGCTGCGCGGGCTGAGCGCGATCCGGCCCCGGCTCTCCGCCCTCGCCGAGGACCTGGCCTCCGGCGGCACCGGCGCGGACGCGCTCGGGCTGCTGCTGGTCGCCGAAGGGCCGTACCCGCGGGCGGAGGTGGCTCGCGAGCTCGGGTTGCCGGTGCTCGGGGTGCTGCCGTACGCCGTCCGGACGGCGAAGGTGCTCTCCGACGGCGGGGACACCACCGACCGGCGGTTCATCCGCTCCGAGCTGATGCGCACGGCGCGGTCCGCGGCGGACGAGGTGCAGCTGCTGGTCCGCCGCCGGCGGCAGCGGCTCGCGCCGAACGCCGAACCGGCCGCCACCCCGGCCCAGTTGGCGGCGCCCGCCCCGGTTGCGGCCCCGGGTCCGGTGCCGATGCCGGTGCAGCCGACGCCGACGTCCGCGCCGGCCGCGTACGGCCAGACGGCGTACGGCCAGCCGTCGTACGCCCAGACCTCGTACGCCCAGCCGTCGTACACCCAGGCTCCCCAGGACCAGGCCGCCCAGGGGCAGCCCCCGTACGGCCAAGCTCCGTACGGGAAGGGTGGGTACGCGCAGGCGCCGTACGGCCCGGTGGACGCCGAACCGCCGTCGTACACCCCGCCGCAGCCGGTCCCGCCGGTGATCGTCACCGGCCCGGTGGCGCCGCTGGCCGGGCTGGCGCCGCAGCCGGCCGCGCCGGCGCCCTTCCCGGCGCACGTGCAGTCGCCGCAGCAGGCCCACCGGGGCGACCAGGGGGACCGGGAGGACCGGGTCGACCCGGATGACCAGTACCCGCTCCAACAACCGACGGTGACGGACGGTCAGGTGCAGCTGAACGGGCAGTACCCGCACAACCCCGGGGAGGTGCTCCGTGCGCGGTAGCCCCCTGCACCAGCGCCCGGCGGCCGACCCGGCCGCCCTGCCCTGGGTCACACCCACGACCGGGCCGGTCCCGCCGACCGGGCCGGTGCCGATCCCCGCCACCGGCCCGGTCGCGCCGCAGCCCGCCCCGGCCGCCGCCGCAGGCCCGGCGACGCCCACCGCCGTACCCTCCCAGCTGCCCTCGCTGGACGTGCGCGGTGCCGCCACCCGGCCGGCCGTCGACCCTCAGGTCGCCCGCGAGCTCAAGCGCCAGGTCGCGGCCGAACTGCACCAGCAGATCACCCGGTTGACGACCGCCTCCGGCTCTGAGCCGGACCGCGCCACCCGCCGCCAGCGCGGCCGGGCGCTGATCGAGGAGGCCGTCGCCCGCTGGTCCGACGCCTACGCGCAGACCCACGGCATTCCGCCCACCCGGGAGCAGGACCGCGCCCTCGCCGAGGCCGTCTTCGACCTGCTGTTCCGGGCCGGCCGGCTCCAGCCCTACCTGGACGACCCGGAGATCGAGAACATCCTGATCAACGGTTGCGACGACGTCTGGGTCTCCAAGGTCCACCAACCGCTGCGCCAGGTACCGCCGGTGGCCGACAGCGACGCCGAACTGGTCGAGCTGCTACAGGACTTGGCCCGACAGCACGGTGGCGGCGAGCGCAGCCTGTCCACCGCCAGCCCGACGCTCGCGCTGCGGCTGGAGGGCGGCATGCGCCTGCAGGCGCTCACCGAGGTCACACCCCGCCCGTACGTGGCGATCCGCCGCCACCGGGTGGCCTCCGCGACGCTGCCCGAGATGGTCGAACTCGGCACCCTGGACGGCACCTTGGCCGCCTTCCTGGCCGCCGCGATCCGGGCCAGGAAGAACGTGATGATCACCGGCACCCAGGGCGTCGGCAAGACCAGCCTGCTGCGCGCGATGGCCGCCGAGATCCCGCCGGACGAGCGGATCGGCACCCTGGAGTCCGAGTTCGAGCTCTGGCTGCACACCCTCGGCCACCTGCGCCAGGTCGTCCCGATGGAGGCCCGCGAGGGCAACGGCGAGCGCGTCGAGGGCCGCCTGGCAGGGGAGTTGACGATCGGCGACCTCATCCCGGCCGCGCTGCGGATGACGCTGTCCCGGATCATCGTCGGGGAGGTCCGCTCCGGCGAGGTCGTCCCGATGCTGCGGGTGATGACCAACGGCGAGGGCGGCTCGATGTGCACCCTGCACGCCCGCGGCCCGCACATGGTGGTCGACCGCATCGCCGAACTCTGCCTGGAGTACGGCTCGCACATGACCGACTCGCTCGCCTACCGGCTCACCGCCAACGCCCTGGACCTCATCGTGCACGTCACCATGGTCGACGAGACCGCCGTCGGCGGCCGCCGGCACCGCTTCGTCTCCCACGTCCTGGAGGTCACCGGCCTCGGCGAGAGCGGCCGGCCCGCCCTGAACACCGTCTTCGGCCCCCGGCCGGACCTCGGCGAGCCGCGGGCCGTCCCGCACACCCCGCCGCAGTGCCTGGACGACCTGCGCCGGGCCGGCTTCGACGCCGGCCTGCTGGACTCCCGGTACGGGAGTTGGGCCACCCCGCTGCAGCTGAGGATCGGCGGTGGCGCGCGGTGATGCTGCTGTTCGCCCTGTGCGGGCTGGCGGTCGCGGGCGGCCTGGTCGCCCTGGCGGCCTGGTTCCGCGGCAGCGACCCCGCCGACGAGGACGCCCAGGCGCGGCCCAACCCGCTGGCCGGGCGCGCCCACGTGTTCTGGTACGGCGCCCCCGGTTCGGCCGCGCCGCGGATGGTGCGGCTGCGCCGCGTCCAGCTGCCGCTCGCGCTCGCCGGCGCGCCGCTGGCCTGGCTGTTCACCGGCATCCCGCTGACGGCGTTGCTGGTCCCGCTGGCCGTCTTCGGCCTGCCCTGGCTCTTCGACACCACCCGCCCGGACACCCACCGGATCGAGCGGCTCGAAGCGCTGTCCGAATGGACCCAGCGCATCGCCGACGTGCTGCTGCTCGGCGTCGGCCTCAACCAGGCCATCGTCACCAGCCGCCGCACCGCGCCCGCCGCCCTGGAGGACGAGATCGGCGAACTGGCCGCCCGGCTGCAGGCCCGCTGGCGGCCCGAGGAGGCCCTGCACGCCTTCGCCGACAGCCTCGCCGACGCCACCGCCGACAAGGTGCTCGCCGCGCTCGTGCTGCGGTCCGGGGACAGTGGCCCCGGCCTGGCCCGCACGCTCTCCGACATGGCCGACTCGGTGCGCGAGGAGGTCCGCCAGCGCCGCGCCATCGAGGCCGACCGGGCCAAGCACCGGACCACCATCCGCTGGCTGGTCGGCATCATCGTGCTGGTCGTCACCGTCGGCTCCTTCAACACCGAGTACACCCGCCCGTACGGGACCTTCCTCGGCCAGCTGGTCCTCGCCGTGGTCGCCGCCCTGTTCGTGGCGATCATCGCCTGGATGCGGGCGCTGGCCTCCCATCCGCCGGTGCCGCGGCTGCTGACGCCGGACCGGCGCAGCCGGCGCGGCCGGCGGGCGGGCGCCCGGGCGCCTCAGCCGGAGCGGGCCGAGCAGCTCGGGGAGGTCCGGTGATCTCGCCCTGGTCCGTGCTGGCCGGCGCCGCCGCGGCCGGCGGCATCGCCCTGCTGATCGCCGAACTGCGGCCCGCGCCGCCCGACCTGCGCCAGGCGCTGGACCGGCTGCACGCCGTCCCCGCCGACCGCGAGCAGGACCCGGACGAGCGGCCGCGCTGGTACGACCGGGTCGGCGAGCGCTCGGTCCACCTGCGCGGGGTCTCCGTCCCGCGCCGCGAACTCGCCCTGATCGGCCGCACCCCGGCCCGGTTCATGGTGCACAAGCTGCTGTTCGCCGCGCTCGGCCTGGTGCTGCCCGCCTACCTGGGCGCGATGGCCGTGCTGATGGACACCGGCCTGCCCTTCGCCCTGCCGCTGGTCGCCGGGCCGCTGCTGGCCGGACTGCTCTGGTTCGTCCCGGACGCCATCGTGCGCGGCGAGGCCAAGGAGGCGCGCACCGAGTACCTGCACGGCATCGCCGCCTACCTGGAACTCGTCGCGCTGGAGCGGGCCGCCGACTGCGGTCCCGCCGAGGCGCTGCGCCGGGCCGCCTCGGTCGGCCGGGGCACGGTCTTCCGGCGGATCCGCGACGCACTGGAGCGCGCGGCCACCGACCGGCTCCCGCCGTGGGCCGGACTCGACTCGCTGGCCGAGGAGTTGGGCCTCAGTCCGCTGCAGGACGTGGCGGACATCATGCGGCTGTCCGGCACCGACGGCGCCGCCGTGTACGACACCCTGCGGGCCCGCGCCAAGGGTCTGCGCGGCGAACTGCTCGCCGAGGACCTGGCCCGCGCCAACGCCGACAGCGAGCGGATGGTCGCGCCGGGGGCCGCCCTGACCCTGCTGATGACCGTCCTGATCGTCTTCCCCGCGCTCCACCAGATGCTCAACTGACCGACGTGCCGGAGCAGCTGACACCGACACCACCCGGTGGCACCGACACCACGCGGCTGACACCACACCACACCGCCACACCCCGGGAGACCCCGATGACCGTACGACTCGCCCACCTGGCCGGAAGGGTGCTGCGACCCGTCCTGCTGCCGGTGCAGTTCGCGCTGCTGCTGTTCACGCTGCGGCTCGGCCGGCTCCGAGCCGCCCGCGCGCGCGGCGACCGCGGCGCGATCAGCATCGAACTCGCCCTCGCCATCATCGCGTTGGTCTTCGTCGCGGGCGCCGTCGCGACCGCGCTGTACCTGCTCAAGGACAAGGTCGTCCAGAAGGTGGAGCAGGACCCGAACATGCCCGGTGGCGCTGGCGGCGCGGGCGGCGCCACCAAGTGATGCGCCCGCCTCTCCGCCGCGGGGGCGACCGGGGGTCGATGAGCGTCAGCCTCGCCATCGTCTTCCCGGTCGTCCTGCTGCTCCTGCTGCTCGTCGTCCAGGCCGCGCTGTGGTGGTACGACCGGCAGGTCGCGCTCACCGCCGCCCGCGAGGGCGTGGACGCCGGGCGGGTGCAGGGCAACGCGACGGACGAGGGGAAGAACGCGGCGGCCGAGCGGCAGGCCCGGGACTTCCTCGACCGGCAGGGCGTGCGCTCGTACGAGGTGCGGACGTCCGGCAGCACGGCCGACACCATCCGGGTCACCGTGCAGCTGACGCCACCGCTGCTGATACCCGGGCTGTCGGCGCCCGCCATCACCCAGTTCGCGGAGGCGCCGCGCGAGCGCTTCGTCCCGCCGGCGGTGAAGCCGTGAGGCGGGGAACGCCCGGGGCCGGGCCGCGGTGGTGGCGCTCGCGCAGACGGGACCGCGGCGGGATCGCGATCGAGGCGGCGATCGTCGTGCCGGGCGTGGTCGGCCTGGTGCTGCTGGCCGTCGCCGCCGGACGGGTGCAGACCACGGCCGGCACCGTCGAGGCCGCCGCCCGCGCCGGGGCCCGTACGGCCACGCTGCAGCGCGACCCGGAGGCGATGGCGAAGCCGGCCAGGGACTCCGCCCTGGAGACGCTGCGCCAGCAGGGCGTCTCCTGCCGCGACGGGGACGTCCGGGTCGAGAAGGGGAAGCTCGACCTGCCGGGCGGGCCGGTCACGACCGTCACGGTCACCGTGGTCTGCGACGTCGAACTGTCCGACCTGCTCGGCGGGCCGTCCGGGGTGCCCGTGACGAAGCACCTCGTCGGCGAGTTCCGCTCGGTGGTGGACCGTTACCGGGGCACCTGAGGGCGCGTGCCTCCGCCGCCGGGACGCCGGGGGATTGGAGGCGGCCCGCGCGGGGGAGACGCAAGCGGAGAGCGCCCGGGGGATGACACAGCGGTATCGAGCGGCGCCCGGTGGGGGCCGGTGGGGAGGACGGCGTGCGGATCGGGGGGAGAGGATGCGGGTGCTGAGCCGGCTGCGGCGACGGACGGCGGGTCGGCCCGACCGGGGCGCGGTCGCCCTCTTCGTGGCGATCTGCGCAGCCTACGTCGTGCTCGTCATCGCCCTGGTGGTCGACGCGGGCGGCCGACTGCGGGTCGCCGAGCGCACCGACGCCTACGCCCTGGAGGCCGCGCGGGTCGGCGGGCAACAGCTCGACCAGGCCGAGCTGTTGAAGGGCAAGGGGTTCAAGGCCCAGCAGAAGTACGCCCAGGACGCCGCCGACGCCTACCTCGGCCTGTACGGCCTGAAATCCGAGCACGTCGATTTCTCCGAGGACGGCAAGGTCGTCATCGTCACCGTGCAGGCCGACTACCGGCCGGTCCTGCTGGGCGCCCTCGGGGAACGGAAGGTAACGGGCAAGGGCAGTGCGACCCTCGTCCACGGAGTCGAGAAAGCGGAGACCGACTGATGGCCGCGCCACGTGCCAAGGACCAGGCCCGAACCGCCCAGGCCCGCACGGGCCGGGCCGGAGCCGCGCATCGGGGCGGCGGCGCCGCGCGCCGGCCCGCCGCCCCGGCGCCCCGACCGCCGCGCGGACGCGGCCGCGGCGGCGCCCTGATCACCGCGCTCGGCGCGCTGGTCACCCTGCTCGTGCTGCTGCTCGGCGTCCCCGCGCTGCTGCTCTACGGCACCCAGGCGGTCGCCGGCATGGGCGACGTGGCGCCGGGCGGCATCGGGGAGGCGCTCACCAGCCCGGACGACGGGCGGCTGTTCCTGTGGGCGCTGGTGGTGGTGGGCTGGCTCGCCTGGGCCTGCTTCGCGCTCTCCGTCCTGCTGGAGATCCCCGCCCAGCTGCGCGGCCGGGTCGCCCGCCGGATCCCGGCCTTCGGCTGGAGCCAGCGGCTCGCGGCCGGACTGGTCGGCTCGGTGCTCGCGCTGCTGCCGGTCGCCGGATCGGCCTTCGCGGCCGTCCCTGAACTCGCCCACACCCCGGCCGAACAGGCGCAGTTGACCCCGGGCGCGCAGCGCGCCGCCCTGCCCGCCGCGCAGTCCGCGCCCGCCCTGACCCCGGCCGCCGAGCAGCAGCCGACGTACACGGTGCGGGACAGCCGGCCCGCCGACAGCCTGTGGTCCATCGCCGAGCGCCAACTGGGCTCGGGCGAACGGTGGATGGAGATCGCCAGGCTCAACGACGGGCGGGTGATGGACGATTCGGGCATCCGCTTCGACGCCGAGCGGCCGATCCAGCCCGGGTGGGAACTGCTGATGCCGGCGGACGCCAAGCCGGACGAGGCGAAGGGCCCGTCGGCCGCTCCGGCTCCGGTGCCCTCGGGGGATGCGGCCCAGGGCACTGCGCAGGGCGCACCACAGCAGGGCGCACCGCAGCAGGGCACTGCGTCGCAGGGGAACCCCCCGCAGGGGACGTCACCGCAGGCCGGGACCGAGCCGGGCGGTACGGGCGGGCAGCGGACCGTCACCGTACGGGCCGGGGACAGCCTTTCGGGCATCGCCCAGCGGGAGTTGGGGGACGGCGAGGAGTGGCCGAAGCTGTTCGACGCCAACAAGGGGGTGCAGGCACCGGACGGCGAGCGGCTGACCGACCCGGACGTGGTGGTGCCGGGGATGGTGCTCACGGTGCCGGGGGCGGCTGCCGCTCCTGCGCCCGCGCCCGCGCCCGCTCCTGCGCCTGCCCCCGAGCCCGCGCCTGCTCCCGAGCCCGCGCCTGCTCCCGAGCCCGCGCCTGCTCCCGAGCCCGCGCCTGCTCCCGAGCCCGCGCCGGCTCCGGCTCCGGCTCCGGCCCCCGAGCCTGCCCCGGCCACCCAGGCGCCGACGCACGCGCCGACGCAGGCGCCCGCCCCCGCCGCGCACGCCGACCCGGCCCCCAGCGACGACTACACCGTCGCCCTCGCGGCCTCCACCGTCGGCGTCCTGCTCGCCGCCATCATGGTCGGCACCGTCGCCCACAAGCGCGGCACCCAGCAGCGCGCCCGCCGCCCCCGGCACCGCATCGCGATGCCCACCGCCGAGGCCGCCGCCTTCGAGAACGAGCTGCTGGCCCGGCAGGACCAGGCCGGGCTGGAGCTGCTGGACCGCGCCCTGCGCACCCTGGCCCGCAACACCGTGCGCGGCAGCAAGCGCCTGCCCGCCATCGTCGCCGCCCGGATCACCCCCGGCCACACCGTCGAGCTGCACCTGTCCGGCCCGGCCACCCCGATCGCGCCGTTCCGCGCAGCGCACGCCGCCAACGTCTGGTGGTGCAGCGCCGACTCCGGCGACCTGCTCAGCGCCGCCCAGGCCCGCAAGACCGCCGCGCCGTACCCCGCGCTGGTCACCCTCGGCACCTCGCCCGACGGCTCGGTGGTCCTCGCCGACCTAGAGGCCGTCCGGCTGCTCCACCTCTCCGGCCACCCCGACGACGCCCGGGACGTGCTGCGCACCCTCGCCGTCGAGCTCGCCCACAGCCCGCTCGCCGACCGGCTCCACCTGCACCTGGTCGACCTCGCCGAGGAGGTGCCGATCAGCGGCCCGGCCGCCGAACGCGTCCACCGGCACGCCACCCTGGAGGCCGCACTCGCCGCCCTGGGCCCGCGCACGGCCAAGGCCCGCGCCACCCTGGTCGCCGCCGAGGCCAGCAGCCCGCGCGACGCCCGCAGCCGGGGCCAGGCCGACGAGTCGTGGATCCCGGAGATCGTGCTCTGCGCCCAGCAGCCCGGCGGCGACGTCCCTGCCGAACTCGGCCGGCTGCTCGACGCCCGCCCGCGCACCTGCGTCGCCGTCATCACCCGCGCCCCCGAGCGCGGCACCGGCCCGGTCGCCCGCTGGACCCTGCCGACCAGCGGCCAGGCCGCCATCCCGGGCCTGCACCTCACCGTCGAGCTGCAGCGCCTCAGCGGGCCGCAGTACGACCAGGTCGCCGAACTGCTCCGAGCCGCCGACGACACCACCCAGCACCCGGCTCCGGCCTGGACCCTGGACGGGCCGGAGGACACCGACACCACCGAACTCCCGCTCGCCGTACCGGTGCTGGCCGGTGTCGGCGCCGCGGGCGGTGCGGGTCCCGCTGGTGGTGCGGGTGGTTCGGGAGAGGCGGGGGCGGACACCGCCGCCGGTCCCCGGCTGCTGGCCCGGGTCATCGGCACCGGCGCCAGCCCGTTCGCCGGCACCGACCCGGTGACGCCCGCCCCGGCTCCGGTGCCGGTGCCGGCTCCGGCCCCCGTCCCCGCCGGTCCGGCACGGTTCGCCGTCAACGGGCAGGGGCGGCAGGCCACCGGCGACGAGACCACCCGGGACCTGCGTCGGCCTGGCGGGCAGGAGGAGACCGGTGAGGGTACGGGCGGTGCCGCGGCCGATGACGCTGCCGAGGCCGGGACGGTGGACGCCCCGGCGGAGGCCACGGCGACCGTCGTCCTCGCCGTTCAGCCGGTGGTACCGCGGCCGGCGGCGCCGGGGCCGGCCGAGGAGCCGGCTCCGACGGGCGCCTCCGCTCCCGAGAGCGGCGCCGACGCCGCCGCCGGAGCTGCCGAAGCCGAGGCCGCGGAGACCGCGGAGGCCGGGGAAGCCGCGGAGACCGCGGAGGCCGGGGAAGCCGGGGAAGCCGAAGCGGCCGTCACCCCGGAGCCCGTCGTGACGGCGGGCCCCGCGGCCCTGGACCCCGGTCCCGCCGCGGTGGCCCCGGTCGCCCGGACGGCCCGGACCGCAACCGGTCGCAGCGACAGCGACGACCTGCTCGCCATCCTCCGGTCCCCGGAGGCGCACGCCCCGCGCAACGCACCCCGGATCCGGCTGCTCGGCCCAGTGGACGTCGCCGGCGTCCTCGGCACCGCCGAACCCGGCGCGCTGCCCCGGCTCACCGAACTCGCCGTCTACCTCGCGCTGCGCCCCGGCGCCGACCACCGCGCCCTCGACCAGGACCTGCACCCGGGCGCCGCGCACCTCGACCCGCACCCCACCACGGCCGACGCCAAGAGCCCGCTGCCGGCCAAACTCGCCGACCTGGCCGCCTGGTTCGGCACCTCGCCCGAGGGTCACGTCTTCCTGCCCACCGAGGGCACCGACGGCTACTCCTTCGCCCCGGCGGTGACCTGCGACTGGGACGAGTTCCGCAGCCTCTACCGGCGCGGCATGCGCAGCACCAGTGCCACCGCGGACGCCGCCCTCGCCCACGCCCTGGCCCTGGTCCGCGGCGCCCCGTTCGCCGAGGCACCGCCCGCGTCCTACGGCTGGGCGGAGGCCGAACGTCAGGACATGATCGCGGCGATCGTCGACACCGCGCACGAACTGGCCGCCCGCCGCCTGCAGTACGGCGACCACCGCAGCGCCGAGGCCGCCGTCTTCCGCGGCCTCGCCGTCGCCCCGGACGTCGAACTCCTGCACCGGGACCTGTTCTACGCCTACGCCTCGGCCGGCGCCCGGGACCAGCTCCTGCGCGCCGTCAACCGCCTGGACGCGCTCAGCCGCCGTACGGGACGCGACCTCGACTCCGACACGGTCGCCCTGCTCAGGGACCTGCTCGCCGGTTCCTGAGGACGCCGCCGCACAGGGCGGGACCGGCCTCGGCCGGGTGGCACCGCCGGATGCCACCCGGCCGAGGCGCAGCGCCGTACGGATTCCGGAGGGTGAGGAGCACCGTGCTCGCGAGTCTGATCGCCGTCCTCGGCACGCTGTTGGGGTCTCTCAGCACCCACCTCTTCCAGCAGCGGGCCGCTGCGCGCGGCGAGGCGAGGGCGCGCGAGGAACTGCTGCGCCAGGAACTCCTGGCCGCGTACGGCGGGTTCGCCGCGGCGGTGACCGAGCTCAAGCGAGCGCTGGTCACCGTGTGGCTGCGTCGGTCGGACCCGGTCGCACTCGGTCCGGCGCTCGCCGAGGCCGACCGGTTGGGCGCCGTCGCCGAGACGGCGCGCTTCCGGCTGCGGTTGGTGTCCGGCCGGCCCGAGACGCTGGCGGACGCCGCGTTCGCCCGCGCCGGGGCCGTGCGCGGCGCGTCCGACGAGGACGAACTCGCCGCAAGGGAAGTGGAGTTCGAGGCGGCCGTTGGTGCATTCATCACGGCCGCCGCCGAACACCTCGCTGCCGTACCGGAGTCGGCGCCGCGGCCGGTCGTGCGGTTCAGGCTCGGACGGCGCGCAGCCAGGCCTCCAGGGCGGTGAAGTCCGCCTCGGTGAAGCCGCGTTGCGGGTCGACCCGGTGGAGGAGGGCGGGGGCGGGGGAGTGGGCTGCGACCCATCGGCGATCCGCCTCGGTGATCTCGTCGTCCACCCAGGCGAACGGCCGCCCGGCGGCCCGGGCGACCAGTGTGCGGGTCTTCCAGTGCAGGCCGTGCAGGCCGTGCGGTCCGGCGTCCGCGTAGCCCGTCTCGTCACCCGTCTCCTCCACCGGCCAGGCCACGACCGGAAGTTGCGGCAGGCCGAGCCACGGCGCGAGGCAGGCGTTGGCGTCCTCCAGCCAGGTGGTGGCCCAGACGAGTTCACAGGGCAGGCGCAGCAGTCGCGGTCCGAAGGCCGGGTCGGCGCGGCTGACCAGCGGGTCGCCACCGGTTCCGGTGTCGGCGAACGGGCTGCGGAAGGTGGGATAGCCGCCGGGGGGAGGGCCGCCGAAGGGGATCAGCGGGCCGTCCACGTCGAGGAACAGCAACGGGCGGCCGGGAGCGGTCATGACCGCACGATAGCGGGCACCGCGGGCGGTGTGGTGCGTCGATCGGAGACCCGGCCTGGATAGGGTGCGCCGGGATCTCGTAGGGTGGCCGCGCACGGAGTGTGGTGGCAGGTGCCACACGGGCAAGGGCATCAGACGCCGCGGGAGCGGCGGGGCGGGGCGGTGACCAGGAGATGGCGGAGACGACAGCGGTTTCCGGAGGTCCCGACCCGACAGCGGACTCGGGCCCCTGGGACGCCGTACCGCCGGCCCCGCGCCACCCCTCCGAGGAGCACCCGCCCGGTCCCGCCGCGCTCTACGAGCCGCCTCCGGTACCCGCGGCGCCCCCGGCCGCGCCGCTGTCCGCGCCGCAGCCCGTCCAGGCGCCCACGCCGCCGCCCGCACCCCCGGCCGCGCCGCCCGTCCCGCCCACCGGATGGACCCTCACCGGCCTGCCCGCCGTCGGTGCGGCGACTCCGCCGCCGTTCCCGGCCGTGAGCGGGACGGCGGGTGGCATGCCGGGAGGTGCGCCGGGCGCGACCGCCGCCGGTCCCGGCGGGCTCGGCACCGCGCCGCGCGGACGGATCCTGGTGATCGAGGGCGGGTACGGCAACTCCGGCCGCCGCACCTGGGGCCGGGGCGGCCCGACCCAGGCGCCGGTGCTCTCGGCGATGCTCGCCGCCGTCTCGCCGCAGGTGCTGCTCGCCGCCGACGCGGTGGACGCCGTGCACCTCCCCGGCGCCGGCGACCCGCACACCGTCCTCGCCCACCTGCGGGCCGCCTCCCGCCACCCCGGGCCGCTGCTGGTGCACGTCGGCGGCCACGTGGTCGCCGACAAGCGCGGCGGACAGCTCCAGCTGACCCTGCGCGACGCCAAGCAGGACGGACTGCCCTGGCAGGCCATCGCCGCCGAACTGAGCCACCGGCCGGCCGAGTGGCAGACCCTCGTCATCGCCGACCTGAGCGCCGACCAGAACGCCTGGCCGTACCTCCAGGGAACCGTTTCGCCGCTCAGCGAGGGCATCCCGCTGTGGGCGGTCGTCAGCCCGGACCCGGAGCAGATCGGCACCTTCACCCGGGCCCTGATCGAGGCGCTGCACGGCGGCCGCCCCGGCGCGGGCGAGGTGCTCGCGCCCGAGCACCTGCGGCAGCAGGTGTACTCGGTGCTGCGCCCGGACGTGGTCATCCTGGCCACGCACGCCCCGGACCGCCCGTTCTTTCGCAACACCGCGCGACGCGGCGACGCCCTGGCGGTCGAGCTGCCGCCGGTGGCCGACGCCGTGCCGGTGACGGACCCGGCGCCGGCGGAGCTGCCGCCGCCTCCGGCCGCCCTCCTGCCGCGCCCGACGGAGCCGCAGGACGACCTTGCCGCGCCACCGGTGACGGCCTCTCCCGCCCTGGCCGCCCCGGCCGCCCCGACGGCCGTCGGCGGTCAGGTGAGCCTGGTCAAGCCGGGCGTGCCGCCCACCCCGCCCCGTCCGGGCCGCCCGGTCAGCCTGCTGAAGGCGGGCGAGCCCGTCCCGGCACCGGGCGTGACCCTGCACAAGGCCGCCCCGGCCGACGCCACCCCCGAGGACGCCGTACGCGAGGACGCCGTACGCGAGGACGCCGTACGCGAGGACGCGGGATCCCCGGTGGGTGTCACGCTCCGCAAGCCCGCCCGTACGGCGGCCCCGGACGTCGTCGCCGAGGCCGAACTCCCCCAGGTGGAGGAGGCGGTGACGGAGCCCGTCGCGGACGCCGCGGCCGAGGAGGGGGTGACCGAGGTCGAAGCGGTGGCGGAGGCCGCCGAGGAGCCCCGGGACGCCGTCCCGGCCGAGGTCGCACCGGCGGAGGCGGCCCCCGCCGAGAGCGCGCCGCAGGACGAGGTGCCCGCCGACGCGGCCCCCGTCGATCCGGTCCCCGCCGTTGTGCCTGCCGAAGCCCCGGTGGCCGGCCCGCCCCGCGCGGACTACCGCGAGGTCATCGGACGGATCGTCCGCAGCGCCGACGCCGGTGAGCACGCCGTCGCCACCGACCTGGCGTTCGCCCTCGAACTGGAGGCGATCGCCGAACACGGCGCCGTCTCCGAACCGGTCCTCCAGGTACGGCAGGTCCGCGCGCACGTGTGCCGACTCGCAGGTCGGGCGGCCGAGGCCGCGGACATCTACCGCGAGGTGGCCCTGTCGCTGCTCCGCTCGCAGGGCCCGGAGCACCCGGAGACGCAGCAGGCGGCCACCAATGCCGAGGCCTGCTGGCGTTCGATCACCGACCGCGCGGAGGCGATCCGGATCGCTCCGGAGATCATCGAGCTGCGCGCCTACCTCCCGGGCCCCGAGGGCCGCAAGCTCCGCGCCGCCGAGCGCTACCTCGCCCAGCTGGCCGCCGCCGAATGACGGCGGGGCAGGCGGCCGCGGACAGGGTGACGGCTGACGGCTGACGGATCACGAGTGACAAGTAACAGGTAACAGAAAACAGCGGACAGATAACAGATTTCGAAATCTGTTATCTGTCCGCTGTCATTTGTCAGCCGTCCGCCGTCGGCTGTCCAGCCGTCAGTCGATCAGCGACCGACGATCACCGACCGGCGATCGCGTGCACGAACTTGGCCGCGTCGATGGTGCCCAGGCCGCTGGCCAGGTCGTAGCCCTCGGTGGCGTTGTAGCCGGTGACGCCGTTCCAGCCGTTGTCACCCTCCTTGACGTCCACGATGCCGCTCCACTGGCTCGGGAGCAGGTTGAGGCCGTACAGGCGCCAGTTGAGCTGGCCGAGGCGGTAGCCGGCGAGCTGGTCGGCGAGGGCGACGACACCCGAGAAGATCGGGGTGGCCTCGCTGGTGCCGCCGGTGAGGTGCCAGCCGACCGCGGTCGGGTCGTAGGACTCGTAGGTCCAGGCGGCGCCGTCCACGGCCGCGCTCATGCTGATGTCCGGCGTGCCGCGGTGGTTGCCGGTGACGTTGGCGACGCCGGCCTGGTACCACGGGCGCTCGAAGACGCCGGAGACGCCACCGCCGCCGGCGCCGGACTTGTCGTGCCACACCTTGTCGGCCGCGGTGCGGTTGCCGTTGTCGTCCAGGGTGAGCTGGGTGCCGCCGATGGAGGTGACCAGCGGGTCCGAGGACGGCCAGGAGTTGACCTTGTACGGGTACAGGTCGGAGCCGTTGGCCTGCGCGTCGGTGGCACCGTTGTCGCCGGAGGCGCCGAGCACGGTCACGTTGTGGTCGGCGGCGGCCTTGAAGGCGTAGCGCAGGTCGGTCAGCGACTTGAAGTCGCCCTTGTCGTAACCCGGGAAGGTGTTCTCGGTGGCGCCGAAGCTCTGCGAGATGACGTCGCCGCGGCCCTTCTTGATGAGGTCCTTCTCGGCGTCCATCATCTCGGGCAGGCCGGTGGTGCCCTCGGTCTCGGCGACGCCGGTCTCGACCAGGATGATGTGCGCGTCGGGGGCGACCGCGTGGGCGTACTCGACGTCCAGGGTGGTCTCGCCGGCCCAGCCGGTGTGGTCGGGGTTCTTCGGGTCGAAGACGGGGACGTTGCCCCACTTGACCACCTCGACGTTGGTGTCGGGGATGCCCCACTGCTTGTCGAAGACCTCCAGGTCGTGCTGGATGGTCGGCGAGCCGAAGGAGTCGACGATGACGATCGTGCGGCCCTTGCCGGTGACGCCCTCCTGGTACAGCGGGTTCAGGTTGTAGGCGGCGCGGTACTGCAGCGGCGAGTAGCAGTGGATGCCGATCTGGCTGACGCACTGGGTGGTGCTCAGCGGGGCGACGCGCGCCTGGGCGTTGTGGTGCCCGAAGGAGGCGGGGCGGACGTGGACGCCCGCGAGGTCGTGCGAGGGGGCGGCGGTCGCGGTGCCGACGGCCGGAACGGCGACGGTGCCGGCCGTGAGGGCGGTGGCCCCGACGGCGAGCAGTGCCAGGGCGCGACGGAGGGAAGCGGGGCTGCCCATGGGACTCCTTGAGGGGGACGCAGGGCCCGACCTTGGTCAGGTCGGGTCGGTCCGGCCATCCCATCGACTGCAACATGATCATGCCATAGTCATTTGGTGGGGTAGTCCGATCGGCGCCATGGTCATGATCGGCCACGCGAAAAGGTAAAGGCCGTCCCAGGGGAAGGTAACCCCGCATCTGGGACGGCCCACTGACTGGGCGTCAGAAGTGGCCTGTAGCGTTCACAGTTTTCACCGTGTTGGCCAACTTTACCAAGTTCACCGGCTTCGGGTAAGCCGTCGTCAGGCACCGATCACCGGGCGCCGCCGTTGACGTACAGCGTCTGCCCGCTGACGTACGAGGCGTCCTCGCTCGCCAGGAAGGCGACCACCGACGCGACCTCCTCCGGCTGCCCGACCCGGCGCAGCGGCGTCCGGGCGGAGACCTCGGCCTGGTGGTCCTCCGCCGTGCTGCCGACCCGCTCGGCGGTGGCGGCGGTCATCGCGGTGGCGATGTACCCGGGCGCGACGGCGTTGACGTTGATGTTGAACGGCCCGAGCTCGATCGCCAGGGTGGCGGTGAGGCCCTGGATGCCGGCCTTGGCGGCCGCGTAGTTGGCCTGGCCCCGGTTGCCGAGGGCCGAGCGCGAGCTGAGCGAGACGATCTTCCCGAACTTCTGCGCCACCATGTACTTCTGCGCGACGTGACTGCAGTTGTACGCGCTGGTCAGGTTGACCGTCAGCACCGCGTCCCAGTCGGACTTGGGCATCTTGAAGAACAGGTTGTCCCGGGTGATCCCGGCGTTGTTCACCAGGATGTGCACCCCGCCGAGGTCGGCGGCGATCTGCGCGAACACCGCCTCGACGGCGTCGTAGTCGGCCACGTCGCAGCCGTACGCCCGGGCGGTGCCGCCCTTGGCGGTGATCTCGGCGACCGTGCCGGCCGCCCGCTCGGCGCTGAGGTCGACCACGGCGACCGCCGCGCCCTCCTCGGCCAGCCGGCGGGCGGTGGCCGCCCCGATGCCCTGTGCCGCGCCGGTCACCACGGCGACCTTCCCGGTGAAACGGGCCATCTCTTCTCCTCCGGTCACTTCTGTTCCTGGAATCCTGGAAACACTTGCTCAGACGTTCTCGACCAGCACCGCCGTACCCTGCCCCACGCCCACGCACATGGTGGCCAGGCCGCGCCGGGCGCCGGTGCGGCGCATCCGGTGCAGCAGGGTGGTGAGGATGCGGGCGCCGGAGCCGCCCAGCGGGTGGCCGAGGGCGATCGCCCCGCCGCTGGGGTTGACCAGTTCATCGGCCTGCTCCGGGTCGAACCCGATGCCGTCGGCGGAGGCCAGCGCCTGGGCGGCGAAGGCCTCGTTCAGCTCGGCGGTGTCCAGGTCGGCGAGCGACCAGCCGGCCCGTCCGAGCACCTTCGCCGTCGCCGGTACCGGACCGATCCCCATGACGTCCGGGTGCACCCCGGCCGAGGCGCCGGCCACGTAGCGGCCGAGCGGCTGGAGCCCGAGGTCGCGCAGCGCCTCCTCGCTGACCAGGACCAGCCCCGCCGCGCCGTCGTTCATCGGCGAGGCGTTCCCGGCGGTGACGGTGCCCCCGGCGCGGAAGACCGGCTTGAGCCCGGAGAGCTTGGCCAGGCTGGTGTCCTCGCGGATGCCCTCGTCCTGGTCGACCGTCACCCCGTCGGGCCGCTCGACCGGGATCAGCTCGGCGTCGAAGTGCCCGTCCTTGCGGGCGGCCGCGGCCCGCTGGTGGCTGCGCAGCGCGAAGGCGTCCTGGCGCTCCCGGCCGATGCCGTACCGGGTGGCCACCTCCTCGGCGGTCTCGCCCATGCTGAGCACGCCGTGCAGTTCGGCCATCCGCGGGTTGGTGAGTCGCCAGCCGAGCCTGGTGTCGTAGGTCTCCATCCGGTGCGGCAACGCCTCGTCGGGGCGGGGCAGGACGAAGGGGGCGCGGGTCATCGACTCGCAGCCGCCGGCCAGCACCACGTCGGCCTCGCCGGAGCCGATGGCCCGGGCGGCGAGGGTGACGGCCTCCAGGCCGGAGGCGCAGAGCCGGTTGACGGTGGCTCCGGGGACGGTCTCCGGCAGGCCGGCCAGCAGGACGGCCATCCGGGCGGCGTTGCGGTTGTCCTCGCCGGCCTGGTTGGCGGCGCCCCAGTAGACGTCGTCGATCCGGGCCGGGTCGAGGGCGGGCAGATCGGCGAGCAGGGCGCGCAGCACGGTGGCCGAGAGGTCGTCCGGGCGGACCGTGGCGAGCGCTCCGCGCAGTCGGCCGATGGGTGTGCGGCGGGCTGCGGCGAAGTAGACGGGACGCACGTCGTCGGGCTCCTTGTCAGGTGGGGCGGAGGCGGATCAGAAGGCGTTGACGCCGGTGAGGGCGCGTCCGATGAGCAGTTCGTGGATCTGGCTGGTGCCCTCGTAGAGGGTCATCACGCGGGCGTCGCGCAGGTACTTGCCGACGGGGTACTCGTCGATGAACCCGTACCCGCCGAACACCTGCAGCGCGTTGTTGGCGGCCCGGACGGCGGCCTCGCTCGCGTGGAGCTTGGCGACGGAGGACTCGGTGGCGAACGGCAGGCCGCGTTCGATGTGGTCGGCGACCTTCCAGGTGAGCAGCCGGGCCGCCTCGACGTCCACGGCGATGCCGGCCAGCAGCTGCTGGACGAGCTGGTGGGAGGCGATCGGCCGGCCGAACTGCTCGCGTTCGCCCGCGTAGCGGACCGCGGCCTCCAGGCAGGCGCGGGCGATGCCGACGCAGCCGGCCGCGACCGACATCCGGCCCTTGGCCAGCGCGGCCATCGCCACCGTGAACCCCTTGCCGACCGCGCCGAGCCGGGCGCTGTCCGGCACCCGGACGCCGTCGAAGGAGAGTTCGGCGGTGGCCTGGCCGCGCAGGCCGAGCTTGCCGTGGATCTCGGTGCGGGTGAAGCCGGGCAGGTCGGTGTTGACCAGGAAGGCGGTGATGCCCCGGTGGCCCTGCTGGTCGGGCTCGCTGCCGCCGGTGCGGGCGAAGACCAGCGCGACGTCGGCCCAGGTGCCGTTGGTGATGAACATCTTGGCGCCGCTGATCAGCCAGTCCTCGCCGTCGCGCACCGCGCGGGTGGTGAGGTTGGCCGCGTCCGAGCCGGTGCCGGGCTCGGTGAGGGCGAAGCAGCCGAGCGCCTGGCCCGAGGTGAGCCGGGGCAGCCAGTGCTGCTTCTGCTCCTCGGTGCCGAAGCTGTTGATCGACTTGCCGACCAGGCCGAGCGAGACCGAGACGATCCCGCGCACCGCCGAGTCGCCGCGCCCCAGCTCCTCCAGCACCAGGCAGTAGGCGAGGTGGTCGCCGCCGCTGCCGCCGTACTCCTCGGGGATGGTCAGGCCGAGGAAGCCGACCTCCGCCAGCTTGCCGATGATCGCGCGGTCGACGGACTCGACGCGGTCCCACTCGGCGGCGTACGGCACGATCTCGCGGTCGGTGAAGGAGGCGGCGAGGTCCCGGACGGCGCTCTGCTCCTCGGACAGCTCCAGATTCACGGCTACTCCACACCAATAAACTAGCGCTGCAAGTTTTATGGTGGGACTGTAGCCCCGACCGGCCCGGGCTGGGAAGAGGCGCCTGACAGAATCGGTCCTCCGTCACCCGACCGGAACCCGCGGGGTCGGAACCCACCCGACCGGAACCCACCCGACCGGAACCCACTCAACCGGAACCCACCCGACCGGAGGAAAACGCTGCGATGGCCCGTCCACGCACCCCGCTGCTCAGCCGCGAGCGTATCGTCGCCGCCGCGCTGCGGCTGATCGACGACGAGGGGCTGGACGCCCTCTCCACCCGCCGCCTCGCCGGCGAGCTGTCGGTCAGCGGGCCCTCGCTCTACAACCACTTCGCAACGAAGGACGAACTGCTGGACGCGGTGGTGGACAGCGTCATCGGCGAAGTCGACTTGTCGATGTTCGGCGCTCCGGCGGGCGGGACGGTCCCCTGGCCGCAGGCGCTGCGGGACTGGGCCCGCTCCTACCGCGCCGCGCTGGCCGCCCACCCCAACATCGTCCCGGTGCTCGCCCAGGGCCCGGGGCGGCGGCCGAACGCGCTGCGCCTGGCCGACGCGGTCTTCGGGCACCTGGTCGAGGCCGGGTGGCCGCGCGGGCAGGCGACCCGGATCGGCGCGCTGATGCGCTACTTCGTCACCGGCTCCGCGCTGGCCTCCTTCGCGGCCGGCTTCCCGGCGGACGCCGAGGTCTACGACGCGGCCGACTACCCGCACCTCGGCGAGGCGCACCGGCTGGCCGGGCACCGCGGGGCGGTCGACGAGGGCGCCTTCGAGACCGGCCTGGAGGCGCTGCTCGACGGACTCGTCCTGCGCTTCGAGCGGCTCGCCCCGCGTCCGTAGCCGTAGCCGTGACCCCGGCCCTCGGGCGGGCTACCAGGGCTCGCGCGGGACGAAGGCCGGCCGCAGCGCCGGGTCCACCGGGTCGTAGTACCGGTGGTAGACCGGCGTCAGCCCGCCCGAGACCGGGGGCACGATCCAGCTCCAGTCCGCCGGGGTCGGCCGGCCGAGCCGCCGCTCCTGGGCGACGTGCTTGAGGAAGCGTTCCGACTCGGTGTGGTGGTCGGCGATCGTCACCCCGGCTTCCTGGTAGGAGTGCAGCACCGCGATGTTGAGCTCGATCAGCGCGCGGTCGCGCCAGAGCGTGCGGTCGCTGGAGGTGTCCAGGCCCAGCCGTTCGGCGACGGCGCCGAGCATGTCGTACCGGTCGGCGTCGGCAAGGTTGCGGGCGCCGATCTCGGTGCCCATGTACCAGCCGTTGAACGGCGCGGTCGGGTAGCGGACGCCGCCGATCTCCAGCGTCATGTCGCTGATCGCGGGCACCGCGTACCAGCGCAGGCCGAGCTCGGCGAACCAGCCGTGCTCGGGGTGGCTCAGCGGCACCTCCAGCGTGGTGTCGTCCGGCAGCTCGTACCAGGACGGGCGCTCGCCCGGGCGCTCCTGGACGAGCAGCGGCAGCACCTCGAAGCGGTCCTCGGCGCACTTCCAGCCGAGGTCGCGGGCCCGGGCGTCGAGCGTGGCGCCGGCCGGGTCGCCGACGGTGCGGCCCTCGGTGCCGTCCTTGGTGCCGTCCTCCGTGCGGTGTCCGGCGTAGCGGACCAGCTGCTGGTTGAGGATGCGTGCGGCCGGGCGGCCCGGACGGTCGGGGGCGAACACCGAGACCACCGGGCGGATCCGTCCGCCGTTGCCCGCCAGCCGCAGGTGCTCGAAGCACTCGGCGGCGATGTCGTCGGCGGAGGAGAGGTGGCGTAGGTCGCGGACCACCAGGCTGCGCCAGTACAGCCGGCCGATGCAGCGGGCGGCGTTGCGCCAGGCGAGTTTGGCGCCGTAGGCGAGTTCGGCGGGGGTGTGCCGGTAGCTGCCGGTGCGGTGGATCTCGTCGAGGACGGCGCGCAGTCGCGCCTGCGGGTCCCCGGCGGCGGGCTGCTCGTGGTGGAACTGCCGGATGAAGTCGGCGGCCTGCTCCGGGTCGGTGAACGGCGGCGGTCCGGCCGCCGGCTCGGACGTCGGTACGGCCGCCGGCTCGGGCTCCCGCTCAGGCGTCGTCGGTTCGGCCGTCGCCGTCGGGTGCGGGTGCGTCGCCGGGGCGTGCGCGTGGGCGTACGGGCAGCCGCCGGTCGGGGCGGCGGCCGCGGTTCTGCCGGTACGGGTACGGGTGCGGGTGCGAAGCCGGTCGAAGATCAAGGACACATCCCTCCTGTCGCACAGGAGTACCGGAGGTGCGCGGTCCACCGCAGGGAGTGAACGATTCGGCCCCCGCACCCGCGCCGATGGCGCTAGGGTGCGGGGGCCGAAGGTCGGACCGTCAGAGGATCAGGGCGTCAGACCGTCAGACCGTCAGACTGTCCGATCAACCGACGATGGGTGGCTGTCAGCCCATGTCCTCCAGGCGGATGCCCTTGGTCTCCTTCAGGTACTTGGCCACGAAGAGGGCCGACAGCGCCGCGAAGGCGGCGTAGATCAGGTAGGTCGCCGACAGGTTCCACCGGGACATGGACGGGAACGAGACGGTGATCACCCAGTTGGCGATCCACTGGGCGGAGGCGGCGACGGAGAGCGCGGCGGCGCGGATCCGGTTCGGGAACATCTCGCCGAGCATCACCCAGACGACCACGCCCCAGGACATCGCGAAGAACAGCACGAAGGCGTTGGCGGCGATCAGGGCGACGGTGCCCTGCAGGTCGGGCAGGGTGAGGTTGTCGCCGCTGCCGGTGGCCGAGGAGAACGCCCAGCCGGCCGCGCCGAGGGCGACCGCCATGCCGACCGAGCCGATCAGGGCGAGCGGCTTGCGGCCGATCCGGTCGACCAGCACGATCGCCACCACGGTGCCGAGGATGTTGATGACCGAGCCGATGAAGCTGATCAGCAGCGAGTTGCTCTGGTCGATGCCGACCGACTGCCACAGGATCGACGAGTAGTAGAAGATCACGTTGATGCCGACCAGCTGCTGGAAGACCGACAGGCCGATGCCGACCCAGACGATCGGCAGCAGGCCGAAGCGGCCGCCGAGCAGGTCGCGGAAGCGCGGGCGGTGGTCGGAGGCGATCAGCGTCTGGACCTCGGCGATCCGGGCGTCGGTGTCCACGCCCTCGCCCTCGACCTCGGTGAGCACCTTGCGGGCGTCGTCCAGGCGGCCGGCCTGGATCAGGTAGCGCGGGGACTCGGGGATGACCGAGGAGAGCACGAAGTAGACCGCGGCCGGCACGACGCAGATGCCGAGCATCCACTGCCAGGCCTCCAGGCCGAGCAGGTGGCCGCGGGTGTCGTCACCGGCGGCCTGCGCCAGCAGCCAGTTGATCAGCTGGGATATCGCGATGCCGAGCACGATCGCGGCCTGCTGGAAGGAGGCCAGCCGGCCCCGGTACTTGGTCGGCGCGACCTCGGCGATGTAGGTCGGGGCGATCACCGAGGCGATGCCGATGGCCGCGCCGCCGAGGACGCGCCACAGGGCGAGGTCCCAGGCGGAGAAGGGCAGCATCGAGCCGACGGCGCTGACCGCGAACAGCAGTGCGCCCGCCTTCATGACCTTGATGCGGCCGTAGCGGTCGGCGAACCGGCCGGCCAGCGCCGCGCCGATCGCCGAGCCCAGCAGGGCCGAGGAGACGATCAGGCCGGTCACGCCGTCGCCGACGCCGAACTTCTCCTGGATGCCTGAGACGGCTCCGTTGATCACGGAGCTGTCGTAGCCGAACAGGAACCCGCCGAGGGCCGCTGCGGCGGTGATGAAGACGACGAAGCCGAGGCGGCCGGGCGCGGGGGCCTCGACCGCCCCGGAGGGCTTCTGGGTGACGCTCACGATCTGACTCCTGGTACTCAACGCTGAGCTCGGTAGCCGAGATCGTAACCCCTATTCGTTTAACTCTTGTACACCAGGTGGCTCAATCTTCGCCCCGAGAATTCGTAAGGTGAACAAGCAAATTGGGCTCGGTCCGGGCTTGCGCAGCCCGGGCCGAGCTCGGACGGGGTGCCCCTCGGACGGGGTTCCCTCGCGCGGGGTGCCGCTCAGGCGGGGTCCCGCTCAGGCCGGGGTGGAGAGCGAGAGCCCGAAGCGGCCCTCGGGGTCCGTCCACCAGTGGTCCAGCCGCAGACCGGCCGCCGACAGCTCCCCGGCCACCCGCTCGCGGCGGAACTTGGCCGAAACCTCGGTGCGCAGCTCCTCGCCCCGGGCGAAGTGCACCGGCAGGTCCAGGGCCGGGATCTTCACGGTCTGCGAGCGCAGCGAGCGCAGCCGCATCTCGATCCACTCCTGCTCGGCGTCCCAGAGCGCGACGTGCTCGAAGGCCTCCGGGTCGAAGTCGGCGCCCAGTTCCCGGTTGAGCACGTTGAGCACGTTCCGGTTGAACTCGGCGGTCACCCCGGCGCTGTCGTCGTAGGCGGCGACCAGTACCGCCGGGTCCTTGACCAGGTCGGTGCCGAGCAGCAGGAAGTCGCCCGGGTCCAGGGCGTCGCGCAGGCCGCGCAGGAAGGCCGCACGCTCCGCGGGCAGCAGGTTGCCGAGGGTGCCGCCGAGGAAGGCGACCAGCCGCGGGCCGCCCTCCGGGGGCAGGCCGAGCCCGGCGGTGAAGTCGGCCAGCACGCCGTGCACGGCCAGTCCGGGGTACTCGGCGGCGAGCGCGGTGCCGGCCGCGGTCAGCGCGCTCTCGCTGACGTCCACCGGGACGTACGTCTCCAGGGTGCCGAGCCCGCGCAGGGCGTCCAGCAGCAGCCGGGTCTTCTCGGAGGAGCCGGAGCCCAGCTCGACCAGGGTGTGGGCCCCGGTGGCGGCGGCGATCTCGCCGGCCCGGGCGGCCAGGATGGCCCGCTCGGCGCGGGTCGGGTAGTACTCGGGCAGCCGGGTGATCTCCTCGAACAGCTCGCTGCCCCGCGCGTCGTAGAACCACTTCGGCGGCAGCCACTTGGGCTCGGAGGTCAGTCCGTGCCGTACGTCGTGGTGCAGTGCGGTGCTGAAGTGGTCGGCGGGCAGCAGTCGGGCGAGATCGAAGGTGTCCATGACAGGGTGGTTCCTCTGTTCAGAAGATGAAGGGAGAGTGGAGGGTCAGCCGTGGCTCGGCAGCTGCCGGACGGTGACGCCGTCGCCGTCGACCAGCAGCAGCGAGCCGTCCGGGACGGGTGTCCAGCCCGGCTCCTCGTCGTACGGCTCGGAGGCCACCACCGTGCCGAGACCCGGCAGGGTGCGGTGGTGCAGGGTGTCGCCCCAGGTGGTCGCGGCGATCGCGGTGCCGTCGGTGAGCAGCAGGTTCATCCGTGCGGTGGTGTGCGCGGCGACGTCCGCGACGGTGTCCGCCAGGGCCTCGCCGAGCCCGGCTCCGGCCCGCAGCCGGTGCAGCGTGAGCGCCCACAGCAGGGCCGAGTCGGTGCGCGCCTCCAGCTCCAGCAGCTCCGCCGGGGGAAGGAGGGCGGCCAGCGCGTCCAGCTTGCCCGGCCAGCCGGCCACCGCGCCGTTGTGGCTGAACAGCCAGCGCTCGGCGGTGAACGGCGAGGCCGCGTGCTCGCCCGCCGCGCAGCCCTCGGTGGCGGAGCGGACGGCGGCCACCAGCGCCCGGGTGCGGACCACGCGGGCGAGGTCGGCGAAGGTGCCGTCCGCCCAGATCGGCCCGGTGCGGCGGTAGCGGGCGGGCACCTCGTCGCCGTCCGCGTACCAGCCGAGGCCGAAGCCGTCCACGTTGACCGTGCCGTACCGTTGCGTCCGGGGCGCCCAGGACTGCCGGTACAGCGCGTACGGCGGGTGCACCAGCAGCTCCTGCGGCACCACCGGCTCGCCCAAGTAGGCGATGTGACGGCACATCAGTCACGCTCCAGGTCGCGGGCGGTACGGAAGCCGGCGAAGATCTGCCGCCGGATCGGGTAGTCCCAGTTGCGGAAGGTGCCCCGGCAGGCGACCGGTGCCACCGCGAAGCAGCCGCCGCGCAGCACCTTGTACTCGGGGCCGAAGAAGACCTCCGAGTACTCCTGGTACGGCCACGCCCGGAAGCCCGGGTAGGAGCGGAAGTCGCTCGCCGTCCACTCCCACACGTCGCCGATCAACTGCCGTACGCCGTAAGGGGACTGGCCCTGCGGGTAGCTGCCCGCCGCGGCCGGGCGCAGATGGCGCTGGCCGAGGTTGGCGTGCTCGGGGCCGGGAGCGCCGTCGCCCCAGGGGTAGCGGCGGGAGCGGCCGGTGGCCGGGTCGTGCCGGGCCGCCTTCTCCCACTCCGCCTCGGTCGGCAGCCGGCGCCCGGCCCACCGGGCGTACGCGTCCGCCTCGTACCAACTGACGTGCAGGACCGGCTCGTTCGGCGGGACCGGCTCGACCGTGCCGAAGCGCCGGCGCAGCCACTGGCCGTCCTCGAACCGCCAGAACAGCGGGGCGGTCAGGTCGGCGCGCCGCCGGTGCTCCCAGCCCTGCGGGGTCCACCAGCGCGGGTCGTCGTAGCCGCCGTCCGCGATGAAGCGCTGGTAGGCGGCGTTGGTGACGGGCGTGGTGTCCAGCAGGAAGGCCGGCAGGTCGACGACGTGGGCCGGGCGCTCGTTGTCCAGCGCCCACGGCTCGGTGTCCGTGCCCATGGTGAACGGCCCGGCCGGGACGAGGACTTCGGCGGGCAGGGCGGCCGCGTCGGCGGGCGCGGGCGGCGGTGGGGGAGCGGCCAGGGCCGGCTCGCCCTTGCGGAGCTGATGAGTGATCAGCATCGTCTCGTCGTGCTGCTGTTCGTGCTGGGCGATCATCCCGAACGCGAACCCGGCCTCCAGCAGCGGCGCCCCCTCCAGCGGGCTGGCGGCGAGCAGGTCCAGCACCCGGCCGCGCACGTCGTGGGCGTAGGCGCGGGCCTCGGCGGGCGGCAGCAGCGGCAGGCTGGGGCGCTCGGCCCGGGGGTGCTGGAAGGCGTCGTACAGCGGGTCGATCTCCGGATGCATCGGGTCGCGGCCGCCGACGTTGCGCAGCAGCCAGAGCTCCTCCTGGTTGCCGATGTGCGCGAGGTCCCAGACCAGCGGGGACATCAGCGGGGAATGCTGGGCGGTGAGGTCGCCGTCCCCGACGCAGTCGGTCAGCGCCGCGGTCCGGGCCCGGGCGGCCAGCAGCTCGGCGGCGATGGTCTCGCGCAGGTCCTCGATGCCGCGTGCTGCCTCGATGCCGCGCGGGGTTCGGGTGCGGTGCGCCGCCCCGGCGCCGTGCGGGGCCTCGGCCGCGGCGGCGGGGGCTGCGGTCGGGCCGTTCGGTCGGACGTCGGTCATGGTGCGGCCTCCTCCGGGGGAGTGCGTCGGGTGCCGGCGCGCAGGGCGTCCAGCTGGTCGTCGGCCGGGCAGCGGCCGCGCGCGGGGTAGCGCTCGGCGAACTCGGCGACGGCGGTGCGCAGCCGCCCGGCGCCGGGCAGACGGCCCAGCGCGGCGTCGGCGGCGGCGAAGCATCTCAGGGCGGCGCGGCGCAGCTCGGGGTCGCCGACGGCCAGGGTGGCGGCGCGGCGCCAGGCCTCGCTGCGCGGTGCCCGCGGGCCGTCCCGCCCCGCCGACCGGTCCAGGGCGTCCAGCGGCTCCAGCGCGGCCAGTGCGGCGTCGGCGGCCACCGGGTCGTCCAGCAGCGCGGTGACGAGCGCGGCGACCACCATCCAGCCGTCCCCCGGCTGGGCGTCGATCATCCGCAGCTCCAGGTGGCCGCGCGGGCGCACCGGGGGGAAGAGCGTGGTGCGGTGGTAGTCCAAGTCGTCCAGCGTGGGCGGGCGTTCGCCCGCGCCGCGGATCCACTGGCGGAAGGTCAGCCCGGGCGGGGCCGTCCACGGCAGCCCGTCCGGCCTGCGTACGCACAGGACTTCGGCGTCCAGCACGTACTGCGCCCAGGCCTCGCGCGGGTCTCCGTGGTCCGGCTCGGGGGCCAGCGTGCGGGTCGGGTCCATCCGGGACCAGACGGTCTGCCGGGTCGACCGGTGGCCGGTCGGTCTGCCGTCCAGGAGCGGGGAGTTGGCGAAGGCGGCGACCAGCACCGGGCCCAGCCGGTGGACCAGTTGCCAGCGGCGCTCGACCGCGTGCGGGCCGTTCGCGTCGCCGGCGTCCAGGCACACCTGCACCGACGCGGTACCGGTCATCATGATCCGGCCCCAGGGCCCCGCGGAGTCGAAGAAGCGCTCCATCGCGAGGTAGCGGGGGTGGTCCAGCACCATCCGTCGGGGGCGGGCCAGCGGGTCCGTCCCGGTGCCGGTGAGTCGCAGGCCCTGCGCCGCGAAGGCGGCCCGAAGGGCGGTCAGATCGCGTCGGGTGTCGTCGACGCAGGCCAGGAGGCCGGAGGCGGGCGGGGAGCTGAGCTCGACCTGTCCGCCGGGTTCGAGCGTGAGCCGCGAACCGGAGGGGAGGGAGTCGCCGTCGGCGCCGCCGAGGGGCAGCGACTCCAGTGCGGCGTGGATCAGTTCCGGCCGTACGGGCCGGGTGGGACATCGATCGTCGTGGACGAACCACTCGACCTCGACACCCACCAGTCGAGGCGGTCCGATCTTGAAGCAGACGCCCGACACGTGGCTGCGCGCCCCCGATTCGGTCAACGGGGTCACCCCCGACGGGGGTGGTGGCGTGCTCTGACGGTCGGGCGGAGTGGTGCTGGATGTCGGTATCACCGGACTCACCATCCTCGGGATCACGATTGCGGCCCGGTCTACTTTGCCCAGTCTGCTACGGAGCATGCGGGGGCGCTCCGCAAAAATCGTGTGAACGTTCGTTTCTGCAGGTCAGGGGCATGACGAACGGGTGAATTCGAGGATCTGCGACGGCTCGTGCGCGGGCGCACACGCAGCGTGCCGGGCATGTGCCGGGCAGGTGCCGGGCCTGGCAGATGCCCGCGTCACGGGAGGTCGGGCCGTCCCGGCCGGTCCGGTCGTTCCAGCCGCCCCGGCTGCTCCCGTCGCTGCAGCCGCTCCAGGACGGTGGCCAGCACCGAGCCCGGCAGCGCGTAGTTCAATCGCAGCGAACCGCGGCCGCCGGGGCCGAACTCGGTGCCGTCGGAGGCCTCCAGGCCGCAGCGCTCCAGCAGCGCCCGCCGGGCGTCCTGCGGCGGCAGGCCGAGGGCGGCGGCGTCCAGCCAGAGCAGGTAGGAGGCCTGCGGGGCGGACCGGACGGCGGGGCCGAGCCGGTCGGCGAGCCGGGTACGGGCGGCGGCGAGGTGCGCGAGCAGCGCGTCCAGCCACGGGCCGCCTTCGCGCAGCGCCGCCTGCTGCACGGTCTGCTCCAGCAGGCCGCCCTCCCAGAGGCCGTAGCCGGCCAGGGCGTCGGTGAACCGGGCGCGCAGGGCGGAATCGGGGACGAGGGCGAAACTGCTGGGGATCCCGGAGCAGTTGAAGGTCTTGCCGACGGAGTTGAGGGTGACCACGAGGTGGCGTAGCGCCGGACCGACGGTGGTCACGGCGACGGGGTGCAGGTGGCCGGGGTGGGTGAGGTCGCCGTGCACCTCGTCCGAGACCAGCAGTGCGCCGGCCTCCGCCGCCCGCTCGGCCAGGGCGCGCAGCCCGTCGGCGGGCCAGACCCGGGCGGAGGGGTTGTGCGGGCTGCTGAGCAGCACGGCGGAGGTGGGGCCGGGCAGCGGGCCGACCGGGAGCCGGTAGCCGTCCGGGCCGACGGGCAGCGGCAGTTCGCGGTACTCCAGGCGGGCGGCGCGACAGAGCTGGGCGAAGCCGCCCCACTCGGGGGTCGGGAACAGGACGGGCGCGGGTGATCGGGCGGCTCCCGGGCGGGTGGAATCCGGGTGGGCGGCTCGTTCGCGGACGGTCTCCAGCAGGATGCGCAGGGCGGTGCGCGGGCCGCAGGGCAGCAGCAGGACCCAGTCCGGATCCACTTCGACGCCGTGCCGGGCGCGGTACCAGTCGGCCACCAGCGAGCGGCCGGCCGGGTCGCACACCGTGTAGCCGTACGCGCGGTGGTCGGCGCGTTGCCGCAGGGCGCGGGCGATGGCGGGCGGGCCGGGGAGGTCCATGTCGGCGAGGCCCATCGGGATCACTCCGGGGGCGTCCGCGCGGGCCCACTTGCTGCTGCCGGTGCCGGCACGGTCGAAGGGGGACTCGAAGTCGGGAGCGGGGCCCGGGTCGGGGTTCAGGCTCGGGCGAACAGATGACAGATTTCGAAATCTGTCATCTGTTCGCTGAAAGTTGTCATCTGTCATCTGTCACCTCCGCTGGCTCCGGTCACTCCGGCCGCCAGGTAGGCGGCCAGCCCGCGCCGCCCCCGGAGCATCATCACCGCATGGTTGGCCCGGAACACCGGGTGCAGCGGTAGCGCGAGCCGGCGCAGCAGCGGTTTGCCGGGCCGGGTGTCCTCCTCGAACAGCACCCGGCAGCCCACGCCACCTGCGCCGCCCGCGCCGCTCGCACGGCCCGTACCGCCCTCACCGTCCGGACCGCCCGGCCCGTTCGGCGTCACCGTGAACCGCGACCACCCGTTGAGGTCGCCCCGCATGGCCGCCTCCAGCACCCCGGCCGCCGGGTCGCGCCGGCGCACCTCCAGGCTGATCACCAGCCGGTACGGCAGCAGTGCGCGCACGACCACGTCCCCGGTCTCCTCGCCGGTCGGCCGGACCTCGCTGATCTCCGGCCACCACAGCGGATAGCTCCGCACGTCCTCCAGTGCCGCGTACACGGCGGAGGTCGGTGCCGCGAGCCGCCACGAGCCCCGGAAGCGGTAGTGGTTGGGGTCCACGGGCCCACCCTAGCCGGGCCGGGGCGGCGCGAGGGCCGAACGTCGTTGGGCCGTTGCGGAGTTGGCGAGGAACGGCCACCGGGCGTGGAGGTGAACGTTCCGGAAACCGCCGCCCGGCGGAAACGGGGCACTCCGCTTGCAGCCGTTCGGGGTGCGGAGGAGGATCTTCCGTGCTTGTAGTCTCATCTGTCACGGCAGCATCCCCAGGGTGCAGCGCCCCCGGAACCGGAGTGAAGGAGTCACAGGCATGCGGCGACCGAGCTGGGTACCGGAGGGAACGGACCTGGACAAACCGAACGCCGCGCGGGTCTACGACTACTACCTCGGGGGATCGCACAACTTCGAGGTCGACCGGGAGATGGCGCGCAAGGCGATCGGACTGTGGCCGGAGCTTCCGCAGATCATGCGCTCCAACCGCGCCTTCCTGCGCCGCGCCGTGACGTACCTCGCCGAGCGGGGCGTGACCCGCTTCCTGGACATCGGCTCCGGCATCCCGACCTTCGGCGCCGTGCACGAGATCGCCCGGACGATCCGCCCCGAGTCGAAGGTCGTCTACGTGGACCGCGACCCGGTCGCCGTCGCGCACAGCCGCCTGCTACTGGAGGGCGACCCGGCCAGCGCCGTCGTCCAGGCCGACCTGCGCGACCTCGACGACCTGCTGGCCCACCCCGAGGTCGTCGAACTGGTCGCGGCGGGCGAGCCGGTGGCCGTGCTGCTGGTGGCCGTCGCCCACTTCGTCAGCGACGACGAGGACCCGTGGAAGCTGATCGGCGTGCTCCGCGACGCGCTCCCGCCCGGCAGCGCGCTGGTGCTCTCGCACGCCTCGCTGGAAGGCCGCCCGGACCAGGCGGAGGACCACCAGAAGCTCTACCGGATGACACCGACCCCGCTGACCATGCGCACCCGCGAGCAGATCACCGCGATGTTCGCCGGCTTCGAGCTGGTCGAGCCCGGCGTGGTCTACCTCCCGCAGTGGCGCCCGGACCAGCCCCACACGGTAGGTGAGCACCCCGAGCGGATGGCAGGGGTGGCGGGCGTCGGGATCCGCTCTTGAGCGGTTGCCACGGACGAGGCACCGACGGCCGCCCGCCCCGGGCGGCGGCCGCCGGAGACACGGCGCTGGGCACCGTCGCAGGCGCGGCGAGCGCCAGCCCCGCCGTGGACGGCAGAGCGCACGGCAGCGCAATCGGCAGCGCGGGCGCCAGCGCGGACGGCAGACCCGGGACGGGCCGATGAGCACCACCCCCGAGCGCGGCACCACTCCCGAGGGCAGCGGCGCCGAGCGGTTCCACGAGGACTGGGCCCGGCTGCTCTCGGCCGACCACGGCATCGCCGTCCACCCCGACCTGCTGAACCGGCTGGTCGCGCGCACCGCCGCCCTGTTGCGTCGCGCCCAGGAGGAGCACCCGTTCGAGCCGCGCCTGGCCACGCAGGCCGGCGCCGAACTGGTCGACGCGCACTTCACCGACCCGGTGCTGCTGGCCAGGGCCGTCGAACTGCTCCAGGCGCAGCCCCTCGCCGACGACCGGGGCCCCGCCCTGACCGGTGCCTTCGCGGCCGGCTGGGCCGCCGCCCTGCGCGAGCGCACGCTGCGCGAACAGGAGGCGATCCGCACCGCCGCCGACGCCGCCCGCAAGGAGGCCGAACGGGCGCTGCGCGCCTCCGAGGCCCGGTTCCGCGCACTGTTCGAGAGCGCCGCGATCGGCATCGGCATCGGTGACACCGACGGCAACATCATGGCCGTCAACAAGGCCCTGCAGGAGCTGTTCGGCGCGGGCCCGGCGGACATGATCGGCCGCCGGGTCGGCGACCTCGTGCACCCCGAGGACGCCCCGGGCGTGTGGGAGGCGTACGAGGAGCTGATCAGCGGAAAGCGCGAGTACTTCCAGCTCGACAAGCCGTACTACCGCCAGGACGGCGAGGTGATCTGGACCCACCTGACCGTCTCGCTGATCCGTGACGACGACGGCTCCCCGCAGTACCAGGTCGCGATGCTGGAGGACGTCACCGACCGCTACCGGCTCCAGGAGCGGCTGCGCCACCAGGCCACCCACGACCCGCTGACCGGCCTGCCCAACCGCGCGGCCTTCTTCGAACGGCTGGAGAAGCTGTTCGAGGAACCGGAGCCGGGCGACCGCTTCGGCCTCTGCTACGTCGACCTCGACGGCTTCAAGGTGGTCAACGACAGCCTCGGCCACGACATGGGCGACCAGCTGCTGGCCGCCGTCGCCGCCCGGCTCAAGGCCGCCCTCACCCCGCTCGGCCACCTGGTGGCCCGGCTCGGCGGCGACGAGTTCGTCGTCCTGCTGGAGAGGTGCCGGGGCGAGCAGGAGGCGGTGGCCGCCGCGAAGACGGTGCTCAAGGCGCTCGCCGGGCCGGTGCTGATCGGCGACCACAAGCTCGCCGTCGGTGCCAGCGTCGGCGTGCTGGAGCGGAGGGTGTCCACCACCACCCCGGGCGCCGCCGTCCGGGCCGCCGACCTCACGCTGTACCGCGCCAAGGAGGCCGGCCGCGGCCGCTGGACGCTGTTCGACCCCAAGGAGAACGCCCGAGCGGTCAGCCGCTACGCGGTGTCGGTGCGGATGCCCGCCGCCCTCGACCGCGGCGAGTTCTTCATCGACTACCAGCCGCTCTACCGCCTCGCGGACGGCCGGCTGGCCGCCGTGGAGGCGCTGGTGCGCTGGCGCCACCCGCAGCTCGGCGTGCTCGGCCCCGACGAGTTCGTCACCACCGCCGAGGAGACCGGCCTGATCATGCCGCTCGGCCGCTGGGTGCTGGAGCAGGCCTGCGGCCAGGCCGCCGACTGGATCAAACGGTTCGGCGACGCCGCGCCGCAGCTCAACGTCAACCTCGCGGTCCGCCAGGCCCGCAGCGCCGCGCTCGTCACCGACCTCGGCCGGATCCTGGACGGCACCGGCCTGGACCCGGCCCGGCTGCAACTGGAGATCACCGAGTCGACCGTGGTCGGGCCCGAGGACGAGGCGCTGCGCACCCTGCACGGACTGGTCGACCTCGGGGTGTCGCTGGCCGTGGACGACTTCGGCACCGGCTGGTCCAACCTCGCCTACCTGCGCGACCTGCCCGTCTCCGGGCTGAAGATCGCCGGGTCCTTCGTCGGCGACCTGCACGAACCGGGCAAGGACGAGTCCACCGGGTGGCGGATCGTCAGCGGCCTGGTGTCGATGGCGCACACGCTCGGACTGACCGTCACCGCCGAGGGCGTGGAGACGCTCCGGGACGCCGAGCGGCTGCGGACCATGGGCTGCGACTGGGCGCAGGGCTGGCACTTCGGCCGCCCGGTGCGGCCGGCCGAGATCGCCCGGCGGATCGTGGAGGAGCCGAAGGGGCGGCCGGTCCGGGAGGGCTGAGGGCCGGCTGTGCCGACCGGCGTTCGGCTGTAGTCCGGCTCCGGATCGGGGTCCGGATCCGGATCGGGGTCCGGATCCGGGTCCGGTCGCGCTTGCGTACCGGTCCTGCGGCAGGTCGGTCCTGATCCGGAAAAGCGCCCGACGCCCGGGCCCGGCATGCGGGATGATGGCGCGTCAAAATCACCACCCGGCACCGGCGCGCCCATGGTCACGGCCCCGCGCCGGTCCGGGCTGCGGGGGAGGGGAGCGCCGCATGGGCACGACGGAGGACGCGGACCCGGCCGACGGCGATCGGTACGGGCCGAGGCCCCGGTCGGGCGCCGGCGGCGGCCCGGGGGCGTACGGGGAGTCCGAGGAGCAGCCGCGGAGCAGGGTGGAGCGATGGTCGCGGGGGCGGTGGCGCGATTCCGAGGGTGCACCGGGCCGCCCGTCCAGGCTCGGTTCCGTCCCGCCGACCCGGGTGGACCCGGAGGCCGCGACGCGCCGGGTGCCGGCGGCTGCACCCCGCTTCGACCCGGAGGCCGCGACCCGGCGGGTCACCGGAGGCGAGCCGCGCTTCGACCCGCAGGCACCGACCAAGGTGCGCGAGGGCGGCCGGGGGCGCTTCGACCCGGACGCGGTGACCGAGGTCGTACGGCCCCGGCCCGGCACCGGGCCGACCCCGTCCTGGCAGGACGGCATCGGGCCGGGGCCGGCCTCCGGCGGCGGGCCCGGCCCGTACGGAGGGTCCGACCCCGGCCTCGGTGTCAGCACCGGCTTCGGGTTCGGTTCTGCTACCGGTCCCACGACCGGCTCCGCTAGCGGTCCCACGACCGGCTCCGCTAGCGGCCCCACGACCGGTTCCGCTGGCGGTTCCGGTTCAGGCGAGGCCTCGGAGGCCTTCCCGAGCGCCCTGCGGGACCGTTTCGTTCCGCTGGGCAGGGCCGGCGCGGGCTCGGAGGGCACCGTCTGGTACGTCCGGCGCACCGACGGCGGCGGCGACGCGGCCGTCAAGGTCGCCGCCAGCGGTCAGCCGATGGACCACGAGCTGCTCGCCCACCTGCGCAACGACGGCTTCCGGCGGCACGTCCCGCACCTGATCGACTTCGGGCGGGTCCGCCACCACGGCGCGCTGGTCGACTGGGTGGCCATGGAGTACCTGCCGGTCACCCTCGCCGCGCACGTCGCCGAGCTGTGGCGCGAGGGCGGGCACACCGACCGGCGGGCCACCGAGCAGATCGTCTACGAGCTGGTCGCCCTGCTCGACTTCTGGCAGCAGCGGATCAAGCGCAACCCGCTGGACTTCAAGCCCGCCAACATCCTGGTGCGCCCCGGCGCGCGCTCCGGCCGAGGGTCCGGGGAGTTCGTGATCGCCGACTTCGGCGGGGTCGACCGGCTCACCGACAGCCGCCGGTTCACCTCCGCGATGATGGTGACCGTTGCCTACATGGCCCCCGAACAGCTGGCCGGCAAGAACCACCAGGCCGGGCCCTGGTGGGGCCTCGGCAACGTGCTCTACGAACTCTTCGTCGGCCGTCCGCGGTTCGTCGGCGCGGACGGTGAGCGCGCCGCCGACCAGGAGCTGGAACTGGAACTGGTGATGGGCGAGGAGGTGGACCTCGCCGCCGTCCGCGACCCGCGCCAACTGCTGCTCCTCCAGGGACTGTTCACCAAGAAGCCGGAGGACCGCTGGACCGCCCCGCAGGTCCGCAGCTGGCTGGCCGGCGGCACCCCCGAGGTGATCCGCCGCCGGCCCCAGGCGCAGGCCCGGGCCCACCGGCCGGTCACCTTCCTCGGCAACCCCTTCACCGATCCGGTGCGGCTCGCCGAGGCGCTGCTCAGGAACTCCGGCGCCGCCGCACGGTGGCTCTCCACCGGGGGTGCGGAGCGGCTGCGGGACTGGCTGCGCGACGAGGTCGAGGACACCGTCTTCGACCTGCACCACCTCACCGACGTCGCCCGGGCGCCCGGCTCCCGGCGCGAGTCCGTGGCGGCCGTCGCCGTGCTCGCCCTCGGCGCGGCCTTCGCGCCGTCCGCCACCCCGCACTACCGCGACCGCCCGATCGACACCGCAGGACTGGAACGCGTCGTCACCGAGCCGGACGGCGCCGAGCTCATCGACGAACTGGTCCGGTACGGCGCGCCGGTCGTCGCCGCGCGCTACGACTGCTTCCACCCCGAGTGTGCCGGCGAGCACTGCTCCCGGCTGCTCGCGCTGGCCGAACTGCCGCAGGTGCTGGCCGAGGTGAACCGCCTGGCCCGCACCGTCGGCGGCGGACGGCGCGGCGGCGACGGGCTCAGCCCGCAGGAGCGGGAGGAGGCGCACCGGCAGGCGGTCTGGCTGAGTATCCGCCCCGAGGAGCGCGAACGGCTGCTGGGCCGGCTCTCGCCGCTGCCCGTCGCACTGCACCGACTGCCGCTGCCCGGACGGGTGTCGGAGCTGGCGGCCCTCGTCGCGGCAGTGCTGGTGGACGGTGCGCTGACGGTGACTGCCGGCGTCCGTACGGCCGTTCGCGAGCTGGCCCGGAAGCCGGCGCCCGACCCGGCGGCGGCCACTCCCCGGGAGGTGGTTCGGCGCCGTTGGTCGGCGCTGCGGCGCCAGGCGGTGGTGGCCGACCCGGCGCAGCCGGGCGGGCGGGCGGCGCTGGTCGCGGTCGAAGTGCTGCGGCGACGCGGCCGGGGGCGCCCCGAGCGGCCCGAAGCGGAGCCCGGGGTGCGGCGGGAGGGGCCGTTGACCAGGCTGTGGCGCAACCGGCGCCGGCGGCCGCCGGTGGACTGGCGGGCCCGGCTGCAGGCCTGGTGGCCGCAGGCCCGGGCCGGGCTGCCGCGCCGGGCCGGGGCCGTCCTGCTGCTGCTCCTCGGCTTCGGACTGCTGCTCTGGGCGGGGGCGGTGCTCCGCTACCCGGTCGAGGCGGGCGAGAAGCTGGACATCGCGCCCGGCGGCGCCTTCGGCGGGCCGCTGCGGACGGCCGGGGACCAGGCGGCGAGAGAGGCGGTCGGCCGGCTCGGCGCGGCCTTCGTCGCGGCCGCTGTGCTCGCCTTCTTCCCCGCCCGGGTCGGCGTCGGCACGGCGCTGCTGACCGGCGCCGGGGCGTTCGCGATCGGCTTCCTGCGGCTCGGGCCACCGATGACGGCGGTGGAGGCGCCGCAGCCGGTGGCCGACCGGGTGGTCATGTTCGAGGGCGGGATGGGGAGTTGGGCCGGGATCGCGGCGGTGGTGGCGATCGTGGTGTCGCTCTGGCTGATCGAACGGGCGTCCAACCGGCTGCTGAAGCCCGCCCAGGACGCCCGACGGCGGGCCCGGGAGGCCTCCCGTGCGGGGGCCGCTCGTGCGGGGGCCGCTCGTGCGGGTTCGACCCGTACGGGTGTGGGCGGCGCGCGGACGGGTGCCGCGGCCGGTCAGTGGCGGGGCGGTAACCCGGGTGTGCGCGAGCGGCTGTGGTTCGCGCTCGGGACCACGGCCGTGCTGGTCCTGCTGTTGTGGGCGGCGGTCGAGGTACGGCTCGCCGTCACCGGGGTGCATCCGACGCCGGCCTCGTGGGGGACCGGCCAGGCGGGTGCGGCCTACCAGGCCGGGTTCGTCGTCCTGCTGGCGGTGGTGTCATTGGTGAGCACCCTCGGGACCCGGCTCACCGCCCGGGCCCTGTTCGCGGTGTGGATCCCGGCCACCCTGTTCCTGGGCGCCTGGCCCGGACCGCTGGGCCCGGTCGAGGCGCTGCGGATCCCGGTGTTCGAGGGGCTGTTCGGCGCCCTCGCGGGGCTGTGGGGACACGGCGCCTTCTGGGCCGCGCTGCTGGTGGCGCTGCCGCTGGCGGCGTACGGGGTGCTGCGGACGGTCCGGGGGCGGCCGGGGGAGAGGTGACGTTCGGGGGCTGACGGGTAACAGATGACAACTGACAGCTGACAGATTTCGAAATCTGTCAGCTGTCATCTGTTGGTTGTCAGCCGTCAGCCGTCAGCCGTCGGCCGTCAGCTGTCACAGGCCGCCCGCGGCCCACCACCTGCCGCCCGCTCAGCCGACCAGTCGGGACAGCTCGATCGAGTGCCCCGTCCGCTCCACCTTCGCCCGCAGGTACCGGACGTTGCTCGCCGACAGGTGCACGCCCGTCGGCACCCGGTGACGCACGGTGATCCCGAGCTCGGCCAGCTGCATCGCCTTGTCCGGGTTGTTGCTCAGCAGGTCGATGTCCGTGGCGCCGAGTGCGGTGAGCATCTGGGCGGCGGCCGTGTAGTCCCGGCCGTCCTCGGGCAGGCCGAGCGCGGTGTTGGCGTCGTACGTGTCCAACCCGGAATCCTGCAGGGCGTACGCATCGAGCTTGTTGTACAGCCCGATGCCCCGGCCTTCCTGGCGCAGGTAGAGCAGGTATCCGCCGGCCTCGCCGATCCGTTCGACCGACTCGCGCAGCTGGGGCCCGCAGTCGCAGCGGTCCGAGCCGAAGACGTCCCCGGTCAGGCACTCGGAGTGCAGCCGCACCAGCGGGGTCCCGCCCTCCGGGACCGTGCCGAGGGCGAGCGCCAGGTGCTCGGCGCCGTCGGTGAGGTCGTGGAAGGTGAAGACCTCCGCCTCGACTCGGAAGCCGTCGGGGAAGGTCAGCGGGATGCGCACGTGCGAGCGCACCGTGGCGGAGCCGGGCAGCGGCATGGAACGGGCCTCCGTCGATCAGGGGTGGACCGGGCTGGATCGGATGTCGACCGTACTCGGTAGTTCCAATTTGAACAACTGGTTACCGACGGTGTCGCGCCCGATCACGGACCGCAGAACACCCCTCCCGCCTCGTCTGTTCCCGTCCGGCTCCCAGCATGTGGAACGGCCCGGGGTGGCGCTGTGGACACTGCGAGACTTCACCCGTTTCCTGGGCACGGGAACACCCGAGCATGACCACCGACGACCATGGAAGGGTCCTGATCAGATGCCCATGAGCCGCGAAACGTCCACGCCCGCCACCCGCGTCACGCCCGCCACCCGCGTCACGCCCGCCACCACCGACGCCGAGCCCGCCGCCGGCCGCGCCTCCTCCTTCGACGCCGAGCAGCGCGTGATCGAGTCGCTGTACGCGGACGTGGTCCGACGCAACCGGGGCGAAGCGGAGTTCCACCAGGCGGTCCACGAGGTGCTGGAGACGCTGGCCCCGGTGCTCGCCCGCCGCCCCGAGTTCGTCGACGCCCGGATCATCGAGCGGATCTGCGAGCCGGAGCGGCAGTTGATGTTCCGGGTGCCGTGGACGGACGACTCCGGCGCCATCCACGTCAACCGCGGTTTCCGGGTGGAGTTCAGCAGCGCACTCGGCCCGTACAAGGGTGGCCTGCGCTTCCACCCCTCGGTGAACCTCGGCATCGTCAAGTTCCTCGGCTTCGAACAGATCTTCAAGAACGCGCTCACCGGCCTGGCGATCGGCGGCGGCAAGGGCGGCTCCGACTTCGACCCCAAGGGCCGTTCGGACGCCGAGATCATGCGGTTCTGCCAGTCCTTCATGACCGAGCTCTACCGCCACCTCGGCGAACACACCGACGTGCCGGCCGGGGACATCGGCGTCGGCGGCCGGGAGATCGGCTACCTCTTCGGCCAGTACAAGCGGATCACCAACCGCTACGAGTCCGGTGTGCTCACCGGCAAGGGCCTCGGCTGGGGCGGCGCGCAGGCCAGGACCGAGGCCACCGGCTACGGCTGCGTGCTGTTCACCGCCGAGATGCTGCACAGCCGCGGCGAGAGCCTGGACGGGCGCCGGGTGGTCGTCTCCGGCTCCGGCAACGTCGCCCTCTACGCGATCGAGAAGGCGCAGCAGCTCGGCGCCACGGTGCTGACCTGCTCCGACTCCTCCGGCTACGTGGTGGACGAGAAGGGCATCGACCTCGACCTGCTCAAGGAGGTCAAGGAGGTCCGGCGCGGCCGGGTCGCCGACTACGCCGAACTGCGCGGCAGCCACGTCCGCTTCGTCGAGGGTCCGGGCGTGTGGAGCGTGCCCTGCGAGGTCGCGCTGCCGTGTGCCACCCAGAACGAGCTCACCGAGGCCGACGCGCTCGCCCTGGTGCGGGGCGGCGTGCTCGCGGTCGCCGAGGGCGCCAACATGCCCACGACCCCGGAGGCGGTGCGGGTGTTCCAGGAGGCCGGAGTGGCCTTCGGGCCGGGCAAGGCGGCGAATGCGGGCGGCGTCGCGACCAGCGCGCTGGAGATGCAGCAGAACGCCTCGCGCGACTCCTGGACCTTCGAGCGCACCGAGGAGCGGCTGGCCGGGATCATGAAGCACATCCACGACTCCTGCTTCACCACCGCCGAGCGCTATGGCCACCCCGGCGACTACGTGGTGGGCGCCAACATCGCGGGCTTCGAGCTGGTCGCGGACGCGATGCTGGCCCAGGGCCTGGTCTGATCCGACCGGTGGCCCGCCGGCTGCCCGCTGACCGGCCGCCTCGTCGGTGCCCACTCCGATCGCCACCCGACCGGAGTGGGCACCGATTGTCGGGTGCGGCAGGGTGGGTCCTTCCTACGGTGATGATCAGCAAGGGAAGGATGGGGGCGGAGTGCTGGAGCACCTGAACCGGGCGATGGAGCGCATCGAACGGGACCTGGACGGCGAGGTCGACGTGAGCGAGCTGGCGCGGATAGCGATGACGTCCGAGTACCACTTCCGGCGGTTGTTCTCGCTGCTCGCCGGGATGCCGTTCTCGGAGTACGTCCGGCGCCGGCGACTGACCGTCGCCGGGGCCGAAGTCCTGGACGGCGAGCGGACGTTGCTCGACATCGCGGTCCGGTACGGGTACACGTCGGGGGAGGCGTTCGCCCGGGCGTTCCGGGCGATGCACGGGGTCGGGCCGGGAGAGGCCCGGCGTGACGGTGCGGTGCTCACCTCCCAGCCCCGGATGTCCTTCCGACTCGTCGTGGAAGGAAGCAGCAGCATGGAATACCGAATCATCGAGAAGCCGGAGTTCCGGATCGTCGGCAGGAAGGCCCGGGTGCCGCTGGTCTACCTGGGGATCAACCCGCACATCGCCGAGTTCATCAGGGGGCTCGGCAAGGACACCGTCGAGCGGATCACGGCCCTCACCGGACCGGACCCGGTCGGCATCGTGTCGGTGACCGACGACTTCTCGCCCAACCGGGAGGAGGGGTCCGAACTCGACTACTGGCACGCGGTGGTGGCGCGCGCGGACGCCGTCGTCCCGGATGACCTGGATGTCCTCGACGTCCCGGCCGGCACCTGGGCGGTGTTCACCAACACCGGACCGTTCCCGCAGGCGCTGCAGGAGATGTGGGGGGACGTGGCCGCGCAGTGGTTCCCGTCCAACCCGTACGAGGCCCGGCCGGGCCCGGAGATCCTGAAGACCCGCTTCGTCCCGGGGGCGGCCGACGCCGAGGCGGAACTCTGGATCCCGGTGGCCCGGGCTCTGCGGAGCTAACGCGTGGCGACGAACAACTGACGGCCGACAGATTTCAGCCGACAGATAACAGATTTCAACATCTGTCATCTGTCGGCTGTCATCTGTCTGCCGTCGTTCGTTCCCTCACGTTCCCGCCCGTTCGGCCCACCAGCGCCCGCCCCCTCGCCGCTTCGCCCCGCATGCTGGGGCGGGGGAGTGGGCGGGGGCCGCAGACCGCTACCCGAGGAGTGGGATCACCGATGGTCAAGGCGTTCGGCTTCACCGACTACGGCGGGCCGGAGACTCAGGAGTTCCTGGACCGCCCGCCGCAGGACCCCGGCCCCGGCCGGTTGGCGATCGCGGTGCGGGCAGCCGGAGTGAATCCGGCGGACTGGAAGATCCGCCAGGGCTACTTCGGTCGCGAGCAACAACTGCCCGCCGTACTCGGCCTGGAGGCCTCGGGCGTGGTGCTGAGGGTCGGCCCCGAGGTCACCGGGTTCGCCCCGGGAGACGAGGTGTTCGGCAGCACCGACGGTGGAGGATTCGCCGAACAGGCACTGCTGCGTGCCGAGTTGAGCGCCATCAAGCCCGGCGCGGTCGGCTTCGACCAGGCTGCCACGCTGCCCGTTTCGGCCGCCACCGCCGACGACGCCGTACGCGGACTCGGTCTCGGCGTCGGCCGGACGCTGCTGATCCTCGGCGTCTCCGGCGGCGTCGGCACCATCGCCGCCCAACTCGCCCGCGCCAGGGGCCTGGTCGTGATCGGCACCGCCGGCGACGCCAACCGCGCGTACGTGGAGTCCCTGGGCGCGGTGCACGTGCGCTACGGCGAGGGTGTCGCCGAGCGGATCGCGGCGGCCGCACCCGACGGCGTCGACGGCGTCCTCGACCTGGTCGGCGGCGACGCCCTGCGGGCCGTGGCCGGAGTGATCACCGACCGTACCGTGCTGGTCAGCACCGTGGACCCGGTCACCGTCGCCGAGCTCGGCGGCAGTTTCCTCACGCGCTCGACCACCTCCGGGACGCTCGCCGCCCTGGCCGCGATGGTCGACTCCGGCGAGTTGGACCCGCACGTCACCCACCGCTTTCCGCTCACCGCCGCCGCCGAGGCGCTGGCGCTGGTCGAATCCGGGCACGCCCGCGGAAAGGTCATCATCGAAGCCGGGGAGCAGAAACCGTGAAGCAGACCTCCGTGACCACCGACGCCCCCTGCTGGGTGGAGCTGGGCACCGACGACCCGCCCGCCGCCAGGGCCTTCTACGGCGAGCTGTTCGGCTGGCGCGAGGACGACGGCGCACGCCCCGCGGACGGCGGCTACACCCAGATGCTGGTCGGCGACGCCCCGGCCGCCGCGATCACCCCGCGCTACGCGCCGCAGCAGCCGACGGCCTGGACGATCTGCTTCGCGGTCGCCGACGCCGAGGCCACCGCGGCGAGGATCAAGGACGCCGGCGGCACGCTCATCAAGGAGCCCACCGACGTGCTCGACCACGGCCGCTTCGCGGTGGCCGCCGACCGCTCCCGCGCGGTCTTCATCCTCTGGCAGGCCGGTGCCTTTCAGGGCGCCGGGGTGTTCAACGAGCCCGGCTCGCTCGGCTGGGTGGAACTGCTCACCCGCGACCCGGCCGGTGCGACCGCCTTCTACCCGGCGGTCTTCGGCTGGTCCGTCGCGCCGTCCGAGCACTACACCCAGTGGGGCCTGGCCGGCCGGGACTTCGGCGGGATGCTGGTGATGGGCGAGAACTTCCCGCCCGAGGTGCCGCCGCACTGGCTGCCGTACTTCGCGGTCGCCGACGCGGACAACACCGTCAACCGGGCGGTCGCCCTCGGCGCGGACGTGCTGATGCCTCCGTACTCCATGCAGGGCGGCCGGCGGATCGCCGTCCTGCGCGACCCCCAGGGCGCCGCGTTCGGAATCTACAGCTCCGGCGCGGACGTCTCAGCCGACATCTGAGCCGACGCCCGACCCGAGGCCTGGGCCGAGGCCTGACCCGCCGCCCGACCCGCCGCCCGACCCGAGCGCCGTCGCGACACCCCCGCCGCCACCGCCGCCCCGGCCGTGACCAGCAGCGCCCCGACCGGCACCACGTCGCCGATCCGGTCGTACCAGGTCAGCGTTCCGGGGGCGGTGAGCGGCAGGCGGACGGTCAGAGCGCCGGTGCGGTCGGTGCCCAGCCGGCCGAGTTCCCGGCCCTGGGCGTCGAAGGCCGCGGAGACCCCGGTCAGCGAGGCCTGCACGGCCGGCCGCCCGGTCTCGGCGGCCCGGATCGCCGCCAGCGAGACGTGCTGCTCGGGCGCCCAGGTGTGCTGGAAGGTCGAGGTCGAGGACTGGTAGACCAGCACCCGGGCGCCGTCCCGGGCGGCGGTGCGGGCCATGTCGGGGAAGGCCGACTCGAAGCAGATCAGCGCCCCGACGGGCAGCGGCGCACCCGTCCGGTCGGTGGCCGGGAGCAGGTGGAACCCGGTGCCGGGGGCCCGGTTCTCGCCCGCCGCCCGGCTGACCCCGGCGATCCAGCCGAGCACCGGCCGCAGCGGGATGTACTCGCCGAACGGCACCAGCCGGATCTTGCGGTAGCGGTCCACCACGCCCGCCGGGGAGACCAGCACCGCGTCCTTGGAGATCCGTCCGTCCGCCTTGCGCGCGTCCTCCCCGGCGACGACCTGGGCGCCGGTGGTCGCGGCGAGGCCGCGCAGGACGTCCAGTGCGGCCGGATCGTGGTCCAGGTCGGCGGTGGTGCTGCTCTCGCCCCACACGACCAGGTCCACCGGCTGCCCGGCCAGTCCGGCGGTGGCCCGCGCACTCGCCTCGAACCTGGCCTGCGGGTCCGCCACGATGCCGGGCTGGACCAGCGCCACCGTCACCGCCCCGGCTCCGGCCGGCGCCTCGCGCAGCGAGAACAGCAGCGGACCGGAGGCCAGCACCAGCACCGCCACCGCCGCGGCGACGGCCCGCGGTCGCCGGTGCGCCGCGGTCAGCGCGATCAGCACCCCGGTGTTCACCGCCGCCACCGCCGCGCTGACCAGCCAGATCCCGCCCGCCGCGGCCAGCCCGAGGATCGCCGGGTGCTGCCACTGGGTGGCCCCGAGCAGTGCCCACGGCCCGCCGAGCGCGTGCCAGGAGCGCGCGTACTCGGCGCAGACCCAGACCGCCGGGACGACCAGCAGTGCGAGCAGGGCCCGACGGGTGGTCAGCGGCGGGTGCAGCAGCCGGTGCACGGTGTACCCGACGGCGCCCTGCAGCGCCCCGAACAGCACCGCGATGACCGGCAGCCCCGGTCCGACGGACGGGACCAGCCAGTACATCGCGGTCAGGATGAACCCCGCCCCGAACCACCACCCGCGCACCGCCGCCTCCCGCCCCGACGGCGCCCGCTGCATCAGCAGCAGTCCGGGGACGAGCGCGATCCACGCCAGCCAGGCCTGCCCGGGCGCGGGGAACGCGAGCACCGGCACCGCCCCGGCCGCCAGCGCGGCGAACCGGGCGCGGTACCGGTGGGGCGCTGGTTGGGGATCCGGCTGGAGCCCTGGCTGGGGATCCGGCTGGGGCGCCGGCTGGGGTGCTGGCTCTCCGACCTCCTCGGCGGGCTCGGTGGCGGGGGTGCTCAGGACGGGGCCGGTGGGAACGGAGCGACGCGGCATGCCCCGTATTGTCCGCTTGGACGGCGTACGCCACCAGTGTTCCTGTCACCCGAATGGACGACAGGAACACCGGCGTCCCCCTTCACGTCAAGCGGGGGAAGCCTCCCTCAGCCCTCCCCGCCCTCCAGGTCCCCCTCCGTCTCCAGGAACGCGGCCTGCAGCTGCGCGATCAGCTCCGGGTCCGGCTGCTCCCACAGCCCGCGGCTCGCCGCCTCCAGCAGACGCTCGCTGATCCCGTGCAGCGCCCACGGGTTGGCGCCGGCAAGGAACTCCCGGTTGACCGGGTCGAGCACGTACTCCTGGGTCAGCTTCTCGTACATCCAGTCCGCGACCACGCCGGTCGTGGCGTCGTAGCCGAACAGGTAGTCGACCGTCGCGGCCATCTCGAAGGCGCCCTTGTAGCCGTGCCGGCGCATCGCCTCGATCCACCGCGGGTTGACCACGCGGGCGCGGAAGACGCGGGCGGCCTCCTCGGTCAGCGTGCGGGTGCGGACCGTCTCGGGGCGGGTCGAGTCACCGATGTAGGCGGTCGGCGCCTTGCCGGTGAGGGCGCGGACGGTGGCCACCATGCCGCCGTGGTACTGGAAGTAGTCGTCCGAGTCGGCGATGTCGTGCTCGCGGGTGTCGGTGTTCTTCGCGGCGACGGTGATCCGCTTGTACGCGGTCTCCATCTCCTCGCGGGCCGGCCGCCCGTCCAGCCCGCGACCGTACGCGTAGCCGCCCCAGACCGTGTACACCTCGGCCAGGTCGGCGTCGGTGCGCCAGTCCCGGCTGTCGATCAGCTGGAGCAGGCCCGCTCCGTACGTGCCCGGGCGGGAGCCGAAGACGCGGACGGTGGCCTTGCGCTCGTCGCCGTGCACGGCGAGGTCGGCCTGGACGTGGGCCCGCACGAAGTTGTCTGCTTCGGCCTCCTCCTGCGCGGCGGCCAGGCGCACCGCGTCGTCCAGCAGGGCGACGACGTGCGGGAAGGCGTCCCGGAAGAAGCCGGAGATGCGCAGCGTGACGTCGATGCGCGGGCGGCCCAGCTCCGCCGGCGGGATCGGCTCCAGGCCGGTGACCCGGCGGGAGGCGTCGTCCCAGACCGGGCGGACGCCGAGCAGGGCGAAGGCCTCGGCGATGTCGTCGCCGGCGGTGCGCATCGCGCTGGTGCCCCAGAGCGAGAGCCCGACCGAGGGCGGGTAGGCGCCGTCGTTGTCGGCGGTGTAGCGCTCGATCAGCGAGGCGGCGAGCGCCTGGCCGGTCTCCCAGGCGAGCTTGCTGGGGACGGCCTTCGGGTCGACGGAGTAGAAGTTGCGGCCGGTCGGCAGCACGTTGACCAGCCCGCGCAGCGGCGAGCCGGAGGGGCCGGCCGGGACGAAACCGCCCTGCAGCGCGTGCAGCACGGCGTCCAGCTCGTCGGTGGTGGCGGCCAGGCGCGGCACCACCTGGGTGGCGGCGAAGACCAGTACCTCGCGGACGGCCTGCTGGACGCTCTCCGGCAGCTCGGCGGTGACCTTCTCGACCGCCTCGGGCGCCCAGTCCTCCGCCTCCATGGCCTCGACCAGGGCGCGGGCCTTGGCCTCGGCGGCGTCGGTGGCGCCGAGGGTCAGTGCCGCCTCGTCCAGGCCGAGCGCCTCGCGCAGGCCGGGCAGCGCGCTGACGCCGCCCCAGATCTGCCGGGCGCGCAGGATGGCGAGCACGATGTTGACCCGGTCGGTGCCGGCCGGAGCCTGGCCCAGGACGTGCAGGCCGTCGCGGATCTGGGCGTCCTTGACCTCGCAGAGCCAGCCGTCGACGTGCAGCAGGAAGTCGTCGAAGCCGTCGTCCTCGGGGCGCTCGTCCAGACCGAGGTCGTGGTCGAGCTTGGCGGCCTGGATCAGCGTCCAGATCTGGGCGCGGATGGCGGGCAGCTTGGCCGGGTCCATCGCGGCGATGTTGGAGTGCTCGTCCAGCAGCTGCTCCAGGCGGGCGATGTCGCCGTAGGAGTCGGCGCGGGCCATCGGCGGGACGAGGTGGTCGACCAGGGTGGCGTGGGCGCGGCGCTTGGCCTGGGTGCCCTCGCCCGGGTCGTTGACCAGGAAGGGGTAGACGAGCGGGAGGTTGCCGAGGACGGCGTCCGGGCCGCACTCGGCGGACAGTGCGGCGGTCTTGCCGGGCAGCCACTCCAGGTTGCCGTGCTTGCCGAGGTGGATGACGGCGTGGGCGCCGAAGCCGCCGTCCTCCTGCGCGGCCTCGATCCAGCGGTAGGCGGCCAGGTAGTGGTGGCTCGGCGGCAGGTCCGGGTCGTGGTAGATGGCGACCGGGTTCTCGCCGAAGCCGCGCGGCGGCTGGATGAGGACGAGCAGGTTCCCGGAGCGGATCGCGGCCAGCACGATGTCGCCGTCCGGGTTCTGCGAGCGGTCGACGTACAGCTCGCCGGGGGCCGGGCCCCAGTGCTCCTCGACCTGCTCGCGCAGGGCCTGCGGAAGGGTGGCGTACCAGCGGCGGTAGTCGGCCGCGGGGATGCGCACCGGGTTGCGGGCCAGCTGGTCCTCGGTGAGCCAGTCCTGGTCGTAGCCGCCGGCGGCGATCAGGGCGTGGATGATCGCATCGCCCTCGTGGCCTTCGTGGCCCTCGTCCTCGGCGCCGTCGAAGCCGGGCAGGTTGTCGCCCAGGTCCATGCCCTCCGCGCGCAGCCGCTCCAGCAGCCGCACCGCGCTGGCCGGAGTGTCCAGGCCGACGGCGTTGCCGACCCGGGCGTGCTTCGTCGGGTAGGCGGACAGCACCAGCGCGAGACGGCGCTCGGCGGCCGGGACGTACCGCAGCCGGGCATGGCTGACGGCGGTGCCGGCCACGCGGGCGGCGCGCTCCGGGTCGGCGGCGTAGACGGTGAGGCCGTCCTCGTCCAGCTCCTTGAAGGAGAACGGGACGGTGATCAGCCGGCCGTCGAACTCCGGCACGGCGACCTGGGTGGCGGTGTCCAGCGGGGACAGGCCGTCGTCGCTGCTCTCCCACTGGGCGCGCGACCAGGTCAGGCAGAGCGCCTGCAGGATCGGGCGGTCCAGCGCGGCGAGCGCTCCCGCGTCCCAGGCCTCCTCGTCGCCGCCCGCCTGGGCGTCGGCCGGGCGGGTGCCGCCGGCGGCGAGGACCGTGGTGACGATCGCGTCGGCCTCGCCGAGTGCGGCCAGCAGCTCGGGCTCGGCGCCGCGCAGCGAGGCGCAGTAGTAGGCCCTGGCCCGGGCGCCCTGGTCCTCGATGGCCCGGCAGAGCGTCTCGACGAAGGCGGTGTTGCCGCTCATGTGGTGGGCGCGGTAGTAGAGCACCGCGACCGTCGGGCCGTCGGACGTACGGGCCTCGCGCTCCAGCGGGCCCCAGGCCGGGGCGGAGGCGGGCGGGGCGAAGCCGTGGCCGGTGAGCAGCACGGTGTCGGAGAGGAAGGCGCCGAGCTCGGCCAGGTTGGCGGCACCGCCGTGGGCGAGGTAGGCGTGCGCCTCGGCGGCGATGCCGGCCGGGACGGTGGACAGCTCCATCAGCTGGGCGTCGGGGGCCTGTTCACCGGTCAGCACCACCACCGGGCGGGGGCCGGCCAGCAGCGCGTCCAGGCCCTCCTGCCAGGCGCGGCGGCCGCCGAGCAGGCGGACCACGACGAGCTCGGTGCCCTCCAGCAGTGCGGGCAGGTCCTCGGGGGTGAGCCGGGCCGGGTTGCCGAGCCGGTAGCGCACGGGGCCCTCGGAGGCGCGGGCGCTCAGCAGGTCGGTGTCGGACGTCGACAGCAGCAGGATCATGCGAAGGCCCTCCCGGCCTCGTGGGTGGCCAGGATGGCCGCAGTGATGGCCGTGGACGCGTTCGCGGGCATGCGACAGCGCTGGTGCATTTCTGCCTTCCTCGGGGTCCGCGCCCCGGGCCGGTGGAGGACGGCAGGAGTTCCTGGCTCCCGCGGCCGACCGGCTTCCCGGTGAACCGCGGTCACAGTGGCGGGACCGCACCGGGCTTGCACCGGTTTCCTCCCCTGCGCCGTCGCTGGCGTGCGGGCGGTCCGCGGACCGCCCGCCCTGCATCGTACGGGGTACGGCTGACCTGGGGGAGAGTGAGCTTTCGGCCGCGGGCCCCGGCGGGCTCCGGTGAGCCCTGGCGGCTGCGGCTTGTGCGTCGGCGTGCACGCCGGCTTGTGCGTCGGCGTGTGCCTCGGTGCTCGCGTCGGTGCTTGCTCCGGTTTGCGCGTCGGTGCGCGTCGGTGCGTGTCCGGGTGCGCCGGAGTGTGATGCAGCGGACGGAGGCAACCGATCGGATCATCTGTATGCTCGCCGCCATGCCACCGACACCCGACGCCACCGCGCCGGGCGCCGTCGTGCCCGACCGGGAGGTGCCCGACCGGGGGCGCGCGGACGCCTGCCCCGGCGCGCTGCGTCTGCACCCGGCCGACGACGGCGCCCTGGCCCGGATCCGCCTGCCCGGCGGCCTGCTGACGGACCGTCAGGCGCTCGCGCTGGCCGAGGCCGCCGAAGCCCTCGGGGACGGCCGGTTGGAGACCACCTCGCGCGGCAACGTCCAACTGCGGGGCCTGGACTCGCAGTGCGCGGCGGACCTCGCCGAGCGACTGCGCGGCGTCGGACTGCTGCCCTCGGACACCCACGAGCGGGTCCGCAACATCGTCGCCTCGCCACTGGCGGGGCTGGACGCCGTCCCCGCCTCCTCTTCCGCCGATGTCCAGGCCTGGGTACGGGACCTGGACGCGCGGCTGTGCGCGAGCGACTGGGCGCCCGGACTCTCCGGCAAGTTCCTGTTCGCGCTGGACGACGGACGCGGCGACGTCGCCGCGCTCGACGCCGATGTGACATTGATCGCAGGTTCGGACGGGCCCGCCCTGCTGCGCCTCGGGCGCTCCACCCACGGGCACCCCGTCGAGGCCGGACAGGAGGTGACGGCCGTACTGGACGCGGCCCGTCGCTTCCTGGCGGCGCTGCGGACCACCGGCCGCCAGGCCTGGCACCTGCGCGAGGTCCCCGACCTGCTGCCGGCCGGCCCGGTGCCGCTGCCCGCCCCCGCCGGTACGGCGCCGGAAGTGGGCGCGCTGCCCGGCGGGCTCTCGGTGGGCCTGCGCTTCGGGCGGGCGAGCGCCGCGCAGTGGCGGGCGCTGATCGCCGCCTCCGCCGGGGAGCTGCGGCTGACGCCCTGGCGCGGCGCGGTCCTGCCAGGGGCGCCGGCCGACCGGCTTCCCGCGCTCGCCGAGGCCGGGTTCCGCACCGAGCCGGGCACGCCCTGGGAGCGGGCCACCGCCTGCACCGGGCTGCCGGGCTGCGCCAAGTCGCAGGCCGACGTCCGCCCGGACGCGGCCCGGGCGTTGGACGCCGGCCACGGGTCCGTCGGCGGCGGGCTTCCCGCCATGCTGCCCGTCCACTGGTCGGGCTGTGAACGGCGCTGCGGCCACCCGGCCGGGCGGTGGGTGGACGTGCTCGCCACGGGGCACGGCTACCGGGTGACGGTGAACGGACCGGCACCTGTCCCTTCCGTGGACGTGACGAACGAGGAGATGGCCCAGGCGGTCGCCGAGGCCAGGAGGACGACGAAGTGATCGAGTACGAGAAGGACGGCGCGTCCATCTACCGCCAGTCCTTTGCCACCATCCGTGCGGAGGCCGATCTGGCCGCCCTCCCGGCGGACGTCTCCCAGGTCGCGGTGCGGATGATCCACGCCTGCGGGATGGTCGACCTGGTCGAGGACCTGGTGTACTCGCCCGGCGTGGTCGCCTCCGCACGCGCTGCGCTGCGCGCCGGTGCGCCGATCCTCTGTGACGTCAACATGGTCGCGAGCGGGGTGACCCGCAAGCGGCTGCCCGCCGACAACGAGGTGGTCTGCACCCTCACCGACCCGTCGGTGCCCGAACTTGCCCGCGCGATGGGCAACACCCGCAGTGCCGCAGCCATGGAGCTGTGGCTGCCCAAGCTGGAGGGCGCGGTGGTCGCCGTCGGCAACGCGCCGACCTCGCTGTTCCGGCTGCTGGAAATGATCGAGGCGGGCGCGCCGCGCCCGGCCGCGGTGATCGGCGTCCCGGTCGGCTTCATCGGCGCCGCCGAGTCCAAGCAGGCCCTGGCCGAGCACCCGTCCGGCCTGGAGCACCTGGTGGTGCGCGGTCGGCGTGGCGGCAGCGCGATCGCCGCCGCCGCCATCAATGCGATTGCGAGCGAAGAAGAGTGACGGAACGTCAGAGCCCCTCGACCTCGACCTCGACCGGACGGCTGTACGGCGTCGGGCTCGGCCCGGGGGACCCGTCGCTGGTGACCGTCCGCGCCGCCGAACTCATCGGCAAGGCCGACGTGGTGGCGTACCACAGCGCTCGGCACGGCCGGTCCATCGCACGCTCGATCGCCGAGCGGTACCTGACGGGTGGTCAGATCGAGGAGAAGCTGGTCTACCCGCTCACCGTCGAGACCACCGACCACCCGGGCGGGTACCGGGGCGCGTTGGACGAGTTCTACGAGGAGGCCGCCGCCCGGCTGGCCGCCCACCTGGACGCCGGCCGCGACGTCGTGGTCCTCGCCGAGGGGGACCCGCTCTTCTACGGCTCGTACCAGCACATGCACAAGCGGCTCGCGCACCGCTACCCGACCGAGGTGGTGCCCGGCGTGACCTCGGTCAGCGCGGCGGCGGCCCGCCTCGGACAGCCGCTGACCGAGGCGGAGGAGACGCTCACCGTCATCCCGGGCACCCTGCCCGAGGAGGAGCTGACGGCGCGGATCGCGGCCGCCGACTCCGCGGTGATCATGAAGCTCGGGCGCACCTTCCCGGTCGTCCGCCGGGCCCTGGAGCGGGCCGGGCGGCTGGACGACGCCCAGTACGTGGAGCGGGCCTTCATGGCGGGCGAGCGCATCGCGCCACTCGCGGAGGTCGACGGCGAGACGGTGCCGTACTTCTCGGTCGCGGTGCTGCCGAGCAAGGTCGCGCCGCTGGAGCCCGAGGTCCGGCTGTCGGAGGGCACCGGCAGCGTGACCGTGGTCGGCACCGGGCCGGCCGGGCCGCTCTGGCTCACCCCCGAGGCGCGCGGCGCGCTGGCCGAGGCCACCGACCTGGTCGGCTACACCACCTACCTGGCCCGGGTGCCCGAGCGCCCGGGGCAGCAGCGGCACGGCTCGGACAACAAGGTGGAGTCGGAGCGCGCCGAGTACGCGCTGGACCTCGCGCGGCGCGGGCACCGGGTCGCGGTGGTCTCCTCCGGCGACCCGGGCGTCTTCGCGATGGCCACCGCCGTGCTGGAGGTCGCCTGCGAGGAGGCCTACCGGGACGTCCCGGTGCGGATCCTCCCGGGGATGACCGCCGCCCACGCGGCTGCCTCCCGGGCCGGCGCCCCGCTCGGGCACGACTATGCGACGGTGTCGCTTTCCGACCGGCTCAAGCCCTGGGACGTGGTGGCCAAGAGGCTGCGCGCCGCCGCCGAGGCGGACCTGGTGCTCGCGCTGTACAACCCGGGCTCACAGTCCCGGACCACCCAGGTCGGCCTCGCCCGGGACCTGCTGCTGGAGTACCGGGCGCCGGAGACCCCGGTGGTGATGGCGCGGGACGTCGGCGGGCCGACCGAGCGGATCCGGATCGTCAGGCTCGGCGAACTGGACCCGGCGCTGGTCGACATGCGGACGATCCTGCTGATCGGCTCCTCGCAGACCCAGGCGGTCGAGCGGGGCGGCGGCGTGGAGGTCGTCTGGACGCCCCGGCGGTACCCGGAGGCGTGACGGCGGACGGCTGACGTCGGACGGATGACAGATGACAGCTGACAGATAACGAAATCTGTCAGCTGTCATCTGTCTTTTGTCATCTGTTCGCCGTCAGCCTCAGCCCTCAGCCCTCAGCCCTCAGCCCGTCACCGGGTCGGCTTGGCGATGACCAGCTCCGTGTTGTGGTCCTCGCCCGCGCCGAGCAGCGCCGTGACCCGCCCGTTCGGGTCGTTGTACGACAGCTCGCGGTAGAGCGCCGCGAGGTTGGCGTCCGAGGTGCCGCCGAAGTCCGTCTCGTACGGCGCGGAGGACTCGATCAGCGTGGTGAACAGCGAGAGCGTGCCGTCCCCGTTGTCCACGACCTCGATGATCCGGCCGTGCTGCGGGTAGTCGATGTGCGAGGCGGTGTTGATCTCCCAGAACGCCCGCTCCGGCACCGCGTGGCCGTGCGGCGTGATCTTGTTCATGTGGGTGTGCCCGTTCACCCAGGCGACCACGTTCGGGTAGCGCTGCAGCAGCGCCACCAGCTCGTTGCCGTCGTGCCGCCGCTCGAAGATGTTGCGCGGGTCCGGCAGCAGGTTGCCCATGGAGCTGCTGGTGTGGTGGCTGAAGAGCAGGATCACGTCGTCCGTGCTCCCGCCCGTGACCTTGCGCCCGTCGGCGTCGTACCAGTGGCCGCTGTGCGCCTGCAACTGCTTCTCCAGCCAGCGCAGTTGGGCGGTGCCCAGCGAACCGTCCGCGAACCCGGCCTGGTTGGTGGTGTCCAGGCTGATGCCGACCACCTTCTCCGAGATGCGGAAGGTGTAGTAGAGCTTGCCGCTGCTCGCCATGTCCGAGGTGAAGCCGTGCCCGTACGGGCCCGCGCCGGTGACCGCCGGGTCCAGGTGGGCCTTGGCGAACTCCTTGAGCGTGAACGGCTTGCGGCGCTCGTCCGGGGTGATCCGGCGCACCGCCTCGCCGTCGGCGAGCAGCTTCGCGAGCAGCAGCACGGCGCCCGCCGGGTCGCGGCGCAGCGAGTCCATCAGCTGGGCGGCCGTGGCGTCGTCGCAGCCCTCCAGCTTGTACTGGCCGGTGTAGAGGTCGTTGAGCAGTCCGAGGTCGGGCAGCGAGCCCTCGATGCTGTCGTCGTGGTTGCCGACCGTCGTGTACCACGGCGTGCGCAGGCCCGGCGCGTCGAAGGGGCGGCCCGAGGCGGACAGGAAGCCGGATATCTGCGGGAATCCCTTGGTCTTGTAGCCGTCGCCGTAGGCGAGCTCGGGGTTCCAGTAGGCCGAGTTGCCGGAGTTCTGCACACCTTCGTAGCGGTTCGGGTCGCCGGTGTTCTGGGCGAGCCGGCCACCGCCCATGACCTTGAGGTACCAGTCGAGTTCGGCGAGCTCGTGGTTGTCGGTGTTGTCACCGGTGGCCATCACCATGCTGAACGGCATTCCGGTGTAGGGGCCGCCGGCGAGCGAGTTGACCCGCTCGACGAGCGCCGACACACCGCGGGCGTTCAGGGACTCCTGCGGCCGGTAGGCGCTGCCGTTGAACCGGGCCAGGTACTCGAAGCGCACCGGGGACTCGGTGTCCACCAGGTGCAGGTCGCTGAACTGGACGAAGCTGGCCAGCCCGGTGCGGCGGTCGTCTCTGCCGGTGCCCGGCGCGGCCAGGTCGCCGCGCACCACCAGCGGCCAGCCCGGGCCGGCGGTCAGCCGCTTGTAGGTGCCGGCGCCGACCGGCGTGGCCACCTGCTCCAGCGTGGTGCCGGCGACCGTGACGGCCCGCGCGGCCGTGGCCGCCAGCGCCTGGTCACGCGTCGCGGCCGAGGCGAACGACGCGCCGCCCAGCGACAAGGCCGACCATGCGGCGGCCACCGACGTACCCGTGAGGAACGTGCGCCGACTCATCCCTGCCACAAAAACCCCCACATACTGATGGCCCGGCCGGAGGACCCGGTTGCCGGACCATGCGTCACGAACCCGTTAGGTAACGGAGCGACAGATTACTCGTTGGTAGCCCGAGCGGGCGAGGCCCGTGCGAAGAACAGTTCGAGAACGCCGGGCGGCTCCCGGCACCACCGTGCTGTCCTGCGGGGCCCGGTCGCGGGGTGCCGGGGCGGATGGGGGAGAATCGGCAGGCCCGGCCGAGGCGGCCGGGACGAATGTGGACGGACGTGGTCGGGAGCGAGGCGCAGATGGCCGCAGCGGCAGCCGGGGCGGGAGGCCGGGCCGGTCAGCTGAAGAGCAGCGGCCTGCGGCACGGTTGGACGACGGGCGCCTGCGCCACTGCCGCCACCAAGGCCGCGTACACCGCGCTGCTCACCGGCGAGTTCCCCGACCCCGTGGTGATCACCCTGCCCAAGGGCCAGCAGCCCGCCTTCGCCCTCGCGGCGGAGGAGCTCGACGCGGGCGTGCGCGCCATGGCCGCAGTGGTCAAGGACGCCGGTGACGACCCCGACGTCACCCACGGCGCGCTGATCCGCTCGACGGTGCGGGCCGGTGAGCCCGGCGCCGGGGTGGTGTTCCGGGCCGGCCCCGGCGTGGGGACGGTCACCAAGGCGGGCCTGCCGCTGCCTGTCGGCGAGCCCGCGATCAACCCGGTGCCCCGGCAGATGATCCGGGACGCGGTCGCCGAGGTGGCCGACGAGCACGGCGCCAGCGGGGACGTGGTGGTCGAGATCTCCGTCGACCACGGCGAGGAGATCGCCCGCTCGACGTGGAACCCGCGGCTCGGCATCCTCGGCGGCCTCTCCATCCTCGGAACCACCGGGATCGTCGTCCCCTACTCCTGCTCGGCCTGGATCGACTCGATCCGCCGCGGCGTGGACGTGGCCCGGGCGGCGGGGCGTACGCACGTGGCCGGCTGTACCGGTTCCACCTCGGAGAAGGTCGCGGTCGCGGTGCACGGGCTGCCCGAGGATGCGCTGCTCGACATGGGCGACTTCGCCGGCGCCGTGCTCAAGTACCTCAAGCGCCATCCGGTGCCCCGGCTGACCATCGCGGGCGGCTTCGCCAAGCTGTCCAAGCTCGCCGCCGGCCACCTCGACCTGCACTCGGCGCGCTCCCAGGTGGACAAGGGCTACCTGGCCGGGCTGGCCCGGCAGGGCGGGGCGGACGAGTCGCTGGTCGCGGCGGTGGCGGCGGCCAACACCGGGCTGGAGGCGGTGCAGTTGTGCCGTGCGGCCGGGGTGCCGCTCGGGGACCTGGTCGCCCAGGCGGCCCGGGCGACGGCGCTGGGGGTGCTGCTGGGCTCGCCGGTGGCCGTGGACGTCATCTGCATCGACCGTGCGGGCACCATCGTCGGCCGCGCGGAGCCGCTGGGGCCATGACAGCATCACCCCGTGATGTGAAGATCTGACGTCCATACGGGGTGAGAAACGGACAAAAGGCGTGCCGTGCTGTCCCTTGATTCTGTCGCCATCTCAACCATGAGATATGGTCTGGCGGGTGACAGGCGACTACCTCACCCGTATCGGCACCCTCATCCGTACCGCGCGCCAGCACCGCGGCTGGTCCCAGGCGCAGCTCGGAGAGGCCCTCGGCACCAGCCAGAGCGCGGTCAACCGCATCGAACAGGGCAAGCAGAACGTCAGCCTTGAGATGATCGCCCGCATCGGCGAAGCCCTCGACAGCGAGATCGTCTCCCTCGGCTACTCCGGCCCGATGCACCTGCGGGTCGCCGGCGGCACCCGCCTCTCCGGTGCCATCGACGTCCGCAGCAGCAAGAACGCCTGCGTGGCCATCCTCTGCGCCTCGCTGCTGACCACCGGTCGGACCACGATCCGCAGCGTCGCGCGGATCGAGGAGGTCTACCGCATCCTCGAAGTGCTGACCAGCATCGGCGTCAAGAGCCGCTGGATCAACGAGGGCCGCGACCTTGAACTCACCCCGCCCGCCGAGCTGGACCTCGCGGCGATGGACGTCGAGGCGGCCCGCCGCACCCGCAGCGTGCTGATGTTCCTCGGCCCGCTGATGCACCGCGCCCAGCAGTTCGCCATCCCCTACGCGGGCGGCTGCGACCTCGGCACCCGCACCGTCCAGCCGCACCTCACGGCCCTGCGCCGGTTCGGCCTGGAGGTCGCCACCACCGGCGGTGCCTACCACGCCTCGGTCGAGCCGGGCACCCCCCTGGACCGCCCGATCGTGCTGACCGAGCGCGGGGACACCGTCACCGAGAACGCCCTGCTGGCCGCCGCGCGGCACGACGGCGTGAGCGTCATCCGCAACGCCTCGCCCAACTACATGGTCCAGGACCTCTGCTTCTTCCTGGAGGAGCTGGGCGTCCGGATCGAGGGCATCGGCACCACCACCCTCACCGTGCACGGCGTCCCGGAGATCACCTGCGACGTCGACTACACCCCGGCCGAGGACCCGGTGGAGGCCATGAGCCTGCTCGCCGCCGCCGTCGTCACCTCCTCCGAGCTGACCATCCGCCGGGTGCCGATCGAGTTCCTGGAGATCGAGCTCGCGGTGCTGGAGGGCATGGGCCTCGACTACGACCGCACCCCGGAGTACCCGGCCCACAACGGCCACACGCGCCTGGTCGACCTCACCGTGCGCCCCTCCAAGCTGACCGCGCCGATCGACACCATCCACCCGATGCCGTTCCCCGGCATCAACATCGACAACGTGCCGTTCTTCGCCGCCATCGCCGCGGCCGCCCACGGCACCACGATGATCCACGACTGGGTGTACGACAACCGCGCGATCTACCTCACCGAGCTGACCCGCCTCGGCGCCGACGTCAAGCTCCTCGACCCGCACCGCGTCCTGGTCCAGGGCCCCACCCGCTGGCGCGCCGCCGAGATGATGTGCCCGCCGGCCCTGCGCCCCGCCGTGGTCATCCTCCTCGCCATGCTCGCCGCCCAGGGCACCTCTGTCCTGCGCAATGTCTACGTCATCAACCGCGGCTACGAGGACCTCGCCGAGCGCCTCAACTCCATCGGCGCCCGGATCGAGACCTTCCGCGACATCTGACGGATCGTCACCCCACTGACCGGGCTTACCCGTTGAGCCCGGTCAGCAGGATCGCCACGTACAACCCGGTGTTCACGTACTCCGCGAACACCGGGTTGTTCCGTGCGGTGCTCCCGCTCGGTCGACTCGGCCGGCGCTACTCGCCGGTGGGCGCACTCGGCCCGGGTTCAGCCCAGCTGTTCCAGCCAGTGCACCGCGCCCGCCACGTCCGGTACGACCGGCAGGCCGTCCGGCACCGGGGGGCGCTCCACGATGACCACGGGCAGCTGCAGCCCGCGGGCGGCGGCGAGTTTGGGTGCCGTCGCGGCGCCGCCGCTGTCCTTGGTGACCAGGATGTCGATGTCGTGCGCGCGCAGCAGCGCCTCCTCGCCGTGGATCGTGAACGGGCCGCGGTCCAGCAGGAGTTCGAAGGAGGGCGGCAGCGGCGGCTCGGGCGGGTCGACCGAGCGGGCGAGGAAGTGGGCCCCGACGACGTGGGCGAAGGCGGCGATGCCCTGTCGTCCGATGGTGAGGAACACCCGCTCACCGCGGCACGGCAGCAGGTCGGCCGCTGCGGCGAGCGAGGGGACGGGGAGCCAGCGGTCCCCGTCGACGGGTGTGAAGCCGGGGCGGCGCAGCGCCAGCAGCGGGACGCCGGTGGCGGCGGCCGCGAGTGCGGCGTTCTGCGAGATGCCGGCGGCGAACGGGTGGGTGGCATCGATGACGGCGTCCACCCGTTGCTCGCGCAGCCAGTGCGCCAGCCCGTCCGGGCCGCCGAAGCCGCCGATCCTCACCTCCCCGGCGGGCAGCCGGGGTTGGGCGGTGCGGCCGGCCAGCGAGCTGGTGACCCGCAGGGACGGGCGGCCGTCGACGGCGGCGGCCAGGGCCCGTCCCTCCGTCGTCCCGCCGAGGATGAGCAGGTGCCGCATCACGCCCCGCAGGGCTCGTGCGGGCGCTCGCGGTCCGCCGAGTAGAGGTGGCTGTCGCGGAACTGTTCGGCGGCCAGGGTGCGGCCGACGATGATGACGGCGGTGCGGACCACGCCTGCCGCCTTGACCTGCTCGGCGATGTCGCCGACGGTGCCGCGCAGCACCAGTTCGTCGGGCCGGCTGGCCATCGCGACGACGGCGGCAGGGCAGTCGGCGCCGTAGTGGGGGAGGAGCTGCTCGACCACGTCGTCCACGTACCCGGCGGCCAGGTGCAGCACGAGGAGGGCGCCGCTGCGGCCGAGGGTGGCGAGGTCCTCGCCCTCGGGCATGGGGGTGGCGCGCTTGGCGATCCGGGTGAGGATGACGGTCTGGCCGACGGTCGGCACGGTCAACTCCCGCTTCAGCGCGGCCGCGGCGGCGGCGAAGGCGGGCACGCCGGGGACCACCTCGTACGGGATGCCGGCCGCGTCCAGGCGCCGCATCTGCTCGGCGACGGCGGAGAAGACGGACGGGTCGCCGGAGTGCAGCCGGGCCACGTCCTGTCCGGCCTCGTGGGCGCGGACCAGCTCGGCGACGATCTGGTCCAGGTTGAGCTGCGCGGTGTCGACCAGCCGGGCGCCGGGCGGGCACTCGTCCAGCAGTTCGCGCGGGACGAGGCTGCCGGCGAAGAGGCAGACCTCGGCCCGGGCCAGGACGCGCTGGCCGCGCAGGGTGATCAGGTCGGCGGCGCCCGGGCCGGCGCCGATGAAGTAGACGGTCACGAGGCGTTCTCCTGGGGGGTTTCGGTCCCGCCGGTATCAGTCCTGGCGGTATCGGTCCTGCCGGTTTCGGGCTTGACGGCGGACCACTGGGTGACCGGCATGGCCTGGCGCCACCCGGTGAAGCCGCCCACCGGGACGGCGTGGGCGACCGCGAGCTTGACGAGTTCGCCGCTGTGGCGCCGGTACCACTCGGTGAGCAGCGCCTCGGACTCCAGGGTCACGGTGTTGGCGACGATCCGGCCGCCGGGGCGCAGCGCGGCCCAGCAACTGTCCAGCAGGCCGGGCGCGGTGAGGCCGCCGCCGATGAACACGGCGTCAGGGGCGGGGAGTTCGGCGAGCGCAGCCGGGGCCGGGCCGGTAACCACGCGCAGCCGGGGCACGCCGAGGGTGGCGGCGTTGCGGGCGATCCGCCCGGCCCGGACCGGGTCGCGCTCGACGGTGACGGCCTGGCAGTCGCGGTGGGCGCGCAGCCACTCGATGGCAATCGAGCCGGAGCCGCCGCCGATGTCCCAGAGCAGTTCGCCGGGGGAGGGGGCGAGGGCGGCGAGGGTGGCGGCGCGGACGTGGCGCTTGGTGAGCTGGCCGTCGCTCTCGTACGCGGCGTCGGGCAGGCCGGGGACGAGGGAGGTGCGGGGGCCGTCACCGAGGTCGACGGCGATGACGTTCAGCGGGTCGCCGGGCGGGTGCGGCCAGCCGTCGGCGGGGCCGTGCAGCTGCCGCTCGCTCTCGTGGCCGAGCTTTTCGAGCACGCGCAGCCGGGCGGTGCCGTAGCCGCGGGCGGTGAGCAGTGCGGCGACGGCGGCCGGGGTGGCGGCGTCGGCGCTGAGCACCAGCAGGCGGCGGCCGGGGTGGAGGGCGAGGGAGAGGGTGTCCAGCGGACGGCCGACCAGGCTGACCACCTCGGTCGCCTCCAGCGGCCAGCCGATCCGGGCGCAGGCGTAGGAGACGGCGGAGGGGTGCGGCAGGACGCGCAGCCGCTCGGCACCGACGGTCTCGGCGAGCGTGCGGCCGATGCCGTAGAACATCGGGTCGCCGCTGGCCAGGACGGCGACGCGGCGGTCGGCATGGGCGGCGAGCAGTCCGGGGACGGCCGGGCGCAGCGGGGAGGGCCAGGGCACGCGCCGGGCGGTGACCTCGTCCTGGGGGAGCAGGTCCAGTTGGCGGGGGCCGCCGACGACCACCTCGGCGTCCCGCAGGGCCGCTCGGGAGGTGGCGGCGAGGCCGGGCCAGCCGTCGGCCCCGATCCCGACGACGGCGATCGGGGATGGCAGCTCGGGCACCGGGTGGCTCCTCGTCGTTCGGCCGGCCAAGGGACGGAAAATCCCACTGGCCGGGCAGCCTACCTGGCGGTTTGGGGCGGCTCCGGGGGAGGTGACGGGTGACGGCGTTCAGCTGACAGATTTCAGATTTTGAAAGTTGTCATCTGAAGGCTGTCATCTGAAATCTGTCGTCTGAAAGTCGTCGGCTGAAAGTTGTCCGCTCAAAGTTGTCCGCTGAACTCCGAACGCCGTCACCGCTCCGCCCAGTCCCCCGACTCGATCAGCGCCGGCCGCTCGCGCAACCGGGCCGCGGCGGCCGGCCCGGCGAGGTAGACCCACGCGTCCCGAGCCTCGCCCGCCGCCGTCCGCACCGACATCCGGCGCCGCACGTACAGCCCGGTCCCGTCCGCCCGGCACTCCTCCAGCGCGTCCAGGGCCTCCAGCGCTCCGGCGTACGCGCCCGGGCGGACGGTGATCAGCTCACCCACGATCCGGCGCCCGGGCGCCGCGTCCGGCACGGCGTACGGGAAGCCGGGCCCCGCGTGCAGTGCGGCGCCGTCCAGCACCGCAGGCCGGATGTCGGCGCAGCGCCCGGCCAGGTGGGCGGCGTGGTTGCGGCCGCCACTGCGCAGGGTGCCGTAGACGAAGAACGGCAGGGCATCCTCGGGTGCGGACACGGGTTCGACCTCCTCGCTCGGGAGCGCCCACGGTACGTCCCGCGGTCCGGTTCCTGATACGGAGTGGCGCACCGGGCCACCGATGCGATGTCATGTCGGTGTTCGGCCAGCACCGTCCAAGGGGGACACACATGACACCGCCCGCCTCCTCCCAACCGGCCCCCACCCCCGGTTCCGCCTCCGCTCAAGACTCCACCCCAGGGTCCACCCCGGCCACCCCCGCTCAAGGCTCCACCCCGGCAGCCCCCGCCACCCGCCTCGTCGGCGCGGTCTGGCTGGCCCTCGCGGTGGTCTACGTCGTCTGGGGCTCGACCTACCTGGCGATCCGGATCGCCCTGGAGACGATGCCCTCCTTCCTCTCCGCCGCGGTCCGCTTCCTCACCGCGGGCCTCCTGCTGGTCGGCTACCTGCTGGTGCGCCAGGGCCCGGCCGGCCTGAAGGTCAGCCTGCGCCAACTGGCCTCCGCCGTCCTGGTCGGCGTGCTGCTGCTGACTGGCGGCAACGGGCTGGTGGTCCTGGGCGAGACCTCCGTCCCCTCCGGCCTGGCCGCCCTGCTGGTGGCCGCCGTCCCGCTCTGGATGGTGGTGCTCACGGCCTTCGGCGGTGAGCGCCCGAAGCCGGCCGAGCTGGCCGGGGTGCTGCTCGGGCTGGTCGGCCTCGGTGTGCTGTCGGCCCCGGCGATCGGCGGGACCGTCGAACCGCTCGGCGTGATCGCGATCATCTGCGCCACGCTGCTCTGGGCGGCCGGCTCGTTCGCGAGCAAGCGGGTCCCGATGCCGGGCAACGTGCTCGCCGCGAGCGCCTACCAGATGCTGGCCGGCGGCCTCTGCGATCTGCTGGTCGGACTGGTGCGCGGTGAGCAGCACGGCCTGGACCTCGGGGCCGTCTCCGGCCGGTCCTGGCTGGCGCTGGCCTACCTGGTGCTGTTCGGTTCGCTGCTCGCCTTCACCGCGTACGCCTGGCTGCTGCGCGCCGCCCCGCTGACGCTGGTCGGCACGTACGCGTACGTGAACCCGGTGGTCGCGGTGCTGCTCGGCTGGCTGATCCTGGCCGAGCCGTTGACCGGTCCGACTCTGACCGGTGGGGCGATCGTGGTGGCGGGTGTCTGCCTGGTGGTGAGCGTCAGCCGGAGTCCGGGACGTCCGGGCCGCCCGGGGCGTGCTCCGCGGGCGGATCGCCCGGCGAGCCCGGTGAGTCAGGCGAGCCCGGAGCGTCCGGCGAGTCCGGAGCGGCCCGAGAAGACGACGTCCTCGCGCACCTGAGCGAGCGTCCCGAAGGCCCCGCCGGCCGCCCCGCCCCGCCCCCCGCCCGCGGCCACCGCCTCCGCCGGCCGCCCCCGCCCCCACCAACCGCAGCCCCGGGACGGCTCAGAACGCGTGCGGGGGCTTGCCCGTCCACCAGTTGCCCGGGGCCTCCGGGTCGCGGCTGGTCCAGTACTCGATGATCGCTTCGGTGAACTCGGCCGCGGACAGGACGCCGTCCCCGTCGGTGTCCAGGTGGCGGAAGGCCTCGTCGGCGTCGTCGCGGCAGAGGCCGGCGAAGTGGCCGCGCTGGAAGACGAAGAACTCCCCGGCGTCCACCGTTCCGCTTCGGTCGGCGTCGGCGACGGCGAGGAAGGCCGCGGCGAGCGAGCCGAGGATGTCCCGCGCGGCCTCGGGGTCGTCAGCGAGCAAGCCGGTCGAGGCGGCGAACTGCTCGCGGGTGATCACCTCGGTGTCGGCGGGCAGCCCGGCGAGGTGGAGATCGTGCCAGATCGTCAGGTAGGCGCGGACGATGACGGCCTCCGCCTCCGAGCCTTCCTGGTGGCCGAGCGAGCGGGCCACCGAGTGGCCCATCAGGACGTGGTCCCGCTCGGTGAGCAGCCCGTCGCCGTCGGCGTCGAGGTGATCAAAACCGTGGTTGATCTTTGCGATGAGCAGGTCGTCCGACAATGTGGCCCCTCGGCTGGCGATTCCTGGTTCTCCTACGTCTACGTCACATCGCTTGCACGCTAACGCCTTGAGCCACGCCCGCGCAGCCGAACACCTCTCCATTCGGTCCTGGTGGGGCTTCGATCATGGTCCCCGCATCGCCGTCCTCAGTGCACCGCCGCCAGCAGCTCCCGGGTGTACTCGGTGTGCGGCGCATCGAACAGCCGGTCCCGGTCGGTGGACTCCACCAGACGGCCCCGGTGCATCACCGCCACCCGGTCGCAGAAGTGCCGCACCACCGCGAGGTCGTGCGAGACGAACAGGAAAGCCACGCCGAGGCGTTCGCGCAGTTCCATCAGCAGGTTGAGCACCTGCGCCTGCACCGACACGTCGAGCGCCGAGACCGGCTCGTCCGCGATGATCAGGCGCGGCTGCGGGGCCAGCGCGCGGGCGATGCCGATCCGTTGGCGCTGTCCGCCGGAGAACTCGTGCGGGTAGCGGTCCAGGTGGTCGCCGCTCAGCCCGACCTGCTCCAGCAACTCGGCCGAGCGCTCCCGCCGTTCGGCCGGGGTGAGCGGGGTGTGCAGGCGCAGCGGGGTGTCGAGGGTCCGGCCGACGGTACGGCGTGGGTTGAGCGAGGCGTACGGGTCCTGGAAGACCAGCTGGATCTCGCGGCTGAGCCGGCGCCGCAGCTCCCGGTCCGGCCGGGTGGCGTCCTGGCCGTCGTACGACACCCGTCCACCGGTGGGCCGTTGCAGCCCGGCCAGGACCCGTGAGGTGGTGGACTTGCCCGAGCCGGACTCGCCGACCAGGCCGACCGTCTCGCCGGGGGCGATCCGCAGGCCCACGCCCTCGACCGCCCGCACCGGCTCGGTGCGCAGGCCGGGGATGCGCCGCCGGCCGGGGAAGTGCACGGTGAGGTCGTCCACCTCGACCAGCCATCGATCCGTGCGCTCGACGGCCCTCGGCCGGAACACCCGTGACGGTGACGGCTCATCGACTGTGGCCAGTGCAGTACCCGGTACGGAGTCCAGGCGGAGCGCCGCCCCCACCAGTGCCCGGGTGTACGGCTCGCGCGGTGCGGCCAGCAGTTCGGCGGTCGGTGCGGTTTCGACCTCGACGCCGCCGCGCAGCACCAGCGTGCGGTCCGTGGTGCCCGCGACCACACCCAGGTCGTGGCTGACCAGCAGGACCGCCGTCCCCTGCTCGCGTTGCAACTCGCCCAGCAGATCCAGTACGTGCCGCTGGACTCGGGCGTCCAGGGCGGTGGTCGGCTCGTCCGCGATCAGCAGCTGCGGGTCGTTCATCAGTGCCATCGCGATCATCACCCGCTGACGCATCCCGCCGGAGAACTGGTGCGGGTAGTCGCGCACCCGGGCCGGCGGGATACCGACCCGGTCGAGCATCTCGGTCGCCCGCCGACGGGCTTCGGCACGGCCCGCCCCCGGGTGGTGCAGCCGGTACATCTCGGCGAGTTGGGCGCCGACACCGTGGAAGGGGCTGAGTGAGGTGAGCGCGTCCTGGAAGACCAGCGCGGCCGTTCCGCCCCGGACGTCACGCAGCGCGGAGTCGTCCGCGCCCACCAACTCCCGCCCGCCCAAGCGGATCGAGCCGGTGACGGTGGTGGTGCGCGGGTCGTGCAGGCCGAGGGCGGCGAGGCCGACGGTCGACTTGCCGGAGCCCGACTCGCCGACCAGGCCCAGGACTTCACCCGCAGCGAGGTCGAAGGAGAGCCCCCGAACGGCGGTCACGGGCGCGCCACCGCGCGGATCGGCGAAGGTGACGGTCAGGTCGCGAACACTCAGCACCGGCTCGGCACCCCCGGCGACAGCACCCGGAGCGTCGCCCGGAACCGAACCCGCAGCAGCACCCGTACCAGCAGCACCCGTACCGGCAGCACCCGCACCCACCGCAGCCCCCGAAACCGAACCCGCAACCACACCCGAAACAGCGGACTTCATCACAGCACCCCCTCAGCTCAGCCGGACACGCGGATCGAGCCAGGCCACCGCGAGGTCGGCCAGCGCGACGAACAGCACCACGAAGCAGGCGGCCAGCAGCACCGCACCGACCACGGCGGGCAGGTCCTGCCCGGCGACGGCCTGCGCGGTGAACCGCCCGACGCCGTTCAGCCCGAACACCGTCTCGGTGATCACCGCCCCGCCGAGCAGCGCCCCGGCTTCCAGCCCGAGCAGCTGCACCAGCGGCCCGGCGGCGCCGCGCGAGGTGTACTTGAGGTGCGCGCGCAACCGTCCGAGGCCCTTGGCGCGAGCCGTACGGACGTACTCCTCGTTCATCGTCTCCAGCAGCTGGGAGCGCGAAAGCCGCGCGAACACCGCCGAGTTGACGAAGCCGAGGACGAGCCAGGGGAGCAGCATCCCGCCCGCCCAGGCGGCGGGGCCCTCGGCCGGAGGGGTGTACGAGGGAAGCGGCAGCAGGCCGGTGGAGTAGACCAGGACCCACTGCGCGATGTACCCGAGGAAGTAGATCTGCACGCTGGCGCCGACCAGGGTGAAGCCGGACAGCAGCCGGTCCGTGCGCCGCCCGTGCCGCAGCGCGGAGACGAACCCGGTGCCGAGCCCGAGCACCAGCAGGACGGCCAGCGCCCCGGCGGTCAGCGAGAAGGTGACCGGGAGGTGTTCGGCGAGGGCTTCGGTGACGGGCTGGTGCAGCCGGTAGGAGTAGCCGAGGCAGGGCGCGGCGCAGTCGATGGCCGAGCCGTCGACGTCGTTGATGTCCCGCCCGGCGACGACTCCGACCAGGTAGTCGGTGTACTGGGCGACGAGCGGTTGGTCCAGGCCCATGCTCCGGCGAACCGCCGCGATCTGCCCGGCGTCGCAGCGCGGGCCGCAGGCGTCGCGGGCCGGGTCGGCGGGCGCGGCGTAGAAGAGGGCGAAGGCGGCGGCGGAGACCGCGACCAGGACGGCGAGGGCTTGAACGGTCCGTCGCAGGACGAAGGAGAGCATGGCCGATCCGGGGGTCGACGTGGCGGGGAGGCGGTGAGGCAGGGCGGTAGGGCGGCGGGGAGGCAGGGACGCAACGAGTACGTCAGTACGTCACGCCTTCAGGTACAGCCACGCCAGCGAGACCGTCCCGTAGATCGGGTGGATGAACGCCCCGCCGACGTTGCTGCCGCGTAGCTGGTTGACGGTCGGGTAGGCGAGCGGCAGGACCGGCACGTCCTTCATCACCGTCTGCTCCAGCGCGTACAGCTCCTTGGCCTTGGCGCGCGGCTCGCCGATCTGGTTGATCCGGTCGATCTCCTTGTCCACCTCCGGGTTGCGGTAGCGCGCGGAGTTGGTGTCGCTGCCGGAGCGGCCGTCGAAGGAGAACGGGACGAGCGTGGACGGGGTCGGCCAGTCGACGGAGGAGGTCTCCTCGAACAGGTCGTACGGGGAGTCGGCGCGGTGCACCTCGTCCAGGAAGGCCTTGGGGTCGACCGGCTTGGGCACGAGGGTGATCCCGGCCTTGGCGTAGCCGTCCACCAGCACCTGCGCGACGCGCTGCCCGTTCGGCGTGTTCTTGTACGCGTAGGTGAGGCCGGCCGGCGCCTGCTTGGCCTTGGCGAGTTCGGCCTTGGCGGCTTCCGGGTCGCCTTCGGGCTTGGCCGGATGGAGGTCGTACTTCTGCCAGTCGATCAGCGCGGGGGAGCTGAGCGTGGTGGCCGGCTCGCCGGTCCGGGCGCCGCCCTGGACCTGGCGGGCCTGCCGGCGCGGGTAGGCCAGGTGCAGGGCCTTGCGGACCTCGACGTCCGGCACCCGCTCGTTGTTGATCACCAGCTGGGTGACGAAGGCGCCCTGCCGGCCGGAGACGACCAGTTCATTGGCCTTCGGGTCGGTGTCGGCCGTCTGGAAGAGCTCGGGGGAGAGGGTGTCGGAGGCGGTGGTGGCGTTGGCGCCGCCGTCCCGCCCGGAGAGGATCTCCTGGTTGAGGTTGAGCGCCTCCTTGCCGTACGTGAAGACGAACTTCTCCGGGTACTGGTTGCGGATCGGGTCGGTCTCGGGCTTCCACGCCGGGTTGCGTTCCAGCACCATGCGGGTGTTCTGGACGTGCTCGACGATCCGGTAGGGGCCGGTCGCGAACGGCTGGCGGTCGTAGTCCGCCCCGGTGTCCTTGTCCCGGCGCACGGGCGAGGAGGAGGACTGCGCGGCCATGTACGGGACGTCGGCCTGCGGCTGCGGGAAGTGGAAGACGAGGGTGCGCTCGTCCGGCGTCTCGATGGCGGCCAGGTCGCCGTCCTGCGGGCCGGTGTACTGGGCGCGCGCCGCCTCGTAGGAGGCCTCGCCGGTGAGCCACTGCGGCCAGTAGGGCGGGCCGACCTCGTAGCCCTTGCCGAAGGTGCGCTCGATGCCGTACTTGACGTCCTGCGAGGTGATCGGCTTGCCGTCCTCCCAGGCGACGCCCTGCTTGAGTCGGTACGTCCAGGTGCGCCCGCCGTCGGCCGGGGTGCCGGTGTCGGTGGCCAGGTCGCCGACCAGCTTGGCCTTGCCGTCCACGACCTGGTACTGGGTCAGCTGGCGGCCCCAGAGCAGCGAGGCGTTGTAGGTGGCGCCCGCGTAGACCTTCTGCGGGTCGAGGTGGCGGAACTCGACGCTGTTGTACACGTTCACGGTGCCGCCCGCACGGGCGCCCGGGACGGCCGGGGCGGGGCCGGCGCTCTCCTGCTCGGTGCCGAGCACGGCGGTCAGCGGGGAGGTGTCCTTGGCGGGGGCTCCGGCGCCGGCGGAGCCGGTGCTGCCCGCGCCCGCCGAGCAGGAGGTCGCCAGCAGGGCGGTGGCGATGACGGCGAGGGACGGTCTGGTCCAGCGCATGGCGAATCTCTCCTTGCCCCGGCGGATCGCGCCGGGAAGGGCTCGGGTGTCGGTACGACGTAGGAAGTGAGAAGTGAAGAAGTGGGAAGAGGCGGCTCAGCGGGCGCCGGAGCGCGGGTCCAGCGCATCCCGGACGGCGTCGCCGAGCAGGTTGAAGGCGATGACGAAGACCAGCAGCGCCACCCCGGGGAAGACCAGGTACGTCGGGTCGGCCCGGAAGACCTCCGAGCCGCGGGAGATCATCCGCCCCCAGTCCGGGACCGGCTCGGTGATGCCGACGCCGAGGAAGGACAGCGCGGCCTCGGAGGCGACGAAGGTCGGCACCGCCATGGTGGCGTGCACCAGTAGTTGCGAGCGGACGTTGGGTAGCAGTTCGTGGACGACGACGTGGAAGCGGCTCGCGCCCTGGGCCCGGGCGGACTGCACGAAATCCCTTTCCCGGAGCGAGCGGACAGCGGCCCGCAGGGAAAGCGCGAGCGGAATCCAGCCGAACGCGGAGAAAACCAGGATCAGCACCAGGAACTGCATCCACTCCGGTTCTGCGGCCCCCTGGTCGACCAGCCGGGACTGGATGACCGGGCTGAGGGCGAGCAGCAGGAGCAGGGTCGGAAAGGCCAGCAACACATTGGCGAGGAATCCGAACAGCCGGTCCGCGATTCCGCCGAGATAGCCGACCGCGACGCCGGCCAGCACGCCCAGCGCGGTGGTCACGGCTGCCGCCGCCAAGGCGATCAGCAGCGAGGTGCGGACGCCGTACAGCAGCTGGGTGAGGACGTCCCGGCCGAGACCGGGCTCCAGGCCGAACCAGAAGTCGCCGGAGATCCCGCCGTTCGGCAGCATCGGCAGGCCGCCGTCGCTGAGCAGGCCGGGAGTGTTCTGGCCGTAGTGCTCGGCCGGGTTCTTCCCGTACAGCGCGGCGATCAGCGGGGCCGCCGCGGCGAGCAGCAGGAACAGCAGCACGACGGCCAGGGCGGTGGCGCCGACCCGGTCCTTCAGGATCCGGCGGAGCACGCTCGGTGCCGAGGGGGCCGCGGGGGTCGCAGGAGTCGCGGGCCCGCCCGCGGGGACTGGGACTGTGTCGACCACTGCCATGAGGCGTAACCCCCGAATTTCTCCGCCGCCCCATGGGTGAGGGTGCGCTGGTGTGCATTTCCGGTACGGCCGCCGGGGGTTTCCCGTGGGCCGTTCGAGCGACATCAGATCGGATGCGTCCGAGGTTCCGCAAATCACCTCCGGAGGTGTTCTGGGGAATTCCTGCCGGACTGTTTCGGGAAATGTGGCGGCTTCATTTCGCCGCAACACCGGCGTTGCAAAAGAACGGACAAACCTCACCAAACCGGTCGGGCTGTTCCGCATTCTGAGACCTCCGCCACAGTCCGTCCGGTGTTGATACGATTCCGGCGGGCTGCGACTGGCGCGTAGGGATGGAATCAACCATCGGGAAGCAGCCTCGTGAAACCTCACGTGCAGTTGCCGAGCGCCTGGGCCCCCGCATCCCCACCAGGAGACCGCCATGGCCCAGCAGCCCCACACCGCCGCGACCCCCGCCGCCGACACCGCCTTCCGCAGCGCCCTCGACGTGGTCGCCGGCGTCGAGCCCCGGATCGCCGCCGCCATCGGCCGGGAACTGGCCGACCAGCGCGCCTCGCTCAAGCTGATCGCCAGCGAGAACTACGCCTCCCCGGCCGTCCTGCTCGCCATGGGCAACTGGCTCAGCGACAAGTACGCCGAGGGCACTGCCGGCCGCCGCTTCTACGCCGGCTGCCGCAACGTCGACACCGTCGAGACCATCGCCGCCGAGCACGCCCGCGAGCTGTTCGGCGCCGACCACGCCTACGTCCAGCCGCACTCCGGCATCGACGCCAACCTCACCGCCTTCTGGGCCGTCCTCTCCCAGCGGGTCGAGAGCCCGGCCCTGGAGCGGGCCCAGGTCCGCAACGTCAACGACCTCACCGAGGAGGACTGGGCGCAGCTGCGCCACGAGCTCGGCAACCAGCGCATGCTCGGCATGTCCCTGGACACCGGCGGCCACCTCACCCACGGCTTCCGCCCCAACATCTCGGGCAAGATGTTCGAGCAGCGCAGCTACGGCACCGACCCGGTCACCGGCCTGATCGACTACGACGCGCTGCGCGAGACCGCCCGCGAGTTCCGCCCGCTGATCATCGTGGCGGGCTACTCCGCCTACCCGCGGCTGGTGAACTTCCGGAAGATGCGCGAGATCGCGGACGAGGTCGGCGCCACCCTCATGGTCGACATGGCGCACTTCGCCGGCCTGGTCGCGGGCAAGGTGCTGACCGGCGACCACGACCCCGTCCCGCACGCCCACATCGTCACCACGACCACCCACAAGTCCCTGCGCGGCCCGCGCGGCGGCATGGTGCTGTGCACCTCCGAGCTGGCCGAACACGTCGACCGCGGCTGCCCGCTGGTGCTCGGCGGCCCGCTCTCGCACGTCATGGCCGCCAAGGCGGTCGCCCTCGCCGAGGCCCGCCGCCCCGAGTTCCAGGCCTACGCCCGCGCCGTGGTCACCAACGCCCAGGCGCTCGCCGAGGGCCTGCTGCGCCGCGGCGGCACGCTGGTCACCGGCGGCACCGACAACCACCTCGTCCTCGCCGACGTCTCCGGCTACGGCCTGACCGGCCGCCAGGCCGAGGCGGCGCTGCTCGACTCGGGCATCGTCACCAACCGCAACTCCGTGCCGCAGGACCCGAACGGCGCCTGGTACACCTCCGGCATCCGCATCGGCACCCCGGCGCTCACCACCCGCGGCCTCGGCGTCGCCGAGATGGACGAGATCGCCGAGCTGATCGACACCGTGCTGCGCGCCGCCACCCCCGCCACCACGGCCGCCGGCGCCCCGTCCAAGGCCAACCACACCCTCGACGCCGCCCTGCGCGACGCCGTCGCCAAGCGCGCCGCGGACCTCCTCGCCCCGTACCCGCTCTACCCGGGCGTCGACCTCGTCTGACGGCCCGGCGAGCAGCACCCGGCGAGCGCCACCGAGCCGCCCCGGGACGTCGGGCCGGTCCCCGACGTCCCGGGGCCACTCGACCAGCGTCAGTACTGCAGCGACTTGTACTGCAGGAACTCCTCCAGCCCGTGCCGCCCCAGCTCGCGGCCGAGGCCGGAGTGCTTGTAACCGCCGAACGGCGCGAGCGGGTTGAAGCGCCCGCCGTTGAGGTCGACCTGGCCGGTGTCCAGACGGCGGGCGAAGGCGGCGGCGGTGTCGGTGTCGCGGGCCCAGACGCCGCCGCCCAGGCCATACGGCGTGCCGTTGGCGAGTTCGACGGCGTGGTCCTCGTCCCGGTAGGCGAGGATCACCAGGACGGGGCCGAAGACCTCCTCCTGGGCGACCGCCATCTCCGGTGTGACGTCGGCGAGTACGGTCGGACGGACGTAGTAGCCGGTGGGCAGGCCGGCGACGGGCTCGGACCCGCCGACGACCAGCCGGGCGCCCTCGGCCAGCGCGCCGTCGATGTAGCCGCGCACCCGGGCCAGCTGCTTGGCGTTGACCACCGGGCCGATCCGGGTCTGCGGGTCGGTCGGGTCGCCCGGGGCGTACTGGGCGGCGGCCTTGGCGGCCCGCTCGACGGCCTCCTCGTACTGGTCCTGGTGCACCAGCAGCCGGGTCCAGGCGCTGCAGGTCTGGCCGGAGTTGGCGAACACGTTGGCCACGTTCGCCTTGACCGCGCGGGTGATGTCGGCGCCCGGCAGCACCACGTTGGCCGACTTGCCGCCCAGTTCCAGGGCGACGCGCTTCAGGCCCCGGCCGGCCGTCTCGGCGACCTGCCGGCCGACGGCGGTGGAGCCGGTGAACGAGACCACGTCCACCTCCGGGTGCGCCGCGAGCACCGCACCCGCCACCGCGCCGGTGCCGGTGACCAGGTTGAACACCCCTGCCGGGAAGCCGGCTTCGTGCACCAGGCGGGCGAACAGCCGGGCCACCAGCGGGGTGTCCTCGGCCGGCTTGAGCACCACCGGGCAGCCGGCCGCCAGCGCCGGGACGACCTTGGCCACGATCTGGTGCAGCGGGTAGTTCCACGGGGTGATCGCCGCGACCACCCCGGCCGGCTCGGCGTGCACCACCGAGTTGCCGATCCGCTCCTCGAAGGGGTGCTCGGCGAGCAGGGTCAGGTAGGAGGTCGCCACGGTCAGCGGCAGCCCGGCGTGCACGGCCGCGGTGAAGCCGACCGGGGCGCCCAGTTCGGCGACCACGGTCTCGGTGATCTCGTTCTGCGCGGCGGCAATGCCGTCCCGCAGCCGGGTCAGCAGCGCCAGCCGCTCCTCGCGGCTGGTCGCGCCCCAACTCCGGGCCGCCCGGCGGGCCGCCGCCACCGCCGCGTCCACGTCGGCCGTCCCGCCGGCCGCCACGGTGGCGAGCACCTGCTCGGTCGCCGGGTTCAGTACGGTTATCGACCCTTGGTCCCCGGAGGGCCGCCAGGCGCCGTCGATGTACTGGTCGCCGTACTCCGCGTACTGCTGCACCTGTGGTCCTCTCATCCGCTCGGCCGTCCGACCGCCGGCGCTCGTCGAGGGTCAGTCAAAGCGGCCCGGGCGGGCGGGCGCAAGAGCCGGTTCGGCGCCGACGGACCTGCCGGTCACCCCGGGGCGAACCGCGCGGTGTACGCATCGAACGGCTCAATGCCCACCTCGGCGCGCCGCTCGTCCAGGCGCGACGGGTCCTCGCACGGCCACGGCACCGGCCGTCCGTCCGCAACCGCGCCGATCTGGGTGCCGTAGCGCTGCTCGCGGCCCTCGTTGACGGCCAGCCGGTCCTCCAGGAAGGCCAGGTCGCGCGCGCTCGCTTCGCCCCGTCGGACCGCCTCGCCCATCAGCGCCACTGCCCGCCGCTGGACGTCGAGTTGCCGGTCCGCGTGCTGGGCGACCAGCCAGGCCGCCCGGGCGGCCTCGGGGCCGACGGTCCGCTCGGTCGGCCAGCCGTGCTCGGCGGTGATCGCCAGGAGCCGGTCCCCGTGCCGGGCGGTGAGCCGCCGCCAGAGCGCCTGCTCGGCCAGGTCCGCACTGTTCGCGTACCGGGCGGCCGCCGCGTCCTCGGCCATCATCGCCACCAACTCCCGGGCCGGCACCGGATCCTGCTCGTCCCGCCGGTCGTCCCGTCGCTCGTCCCGCTGTGCTTCCGTCACGCCGACGATGCTCCTCATCGCACCGGCCCTCCCGTCGAGGACCGCCCGCGACCACGCTAGGCGCAGAATCCGAGACGAAGATCATCCTCGAAGCGGGTGACCGGGCGACCCCGGCCGGGACACAATGGATCAACGCCAGGAATCCGCCGAGCCGATCTCCCGGCAGTCCGGCGGTCCGATCTTCCGGCAGTCCGGTCTTCCGGCGGCTCGGTGTCCCCGGTGGCGATTCCGGAAACTCCCCACCCCCAGACCTCCACACGACGGTGGATGCCCAGGTAGATTGCAGGGAACTCAGCGGCGGGGGGTCTACTGCTGACAATGCTCCGACGTGCCGCGCACGGTCGGGGACCGGTGCGTTCCGCGCCCGGCGCGGAGTGCCGCCCCCGCTGAGATCCGCTTCGAGAACCAGCGGACCCACCCGTGTCCCGAAGGAGCTGTCATGACCGACGCCGCGTTGCCGGGCGAGCCCCAGCACCCTGCCGAGCCGGCGAGCCTGGACGACGTCCAGGGGTGGTTCTGGGACCACGACCGGCATTCCTTCGACTGGTTCCTCGGGCGGCAGGAGAAGACCGGTGTCACCGGCGACCTCCTGGAGATGGGCGCCTACCTCGGCCGCAGCGCGATCGTCATCGGTGAGCACCTCCAGCCCGGCGAAACCTTCACCGTCTGCGACCTCTTCGACTCGGAGGCGCCCGACGACGAGAACGCCGCCGAGATGGACCTCTCCTACCGCAAGACGCTGACCCGCTCGGCCTTCGAGACCAACTACCTCGCCTTCCACGACGAGCTGCCGGAGATCATCCAGGCCCCGACCGGCGTCCTGTCCCGCGGGCACATATCCCCCGGCACCTTCCGCTTCATCCACATAGACGCCTCCCACCTGTACGAGCACGTCGTCGGCGACCTCCAGGTGGCCCGGGTCGCGCTGCAGGAGCAGGGCGTCGTGGTGCTGGACGACTACCGCGCCCAGCACACTCCGGGCGTCGCGGCCGCGACCTGGGAAGCGGTCTTCAACCACGGGCTCAAGCCGATCCTGCTCACCGAGTGCAAGTTCTACGGCACCTGGGGCGATCCGGAGCCGTTCCAGCGCGAGCTGCTCGACCGGGTCGACCTCGCGGTCGGTTGCCAACTGAGCATCGACCACCTCAACGGGAACCAGGTGCTGCGCATGTACGGCGACTCGGAGGGCATCGAGCCGTTCCGCGGCTCGCGCCACCAGGACCGGCTGGCCGCCGACGCGGCCCACCTGGCGCTCGACTCGGCCCGCGGCGAGGCTGAAATGGATCTCGCGGTCCGGCGCGCCCGTGCCGCCGAGGCCCGCCGCCCGGTCAACGTGGCCAAGCGGGCGGCCCGGGACCTGCTCCCGCCGGTCGTCACCTCCGCCATCCGCCGCGCCCGCCGGGGCTGACCGGCCGCAGGCCCCCACTGCGCAGCACGGCGCAGCCGCAAGCCCCCCCCGGGTACGCGGAAGGGCCGGTCGGAACACCGACCGGCCCTTCCGCATCCGTACTGCGGACGACTCAGACCCGCGAAGGCTCGCCCATGGAGCCCTGCGCGCCCTCGGCCGCAGCGTCCGCGGCCTCCGCCGCCTCCGCGTCCGCCAGCTCCTGCCGGACGGCGGCCAGCGAGGGGTTGGCCCAGGCGCTCGCGACGCCCCAGTAGTAGAACGCGAGCCCGATCGCGGCCACGATCAGCAGGTCCCAGCCCTCAGGCAGGTACCCGTGGCCGCCGAAGTCGCTGCTGCCGGCCCAGGAGACGCCGGCCATCACGAACAGGTAGGCGACCATCCAGGCGCCCGCCATCAGGTGCGGCTTGAGCTGGGCGAACGGCTTGCGCAGCTCGTACCAGGCCCAGATCGGCAGACCGGCGGCCATCAGCAGGATGACCTTGCCGGTGAGCGGCCAGCGGGCCCAGTACAGGACGAGCGAGCCGAAGACCATCGCGACCGGGGCGATCACCGGCATGGCGCGCAGCCGGACCGGCCGCGGCAGGTCAGGGGCGAGTCGGCGCAGCGCCATCACGGCGACCGGGCCGGTGATGTACGAGATCACCGTGGCCACCGAGACGATCTCGGCCAGCGAGCCCCAGCCGCGGAAGACCGCGAGGAACAGGAAGGCGACGACCAGGTTGAGCACCAGCGCCGGGCGCGGGATGCCGGTCTTGGCGTCGACCTTGCCGAAGACCTTCGGCAGGTGGCCGTTCTCCTGCACGCCGTGGATCATGCGCGAGGTGGTGGCGGCGTAGATCATGCCGGTGCCGGACGGCGAGATGAAGGCGTCCGCGTAGAGCAGGATCGCGAGCCAGTTGAGGCCCCAGGCGATGGCCAGGTCGGCCAGCGGCGAGGTGTAGGCGAGGCTGCTCCAGCCCTGCGAGAGGTCGGCGGCCGGGATGGCGCCGAGGAAGGCGATCTGCAGCGCGACGTAGATCACCAGGGCGATCAGGATCGAGCCGATGACGGCCTTCGGCAGCGACTTGCCGGGGTTCTTGGCCTCGCCGGCGAGGTTGAGCGGCGACTGGAAGCCGTTGAAGGCCCAGACGATGCCGGAGACCGCGACGGCGGTGAACACCGCGCTCCAGCCGTTGGGCGCGAAGCCGCCATGGTCGGTGAAGTGCGCGGAGTCGAAGTGCGCGAGGAGCAGCGCGCCGGCGGTCAGCGTCGGCACGACGACCTTGAAGACGGTGATCGCCGTGTTGGTCTTGGCGAACAGCGTGATCGCGAACCAGTTCAGGACGAAGTAGCCGACCAGCAGCACGCTGGCGAGCGCCACCCCGCTGAGGGTCAGTTCCTGGCCGTCGTAGAGCCCCTTGGCCCAGCCGAAGTGCCAGGAGCTCATGTACTGGACGGAGGCGGTGGCCTCACCCGGGATGACCGAGACGATGGCGATCCAGTTGGCCCAGGCGGCAAGGTAGCCGGCCAGCGAGCCGTGCGAGTACTGGCCGTAGCGGACCATGCCGCCGGCCTTGGGGAACATCGAGCCCAGCTCGCTGTAGGTGAGGGCGATGGTCAGCGCCACCGCGGCACCGATCACCCAGGCGAGGATCGAGGCCGGTCCGGCGAGCTTGGCGGCCCGCTCGGCACCGAACAGCCACCCGGATCCGATGATCGACCCCAGCCCGACGGCCGTCAGGCTGATGGTGCCGAGCGATCGGCGGTAGTTCTGGTGTGATGCCGTCGAGGATTCGGGCTCACTCAACGTATCGGTCCTCTCGCTCGGGGTTCATTGGGTGGTGTCGGTGTTTTTGCGGTTTTGAGTCCGCATTCCGGACAAACGCACAGCAGCCTATGGTCAGAAAACGGGCGAATACCTCAGGGGAAGCTCAAACCGTACGATCGTTGCCATCTCGTGTCCGGTTTCCGGACCGACGGGTTCCGTGTGGAGACCGGCGTCACACCGCCACGGGGGTGGCGGACGGGGATGGCGGCCCGGGGGTGACGGGCTGCGAGTGAGCCGGGAAAAAGGAAATTCCCCGTGGGTTCCTTTCGGATCCCACGGGGAATTCGGCTGTGTCCGAGGGGGGACTTGAACCCCCACGCCCGATAAAGGGCACTAGCACCTCAAGCTAGCGCGTCTGCCATTCCGCCACCCGGACGGGGTGTGTGCTCCGGGGGTTTTTCTCTCGCCCCCTCGGCGACAGAGAGAACATTACCAGGGTTCTGGAGTGCTTCTCACCTGCGTTTCCTCGGGCCCGTCCCCCCACCGGCCCGGGCGCTCCTCCCGCGGGTCCGAGCCGGTCCCCCACCGGCTCGAAGCGGCCCCGTACAGGTTGGTACGGCTGGCGAACACGATCGAACCCCGCCCGAACCGGTGGCGTCCGCGAAGGAACCGGTCGACTTCGCCCCCGCCCGCGATCGGTTCCGGTCGGAAGTGGTCCGACACGGGCAACTTGTCGACGGTGCCACGGCCGCCGGGACGCCTCTCCTAGCCTCTGTGGACCGAGGGCGCCATGAGCGGATCGCCTGATTCCCGGGTCGCGGACGAAGGGCGGCTGGACGTGGAGCAGATCAGCGGAACGGCGGAGGCCGAACCGAGACGCGGCGGGCCGGGGGACGGGCGGGGCGACGCCGCTGCGCCCGGCGGACCGGGCGGACCCGGCGGCGGACCCGCCGAGGGCGTGTGGCGCTTCCCGGTGCCCGCCGCGGAGGCCTCGGTGCCGCGCACCCGGCACGCGGTGCGCGACCGCCTGCTGGCCCAGGGCATGGCCGGGGTGCGTTACCAGGAACTGGTGGACGACCTGCTGCTGATCGTCTCGGAGCTGGTCAGCAACGCGGTGACGCACGCCGCCGAGCTGTCGCCCGAGGTGGTCACCGAGCTGTCGGTGCGCGGCGGCTGGGTGCGGGTGTCGGTCGAGGACGGCGATCCGTACCGGCCGAAGGCGCTGGAGAACGACACCGGACGCACCGGCGGGCGCGGGCTGCTGCTGGTGAAGAGCGTCACCCTGCAGGCCGGCGGGGTGTGCGACGTCGAGCGGACGGGGGAGGGCGGCAAGGTCATCTGGGCCTCGCTGCCCGTCCCCCGGAGCCCGACCGCTGACCGGCTCTTCGACGGTCCGACTACCAGTCCCGCCCGGCGATCTCCCGGATCCCCGGCAGCGCCGCCTCGAAGACGGTCTCGAACCAGACCGAGAACGGCCGCTCGGCCCGCAGCTCCCGCAGCTCCTCCGCGGTCACGAAGGCGAAGTCGTCCACCTCGTCCGGGTTCGGCTCGACCGGCGCGGTGACCAGTCCCACGAAGAGGTGGTTCCACTCCCGCTCGATCAGCCCGGAGGCCTCGTCCGGCAGGTCGTAGCGGACGGTGCCGGCCTCGCAGAGCAGCGCCGGGGCGACGCCCAGCTCCTCGGCGGTGCGCCGGGCGGCGGCGACGAAGGGCGGTTCGTCGGGGTAGGGGTGGCCGCAGCAGGTGTTCGACCAGACGCCGGGGGAGTGGTACTTGCCGAGGGCGCGGCGCTGGAGCAGCAGCCGGCCCTGGCGGTCGAAGAGGAACACCGAGAAGGCGCGGTGCAGCCGGCCCGGCTGCTGGTGGGCCCAGAGCTTCTCGGCGGTGCCGATCGTCACGCCCTCGTCGTCGACCAGCTCCAGCAGGATCTCGGTGCCGGGAGCCGAGGCGGCCCGTGGGTCGACCGTCACGTCGGTCTCCACGTCGAGACCGGTGTCGATCTCGGCGGCGAAGTGCGTCGGGTCGGTCGGCAGACTCTGGGGCATGGGGCCTCTTTCCGGGAGCGGGAGCAACGGGAGCATCGGGCGTGTCCGGCGCTCCGGACGGAGCGCGGCGGACGCAGCGGGGGCACCGGCGCCGGCGTCGGGCTCCAGTCTGCCGTATGGGTGGCACTCGTCCGGGGTCCCACGCACAACCGGGCGGATCATGGCCCGGAGGAGTCGGAATCCGTACAGAAGTGGGTCCGGGAAGCCCCCGTAAGAGTCATCACTGTCGCAGAACCGTTCGACGGACGTTCGGGGGCTGTTCGACCGCCCCGGTGCGATCGGGTGCGGCTCGGCGCGCAGCCGGAGGGTCACCGGGCCGTCACCTTCCCGTCTCCGGGCGCGTTCGGGCCGATCGTCCGAGTCGCCTACCATCACATACGACACGGTGCCCGGACCTGTGCAGGTACCGGCGCGCCGCTGCCCGGTCCGGTCGCACACCGGCCCGGCGGAGCAGCGGCGCCCCTCGGCACGGTTCGCACGCACAGCCCGACGGATCAGGAGACCCCGCATGATCGGCCTCGTTCTGGCAGCCGGCGCCGGCCGCCGGCTGCGCCCGTACACCGACACGCTGCCCAAGGCGCTGGTGCCGGTCGACGGGGAGCGGACCGTCCTGGACCTCACCCTGGGCAACTTCGCCGAGGTCGGACTGCGTGAGGCCGCGATCGTCGTCGGCTACCGCAAGGAGGCGGTGTACGACCGCAAGGACGCCCTGGAGGCCAAGTACGGCGTCAAGCTCCACCTGGTCGAGAACGACAAGGCCGAGGAGTGGAACAACGCCTACTCGCTGTGGTGCGCCCGCGAGCTGTTCTCCGAGGGCCTGCTGCTGGCCAACGGCGACACCGTGCACCCGGCCTCCGTCCAGCGCACTGTGCTGGAGGGCAACGAGCGCCTCACCGAGGCCGGCCGGGCCCCCGGCATCCTGCTCGCCCTCGACACGGTGAAGAAGCTCGCCGACGAGGAGATGAAGGTCGTCGTCGACCCGGCCGCCGGCATGCGCCGCATCACCAAGCTGATGGACCCGGCCGAGGCGAGCGGCGAGTACATCGGCGTGACCGTCATCAACCCGGCCGCCGCCGACGACCTGGCCGACGCGCTGCGCGCCACCTACGAGCGCGACCCGCAGCTGTACTACGAGGACGGCTACCAGGAGATGGTCGACCGCGGCCTGCGGATCGACGTGCAGCCGATCGGCGAGGTCTCCTGGGTCGAGGTCGACAACCACGAGGACCTGGCGAAGGCGCGGGAGATCGCGTGCCGGTACTGACCCGACTGGTCCCGTCGCCGCTGTTCGTGGAGATCCGCTCGGGCGCGCTGGACGCGCTCGGCGGGATCCTCGCGGACCAGCGGCTGTCGGCCTCGGGCCGGATCGCGGTGGCGATCAGCAACGGCTCCGGCGCGGCCATGCGCCGGCGCCTGGAGCCCGCCCTGCCCGGCGCCGACTGGTACAACGTGGACGACGGCACCCTGGACAGCGCGGTGCGGCTGGCCGAGTCGATGCGCGGCGGGCACTACGACGCGATCGTCGGTCTCGGCGGCGGCAAGATCATCGACGCCGCCAAGTACGCCGCCGCCCGGGTCGGCCTGCCGCTGGTCGCGGTCGCCACCAACCTGGCCCACGACGGCATCTGCTCGCCGGTCTCGACCCTCGACAACGACGCCGGCCGGGGCTCCTACGGGGTGCCCAGCCCGATCGGCATCATCGTCGACCTGGACGTGATCCGGCAGGCCCCGCAGCGCTTCGTGGCGGCCGGCATCGGCGACGTCGTCTCCAACATCTCGGCCTGCGCGGACTGGGAGTTGTCGCACGCGGTCACCGGCGAGCCGGTGGACGGACTGGCCGTCGCGATGGCCCGCTCGGCGGGCGAGAACCTGCTGCGGCACCCAGGAAACACTCAGGATCAGGACCTCCTGACGGCCCTCGCGGAGGCCCTGGTACTGTCCGGCATCGCGATGAACATCGCGGGCAGCACCCGGCCTTCGTCGGGCGCCTGCCACGAGATCTCGCATGCCCTGGACGTGCTGTATCCCAAGCGGTCCGCCCAGCACGGCGAACAGGTCGGCCTCGGTGCCGCGTTCGCCAGCTTCCTGCGGGGCGAGCGCGAGCTGACCGGTCTGATCGTGGAGCGCCTGGCGAGCCACGGGCTGCCGGTGACCGCGGCTCAGATCGGCTTCACCGAGGCGGAGTTCACCGAAGCGGTGCACTACGCTCCGAACACCCGCCCGGGGCGCTTCACCATCCTCGAACACCTCGACCTCTCCCCTTCCGCAATCAGGGACGCGTACGCCGACTATGTCCAAGCCGTCAACAGCTGACCGCTCCACCACGGGCGCCGAACGTCCCCCGGTGGACCTGACCCGCCGGCCCTCGATCGAGGAGCTGCGCGCGGTGATCCACCCGGAGGGCATGCTCCAGCGCCGCAGCGCCGAGCACTGGGCCGGGCGCCTGTACATGCGGAAGATCTCGCTGCGGATCACCCGCGTGCTCTCCACCATGACGGCGATCACGCCCAACGGCCTGACCTACCTGATGATGTTCACCGGCATCCTGGCCGGTGCCGCGCTGGTCGTGCCGGGCATCACGGGCGCGGTGCTGGGCGCCCTGCTGATCCAGGTCTACCTGCTGCTGGACTGCGTGGACGGCGAGGTGGCCCGCTGGCGCCGGCAGACCTCGCTCACCGGCGTCTACCTGGACCGGGTGGGCCACTACATGTCCGAGGCGGCCCTGCTGACCGGCCTGGGCCTGCGCGCCACCGACCTGCTCCACCGCGAGGGCGGCGGCTCGCACTGGGAGTGGGCCTTCCTCGGCACGCTGGCCGCGCTCGGCGCGATCCTGATCAAGTCCGAGACGGACCTGGTGGACGTGGCCCGGGCCCGCAGCGGCCTGACGGCCGTCGAGGACAGCGCCTCGGTGCCGCGCTCGACCGCCGTCGCCAAGGCCCGCCGGGCGGCCTCGCTGCTGAAGTTCCACCGCCTGGTCGGCGCGGTCGAGGCCTCGCTGTTCATCCTCGCGGCCGGGATCGCCGACGCGGTGCACGGCGGGCTCCTCTTCACCCGGCTCGCGGTGGTCGTCCTGGCGGCGATCGCCATGCTGCAGACCGTGCTGCACCTGCTGAGCATCGTCCTCTCCAGCAGGCTGCGATGACCGGCGGAGCGACCGCGGAGAGCTTCCGCCTCGGCGCCGTGATCATCACCATGGGCAACCGGCCCGCCGAGCTCAACGCCCTGATCGAGTCCGTCCGCGCCCAGGAGGGCCCGGCGGTCGAGCTGGCCGTGGTCGGCCAGGGGGTCGAGCTGCCCCCGCTGCCCGAGGGCGTGCGCAGCGTGGAGCTGCCGGAGAACCTGGGCATCCCCGGCGGGCGCAACGTCGGCATCGAGCTGTTCGGCCGGGACGGGAAGGACGTCGACGCCGTCCTCTTCCTGGACGACGACGGGAGCCTGCCGCGCACCGACTCGGCCCGGCTGCTGCGGGAGGCCTTCACCGCCGACCCGGAGCTGGGCATCGTCTCCTTCCGGATCGCCGACCCGGACACCGGTGTCACCCAGCGCCGGCACGTCCCCCGGCTGCGCGCCAGCGACCCGCTGCGCTCGTCCCGGGTGACGACCTTCCTGGGCGGCGCGAGCGCCGTGCGCTGCACGGTGTTCGAGCAGGCCGGCCAGCTGCCCGCCGAGTTCTTCTACGCGCACGAGGAGACCGACCTCGCGTGGCGCGCGCTGGACGCCGGCTGGGCCATCGACTACCGCGCGGACGTGGTCCTGCACCACCCCACGACCTCGCCCGCCCGGCACGCCACCTACTTCCACAACGTGGCCCGCAACCGGGTCTGGCTCGCGAGGCGGAACCTTCCGGCCCCGTTGGTGCCTCTCTATCTGGGAACCTGGTTCCTGCTGACCCTGGCCCGACGCCCCTCCCCCGAGGCGCTGAAGGCCTGGTGGGGCGGGTTCCGGGCGGGCTGGCGCGAACCCTGCGGTCCGCGGCGGCCCATGCGATGGCGTACCGTTTGGCAACTGACCAGGCTGGGCCGACCACCGATCATCTGATCTGATCGAATGATCGATCTCCTCGGCCGGTGACCACACACCGGCCGGCTCCCCCGAGATCCCAGTGGATCCCCCTCGGCGCACGGCCGACGGACCCTCCGTCGACCGGCTGCCCCGACCGATCCCGCGTGAAGGACGAATGTGTCGACAGTGAGTGAACCCGTCAGCCTCTCGACCCCCAGGGGGGTGGACGCAGGCCTGACCCCCAAGCAGCTTGCGGACAAGTACGGCCTGTCGGTGAGCGGCGCCCGGCCGGGCCTGTTCGCGTACACCAAGCAGCTCTGGGCCCGGCGCCACTTCATCTGGGCCTTCGCCACCGCCCGCCTGGTGGCCCAGTACACCGACGCCAAGCTCGGCCAGCTCTGGCAGGTCGTGACCCCGCTGCTCAACTGCGCCGTGTTCTACCTGGTCTTCGGCGTGATCCTGGAGAGCAAGCAGGGCTTCCCGCCGGGCACCTACATCGCCTGGCTCTGCATCGGCGTCTTCGTCTTCCAGTTCACCCAGAACGCGGTGCAGTCCGGCACCCGGGCGATCTCCGACAACCTCGGCCTGATCCGCGCACTGCACTTCCCCCGCGCCAGCCTGCCGATCGCCTTCACCGTGATCCAGCTCCAGCAGCTGCTGATCTCGATGGTCGTGCTGGTCGTCACCGTCCTGGCCAGCGGCATCGCCCCGGGCAAGACCTGGCTGCTGATCGTCCCGGCACTGCTGCTGCAGACCATGTTCAACACCGGCATCTCCCTGATCATGGCCCGGATCGGCGCCAAGACCAGCGACATCTCCCAGCTGATCCCGTTCGTGATGCGGGCCTGGATGTTCCTGTCCGGCGTGATGTTCAGCATCCAGGACCGCGTCCACAAGTGGCCGCACTACATCCAGGTGCTGACCGACCTGAACCCGGCCTCGGTCTACATGGACCTGCTGCGGCACGCCTTCGCGCCGGTCATCTACAACAAGCACCAGCCCGTGTACCAGACCCTGCCGCCGCACCAGTGGCTGTTCGGCATCGGCTGGGCGGTCGGGTTGTTCGTCATCGGATACGTCTTCTTCTGGAAGGCCGAGGAGGAGTACGGCCGTGGCTGACACCGACCTGAGCAAGCGCGAGACCGTCCGGGACACGGACGTGGCCCGCGAACCCACCGTCGTCGTCGACGACGTGCACATCGTCTACCGGGTGCACGGCGCCGGCTCCGGCAAGGGCAGCGCCACCTCGGCGCTGAGCCGCATCCTCAGCCGCAAGCGCGGCGCCGGCGTGCGCGAGGTGCACGCGGTCAAGGGCATCAGCTTCACCGCCTACAAGGGCGAGGCGATCGGCCTGATCGGCTCCAACGGCTCCGGCAAGTCGACCATGCTGGCCGCCATCGCGGGCCTGCTGCCGACCGAGAAGGGCGGCATCTACACCAACGGCCAGCCCTCGCTGCTGGGCGTCAACGCGGCCCTGATGAACGAGCTCACCGGCGAGCGCAACGTCGTCCTGGGCTGCCTGGCGATGGGCATGACCCCGGCCCAGGTGAAGGCGCGCTACCAGGAGATCGTCGAGTTCTCCGGCATCAACGACAAGGGCGACTTCATCTCCCTGCCGATGCGCACCTACTCCTCCGGCATGGGCGCCCGCCTGCGCTTCTCGATCGCCGCCGCGAAGACCCACGACGTGCTGCTGATCGACGAGGCCCTGGCCACCGGCGACCAGGCCTTCCAGCAGCGCAGCAAGCGCCGCATCGACGAGCTGCGCGGCTCCGCCGGCACGGTCTTCCTGGTCAGCCACGACAACAACTCGATCCGCGAGGTCTGCGAGCGGACCATCTGGATCGAGGCCGGCGAGCTGGTCATGGACGGCCCGACCGAGGAGGTCGTCGGCCGTTACGAGCGCGGCGAGCGCCCGTAACACCGCAGTACCCCGGCACCACCGAGGCCGGTCCCGGCCCCCGGGACCGGCCTTCGGCATGCCCCGCCCGGTCCCCCGGGTGGCCCGCCGCCGCGGGGGTGAGCGCCCCGCCCCGACGGGCGGGGCGGTCTTCTCCGGCGCGCCCCGCGGTGTCAGGCTGTCAGGCGCGAGGGCGGTGTGGCGGACGTGACGCCCGCGCTCGGACGCGTGTCCGAGTCGGACCGGTCGTACCCAGCGGTGTAGAACGGGGGAGTGACAGCAGTGTCGGCTTCGGCCCAGCCCAGTGATACGCCGGTGAACCGGTCCGCAGGTCAGACCCTGGAGAAGGCGGGTGCGGAGAACTTCCCGGTCGCCCCGTTCTTCCTGCCCGCGGCCTGGCGCGACGACCTGATGGCGGTCTACGGCTTCGCCCGCCTCGTCGACGACGCCGGCGACGGCGACCTGGCCGACCCGGCCGCCACCGCCGCCCTGCTCGGGATCGAGGAACGGCCCCCCGCCACCCCTTCGGCCCAGCCCGGCCTGCCGGCTCCGCCGGAGGTCGCCTTCCGGCTCGCCCTGCTCGACGGGCTTGAGCACGACCTCGACCGGGCGTTCGAGACCGCGCTGCACCCCTCCGGCGCCGACCGCCCCCGCCACCCCTGCTGCGCGCCCTGGTCCCGCTGGTCGACCGGCACGGCCTGACCCCCGAGCCGTTCCGCCGTCTGATCGAGGCCAACCGGGTGGACCAGACCACCGCCCGCTACGCCACCTACGACGACCTGGTCGGCTACTGCACGCTCTCCGCCGACCCGGTCGGCCGCCTCGTCCTGGCCATCGCGGGCGTCTCCACGCCCGAGCGGATCGAGCTCTCCGACGCCATCTGCACCGCCCTCCAGGTTGTCGAACACCTGCAGGACGTCGCCGAGGACCTGCACCGCGGCCGGATCTACCTCCCCACCGAGGACCTGCAGCGCTTCGGCGTGACCGAGGCCGACCTCGCCGCCCCCTCCGCCGACGGCGCGGTGCGCGAACTGATCGCCTTCGAGATGGAACGGGCCCGCACCCTGCTCGATCGCGGCGCACCATTGGTAGGTACGGTTCGGGGGAGGCTTCGACTGCTCCTGGCGGGATTCACCGCAGGCGGCTACGCGGCCCTGGCGGCCATCGAGGACGCCGGGTACGACGTGCTCGCCCGGCAGGCGAAGCCGGACAAGCGCCGCCTCGCAGCGAAGGCGGCGGCCATCTTCGCGAAGGGAAGGTGAACGCCCGAGTGGCGGCATCACCACTGGCGTCCGCCCAGGTCATGGCGGCGTACCGGTACTGCGAGGCAGTCACCGGGCTGCAGGCGCGCAACTTCAGCTACGGCATCCGGCTGCTGCCAGAACCCAAGCGACTGGCCATGTCGGCCCTGTACGCCCTGGCCCGCCGGGTGGACGACATCGGCGACGGCGACCTCCCGGCCGACCGCAAGGCCGAGGCGCTGCTGCGCACCCGGGAACTGGTGGACGAGGTCCGCTCCGGGGTGGTCGCCGAGGACGACACCGACCCGATCAAGGTCGCCCTGGCCGACACGGCCCGGCGCTTCCCGATCCCGCTCGGCGGCTTCGACGAGCTGATCGACGGCGTCGAGATGGACCTCAAGGGCGCCGAGTACCAGACGTACGAGGAGCTGAAGGTCTACTGCCGCTGCGTGGCCGGCGCGATCGGCCGGCTCTCGCTGGGCGTCTACGGCTGCGACGACCCCGAACGCGGGGCACGCTACGCGGACACCCTGGGCCTGGCGCTCCAGCTCACCAACATCCTGCGCGACCTGCGCGAGGACGCCCTGAACGGCCGCACCTACCTGCCCACCGAGGACCTGGTCCGGTTCGGCTGCGAGCAGGGCTTCGCCCTGTCCAAGCCGCCGGTCGGCGCGGACTTCACCGGCCTGGTCGCCTTCGAGGCCGCCCGCGCCCAGTCCGCCTTCGAGGAGGGCCTGCGGCTGCTGCCGATGCTCGACCGCCGCAGCCGCGCCTGCACCGCCGCCATGGCCGGGATCTACCACCGGCTGCTCGGTCGCATCGCCGCCGACCCCGAGTCGGTGCTGCGCGGCCGCGTCTCGCTGCCGGGCTGGGAGAAGGCGTACGTGGCGCTTTCCGGGCTCGCCGGGGGGCGTTCTTGATTCTCGCCACACTTCTGTCACGCTGTGTCAGCGGGGAATCACGTGCGGGCAGTTCCGTGTTGACGGAACGGGTACCGGCTTCAACGACCGCCTCCCGGCGGTCCGGCGACTGCGAGGGGGAGGACCGATGACCGGGCGAGCCGATGCCGCGCGCCCGGCCGCCCTCGTGGTCGGCGGCGGCCTGGCCGGCATCACCGCCGCGCTCCGCCTGGCCGAGGCGGGCCACCGGGTCACCCTCGCCGAGGGGCGCCCCCGGCTCGGCGGCCTGGCCTTCTCCTTCCGGCGCGGCGAGCTGACCGTCGACAACGGCCAGCACGTCTACCTGCGCTGCTGCACCGCCTACCGCGGCCTGCTGGAACGGCTCGGTGCCACCCGGCTGGCCCACCTGCAGGACCGTCTCGACGTCCCGGTGCTCTCCGTCACCGGCCCCGAGGACGCCCCGGTGCGCACCCTCGGACGGCTCCGGCGCAGCGGCCTGCCCGTCCCGCTCCACCTGGCGGCCAGCCTCGCCCGCTACCCGCACCTGTCCCCGGCCGACCGCGCCCGGGTGGTCCGCGGCGCACTCGCCCTCAAGGGCCTGGACCTCGCCGACCCGGCGCTGGACCGGATCTCCTTCGGCGAGTGGCTGCGCCGCAACGGGCAGAACGCCGCCACCCAGGCGGCCCTGTGGGACCTGGTCGGCGTCGCCACCCTGAACGCCCGGGCCGACCAGGTGTCGATGGCGCTCGCCGCGAAGGTGTTCCAGACCGGCCTGCTCTCCGACCCCGGCGCCGCCGACATCGGCATCGCCGCCGCCCCGCTCGGCGCGATCCACCACGATCGGGCGATCGCCGAACTGGAGCGCCTGGGCGTGAAGGTGCTGCTGCGCGCCCGGGGCGCCGAGCTCAAGCCGGCCGCCCCGCAGCACGCCGTCCTCCTGGAAGGCGGGGAACTGCTCACCGCCGACACCGTCGTCCTGGCCGGCGCCCAGGACAGCGCGGCCGCCCTGCTGCCGCCGAACGCCATCCCGGAGCAGGACCGGCTGGCCCGCTTCGGCACCGCGCCGATCCTCAACGTGCACGTGATCTACGACCGCAAACTGGTGCGCCGCCCGTTCTTCGCCGCGCTCGGCTCCCCGGTCCAGTGGGTCTTCGACCGCACCGCGCACTCCGGTCTGGCCGCCACCGCGCTCGGCCGGGCCCACCCGGGCGCCCAGTACCTGGCGCTCTCGCAGTCCGCGGTGCAGGACGAGATCGACCTGCCGGTCGCCGAACTGCGCCGCCGCTACCTGCCCGAGCTGGCCCGGCTGCTGCCGGCCGCGGCGGGTGCCGAGGTGCTGGACTTCTTCGTCACCCGGGAGCGCACCGCGACCTTCGACCCGGCCCCCGGCAGCGGGACGCTGCGCCCGTCGGCCCGCACCGACGTGCCAGGCCTGCTGCTGGCCGGCTCGTGGACGGCCACCGGCTGGCCCGCGACCATGGAGGGCGCCGTGCGCAGCGGCCACGCCGCCGCCGACGCCGCCCTCGCCGCGGCCGGCGCCCGGATGCCGGTGGACCGCGGCGACGGGAGGTGGCCCAGGTGACGGCGGGCCCCGCCGCCGGAGAGCCCGCCAGAGCCGTCGGGCGTACCGTCGAGCGCATCGGCGGAATCGACCGGTTCGGCCGCCCCGACACCGTCGGCACCGGCAGCACGCGAAGAGACACCAGCCGCACCGACAGCACCCGGTCGCCCCGGGCGGTCCGGCACCACGAGGGAGAGGGAACGCACGTGGAGTCACGCACCGGCTTCGCCGTCGGAGGCACGGCGCACGCCGAACCGGTCTCGGTGCCGGAGCTGCTCGCCCGCAGCCGTACGCTCTGCACCCCGCCCCTACGGGCCGCGGTCGCCCGTTTGGCGGCACCGATGGACACCGTCGCGGCCTACCACTTCGGCTGGATCGACCGGGACGGCACGCCCGTCGCGGGTGACGGCGGCAAGGCCGTGCGCCCGGCGCTGGCGCTGCTGTCCGCCCAGGCCACCGGCGCGCCGGCCGAGGTGGGCGTCCCCGGCGGAGTGGCTGTTGAACTGGTGCACAACTTCTCCCTGCTCCATGATGATCTGATGGACGGTGACGAGACCCGTCGGCACCGGGCCACCGCCTGGACGGTCTTCGGACCGGCCCAGGCGATCCTGGTCGGCGACGCCCTGGCGACGCTCGGCACGGAGGTGCTGCTCGACGCCGCGGTGAACGGCGGCGCGAGCCCCACCGACGCCGCGCGGGCCGTGCGGCTGCTCACCACGGCGACCCGCCGGCTGATCGACGGGCAGGCCATGGACGTCGCCTTCGAACAGCGCGACAGCGTCACCGTCGCGGAGTGCCTGGAGATGGAGGGCGGAAAGACGGCGGCCCTGCTGGCCGCCGCCTCGGCGATCGGTGCCGTCCTGGCCGGAGCCGACGACAAGGTCTCCGACTCCCTCCAGCGCTACGGCCACCACCTGGGACTGGCCTTCCAGGCGGTGGACGACCTGCTCGGCATCTGGGGTGCCACCGAGGTCACCGGCAAGCCGCACTGGGGTGACCTGCGCCAGCGCAAGAAGTCCCTGCCGGTCGCCGCCGCCCTGGCGGAGGGCGGCCCGGCCTCGCGCCGGCTCGCCGAGCAGCTGGCCGACCCGAAGGGACGCGGGGAGGAGGGCGAGCCCGAGCTCGCCGCCCGGGCCGCGCTGATCGAGGAGGCCGGCGGCCGGGCCTGGACCCAGGAGGAGGCCCGCCGCCAGCACACGACTGCCCTCGCCGCCCTGGACGAGGTGCCCATGTCCGACGAGGTGCGCGAGCACTTCGTCGCACTCGCCGAATTCGTGGTGGTACGAGAGAGGTGACGTTACGTTGACAGCAACCGCGGACGGCCGGCTCGACCCTGAGTACGATCCCGAGCCGGTCGCGGTGGGCGACCGCCCCCCGACCCTGCTGGGCGCGGGGCGGCGGCAGCCCGAGGACACCGACCAGCTCCGGCCGGCCGGTGAGGCGGACCTCCGGCCGGCCGACGCGCGGGAGGCCCTGGCCCGCGCCACCACCCACCTGCTCTCGCTGCAGTCCTCCGAGGGCTGGTGGAAGGGCGACCTGGAAACCAACGTCACCATGGACGCCGAGGATTTACTGCTCCGCCAGTTCCTCGGCATCCGGACCGAGGAACAGACGCGCGCCACCGCCGACTGGATCCGCTCCCAGCAACGTGAGGACGGCACCTGGGGCACCTTCCACGGCGGGCCGGCCGAACTGTCCACCACCGTCGAGGCGTACGTCGCGCTCAGGCTGGCCGGCGACGACCCGAACGCCCCGCACATGCTGGCCGCCGCGCGGTACGTCCGCTCCGCCGGGGGCATCGCGGCCGCCCGGGTGTTCACCCGGATCTGGCTCGCACTGTTCGGCTGGTGGCCCTGGGAGCGGCTGCCCGAGATGCCGCCCGAGATCATCTTCCTGCCCAAGTGGCTGCCGCTGAACATCTACGCCTTCGGCTGCTGGGCCCGCCAGACGATCGTCCCGCTGACCGTCGTCTCGGCCCACCGGCCCGTCCGTCCGGCGCCCTTCCCGCTCACCGAGCTGCACACCGACCCCGACAACCCCTTCCCCGAAAGGCCGCTCGCCCCCGCCACCTCCTGGGACGGCCTGTTCGAACGCCTGGACAAGGCGCTGCACGCCTACCACCGCCGGGCCTTCCGCCCGCTGCGCCGGCTGGCCGTCTCCCAGGCCTGCCGCTGGATCGTCGAACGGCAGGAGGCCGACGGCTGCTGGGGCGGCATCCAGCCGCCCGCCGTCTACTCGCTGATCGCCCTCCACCTGGAGGGCTACGAGCTGGAACACCCGGTGATGCAGGCCGGGCTCTCCTCCTTCGACCGCTTCACCGTGCACACCGAGGACGGCAAGCGCTGGCTGGAGGCCTGCCAGTCCCCGGTCTGGGACACCTGCCTGGCCACCATCGCCCTGGTCGACGCCGGGCTGCCGGCCGACCACCCGGCGCTGGTCTCCGCCGTCGACTGGATGCTCGGCGAGGAGATCCGCAAGCGCGGCGACTGGGCCGTCAAGCGGCCCGGGCTCGCCCCCGGCGGTTGGGCCTTCGAGTTCGAGAACGACACCTACCCCGACATCGACGACACCGCCGAGGTGGTGCTCGCACTGCGCCGGGTCACCCACCCCGACCCGGCCAGGGTCGACGCGGCGGTGGACCGGGGCGTGGTCTGGAACCTCGGCATGCAGTCCAAGAACGGCGCCTGGGCCGCCTTCGACGTCGACAACACCAGCACGCTGCCCAACAAGCTGCCGTTCTGCGACTTCGGCGAGGTCGTCGACCCGCCGTCCGCCGACGTCACCGCCCACGTGGTGGAGATGCTCGCCGAGACCGGCCGCGCCCGCGACCCGCGGACCCGGCGCGGCATCGAGTGGCTGCTGCGCAACCAGGAGGCGGACGGCTCCTGGTTCGGGCGCTGGGGCACCAACTACATCTACGGCACCGGCTCGGTGCTGCCCGCCCTGGTCGCGGCCGGCGTCCCGGACGAGCACCCGGCGATCCGCCGGGCGGTGCGCTGGCTGGAGGACCGGCAGAACGCCGACGGCGGCTGGGGCGAGGACATGCGCTCCTACGAGGACCCGGCGCGCTGGGCCGGGCGCGGCGACTCCACCGCCTCGCAGACCGCATGGGCGCTGATGGCGCTGCTCGCGGCCGGCGAGGGACCGGACGGCCGGGCCAACCCCGCGGTGGAGCGCGGCGTGGACTGGCTGGTGCGCACCCAGCTGCCCGAGGGCACCTGGGACGAACCGCAGTTCACCGGCACCGGCTTCCCGTGGGACTTCTCCATCAACTACCACCTGTACCGGCTGGTCTTCCCGGTCACCGCGCTCGGCCGCTACCTCAACGGAAGCCCGGGGGCTGCCAAGCCGAGCGGCACCCCGGCGATCGGGGCGGCGCGGTGACCACCGCCCCCCTGCTGGTGCTCTGCGCACTGGGCCCCGAGGTCTGGGCCCTGCGCGGCGGTGACTGGCGCGGCGCGGTCGGCGGACCCCCGGTGCTGCTGCGTACCGGGGTCGGCCGGCGGCGCGCCGGGTCGGCCGTGCGACGGCTGCTCGGCTCCGCCCCCGGCTGCTACGGCGCGGTGGTGGTGGCCGGGTTCGGCGCGGCGGTCGGCCCGGGCGTGCAGCCCGGCGACGTCGTCGCCGCCGACGGCGTGCGCGACGCCGAGGGCCACCTCTACCCGCTCGACTCCGGGCCGGAACTGACCCGGGCGCTGAAGGAACGCGGCCTGGTCGTGCACACGGGGGTGCACCACACCGCCGACCACGTGGTGCGCGGCATCGAGCGGCGTGCGCTGCACCTGCAGGGCGCGCTGGCCGTGGACATGGAGGCCGCCGCCGTCCTGGCCGCACTGCGGGAGGTGCGGCCGGCACTGCCCGCCGCCGTCCTGCGGGTGGTGGTCGACACCCCCGAACACGAGCTGCTGCGGCCCGGCACCCTCCCGGCCGGAGTACGGGCCTGGCGCAACCTCCGGGCGACGGTACCCGCCCTGGTCGACTGGTACCGGCAGGAGCGCACGCCCGGCTCCGCAGACCCGAACCACCCCACATCCGCGACGCTCCCACAGGAGGCGAGCTAGCCATGGCCATGCCGTTGCGCCAGACCGTGCGGGTCGGCACCTACCTCATGCAGCAGAAGCTGCTCAAGCGACGGGAGAAGTTCCCGCTGATCGTGGAGCTGGAACCGCTGTTCGCCTGCAACCTCGCCTGCGAGGGCTGCGGCAAGATCCAGCACCCGGCGGGCGTCCTGAAGCAGCGGATGCCCGTCGCCCAGGCGGTCGGCGCGGTCCTGGAGTCGGGTGCCCCGATGGTCTCGATCGCCGGCGGCGAGCCGCTGATGCACCCGCAGATCGACGAGATCGTCCGCCAGCTCGTCGAGCGCCGCAAGTACGTCTTCCTTTGCACCAACGCGCTGCTGCTGCGCAAGAAGATGGACAAGTTCACGCCCTCGCCGTACTTCACCTTCGCCGTGCACATCGACGGCCTGCGCGAGCGGCACGACCAGTCGGTGGCCAAGGAGGGCACCTTCGACGAGGCGGTGGCCGCGATCAAGGAGGCCAAGCGACGCGGCTTCCGGGTCACCACCAACAGCACCTTCTTCAACACCGACACCCCGCAGACCGTCATCGAGGTGCTGGACTACCTCAACGACGAACTGAAGGTGGACGAGATGATGATCTCGCCCGCCTACGCCTACGAGAAGGCCCCCGACCAGGAGCACTTCCTCGGCGTCGAGCAGACCCGGGAGCTCTTCCGCAAGGCCTTCGCCGGCGGCAACCGCAGGCGCTGGCGGCTCAACCACAGCCCGCTCTTCCTGGACTTCCTGGAAGGCAAGGCCGACTTCGAGTGCACCCCCTGGGGCATCCCCAACTACTCGCTGTTCGGTTGGCAGCGGCCCTGCTACCTGATGGCCGACGGCTACGTGCCGACCTACCGCGAGCTGGTCGAGAAGACCGACTGGAGCAAGTACGGCCGCGGCAAGGACCCGCGCTGCGCCAACTGCATGGCCCACTGCGGCTACGAGCCGACGGCCGTCCTCGCCACCATGGGCTCGCTGCAGCAGTCGCTGCGCGCCATCACCGAGACCGTCAGCGGCAACAAGGCCCGCTGAGCCGGGAGTCGACCCCCAGGTCGGCACCCCGGGTCGGCACCCGGCCCGGGCCCCGCGTGCCCGGGCCGGCTCCGCCCCCCGCCGGGCGGAGGCACCACCGCACCGCTTCGAGTCGTGAGGTGTACCCATGTCACTGCTCTCCCGCGTCACGTCACCGGCCGAGCTGCGCAAGCTCCCGGCGGCCGAACTCCCGCTGCTCGCCGACGAGATCCGCGACTTCCTGATCGACGCCGTCACCCGCACCGGCGGACACCTCGGGCCCAACCTCGGCGTGGTGGAGCTCACCATCGCCCTGCACCGGGTCTTCGACTCGCCGTACGACCGGATCGTCTTCGACACCGGCCACCAGAGCTACGTCCACAAACTCCTCACCGGCCGCCAGGACTTCACCCGCCTGCGGATGCGCGGCGGACTATCCGGCTACCCATCGCGCGGCGAGTCCGAGCACGACCTGGTCGAGAACTCGCACGCCTCCACCGCGCTCTCCTACGCCGACGGCCTGGCCAAGGCCGCCCAACTGCTCGGACAGCACGACCGGCACACCGTCGCGGTGATCGGCGACGGCGCCCTGACCGGCGGGCTCGCCTGGGAGGCGCTCAACAACATCGCCGAGGCCCGCGACCGGCCGCTGGTCATCGTCGTCAACGACAACGAGCGCTCCTACGCCAGGACCATCGGCGGGCTCGCCAACCACCTGGCCACGCTGCGCACCACCCAGGGCTACGAGCGCTTCCTCGCCCTCGGCAAGGAGGCGCTGCAGCGCACCCCGCTGGTCGGGCAGCCGATCTTCGACGCCCTGCACGGCGCCAAGAAGGGGTTCAAGGACGCCTTCGCCCCCCAGGGCATGTTCGAGGACCTGGGGCTCAAGTACCTCGGGCCGATCGACGGCCACGACGTGGGCGCGGTCGAACAGGCACTGCGCCAGGCCCGCAACTTCGGCGGGCCGGTCATCGTGCACTGCCTGACCGTCAAGGGGCGCGGCTACCGGCCCGCCGAACAGGACGAGGCCGACCGCTTCCACGCCGTCAACCCGATCGACCCGTACACCTGCCTGCCGATCTCGCCCAGCAGCGGGGTCTCCTGGACCTCGGTGTTCGGCGACGAACTGCTCGCGCTGGGCGCCGAACGGCCGGACCTGGTGGCGATCACCGCCGCCATGCTCCAGCCGGTCGGTCTGGCCGGATTCGCCAAGGCCTACCCGGCGCGCACCTTCGACGTCGGGATCGCCGAGCAGCACGCCGTCACCAGCGCGGCCGGGCTGGCCACCGGCGGGCTGCACCCGGTGGTCGCGGTGTACGCGACCTTCCTGAACCGGGCCTTCGACCAGGTCCTGATGGACGTCGCCCTGCACCGGCTGGGCGTCACCTTCGTGCTCGACCGCTCCGGGGTGACCGGACCGGACGGCGCCTCGCACAACGGCATGTGGGACATGTCGATCCTGCAGATCGTTCCCGGCCTGCGACTCGCCGCGCCGCGCGACGCCGAACAGCTGCGGGCGCAGCTGCGCGAGGCCGTCGAGGTCAAGGACGCGCCCACCGTGGTGCGCTTCCCGAAGGGCAACGTCGGGCCCGCGGTGCCGGCCGTCGAACGGATCGGCGGGGTGGACGTGCTGCTGCGCACCGGGCGGCCGGCCGAGATCCTGCTGGTCGCCGTCGGCACCACCGCCTCCGCCTGCCTGGACGCCGCCCGGCTGCTGCTCGCCGAGGGCTTCACCGCGACCGTGGTCGACCCGCGCTGGGTCAAGCCCGTCGACCCGGTGCTGCCCGAACTGGCCGCCACCCACCGGCTGGTGGTCACCGTCGAGGACAACGGCCGTACCGGCGGCGTCGGTTCGGCGATCGCCCAGGCGCTGCGCGACGCCGACGTGGACGTACCGCTGCGGGTGCTCGGACTGCCGCAGGAGTTCCTCGGGCACGCATCGCGCGGGGAGATCCTGGAGGAGGCCGGGCTCACCGGGACCGGGGTCGCCGCCCAGACCGCCGTCTTCGCCAAGAACCTGCTACCGACCCGAGGAGCGAACCCGCGCCATGCCGGCTGAACCAGACCGCCCCGCCGTCGACCGCCGCGCCGTCGATTCTCCTGCTGTCGACCGCCGGGCCGTCGACCGTCCCGCCTTCGACCTCGCCGCCCTGATCGCCGAACGCGGCTCCGAGCGCTACGAGTTGAACAGTCGCTACCTCAATCCGCAGCTGTCCCGGATGCTCCACACCATCGGCTTCGACAAGTACTACGAGCGTGCTGCGGGCCCGTACTTCTACGACGCCGAGGGCAACGAGTACCTGGACATGCTGGCCGGCTTCGGCATCTTCGCGCTCGGCCGCCACCACCCGGTGGTGCGCTCGGCGATCCAGCAGGTGATGGACCTCGACCTGCCGGACCTGGTCCGCTTCGACTGCTCGCCGCTGCCCGGCCTGCTGGCCGAGCGCCTGCTGTCGTACGCGCCCGGGCTGGACCGGGTCTTCTTCGGCAACAGCGGGACGGAGGCGGTGGAGACCGCGCTGAAGTTCGCCCGCTACGCCACCGGACGCCGGCGGATCCTCTACGCCGACCACGCCTTCCACGGGCTGACCACCGGCTCGCTGTCGGTCAACGGGGAGAACGGCTTCCGCAAGGGCTTCGAGCCGCTGCTGCCGGACACCGCCATCCCGCTCGGCGATCTCGGCGCGCTGGCCAAGGAGCTCAAGCGCGGCGACGTCGCGGGGCTGATCGTCGAACCGATCCAGGGCAAGGGCGTCCAGGCGCCGCCGCCGGGCTGGCTGCGGGCCGCCCAGGCGCTGCTGCACGAGCACAAGGCGCTGCTGATCTGCGACGAGGTGCAGACCGGGATCGGCCGCACCGGCGAGTTCTTCGCCTACCAGCACGAGGACGGCGTATTGCCCGACCTGGTCTGCGCGGCCAAGGCGCTCTCCGGCGGGTACGTCCCGGTCGGGGCGACGCTCGGCAAGGGCTGGATCTTCGAGAAGGTGTACTCCTCGATGGACCGGGTGCTGGTGCACTCGGCCAGCTTCGGGTCGAATGCCCAGGCCATGGCGGCCGGGCTGGCGACGCTGGAGGTGATGCGGGACGAGAAGGTGGTGGAGAACGCCCGCAAGGTCGGCGACCAGTTCCGCGAGCGGCTGACCGCGCTGGTCGACAAGTACGAGCTGCTGGCCGAGGTGCGCGGGCGCGGGCTGATGATCGGCATCGAGTTCGGCCGGCCCAAGTCGCTCAAGCTGCGCACCGGGTGGACGGCCCTGCAGGCGGCGCGCAAGGGGCTGTTCGCGCAGATGATCGTGGTGCCGCTGCTGCAGCGGCACCGGATCCTGACCCAGGTGTCCGGGGACCACCTGGAGGTGATCAAGCTGATCCCGCCGCTGATCATCACCGAGCGGGACGTGGACCGGTTCATGGACGCCTTCACCGACATCATGGACGAGGCCCACCGGGGCAGCGGCCTGATGTGGGACTTCGGGCGGACGCTGGTGAAGCAGGCGGTCGGCAGCCGCTGACGACCGGGCGCGGGGAGTGGGAAGTCGGCCGGGCCGACTTCCCACTCCATGGGAGACACCGCGTCAGAGCTCGGTCCGGCGGCGCCGGATGACCACCACGAGATCGACGACGGCGACCAGCGAGAGCAGGCCGCAGGCGACGGCGAAGCCGGTGAGGGTGCCCCGGCCGGGTGCACCGTCGACCGGGGAGACGGCCGCCCAGACCGCGAAGCCCACCGTCGCCAGCACGAACAGCGGCGTGAAGATGAGCGAGAGCAGGTAGCGGAGCTTGAGGTCGCTGCGGGCGGTGGCCGGCTCGGTGCCGCTGCGCCACCGTCGCGGGGTGGTGGTGCGCATCGCGGTTCACCTCCGGACCACGCGGGTCGGGCTACGATTCCAGCGTACGTCCGAGGGGGCTAGCCGGGGGAGGCGCGATGTCGGGGTCGGACGCGGTGGGGTCGGGTGCGGCGGGGCCGGACGCCGAGGGGTACGCGGGGCTGCGGATCGAACGGGCCAGGGAGTTGGCCCGGCGGCACGGCTGGGCCTCGGTCCGGGTGCTGGAGCCGGGGGCGATGATGACCATGGAGTACCGGCAGGGGCGGCTCAACCTCGCGGTGCGGGACGGTGTGGTCGAGCGCAGCTGGGAGGGGTGAGGCGGCGCGCTGCCCGGGCCGGCGGGTTTCCGGTACGGCCGTCGGCAGGCCTTCCCGGTGCGAACGGCTCTCAGCACGGCAGGGGCGGGCGGCCGAAGCGGCGGTGGAGCCGCTGCTCGGCGGCGGCGACCAGGGGTTCCAGCAGCGGCAGCGAGAGCAGGACGAGCAGCCCGGCGGCCCAGCCGGCCAGCACGTCGGTGACCCAGTGGGTGCCCAGGTACACCGTGGTGAGGCCGATCGAGCAGGCCGTCGCGGCGGCGATCACGGCGCCGGTGCGCCGCCAGCGGACGGCGAGGTAGGCGAGCACGCCCCAGGTGACCACGGCGTTGGCGGTGTGGCCGGAGGGGAAGATGGTGCCGCCGGAGAACAGCTCGGGCGAGCCGACGTACTGGGCGTAGTGCGGGCCGAGCCGACCGGTGACGATCTTCACCGCGCCGACCGTGACGTTGAGCAGGAGCAGCGCGATGCCCATGACCAGCAGCGGGCGCAGTCGGCCGAGGCGGCGGGCGCGCCAGGCGAGCCAGGCGAAGGCGGCGATCGCCGAGGGGCCGCGCTGCCCGGCGACCACCCAGGTGTCGAGCAGGGGCTCCAGCCGGGGCCACCGCTCGTACGGGCGCAGCAGGCGGACCGACCAGTCGAGGTCGACCAGGGCGGTGTTGAGCAGGACGCCGGCCAGCACCAGCAGGTAGACGGCGAGGGTGGCGGCGAGCAGGGCGGCCCGCCGTCGGCTCATCGGCGGCCAGCCGGGCTCGCGGTGGTCGTGGGCGTCGCCGCGGCCGCGGTGGTCGCGGTGGTCGCGGGCGTTGCCGGGGCCGCGGGGGTCGGGCCGGGCCGGGCCGCGCGTGCCGCGGGGGAGGTCCAGGCCGGTGGTGGCCGTGCGGTGGTCCGACCCCTGTCGCGGAATGGGAGCGCGGGTACTTCTGGATTGCACGGGGTGACCTTACCCATCCGGACAAGGCTATTCCGGGGGTAATTGTCATTTTCCCGGGAAATCGACAATTGGGTCGTCCCGGGGTGACTCGGGGGGTGATTTCCACTATTCTCGGATCGAATATCAGTGTGGTCTTCGAATGATTCTGCAAAAGCGCCGGTAAAGGAAACGGAGCGGGGAGCCGGTCCGCCCGGCCTCCCGCCCCGTGGTCACCCTGTGTAGGTTCCGTGCTCAGTCGAGGGGGCCGCCCGCGACGTAGATCACCTGGCCGGAGACGAAGCCGGCTCCCTCGCTGGCCAGGAAGGAGATGGTGTGGGCGACGTCCTCAGGCAGACCGACCCGCTGGACCGGGATCTGAGAGGCCGCGGCCCGCTTGAAGTCTTCGAAGTCCATGCCGACCCGGCTGGCGGTGGCTGCTGTCATGTCCGTGGCAATGAAGCCGGGTGCGACGGCGTTGGCGGTGATGCCGAACTTGCCCAGCTCGATGGCCAAAGTCTTGGTGAAGCCCTGCAGGCCCGCCTTCGCGGCCGAGTAGTTGGCCTGGCCGCGGTTGCCCTGGGCGGAGGAGGAGGACAGGTTGACGATGCGGCCGAAACCGGCGTCGACCATGTGCTTCTGCACCGCGCGGGTCATCAGGAAGGCGCCGCGGAGGTGAACGTTCATGACCGTGTCCCAGTCGGACTCGGACATCTTGAAGAGCAGGTTGTCGCGGAGCACGCCCGCGTTGTTGACCAGGACCACGGGGGTGCCGAGCTCGGCGACCACGCGGTCGACGGCGGTCTGGACCTGCTCGGCGTCCGAGACGTCGGCGCCGACGGCCAGGGCGTTTCCGCCCGCGGCGGTGATCCGGTCGACGGTGTCCTTGCCGGCCGCCTCGTCCAGGTCCAGGACGGCGACCGCGTAGCCGTCGGCGGCCAGCCTGACGGCGGTGGCGGCGCCCAGACCGCGGGCGGCACCGGTGACGACGGCGACCCGGGGGGTGCTGCTCTGCTCGCTCATGCGCGCTCTCGTCTCTCTCGGGGGTTGCCTCCGGGGGAGAGCCCCCGGAGAGGGTGGCCACACCCTACCGGCGAGTAGGGAGCGCGGCCAGGGTGGAGAGGCGCAGGTGACGGTCGGTAAGGACCGACCGGTCGGCTTTCTGCTGAGAACGGGTTACTGCAAGTGGTTCGCGGCGAGTAAATATGCCAATGTTGCCGAACCTGCGTCTACTATCCGCCCCTGCCTGCCAGCAAGGGCCCGCCGTTTGTATAGTGTCCGCCAGCAGCCACCGGCTGCACGGCTGGAGCGCCCTCCCTCATAGCTGGACGCCCACTCGCCGTTACTGCCCCACCCGGGTGTCCCACACACACCGGGTGTGACATCGGGACGGATACATGGTGCTGGGGGAGATCCCGACAACCCGCGTGTCCGCGCGACTTCAGCAGTCGCCCGGTCACCTGATTCGCGTTGCACAGCAGGTTCACACCCGGCTGTGGTCCGAGCACGTCGGAGCCGATCTCACGGCTCCGCAGTTCGCCGTGCTGCTGGTCCTGGCCCTGGAACCGGGTGCGGACCAGCGCACGGTCGGCGAGAGAGCCTCGCTGGACAAGGCCACGATGGCGGAGATGGTCGCGCGGCTGGTCCGCCGCGGCCTGGTGCTGCGCAGGCGTGACCCGGCCGACGGCCGGCGCAAGCTGCTCGCCCTGTCGCAGAGCGGCGCCCAGGCGGTGCGCGAGGCCACCGGTGGTGTGGTCCGCGTCCAGCGCGTCCTGTTCGAGCCGCTCACCGCGGACGAGCAGGTCGAGGTCGTCCGGGTGATGGCCAAGATAGCCAGGCTGGAGCCCGCAGCGGTCGCCGTCTTCACGGACGCGCGGCCGATACTGGACGCCCAGCGGGCGATCGGCTACCTGATCAGGGTAAGCCAGCAGGTGCACACCAAGCTCTGGTCGGAGCACGTCGGCTCCGAGCTGACGGCCCCGCAGTACGCGGTGCTGGACGCGCTGGAGCTGGAGCCGGGCGCCGACCAGCGCACGGTCGGCGAGCTGGCCTCGCTGGACAAGGCCACGATGGCCGAGATGGTGAGCCGACTGGTGCGCCGCGGTCTGGTGCAGCGTCGGCGCGACCCCTCGGACGGGCGGCGCAACCTGCTCTCGCTCTCACCGGCGGGACAGGACCTGCTGCACCGCTCGGCCGCCGGGGTGGCCGAGGTCCAGCGGCTGCTGCTGGCTCCGCTGGAGATCGGCGAGCACGAGGCTGCGCTCGCGCTCATCGCCAAGGCGGCAAGGCTTTAGATCAAGCCTTGGTAACAACAGCCAAAACGATTCGCCAACTGATCGAGAGCCTGACGCTGTCGGCGTCGGTGAATCACGGCATGCCGAAGACCGCCCACTCCTGAACGGTGTGGGCGGTCTTCGGCATGAGGCCGGTCTTCGGCTTGACCGGGTTTCAGGGCCCGGCGGGCCGTGGGACGGGCCGGGCCGTGGGTCGGGTCAGTTCCAGTCGAAGCCCTGCGGGTCCGGCCCGATGCGCTTGCCGGTGGCGACGGCGGCGATCGCGGTGAGGTCCTCGGCGTCCAGCTCGAAGCCGGCGACGTCCAGGTTCTCCCGGATCCGGGACGGGGTGACCGACTTCGGGATGGCGATCACACCGCTCTGCAGGTGCCAGCGGAGCACGACCTGGGCGACCGTGCGGCCGTGCTTCTCGGCGATCTTCACCAGGGCCGGCTCGGCGAGCAGCTCGCCGCCCTGGCCCAGCGGGCTCCACGCCTCGGTGGCGATGCCGTGCCGGGCGTGGAAGGCGCGCAGCTCCTCCTGCGGGAAGTACGGGTGCAGCTCGACCTGGTTCAGCACCGGGACGACCGAGGCCTCGTCGAGCAGGCGGGTCAGCTGCTCGGTGCCGAAGTTGGAGACGCCGATCGACTTGACCCGGCCGTCCGCCTTCAGCTGCTCGAAGGCCTTCCAGACGTTCAGGTAGCTGCCGTGCATCGGGCGCGGCCAGTGGATCAGGTACAGGTCGATGTAGGCGAGGCCGAGCTTGGTCAGCGAGGCGTCGAACTCGCGCAGCACCGCGTCGCGGCCCTGCTCGCCGGACCAGTCGCGGGTGCCGGAGTTCCACAGCTTGGTGGTGATGTAGAGGTCCTCGCGGGCGACGCCGCCCTTCAGCGCCTCGGCGATCGCCGCGCCGGTGCCGGCCTCGTTCTCGTAGATGGCCGCGGTGTCGATGGAGCGGTAGCCCGCGTCGATCGCGGAGCGGACGGCGGCGGTGGCCTCGCCGTCCGGGACCTGCCACACGCCGAAGCCGAGCTGCGGGATCTGTGCGCCGTCGTTGAGGGTGACGCTCGGGATGTTGCTCACGGGACGGGATGCCCTCCTGGTCGTTGGTGCTTCCAGTGGGGGGCAACTGGCTGCGGAACGGGATTGTTCCCGCCGAATGGGCGAATTTTGGGCCAAGGTTTGCGAAGCGTCGCGGGGGTTCGGGCAGGGCTCGGGAGGCGGCCGGGAGGAGGTCGGGAACGGTTCCGGGCGGGGTGTTCGGGGGTCGGTGGCCCGTCGTGCGGGGCCCGAGGGGCCTGGTGGGGCTGCGTGGGCGGGTGTTGGTGGGTCAGGGCGGGCGGAGTGGTCGGGCGGTCGGACGGCGGGGCGGGCGAGGCGACGGAAAACCTGTTGCGCGGGTCACATCGGGTTGGCAGGCTCGCGGACATGACCTCCTGACATCAGGGCGCTTCGTGTCCTTCCCATGTCCGTCCGGCACTCCGTCCGGACCTGTCGAGGCGCCGCGTCGTCGCGCCGCGCCTCCGTCGCCCGTCGGCTCGTGCCGTCCGCGTGAGCCGCGCCGCCGTGTCGTGCGGCACGTGCCCGCTCGCACTCGTGTTCCCCCGTACCTCCGCACCGTTCGTATCGGAGTGTCATGCCGCTCTCCTCCCTGCCGTTGGCCGATCCCGGCAGTCCCGACCTCTCCTCACCCCTGGCGTTCCTGCGCTGGCTGCAGCGCAGTCAGCGGCGCGGGCAATGGCTCGCCACCTGGTGGACACTGCTCGAAATGGGGTGTCAGGCCGCCCTGCCGATACCGCTCGGGCTGGGCGTGCAGGCCGCCGTCGACGGTGACGCCGGCGGGCTCTGGCGGGCCGGCGGGCTCGCGCTGCTGCTCGCCGCGGGAGCCGCCACGGGCACTGTCCTGTCGCACCGTCAGGCGGTCTGGAACTGGATCCACGCCGCTTGTCAGGTGCGGCAGTTGGTCGCCCGGCAGGCCTCGAACCTGGGGGCCGGGCTGTCCCGTCGGATCGCCACCGGGGAGGTGGTCGCGGTCGGCAGCGGGGACGTCGAGCGGATCGGCTGGTACGTGGAGCTGGTCGCCCGGGTCCGGTCCGCGGTGATCGTCTGGCTTGCCGTCAGCTCGGTGGTCCTGGTGGTCGAGCCGGTGCTGGGCCTCGGCGTGCTGCTCGGCGTCCCGGTGCTGGCGGCCTCGGTCTGGCCCTTGATCGGGCCGTTCGAGCGGCGCTACGAGCAGCAGCGGGCGCTGGGCGGGAAGGCCACCGAGCTGGCCGCCGACACGGTGGCCGGGCTGCGGGTGCTGCGCGGCATCGGTGGCGAGGAGCTGTTCCTGGAACGGTACCGGGCCGCCTCCCAGAAGGTCCGGGCGGCGGCCGTCCGCTCGGCCCGGATCTGGTCCCTGATGCAGGCCCAACAGGTGCTGCTGCCGGGCCTGTTCGTGGTCGGTGTCACCTGGTACGGCGCGCGGCTGGCGGCCGACGGCGAGCTCGCCGTCGGCACCCTGATCGCGGTGTACGGCGCGACCGCCTTCCTGGCGGCGCCGCTGCGGATCCTGGGCGAGGCGGCGCACGCCTGGAGCGTCGCGCGGGTCTCGGCCGGGAGGGCCGTCCGGGTGCTGTCGCTCAGCCGGACCGACGGCGCGGCCGAGGCCTCGTTGACCGGTCCGGCCAAGGCCGACCTGTACGACCCGGTGACCGGGCTGACGGCGCGGGCCGGCGAGCTGACCGCGGTGGTCTGCGGGGACCCGGACTTCGCCGGGGCGCTCGCCGAACGGCTCGGTGGGCACGTCCCGTTGGCCGAGGACGAGCAGGAGCAGCCCTCCGTACGGCTCGGCGGTACGGAGCTGGACGCGGTGCCGCTGACCGAGGCAAGGGCGGCGGTGCTGGTCCACGACAAGGAGCCGGTGCTGCTCTCCGGCACGCTGGCCGAACTGTTCGAGGTCCCGCGCTCGGGCCGGGTCTCGGCGCCCGAGGCGCTGGCCGCCGCCCGGTCGGACGACGTGCTGGAGGCGCTGGTGGACGGCTCGCCGGAGTGCGCGGGCGACCCGATGCGCGCCAGGATCACCGAACGCGGGCGCTCGCTGTCCGGTGGGCAGCGTCAGCGGCTCGCGCTGGCCCGGGCACTGCTGGCGGACCCGCCGGTCCTGGTGCTGGACGAACCCACCAGCGCGGTGGACGCCCACACCGAGTCCAGGATCGCCACCGGGCTGCGGGACACCCGGGCGGGCCGCACCACGGTGGTGTTCGCGACCAGCCCGCTGCTGCTCGACCAGGCGGACCGGGTGGTGCTGCTGCGCGACGGCCGGGTGGCCGCGGCGGGGCGGCACCGGGAGCTGATGCGGTCCGAGCCGGCCTACCGAGCCGTGGTCACCCGCGACGAGGAGGCGGCCCAGCCGGTGGGGGAGGCCGTGTGAACAGGTCCGTGGACCAGTTCCAGAGTAGGTCCGTGGGCCGGTTCCCGTGCAGATCCGTCAACTGCCCTGCGACGCAACCGAGGAGTACGTCATGAAGCCCCCCGTCCATGAGGAGCAGGGGCCGACCGCCACCCTGCCGGTCGGCTCGCCGGCTGCCGTGCGCGGATACCTGTTGCTGCTCGCGCGGCGGCACCGGGCCGGGTTCTCCGTGGTGGTGGCGCTGCACTCGCTGTCCACGCTGGCCGGGCTGGTCGGCCCCTGGGTGCTCGGCAGCCTGGTCGAGTCGCTGGCCACCGGCACCGCCGGGGCCACGATCACGGTGGCCGTCGCCTGGTACCTGCTGGCGCTGGTGGCGCAGGCCGCCTTCACCGGCTGGTCGCGGATGCGCGGCGCGGTGCTCGGCGAGCGGGTGCTGGCCGACCTGCGCGAGGACTTCCTGGTCCGCTCGGTCGCGCTGCCGACCGGTGTGCTGGAGCGGGCCGGCACCGGGGACCTCGTCTCCCGGGGCACCACGGACGTCGACCGGCTGGACAAGTCGGTCCGCGAGGCGGTGCCCGAACTCGCCGTCGCCGTGGTCTCGTTGCTGCTGGTGCTCGGCGCGCTGCTGGTCACCTCGCCGCTGCTCGCGCTGACCTCGCTGGTCGGGCTGCCGCTGCTGCTGGCCAGTTCCCGCTGGTACTTCCGGCGCGCGCCGCAGTCCTACCGCAATGAGTCGGCCGGGTACGCCGCGGTGAACACCGTGCTGGCCGAGACGGTGGACGCCGGGCGGACGGTCGAGGCGCTGCGGCTGGGCGACCAGCGGATCCGGCTGACCGACCGCAAGCTGCGCGAGTGGCTGGCCTGGGAGCGCTACACCCTGTGGCTGCGCTCGGTCTGGTTCCCGACCATCGACGCGGTCTACACCGCGGCGGTGCTCGCGACGCTGGTGCTCGGCGGGCTGTTCACCCTCCGGGGTTGGATCACGGTGGGCCAGTTGACCACCGGCGTGCTGTACGCGCAGATGCTGACCGGCCCGGTGGACATGATCCTGCGCTGGTACGACGAGCTGCAGATCGGACAGGCTTCGCTGGCCCGGCTGGTCGGCGTGCGCGAGGTGCCGGAGCACGAGGGGGACGAGTCGGCCCGCCCGGACGGCCGTCGGGTCGAGGCCCGGGACGTCCGGTTCGGCTACCGCGAGGGCGCGGACGTCCTGCACGGGATCAGCCTGGACGTCGCCCCGGGCAGCCGGGTCGCGCTGGTCGGGCCCTCCGGGGCGGGCAAGTCCACCCTCGGACGGCTGCTGGCCGGGATCTACGCCCCCGGCCGCGGCAGTGTGACCCTCGGCGGGGCGGCGCTGTCGCGGATGCCGGCCGAGCGGGTGCGCGCCGAGGTCGCCCTGGTGAACCAGGAGCACCACGTCTTCGTCGGCACCCTGCGGGACAATCTGAGGCTGGCCGCGCCCGAAGCGGACGACACCGAGCTGCGGGCCGCGCTGGACGCGGTGGACGCCGGCGCCTGGGTGGACGCCCTGCCGGAGGGGCTGGACACCGAGGTGGGCTCGGGCGGCGCCTCGCTGACCCCGCCGCAGGCCCAGCAACTGGCGCTGGCCCGGCTGGTGCTGGCCGATCCGCACACCCTGGTGCTGGATGAGGCCACCTCGCTGCTCGACCCGCGCGCCGCCCGGCACCTGGAGCGTTCGCTCTCCCGGGTGCTGGAGGGCCGGACGGTCATCGCCATCGCCCACAGGCTGCACACCGCGCACGACGCGGACGTGATCGCGGTGGTCGAGGGCGGGCGGATCAGCGAGTACGGCAGCCACCCGGAGCTGGTCGCGGCCGGCGGACCGTACGCGGCGCTCTGGCGCTCGTGGCGGGACGAGCGGTAGCGGTAGGGACGCCGGGGACGAGCGAGTAGGGCGCAGCGGAACGAGCGGGTGGGGGTGCGCCGGCTCGCTGCGGAGTTCAAACCCGCACGGGGTCGGATTGCCCCGTGCGGGTTACTCCCTGGCCCGGAAGGGCGCGTATCCGGGCAAAACGGCGGCCCGGCCCGCAGACTGCTCCGGTGACCAAGACTTCGGACGGCTCGTCCCGCACGCCGCGCGGTGAGATCGGCGGGATCCCCACGCGCTACATCGGGATCGGCGTCATCGTGATCCTCGCCGTGTGGTTCCTGTTCGCCAACCTCGACAAGGTGAAGATCCAGTTCTGGGTGTTCACCGTCACCGCCCCGCTCTGGATCGCACTGCTGGCCACGCTCCTCGCGGGTGGTGTGCTGGGCTGGCTGCTGAACGGGCGGCGCAACCGGTGACCGCAGCTCCCGGGCCGCCCCAGGGCGGCCCCTCGGCCTTCACCCCGCTCATCGAGATGCGCGGGGTCAACAAGCACTTCGGGGACCTGCACGTGTTGCAGGACATCGAACTGACCGTGGGCCGCGGCGAGGTCGTCGTGGTCATCGGCCCGTCCGGCTCCGGCAAGTCCACGCTCTGCCGGGCGATCAACCGGCTGGAACCGATCGAGAACGGCACCATCCTGATCGATGGCGAGCCGCTGCCCGAGGAGGGCAAGGGGCTGGCCCGGCTGCGGGCCGAGGTCGGCATGGTGTTCCAGTCCTTCAACCTGTTCGCGCACAAGACCGTGCTGCAGAACGTCTCGCTCGCACAGATCAAGGTCCGCGGCCGGCCCAAGGCGGATGCGGACACCAAGTCCCGCGCGCTGCTGGAACGGGTCGGCCTCGCCTCGCAGGCCGACAAGTACCCGGCCCAGCTCTCCGGAGGCCAGCAGCAGCGGGTCGCGATCGCCCGCGCGCTCGCCATGGACCCCAAGGCGCTGCTGTTCGACGAGCCGACCTCGGCGCTCGACCCCGAGATGATCAACGAGGTGCTGGACGTCATGCGCCAGCTCGCGCACGAGGGCATGACGATGATCGTGGTCACCCACGAGATGGGCTTCGCCCGGGCCTCCGCGAACCGGGTGGTGTTCATGGCGGACGGCCGGATCGTCGAGGACCGCGCCCCGGAGGCCTTCTTCAGCGCCCCCGAGAGCGAGCGCGCCCGGGACTTCCTGTCCAAGATCCTGAAGCACTGAGGCGGCGCCGTGAACCGTGAGACGACGCCCGGCGGCGCCGGCCCCGGGGCGGGCAGGCGCGTGCTCGCCGCCGCCCTGCTGCTCGCCGCGCTGGCGACGGGCTGCGGCAAGCCCGGCACCCCGCCGCCCAAGGGCCCGCAGCCCAGTGCGCTCCCCAGCTACCAGGTGCAGGACGCCTCCTCCATCACGGGCTCGCCGGCCCTGGACGCGGCCCGCGGCCGGGGCCACCTGGTGGTCGGCGCCAAGGAGGACCAGCCGTACCTGGGCCAGAAGAACCCGGCTACCGGCGAGTACTCCGGCTTCGACATCGAGATCGCCAAGATGGTCGGCGCCTCCCTCGGCTTCCCGCCGAGCAGGATCCAGTTCAAGACGATCGCCTCGGCCAACCGCGAGACCGCGCTGCAGAACGGCCAGGTGGACTACTACGTCGGCACGTACACCATCAACGACAACCGGAAGAAGCTGGTCGGCTTCGCCGGGCCGTACTTCATCGCCGGGCAGTCGCTGCTGGTGCGCAAGAACAACAACAGCATCCATGGCCCGCAGGACCTGGACGGGAAGAAGGTCTGCTCGGCGGCCGGCTCCACGCCGTTCCAGCGCATCCAGTCGAAGTACCCGAAGGCCAAGCTGATCGGCTACGACACCTACTCGGCCTGCGTGGACAACCTGATCACCGAACAGGTCGACGCGGTGACCACGGACAACGCGATCCTGCTCGGCTACGCGGCCAAGGTGCCGGACGAGCTCAAGGTCGTCGGCCCGCTGTTCTCGACCGAGCCGTACGGGATCGGGGTGCCGAAGAACGACACCGCGCTGCGCCTGGCGCTGGACGACGCGCTGCAGCAGCACGAGCAGAACGGCGACTGGAAGAAGGCCTTCGAGGCGACCCTCGGGCTCTCCGGGGAAACCGCGCCGAACCCGCCGCAGATCGACCGGTACTGAGAGGGCCGCGCCGTGAAAACGCTGACCGACAACTGGTCGACCTACTGGGAGGGCTTCCTCGGCACGCTCTCGCTGTTCGCTGTGAGCGCCGTGCTGTCGCTGGTGCTGGGGGTGCTGATCGCGAGCTTCCGGGTCTCGCCGGTCAGACCGCTGCGGGTGTTCGGGACGGCCTGGGTCACGGTGCTGCGCAACACGCCGCTGACCCTGCTGTTCTTCATCGTGGTGCTGGGCCTGCCCCGGTTCGACATCACCCTGCCCTTCTACACCTTCGCGGTGCTCGCGCTGGGCTGCTACACCTCGGCCTTCGTCTGCGAGGCGATGCGCTCGGGCGTCAACACCGTGCCGACCGGGCAGGGCGAGGCGGCCCGCAGCCTCGGCATGAGCTTCGGGCAGACGATGAGCCTGGTGGTGCTGCCGCAGGCGTACCGCTCGGTGGTGGCGCCGATCGGCAGTGTGATGATCGCGCTGGCGAAGAACACGGCGATCGCCGGCTCGTTCAGCGTCACTGAACTGCTGGGCACCTACCGGACCATCAACGAACTGGGCTACAGCATCGTCTGGACCTTCGTCTGGATCGCCGTCGGCTACCTGATCATCACCCTGGCCATCAGCGCCGTCTTCAACCTGCTGGAACGACGAGTGGCGGTGTCCCGATGACCGTTGAATCCTCGGCGCTGTACGACATCCCCGGCCCGAAGGCGCTCGCCCGCCACCGGCTGTACGGCGGGATCGCGCTGCTGGTGATCGCGGGCGTGGTCGCCTGGGTCGTCTACATGCTGTTCCACACCCACCAGTTCACGTACGCCAAGTGGCAGCCCTTCGCGTACCGGGGCGTCCAGGACCTGCTGCTGCGCGGGCTCGGCAACACCCTGCGGGCCTTCGGCTGGACGGTGCTGTTCGCGCTGCCCTTCGGCGCGCTGTTCGCGGCCGGGCGGCTGTCCGACCACCGGGTGGTGCGCTGGTTCTCCACGCTGGTGGTCGAGTTCTTCCGGGCCATGCCGCTGCTGGTGATGATCTTCTTCGTGTTCGTCGCCCTCAAGGTGCAGCCGCTCTGGGCGCTGGTGGCCGGACTGGTGCTCTACAACGGTTCGGTGCTGGCCGAGGTGTTCCGGGCCGGCGTGCTCGCGGTGCCCGCGGGGCAGCGGGAGGCGGCGTACGCGCTGGGCATGCGCAAGACCCAGGTGATGGCGAACGTGCTGGTGCCGCAGGCCAACCGGGCGATGCTGCCGGCCATCATCAGTCAGCTGGTGGTCGCCCTGAAGGACACCTCGCTGGGCTTCCTGATCACCTACGAGGAGTTCCTGCACGCGGGCAAGCTGATCGCCACCAACCTGGACTACGACCTGCCGTTCATCCCGGTGGTGATCGTGATCGCGCCGATCTACATCGGCATGTGTCTGCTGCTCTCCTGGCTCGCCCGCTTCGTCGAGAAGCGCAGCCGGCGCAGCCCGAGCATGCGGGGCGGGGCGCCGGTGGTCAAGGCCGGGGTGGCGATGGGGCTGCCGCCGTCGGCGCAGCAGTGAGAAGGATGGTTCGGTTCTTAACCATAGGTGTGGATGGGGTTAGGTCCGCAGGCTCCAAATTCCTCTTATGATTGCGAGGCTGCAGCGGACGAGGGGCGGAGGGGCCATGGAGCCGGTGTTCGACTCGCGACACATCAGGACCTTCCACGAGGTCGTACGGGCCGGTTCGTACTCGGCCGCCGCCCGGGAACTCGGCTACACCCAGCCCGCCATCACCCAGCAGATGAAGGCCCTCGAACGCACCGTCGGCGTCCCGCTGTTCACCCGTGCCGGGCGCGGGCTGCGGCTCACCGAGGCGGGCGAGGCGCTCTCCCGGCACGCCGAGGTCATCCTCGGCAGCATGTCCGCCGCCCAGCAGCAGCTCGCCGCGCTCGCCCGGCTGCGCGCCGGGCGGGTCCGGGTCTGCGCCTTCCCCAGCGCCAATGCGACCCTGATACCCGAGGCGATGGCCCGGCTGCTGGCCGAGCACCCCGGCGTGCGGGTCGAACTGCTGGAGGCCGAGCCGCCGGACTCCGTCCAGCGGCTGCTGCGCGGGGAGTGCGACATCGCGCTGGCCTTCCGCTACCCGGGCGTGGCCACCGAGGTGCCGGACGGACTGGACGAGATCCCGCTGATGGAGGACCTGCTCACGGTGCTGCTGCCGGTCGGGCACCCGCTCGGCCGCCGGCACGCCGTGCGGCTCGCCGACCTCGACGGCGAGCGCTGGATCGCCGGCTGCCCGCGATGCCGGGCCAACCTGCTGCACGTGTGCGCGGAGGAGGGCTTCGCACCGGACATCGTCTTCTCCACCGACGACAACCTCGCGGTGCAGTCCCTCGTCGCCGCCGGGGTCGGGATCGCCCTGATGCCCGCACTGGTGCTCTCCTTCATGTGCCACCGCAAGGTCACCGGCCGGGCCGTCGAGCCGCACCTGCGGCGGCAGGTGAGTGCGTACGTGCTGCGCGAACACCGCCGCATCCCGGCCACCGGACTGGTGCTGGACCACCTGCGGCAGGCGGCAGCGAGCAGGGTGGGGTGCTGATCCATAAGGCGAGGTAGGGGTAACGCTTACGAACCCTCCTTGGACGTGATAGGTCGGTAGATCCGAACCTGCTGACATGACACCCCCAGCCACGGTCGCCCACGACCGGCTCACCGACCGGCTCACCGAGCGGATGACGGCGCTGATCAGTGAGATCCGCGCCGTCGTGGACCGAGGACTGCCCCCGGAGCTCACCGCCTACCTGGTCGGCGAGCGCCTCGCCCCCCACCTGCTCGCCGACCAGGACGGACCCGACGCGCTGCTCACCCCCGCCCAGTGCGAGGGCGACCCGCAGCGCTACCGCCAGCACGTCCTGCACGCCGAGGAGGACGGCAGCTTCTCCGTCGTCGCCCTGGTCTGGCTGCCCGGACAGCAGACCCCGATCCACGACCACGTGTCCTGGTGCGTGGCCGGCGTCCACCGGGGCCAGGAGAGCGAGACCCGCTACCGGCTGGTCTCCGACGGCCGCACCGCCCGGCTGGTCGAGACCGAGCACGTGGCCGGCCCGGCCGGCACCGTCGCCGCCTTCGCCCCGCCCGGCGACATCCACCTGGTGCGCAACGCCTGCAGCAGCACGGCCATCTCCATCCACGTGTACGGCGCGGACGTCTCGCGGCTCGGCACCAGCATCCGGCGGGTCTACCGACTCCCCGCCGACCAGGAGCAGTGAGCGGCGGCGTGGCAGTCACCCTCAAGCAGCGCACCGCCCGCACCCGCTCGCTGCGCACCAGCTCGCTGCCCCCGATGCGCGGGGACGCGCCCGGGCTGCTGCTCGCGGCCCTCGGGGTGGCGGCCGCCGTCGGCGTCCACGCGGTGGTGCCGGCGGTGCCCAAGCTCACCGCCGCCGTGGTGCTCGGCATGGCGGCGGCCCACCTGCCGGGACTGCAGCCGGTGGTCCGCGGGGTCGCCCGGCCGGGGCTCTCCATGGCCGGGAAACGGCTGATGCGGCTCGGGATCGTCCTGCTCGGGCTCAAGCTCAGCCTGGACGACGTGCTCGGCCTCGGCTGGGCCACCGTCGCCATGGTGCTCGCGGTGGTCGCCGCCACCTTCGCGGGGACGCTCTGGCTGGGCCGGAAGCTCGGCCTGCCCGGGGACCAGCCGCTGCTGGTCGCCACCGGGTACTCGATCTGCGGCGCCTCGGCAATCGGCGCGGTCAGCCAGGCGGCGGGCAGCGAGGAGGAGGACGTCGCGGCCTCGGTGGCGCTGGTCACCCTGTGCGGGACGCTGGCGATCGCCGTCCTGCCGCTGCTCCAGCAGCCGCTCGGGCTCGGCGAGGTGGAGTTCGGGCGCTGGGTCGGCGCGAGCGTGCACGACGTCGGGCAGGTGGTCGCCACCGCGCAGACCGGCGGGGCGGGGGCGCTGCGGGAGGCGGTGCTGGTCAAGCTGATGCGGGTGGTGTTGCTGGCGCCGCTGGTCGCGGGGGTGGCCGTGGCGGTGCGGCGGAACCTGCGGCGGAGCCGGCAGGGGATGGCGGGGGTCCGGGGCACGGGTGGGGCCGGGAACGCGGCCGGGGGCCCGGGTGGGGCCGAGAACTCGGTGAAGACCGGCAGCCGGCCGCCGATCGTGCCGCTGTTCGTCGCGGGGTTCCTCGCGATGATCGTGCTGCGGACCACCGGTGTGCTGCCCGGGCGGGCGCTCGGCCTGGCCGGGGACGCCCAGGAACTGCTGCTGGCCGCCGCGTTGTTCGGGCTCGGCAGTGCGGTGCACCTGCCGACCATGATCCGGACCGGTGGGCGGATCGCCCTGCTCGGACTCGGCTCCTGGGTGGTCGTCGCGGGCGTCTCCTACGCCGGGGTGCTGATCACGACCTGACGGGAGCGGTCCCGGACTCGGCTATTGTCGGGCGGGTACTCGTCCGCACCAGGACGGTCCGGTGCTCGTACCGGGGCGGTTCGGCAGGCGGGTCCACCCGAGTTCCTTCGAGTTCACGCGAGTTCGTCCGAGCCAGCGCGAGTCGGTTCGGCTTGGTTCGGCTTGGTTCGAGCCGGTTCGAGCGGGTTTCGACCCGGTTTCGAGTCGGTTCGAGCTCCGCGTGGGTTCGCCCGAGTCCGCCGAGGAGGACGGATGACCACCGCACTGCCCGAGCGGGACGGCCCCGAGGCCGTCGTCACGCTCGACCGACGGGAAGGACCCTTCGGAGAGGTGGTGCTGCGACAGCGCGGTCGGCACTTCGAGATCATCGCCAACGGCTGCTTCCTGATGGACACCGCCGACGGACGCTCGGAGCGGCTGCTGATCCAGGCCGCGCTGGACGAGCTGGACCGGACCGGCGGGCGGGTCGACCGGCCGTCGGTGCTGATCGGCGGCCTCGGCGTCGGCTTCTCGCTGGCGTACGCGGTGGCCGAACCGCGCTGGGGACGGATCGCCATCGTCGAGCGGGAGACCGCGATCATCGACTGGCACCGGAACGGCCCGCTCGGCGCCTTCTCGGGCGGCGCGCTCGACGACGAGCGGGTCGCGGTGCTCCACACCGACCTGTTGGAGTACCTCGCGGCGGCGGACGGCGAGCGCTACGACGCACTGTGCCTGGACATCGACAACGGGCCGGACTGGACCGTCACCGAATCCAACAACGGGCTGTACGGCGCGGACGGGCTCGCGGTGCTCTGGCACCGGCTGCGGCCGGGCGGGGTGCTGGCGGTGTGGAGCGCGCAGCCGTCGTCGGCCTTCGAGGAGGCGCTGCGGGCAGCCGGGTTCTCGGACGTGGCGACGCACGAGATCCCGGTGTCGCGCGGGGTGCCGGACGTGGTGCACCTGGCTCGGCGCGCGAGCTGAGGGTGAACTCGGCCGGTGCGCCGGGTGGTTGGCGATGACCGCTCCATCGGGCTTGTCGCCGGGCGAAGTTGGGGGTCGGGCGGAGACGGTGGTGGCCGGTGGCTGAGAGCGGGACTGCCTCGGAGCGGATCGCGGCCGAGCTCCGACGGCGCAGCGCGGCAGGGGAGTTGGCGCCGGGGGCACGGGTGCCGTCCACCCGGCGGATCACCCGGGAGTTCCGGGGTGCGGCGGCGGGTGGCTGACCAGGTAACGGGTAACGGCTGACAGATTTCAGCCGACAGATTTCAGGTAACAGATTTCAGATTTCAGCGAACAAAATCTGAAATCTGAAACCTGTTACCTGTTACCTGCCATCTGTTACCCGAACGGGCGGTGCTCCGGTGCCGGCTCCGCCTCGGCCGCGGCCTGGGGCTCCTCCGCCGGCGTGGACGGGAGGTTCGGCATGGCGAAGGGGTTGAAGTCCGGCGGCGGGATCATCACCGGGGTGCCCTTGCGCGGGGGCGCCTCCTCGTCCGCAGCGGGCGCCGGAGTCGGGGCCGGAACGACCGGCGGGGTCGAGGGCGGCGGAGGAACGGCGGGGCCCTGGGCGAGGGTGGTGCCGAACGGGTCGTTCTTCTGCTCGGCCGAGACGGTGGTGCCGAAGGGGTCGGCGGCCGCGGGCGCCGGGTGCGGCTGCTCGGTCGGCGTGGACGGGAGGTTCGGCATGGCGAAGGGGTTGAAGTCCGGCGGCGGGATCATCACCGGGGTGCCCTTGCGCGGGGCGTCCTGCTCGGTCGCCACGGCCTCGGCGGCGGGCTCGTCGGAGACCGGGGCGAACGGGTTGAAGTCCGCGGGCGGTACCCGTACCGGCGTGCCGCGCAGGTGCACCGGCAGCTCGTCCGGCTCCTCCTCCGTCGCTTCCACCGCCTCCTCCTCCGCAGTCGCCCGCTCGGAGACCGCCTCGACGGGCACGGAGGCGGCAGCGGGAACGGAAGTGAAGCTCGGAGCCGGGGCGGGCTCGCCGTCCCACCCGAACTGGATGCTCTTCAGCAGCTCCGCGAACGCCTCGGTGTACAGCTCCCAGTCCTCCGGCCGTGCCGTGGACAGCTGCGCGCAGAGCACCGTCCCGCCATCCGGCAGCGGGACGAACGCCTGGACTGCCGAGGTGACGACCCAGCGTCGCTGTCCGTCGGCGGCCAGCGGCCCGGGCACCGGGACGGTCCGCCCTTCGACCAGGACGGCGGCCGGGCCCGCCGGCAGCAGGACCGTCCACACCTCGGCGTGCCGTCGGACGGTGGCCAGCTCGGTGGCGAGCGCGGTGATCGGCAGCGGGTGCCGGGCGAGCGAGACGACGAGGGCGGCGTCCGAGGTACGGCCGTCCCGTTCCAGCGCGCAGACGCCCGCGTACACGACGCCCGCGTCGTGGATCAGGTCGGCCAGGGTGGCGGAGATCACCGCGAAGTCGCGGCGCGGTTCGCGGCCGGTGCCGCTGAACAGCTCCTCGGCGACCTCGGCCAGGTGTCCGGTCAGCTCCTCGGCCGCCGCCACCGTGGCGGGGACGGCTCCGTCGGTCCGGGCCTCGTCGGTCCGGGCCGCGTCGGTCCGGGCCGCGCCGGGCTGCTCGGCCTCGGTGCGCAGCGCGGGCACCGTACGGGCGGAGACTCCCGGGGGCCCGCCCGGGGAGGTCAGCGGGTGGAAGCCGGTCGGGACGACCAGTCGGACCTCGGCGCCCGCGCCGGTGGGCAGTTCGACCGGCTGCCGGGTCTGCTGCCCGGCAGCCAGCGCGGCCAGCGCGGGGGCGAACGGCGGGCGCAGCTTGGCGTCGGCGAACTCGCCGGTGACCGGCAGCTGGAACAGTGCGGCCGAGGTGGTGCCCCGGTCGGCGATGGCCCCGCGCACGGCTCCGCCGCCGTAACGGGCCTGCAGGGCGGTGATCACCCGGTCGGCGAGCGGCGCGCCGGTGCCCGGTCGTGCGGTGCCGGCGGTGATCACCGTGCCGAGCCGGTCGAGCGCGGCGTGCACCGGCCCGTTGGGTGCCAGCGGCAGGCCGAACAGCGCCTCGGCGGCGGGGTGGCCGGCCGGGCGCACGGCGCTCAGCGTGGCCGCCGGGTGGCGCGAGGTGTGCTCGTCGAAGAGGGCGTCGGTGAGCGTGCCGAGGGTCGCACAGACCTGCTCGGCTGCCGCGAAGGGGTTGGCCTCCGCACTGAACTGGACGTCCTGGGTCAACTGGTGAGCCCCCCGCTCTGCTCCGTCTGCGATCGGTGGTTCGGTGGTTCGGGTGGGGTCGGGCGCGCCGTGGCGGCGCGCCGTCAGATCCCCGCCCATTCCTATCAGAGGCCACCGTCCTGACCGAACCGAAGGGTCATTCGATGATCACTCGGACGATCGGGCCGCCCCTCGTCGTGACCACCACCGGGAGCGGGAGCGCTGCCGTGCGCACCGCCTACGGCGTCGGTTCGTCCGGGGATCCCGTGCCGAGCGCGGTGACCGCGTCGAGGATCCCCGGGACGGCGAACAGCCCGGCGAGGTCCCGAACCAGGCGACCGGTCGGCCCCTGCGGGTGCTCGTCCGCGAGGAAGGAGGCCAGTTCGACCGCGAGCGCCGGCTCCCGGGCGGCGGTGAGGGTGAGCGCCGCGACGAACTCCTGCACCAGGTGCAGCTGCAGCTCCTCCAGCGGCACCGAGCGCTCGCCCAGCCACTCCAGCGAGGTGATCTCGGCGTTGGCGATCCAGGCCCGGACGGTCAGCCGCAGTCCGGGGCTGGGCGAGGGGACGGTCAGATGGGCCAGGATCTGTTCCTGGGCGGCCCGGCGCACGTCGTCGATCACCGCCGAGGTGTCCGCGCTGGCCGCCACCGAGCCGCCCCGCAGCAGCGCGGCGAAGCCGGGGCCGTGGCTCTGCACGAAGTCCAGGTAGCGGCCCATCACCCGGTACAGCCGCTCCGAGAGCGGCCCCTCCATGGGCTCCTCGAAGCGGGCCGACAGCTCCTGCCCGGCCCGGCGCAGCGACTCCTCGTACAGTGCCTGCTTGCCGGGGAAGTAGTGGTAGACGAGCGGCCGGGAGGCGCCCGCGGCGGCGGCGATGTCGTCGATCGACACCTCCTCCGGCGGGCGCCGGCTGAACAGCTCCAGGGCGACCGCGATCAGCTGCTCCCGGCGTTCGTCCACGCTCAGCCGGCGGCGCGGCCGCTCACCGGCCGCCGCCCGGCCGGGTGCGGAGGTCCGTGCTGCGCGGTCGGCCGTCGGGGACGGCGTGCGGGAGGCCATGCGCGCCACCCTATCCGGCGGTCGTCCGGCGGCCCATGCGGCCTGATCCGACAAGATCCACAAGGCACGCCCTACGCGGCCCGGAAGTCCAGGTAGCGGCGGTAGGCGTCGAGGCCGTCGGGGACGAAGGTGTCGCGGGTGAGGCGGTCGGCGAGTTCGTCGGGGGTGAGCCAGGCGTGCCAGGCGACCTCGGACTCCTGCGGGGAGACCGGGCCGTCCCACTCCGCCTCGTACATGTCGCACCACCAGGCGAGCTTGCCGCCGTCGGGCTCCCGGAAGAGGAACTTGAACAGCGGGCGCGGGACGATGCCGTGGACGCCGAGCTCCTCCTCGGCCTCACGGACGGCGGCCTCGGCGTAGCTCTCGCCGGAGCCGACCACGCCGCCGACGAACATGTCGTGGGCGCCGGGGGCGAACAGCTTGGTGTCGGTGCGGCGGTGGACGAAGATCCGCCCGGCCGGGTCGCGGACCAGGATGAAGACACAGCGGTGGATCAGACCGCGCCGGTAGACCTCTCCGCGCAGGGCGGTCCCGATCACCCGGTCGTGCTCGTCGACGACGTCCAGCAGTTCTTCGGCAGGGTTGGTCATGGGGGACAGGTTAGGGTTTCGGGGCCCGGCTCGAACGGATTCCCACGAACTTTCGAACAATGGGCGGACTACGACGGACGATGACGGTCAGGACGGCTGGAGGCGGCGCGCGGTGGTGGAGATCTGGGGCGAGACGGCCGAGGGGTTCGAGCCCGTGCGAGCGGCGTTCGCACGGAACTTCGCGGAGTACGGCGAGCTCGGTGCGGCCTTCGCACTGTACGTGCGCGGCCGCAAGGTGGTCGACCTGTGGGGCGGTGACGCCCGGCCCGAGGTGGGTGGGCGGCCCGCGCCGGCGGTGCCGTGGACGGCGGACACCGCGCAGGTGCTGCGCTCGGCGACCAAGGGGATGACCGCGACCGCCGCGCTGCTGGCCGTCGAGCGCGGCCTGCTCGACCTGGACGCGCCGGTGGCCTCGTACTGGCCGGAGTTCGCCGCGCAGGGCAAGGGTGGGGTGCCGGTGCGCTGGCTGCTCTCGCACGAGGCCGGGGTGCCCGCGCTGGACGTGCCGCTGCGGCTGGAGGACGTGCTCACCTGGGAGCGCGCGGTCGCCGCGGTGGCCGCCCAGGCCCCCGCCTGGGAGCCGGGGACGGCGCACGGCTACCACCCGTACACCTTCGGCTGGTTGGTCGGCGAGGTGGTGCGGCGGGTGACCGGTCGGACGATCGGACAGTACTTCGCCGAGGAGGTCGCCCGGCCGCTCGGGCTGGACCTGTGGATCGGGCTGCCGGCCGGGGCCGCACCGCGAGTCGGCAAGCTGGTCGACCTGCCCGCCCCGGAGGCGGCCCGGACCGGCCCGAGCGGGCTGCGGCTGCGGCCCAAGCAGTCCGTCCGGGACGCCTACCAGGATCCGACCTCGCTGACCGCGCGGGCCTTCGCCTCGGTGCGCCCCGGGGTGGACATGAACGATCCGGCGGTGCAGGCCGCCGAGATCCCCGGCGGCGGCGGCATCGGCACCGCCCGCTCGCTGGCCCGCTTCTACGCGGCGCTGATCGGGGCGGCGGACCGTCCCGACGGCTCCGGCGTGCTGCTGCCGCCGCTACTGGGGCCCGAGGTGCTGGCCCGTGCGGTCGAACCGGCGGTCAGCGGGCCGGACCGGGTGCTGATCGTCAACTCCACCTTCGGCCTGGGCTTCTGGCGGCACGGCCCGACCGCGCCGATGGCCTCCCCGGCGAGCTTCGGCCACCCCGGCCGGGGCGGCTCGCTGGGCTTCGCCGACCCGGAGCTGGGGCTGGGCTTCGGCTACGTCACCAACGGCATGCAGCCGGGCGTGACCGGGGACGTCCGTTCACGGAACCTGATCCGCGCGGTGCGGGGGTGCCTGGGGCTGTCCTGAGTCGCGGGCGCAAGGGCCTGTCCGGCAAGGTCCACTGGCCGGGCCGTACGCCTGGCCGGTCGTGCGCCTGGACGGCCCTACGTCTGGCGGGCCCTACGCCTGGCCGGTCTCGAAGCGGCTGATCTTCCCGCCGTCGACGGTGAAACGCCAGGCGGTGCGCATCTCACCCCAGGTGTCGTTGGTGAAGTTGGCGATCAGGGCGTGGCCGCCGTCCGACTCGGTCTGGACGGCCATCCGGCCGCCGGCGCCGAAGATCTCACGCTCCGTCCAGTCCGCCAGGTCGCGGTCGGAGCCGTCGTCGGACATGGTCGCGCCGGGGGTGAGGGTCGCGTCGAAGGCCTGGCGGTCGCCCGCGTTGATCGCGGTGACGAAGGCGCGGACCGCCGGGTCGGAGAGCTTGGAGACGGCGATGGTCATGCGGGACTCCTGGTGATGAGGGGGTTCGGGGAGTCCTGTTCTAAGGCGTTCGCGGGGTTCGTCCGGGAATGTCGACGGCGCGTCGGGATAAATAGCAGGATTCATGTGCTTAGATCCCGAAAAAGCCGTTTTGCTCTCATGCCCGCCGCGGGGAGTGGCGGTGAAGCGGGAGACCGGAACCGGTCTCCCGCTTCACACTTTCGGGGGAACCCGCTCTGTTCGGGGGGACCTGACCCGTTCGGGGCCCCGCCGCCCTCTGCGGGGGACCCGCCCTAGAAGAAGCCGACCGCGTCGGGGGAGTAGCTGACCAGCAGGTTCTTGGTCTGCTGGTAGTGCTCCAGCAGGGCCTTGTGGTTCTCCCGCCCGATGCCGGAGTTCTTGTAGCCGCCGAAGGCCGCATGGGCCGGGTAGGCGTGGTAGCAGTTGGTCCAGACCCGGCCCGCCTGGATGGCGCGCCCGGCCCGGTGGGCGGTGTTGAGGTCGCGGGTCCACACGCCGGCGCCGAGCCCGTACTGGGTGTCGTTGGCGAGGGAGACGGCCTGGTCGAAGCCGTCGAAGCGGGTCACCGAGACCACCGGTCCGAAGATCTCCTCCTGGAAGACCCGCATCGCGTTGTCGCCCTCGAAGACGGTCGGCGTCACGTAGTACCCGTCGGCCAGGGAGCCGCCGAGGTCGGCGCGCTCGCCGCCGGTGAGCACCCTGGCGCCCTCGGCCCGGCCGATCTCGAAGTAGGAGAGGATCTTCTTCAGCTGTTCGACACTGGCCTGCGCACCGACCTGGGTCTCGGTGTCCAGCGGGTTGCCCTGGCGCATCGCGCGGACCCGCTCCAGGCCGTCGCCGAGCAGCCGCTCGTAGATCGCGGAGTCGATCAGCGCCCGGCTGGGGCAGGTGCAGACCTCGCCCTGGTTGAGGGCGAACATCGCGAAACCCTCGACGGCCTTGTCGTAGAAGGCGTCCGAGGCGTCGGCGACGTCCGCGAAGAACAGGTTGGGGCTCTTGCCGCCGAGCTCCAGGGTGACCGGGATCAGGTTGTCGGCCGCCGCGCGGGCGATCAGCCGGCCGGTGCCGGTCTCGCCGGTGAAGGCGAGCTTGCGGATCCGCGGGCTGGCGGAGAGCGGGGCGCCCGCCTCCTCGCCGAAGCCGGTGACGATGTTGAGCACACCGGGCGGCAGCAGGTCGGCGGTCAGTTCGGCGAGCAGCAGCACCGAGGCCGGGGTCTGCTCGGCGGGCTTGAGCACCACCGCGTTGCCGGCCGCGAGCGCCGGGGCGAGCTTCCAGATCGCCATCAGGATCGGGAAGTTCCACGGGATGATCTGGCCGACCACGCCCAGCGGCTCGTGGAAGTGGTACGCCACGGTGTCCTCGTCCAGCTGGGAGAGGCCGCCCTCCTGGGCGCGCAGCGCACCGGCGAAGTACCGCAGGTGGTCCACGGCCAGCGGGAGGTCGGCGGCCAGCGTCTCGCGCACCGGCTTGCCGTTCTCCCAGCTCTCCGCGACGGCCAGCTGCTCCAGGTTGGCCTCGATCCGGTCGGCGATGCGCAGCAGCACCTGGGCCCGCTCGGGGGCCGGGGTACGGCCCCAGGCGGGGGCGGCGGCGTGGGCCGCGTCCAGGGCGGCCTCGATGTCCTCGGCGGTGCCGCGGGCGACCTCGGTGAACACCTCGCCGGTGACCGGCGTCGGGTTGCCGAAGTACTCGCCGCGCACCGGGGGCGTCCATCCGCCGGCTATCCAGTGCTCGTACCGGGAGCGGTAGGCGACGATGCTGCCGGGCGCGCCGGGGGGCTGGTAGACCGTCATGCTCTTGGTGTCTCCTCGCGTCGTCGGGCGCCGTCCGGCGGGAGGGCCGGAGACGGCGCGCCGGACCGCCCGGTCGGGGGCGGCCCGGCGGGAGGGGCTGGACACGCACAGGGTCGGACTCCCGGTCGGGGCGTCCGCCGTCGAGCACGATAGCCGTCGGACGCGCGCGCGGCTACGGTCCGTACGTCCGGCCCGTACGGAGGGTGCGCGTTCCGCTCGCTCCCGGCGGGCCGGTCGTCTCCGGCGTTCCGGCCGGCCCCGCGCGCCGGGCGGAGGGCTGAGAGCTGGGGGCGGCGGACGTCAGACGGAGTGGTAGCGGCCGGTGCGCGCCTCCCAGCTGAGGTAGCCGGCCAGCCAGGTGAGCAGCCCGTCCGCGTACCGCTGGGCGATCGTGCGTTCGATCCGTGACAGGCCCAACTCCCGGTAGACGTCGGGGAGTCGGCCGTGCAATTCGGCGCAGCGCTCGACCATCAGCTGGGCCTCCGCGATGACCGCGGCGCAGGCCTCCTCGGCCGTGCAGCGGCGCTCGCGCTGGACGATCATCACCAGGTTGTTGACGTCCCCGCGCGGCGCCTCCAGCGGGTAGGACCGCACGTCGTTGCTCAGTGACGGTATGTCGGCCGCCAGCTGGCGGAGTTGACGCAGCACCGGGTGGTGCAGGACGGCGGCGGGGACCTCGAACTGACCCAGTCGTTCGACCATGTCGAAGATGGTCTCCATCGCCGCGGTGCCCCGTCTGAGTTCGAGGTAGCCGTCCCGGTCGGGGGGCCGGGTGGAGATTCGGCCGGCCGCCTCGGCGGGGTGACTGGCCAGGTAGTACTCCCAGTTGTAGGCCGCGCGCGCCTGCCAGCGCGCGGCCATGCCGTGCGCGCTGCGGTTCCAGAGGTCGGCGAAGGCGGTCTCGACCGGGGAGCCCCGGTCGGGGCGGGCGCCGTGCAGGACGGCGATCAGGCGTTCGCAGATCGGGGCGACCTCGGAGGGGCGGCGGCCGAGCGGGCCGTCGAACTGGTCGTCGAAGAGGAAGTAGAAGCCCATCAGGTCGGCAGCCAGGGCGAGTTCGTCCGGTCCGGCGTCCGGGTAGCCGAGCGCGGCGAGGTCCACCACCTCCCAGTGCGCGTAACCGGGGTGGTCGGCGTCTTGGAGCAGCGGATGGCGGATCAGCCAGTCGCGGTGCCGTGCGGTGGCGTACGTGCCGTGCGGACTGCGGCGGTGCGGGAACGGGATCTGAAGTGAGGTGTCGTCAGACATCGGACTCCCGGTGCAGCGGAGGGCGGGGGCGCTTGTGGTTCGAGCACTGATTGTGGGGGGAGTTGACGCGGCGGTGCTGAGATGATGAGGGTGAGTATTCGCAAGATCATCTGCGTCTGAGGGCCGTAGGGTATCGGATGCAATGATCGGACGTTAGGGATATAGGGCAATTGCCCTTGGCAAACCGTCCGAACCCTCACCGTCCGCCCCAGCCTGCACGAATGCCGCACGGGAGGGCCCGCACAGCGCTAACCTCGGCCCCACACAGTGATGGAGCTGTGACGCGAATCAGGCGAGGCGGAGGCGCGACGGTGACCGAGCAGCAGAACGAACTTCGGGCAGGACTCGGTTCCGGCCGAGAGGGCGACGCCACCGCGCCCCGGATCCGGCTGCGCGACCGCGACGCCGAACTGCGGTCGGTGGAGACCGCCGTCGACCGGCTGTGCCGCGAATTCGCCGCCGGCGGCACCGAGATCGGTGACCTCCTCACCTTCTCCGGCCGCCCCGGCATCGGCAAGACCAGCCTGCTGCACGAGGTTCGACGGATCGCCAAGGTCCGCGAGGGCGCCACCGTGCTGTTCGCCCGAGGCGGCGAACGGCAGTTCAAGGAGCCCTACCACGTCCTGCGCCAGCTGCTCCAGCCGGTGCTCAGCAACCTCAAGCCGGACGAGTTCCACCAGGTCATGGGCACCTGGGAGGAGGTCGTCGGACCGGCCATGGGCCTCAAGCAGCCCAAGGCCGGCGCCCGCCGCCTCGACCCGCAGGGCGTGCGCGACGGCCTCGACTACGTCCTCACCCAGCTGGCACCGCGCCGCGCACCGATGGTGATGATCGTCGACGACCTGCACTGGGCCGACGCCGAATCCCTGTCCTGGCTCGCCAAGTTCGCCGTCCGCTCCGACATGCTCCCCGTGCTGCTCGTCTTCGCCTTCCGCGACGACGAGAGCGACTGGCCCGCCGAGACCCACCGCCTGCGCAGGGACGTCCTCGCGCTCAAGGGCCGCAAGCACGAGCTCAACCGGCTCAACCTGAGCTCCGTCACCGACATGATCCGCGCCGAACTCGGCGACAAGGCCGAGGACGCCTTCTGCTACGAGTTCTGGAACGTCGTCAACGGCAACCCCTTCGAGGCCGGCCGCCTGCTCGACCAGGTCCGCGACCAGGAGCTCGAACCGGTCGAGGAGAACTCCCGGCAGCTGCGCGAACTCGCCGTCGACGCCACCGGGATGACCCTCAAGAGCTGGCTGGACCAGCTCGGTGCCAGCACCCTGCGCTTCGCCTGGGCCTGCGCCATGCTGGGCACCGACATCCGGATCGACCTCGCCACCCGGATCTCCACCCAGAGCAGCGAAGCCGCCCGGGAGTCCATCAAGCAGCTGCGCAAGCAACGCGTGCTCACCCAGGCCCCCAACGGGAACCTGGAGTTCGTCCACCCGCTGATCGGCAGCTCCATCTACAACACCATGCCGGACGCCACCCGCCTCGGCATGCACGGCATCGCCGCCGTCGAGATCGAGAACGCCGGACTCGGCCTGCTGGCCGCCTCCCGCCACCTGGTCGAGACCCACTCCGGCGAGGGCGACGACCGGATCGTCAAGAAACTGCGCCGCGCCGCCGTCGAACACCAGCTCATCGGCGCCCCCGAAGCCGCCCAGCGCTGCCTGCACCGCGCGCTCGAAGAGCCGCCCGCCGACGACATCAAGGCCGAGGTGATGTACGAACTCGGCTGCTCCGCACTGCTCACCGACCCCGTCGCCACCGTCAACCAGCTCAAGCTCGCACTCGACCCGGACGAGGGACCCCTCCGCCCCGAACTGCGGGTTGACGCCACCTTCCGGCTCTCCGAAGTGCTCGCCCACAGCGGCGAACTGGGCGAGGCCGCCCTGGTCTGCCAGGACGAGGCCGAACAGACCGCCGACCCGGCCGGACGGCAGCGGCTCCAGGCCGCCTCGTTCATGTGGCACGCCTTCCGCAAGTCCGAGGAGGACGGCCCCGGACGCTCCGCCCGGCTCGGCGAGATGTGCCGCAGCCTGACCGGCCGGGAAGCCGCCGACCGCGCCGTGCTCGCCATGCGCGCCTGGGACCTCACCCTGCGCGGCGACGCCTCCACCGAGGCGCTGGCGCTCGCCGACGAGGTCCTCGACGGCGGTCGGCTGCCCAAGGGCCTCGGCTGGACCGACACCACCTGGGGCTTCGAACTGCCCTCGATGCTCAGCCTGACGTACATCTACAACGACCGCATCGCGCAGGCCGAACGGCTGGCCGCGGACGCCATCATCCAGTTCGAGCTGGCCGGTTGGAGCGGCGCCCACCGGGGCTTCGCGTACTTCCTGATGGGCCTGGCCCGGTTCCGCCGCGGCCTGCTCGCCGAGGCCGAGGACTTCCTGCGCCGCGCGTACCGGATCTCCGAGCGGATCGGGGCGCGGTTGCCGCTGGCCTGGGACGCGGTCGGCGTGCTGGTGGACACCCTCATCGCCCGCGGCCGGGTCGAGGAGGCCTGGGAGCTGGCCAACGACTTCGGCTTCCACCCGCCGTACCACGCGACCGCGATGGTGCTGCCGGACGCCGCCTCGCTGTACGGCAAGCTGCTCGTCGCCAAGGAGCGGTACGCGGGCGCGGCCGCTGCGCTCACCGAGGCCGGCGCTCAGCTGGAGGTCCGCGGCTGGCGCAACACCGTCTGGGCGCCCTGGGCCGGCCACCTCGCCGTCGCCCTCGCCGACGACGAGCCGGAGCGCGCCCGCGAGCACGCCCTCAAGGCCGTCCGGGACGCGCACACCTTCGGCACCGCCTCGGCGATCGGCAGCGCGCTGCGGCTGCGGGCGCAGGTCGAGGACGGGCAGCAGGCGGTCGAGCTGCTGGAGCAGGCCGTGCAGCACCTCGGGCAGTCCCCGGCGGGGTACGAGCACGCCGTCGCGCTGGTCGACCTCGGTGCCGCGCTGCGCCGGGTCGGGCGGCTGGAGGACGCCCAGGAGCACCTGTACCAGGGCATCGAGCTGGCCCAGCACTGCTCGGCGGAGGGCCTGGTCGACCGGGCGCGGCGCGAGCTGGCCAACTACGGCCTGCGGCCCAACCGGCTCGGGCTGCGCGACTTCGGTGACACGCTGGAGAGCCTCAGCGGCCCGGAGTTGGAGGTCGCCAAGCGGGCGGTGCAGGGCGTGCCGCCGCAGCGGATCGCCGACGAGCTGGGGGTGCACATCAGCCTGGTCAACCGGCGGCTGGCCGCCGTCTACCGCAAGGCGGGCAGCGGGCCGGACGGGCTGGCCTCGGCGCTCGGGCTGCCGGCGAAGCAGCGGGAGGCGAGCCGGGCGGAGGAGGACGGGGAGGAGTAGGGGCGGCGTTCCGTACGGGGGTGCTGCTCCGTGCGGCGGCGGCACTCGTACGGCGGCGCTGAGTACGGCGGCGCCGTCGTTAGGCTGACGGACACGGGGCGGCACGGCGAGCCCCCGACGGACCAGGAACCGGGCGGTCGCGGTGCGCGGCCGACGCCAGTGAGGAGCAGGCCATGGCGAGTGAGGCCACCAGCGTGCGGCACGAACCCCTCGACCGCTCGGGGGCGGGCGCCGCGATCGGGCGCTGGACGCTCACGGCCGGCCCGTACGAGGCGAGCGTGCTCACCCTGGGCGCCACCCTGCACACTCTGAGCGCCCCCGACCGTTCCGGGCGCTCCGCCCAACTGCTGCTGGCGACGGACGAGTTGGCGCAGATCCTGGGCCCGGCCCGGCACTACGGCACGGTGGTGGGCCGGTACGCCAACCGGATCGACCGTTCCTCCGTCACCATCGACGGGGTGGAGCACCAGCTGGCCTCCACCGGCGGCGGCATGACGCTGCACGGCGGGCCGGACGGTTTCGCGCACCGGATGTGGGCGGCGGAGCCGGTCGAGGGCGGGGTGCGGCTGCGGCTGCACAGCCCGGACGGGGACCAGGGCTTCCCGGGCGCGCTGGACGTCACCGTCGACTACACGCTGGACGCGGCGGGCGAGCTGGTGATCGGCTACCACGCCGTCACCACCAAGCCGACCGTCGTCAACCTGACCAACCACGCGTACATCAATCTTGCGGGTGAAGGCAGCGGCGACGTCCTCGGCCACCTGCTCACCCTGGACGCCGACGAGTACACCCCGGCCGACGAGCGGCAGATCCCGTACGGGCGGACCGAGCCGGTGGCCGGCACGCCGTTCGACTTCACGGTGGCCACGCCGATCGGCAAGTCGGTGCACGACCGGCACCCGCAGCTGGTCGGGCCCGGCGGCTACGACCACAACTGGGTACTGCGCGCCCGGCCGGCGGACGGCAGCCCGGCGCGGGCGGCGCTGCTGGAGGACCCGGTCAGCGGCCGCACCCTGGAGGTGCTGACCACCGAGCCGGGCATCCAGGTCTACACGGCGAACAAGTTCCAGGGCGCGGTCACCGGCGCGAGCGGCGTTCCGTACGGGCCGTTCGCCGGGATCGCGCTGGAGACCCAGCACTTTCCGGACTCCCCGCACCACTCGGCCTTCCCGAGCACGGTGCTGCGGCCGGGGGAGGAGTTCCGCTCGACCACCGTGCTGCGGCTGGGAACCAACTAGCGGGTCGTGGCCCTAGTAGGGCTTGGTCAGGTCGGTGCCGTGGTGGCGTGTCCTGGGGAGTAGGTGGCGCGTTGTTGGTGTGTGACACCTGGGGAGATGGCCGAGGTCCGGGAGGACCTGGAGGCGTTCACGGCGGGGTTGTTCGAAGCGTTCACGCGTGCTGACCAGCGGCGTTGGGGGCAGGCGTACGTGCGTGGGCTGCTCCTGGACGGCAAGCGGAAGTCGGTGGAGCCGATGGCCGCGCGGCTCGGGGAGGACGGAAACCGGCAGGCTCTCGCGCACTTCGTCACGACAAGCCCCTGGGATCCGGCGCACGTCCGGGCCCGTTTGTCCTGGAGGATGCAGGACGCCATCGATCCGACCGCGCTGATCATCGACGACACGGGGTTCCTCAAGGACGGCGACGCGTCGGCGTGTGTGTCGCGGCAGTACACCGGAACCGCGGGCAAGGTCACCAACTGCCAAGTGGGCGTCTCGCTCCACTTGGCCCGTGACCACGCCTCGGCGCCGGTCAACTGGCGGCTGTTCCTCCCCGCGTCCTGGGACCCCGAATCGACGAAGGCCGACCCGGACAAGGTCGCCCGGCGAGACCGGTGCGGCATCCCCGCAGGCCTGGGCCACGTGGAGAAGTGGCAGCTGGCCCTGGACATGATCGACGAGACCCGGTGCTGGGGTGTCCACGTCCCGCTCGCCATCGCCGACGCCGGATACGGCGACGCCGCGGCCTTCCGCCTCGGCCTCCAGCAACGCGGCCTGCACTACGTGCTGGGGATCTCCACCACGCCGACCGCGCACCCTGCCGAAGCCCGGCCCGTCACGCCCGCCTACAGCGGCACCGGCCGGCCGCCGGTGGCGAAGTACCCGGACAAGGCCCGCAGTGTGAAGGACCTGGCCATCGCTGCCGGGCCGAAAGCGGCCAGGCCGGTGTCGTGGCGGGAGGGGTCGCGCCCAGGCAAGGCGAAGAGCGGCTTCAAGCGGATGTATTCGCGCTTCGTGGCGCTGCGGATCCGCCCGGCCGGACGCGAGATCCGCGACGCCACCGAGGGCGTGGAGCTGGCCGAGTGCTGGCTGCTGGCCGAATGGCCCGCCAAGGAAGCCGAGCCGGTCCAGTTCTGGCTCTCGAACCTGCCCGCCGACACCCCGCTGACCACTCTGGTGCGAATGGCCAAGCTCCGCTGGCGGATCGAGCACGACTACCGGGAGATGAAACAGGCCCTCGGCCTGGCCCACTTCGAGGGCCGCACGTTCACCGGCTGGCATCACCACGTCACGCTCGTCTCTCTCGCCCACGCGTTCTGCACCCTGCGCAGACTGGCCACCGCCCCAAAAGACGCGGGGCCGGCCTGAGCCTCTACCAAGTCGTCCGCGAGCTCCAGATCCTTCTGGCGACCTGGGCCGGCGCCTGCCCCACCTGCCACCGCGACATACCCACACGAAAACAGACCTGACCAAGCCCTACTAGCGGGTCGCGGCTCTAGCGGGTGGTGGCCCGGTGGGCCGGGTCTCTGCAGGTCACGGCCGGAGGTCGCGGCGCATGCAGAGCCGGGGCCAGCGGTCCAGGCCGTGCTCGGCCTCCCGGCGGCGGATCTCGCGCAGACCGGGGGTGAGCTCGTCCCCGGCCAGCGCGCGGAAGCCGCAGCGCTCGTAGTAGGGCGCGTTCCAGGGGACCTCGGCGAAGGTGGTGAGGGTGAGCGCGGGGGCGTCGGTGGTCCCGGCCAGGTGCTCGATCAGCGCCCGGCCGATTCCCCGGCGGGCGTGGTCGGGGTGCACGGAGACCTGTTCGACGTGCAGCGCGCCGTCCACCGGTTCGGCCAGCAGATAGCCGGCGATCGCTCCGTCGGGGGCTTCGGCGACCAGGGCGACGCCCCGTTCCAGGTAGTGCGCCAGCTCCCCGGGGGCCGGGGGCTCGTCCTCGGCGATCTCCGGCATGCCGATCTCGGCGAAGGGCGCGCCGGCGGCCCGTTCCAGCTCGGCCAGCAGCGGAAGTTCGTCCCTGGTGACGGCTCTGATGCGCATGCGCCCAGTCTGCTGCAGGCGGCTTTCGGCCACGCAGGGTGGTCTGTCCGGCCGCCCGGGGGACGGGCGAATCGGACGTACCCGGGCAATCGGCGCCGGCGTCAACTACCGAGTGGCAACGTCCAGGACACGCGGATGTAACGATCCCCGTTTCTTGCAGAAACTTGCTGCAAGGACTTTCCGTCGATCTTTCACCGCTGTTAACTTCCTTCCCGAGCCCGACGGCAGCAACGGTGCGGTCGGCACGAGGCAGCCATTATGCGCCTGTCTCCGAACATCTCGGGCACCCCCACCCTCCCAAGGAGTTCTCATGCGGCGTGGCATCGCGGCCTCTGCCCTCGTTGTGGCCCTCGCGGTCTCGATGGCTGCCTGTGGCAGCAGCGGCTCCAGCTCGGACGGCAAGGCCGACGGGCCGGTCACCCTCACGTACTGGGACACTTCGAACGCCACCAACGAGGCACCGAACTACCAGGAGCTCGTCAAGAAGTTCGAGGCCGTCAACCCGAACATCAAGGTCGACTTCGTCAACGTCCCGTTCGACCAGGCGCAGAACAAGCTGCAGACCGCCATGGGGGCCAAGGGCGCTCCGGACGTGTTCCGCTCCGAGGTCGGCTGGACCGCCGCCTTCGCCAAGGCCGGCTACCTGGAGCCGCTGGACGGCACCCCGGCCGCCGCCGACACCTCCGCCTTCCAGCCGAGCCTGATCCAGCAGGCCAAGTACGAGGGCAAGCTGTACGGCGTCCCGCTGGTGACCGACACCCTCGGCCTGCTCTACAACAAGGAGCTGTTCGCCAAGGCGGGCATCACCGACGCCCCGAAGACCTGGGACGAGCTGAAGGCCGACGCCGCCGCCGTCAAGGACAAGGCCGGCGTGGACGGCTTCTGGCTGAAGGCCGCCGACGGCTACTACGCGATGCCGTTCCTGTTCGGCGAGGGCACCGACACCGTCGACGCCGCCGGCAAGAAGATCACCGTCACCTCGCCGGAGGCCGTCAAGGCCGTCGAGACCTACAAGACGATGTTCACCTCGCCCGGCACCGCCAAGGCCGACGTCACCACCGACGCCTACGCCCACATGATGGACGCCTTCAACAGCGGCAAGGTCGCGGCGATCATCCAGGGCCCCTGGGAGATCACCAACATCTACAAGGGCTCGGCCTTCGCCGACAAGGGCAACCTCGGCATCGCCGCCGTCCCGGCCGGCTCCGGCGGCAAGGCCGGCGCCCCCACCGGCGGCCACAACATCTCCGTCTACGCCGGCGCCGACAAGTCCCACAAGGCCGCCGCCGAGAAGTTCGCCGCATTCATGACCTCGGCCGAGAGCCAGGCGTTCATCGCGCAGAAGAACTCCACCCTGCCCACCCGCTCCGACGCCTTCACCGCCGACGTCAAGGCCGACCCGGGCATCGCCGGCTTCCAGTCCATCCTGAGCAGCGCCAAGCCGCGCCCCGAACTGCCCGAGTACAGCTCGCTGTTCGCCTCGCTCGGCACCAACCTGGGCAAGGCCGTCCAGGGCACCGGCACCCAGGACGCGCTGAACACCGTCGCCACCGACTACGCCAAGCTCCTGCCGGGCTTCGCCAAGTAGTCCCCGGGCCCGGCCTGCCGGCTGACCGGCGACGGATGGACGGATGACGGCGAACAGATAACAGATGACAGATTTCATCATCTGTTATCTGTCGCCTGTCATCTGTCCGCCGCCGTCGGTCGCCCCGGCGGCCGGGCCGTCGGCTCCCCCGAGGACTCCCCGGAGCCCGAGAACCCCCTCCGAGAAGGTGCAAACGATGTCAGTCGCCGTGCAGGGCGCCACCGGCAAGGGCAGCCGGGAGCGCGAGCAGCGTCCGGGCCTGCTGGAACGAGTCAAGCGCTCCTACGCCAAGCACTGGTACGCCTACGCGATGATCGCCCCGGTCGTGTTGGTGCTCGGCGCGCTGGTGATCTACCCGCTCGTCCAGGGCATCTGGCTCACCCTCACCGACGCCAACAGCCTCAACGTCGCCCGCACGATCGGCGTCAACCAGATCCCGGCCAGCTACGAGTTCGTCGGCTTCCACAACTACGCCGACATCCTCTGGGGCCCCGGCTCGTACGACCGCTTCTGGTCGCACTTCGTCTGGACCATCGCCTGGACGGCCGGCTGCGTCTTCCTGCACTACACCCTCGGCCTCGGCCTCGCCCTGCTGCTCAACAAGAAACTGCGCGGGCGTGCCGTCTACCGGATGCTGCTCATCCTGCCCTGGGCCGTACCCACCTTCGTCACCGTCTTCTCCTGGCGCCTGATGCTCGCCGACGGCGGCGTCGTCAACGGCATCCTCTCCGCCCTGCACCTGCCCGAGCCCGGCTGGCTGACCGAGCCGTGGGCGCAGAAGGCGGCCGCGATCCTGGTGAACACCTGGGCCGGCGTGCCGTTCATGATGATCTCGTTGCTCGGCGGCCTGCAGGCGATCCCGGCCGAGCTGTACGAGGCCGCCGAGATGGACGGCGCCACCCCCTGGCAGCGCTTCCGGTTCGTCACCCTGCCCGGGCTGCGCTCCGTCTCCTCCACCGTCGTCCTGCTCGGCGTGATCTGGACGTTCAACCAGTTCAACGTCATCTTCCTGCTGTTCGGCACCGGCGCGCCCGACGCCCAGCTGCTGGTCACCTGGGCCTACCGCCTCGGCTTCGGCCAGATCCCCCGGGACTACGCGCAGTCCGCCGCCTACGGCGTGATCCTGCTGTCCATCCTGATCGTCTTCACCGCCTTCTACCGGCGTTGGCTCGCCCGCAACGAGCAGGCCAACGGCTGAGGCCCCGGACCCAGTTGACCCACGAAGGCAGGTAACCCCGATGAGCACCACCACCGAACGCCCGGCCCCCGCGGCGGGCGCGGCCCCGACCGCCGCCCGGCCGGCCAAGGTCCGTCGCCGCGGCGAGAGCAGCCCGCTGGCCCGGACGCTGTCCCACGGCACCCTGACCGTGGCCAGCCTGATCGCCCTGTTCCCGGTCGGGTGGATCCTCTTCGTCTCGCTCGGCCCGGACAAGAGCGACTACCTCCACCCCGGCCAGATCCTCGACAAGCTCACGCTGTCCAACTACCAGCACGTGCTGTCCGACACCGACTTCTTCACCTGGTTCGGCAACGCCCTGCTGGTCTCCGGCGTCACCACCGTCTTCGGCGTCCTGGTCGCCGCCACCACCGGCTACGCCGTGTCCCGGATGAAGTTCCCCGGGCACAAGCCGCTGATGTGGTCGCTGCTGGTCACCCAGATGTTCCCGATCGCGGTGCTGATCGTGCCGATGTACACGATGCTCTCCGAACTCGGCCTGCTGGACAGCTACACCGGCCTGATCCTGGTCTACTCGACCACCACCGTGCCGTACTGCGCCTGGCTGCTGAAGGGCTACTTCGACACCATCCCGGTGGAGATCGACGAGGCCGGCCGGGTCGACGGGCTCAGCCCGTTCGGCACCTTCTGGCGGCTGGTGCTGCCGCTCGCCCGCCCGGGCCTGGCGGTCGCCGCGTTCTACTCCTTCCTCACCTACTGGGCCGAGGTGCCGTTCGCCTCGACGTTCATGCTCAGCTCCGACAAGTACACGCTGGCCGTGGGCCTGCAGACCTTCGTCAGCGAGCACGACGCCCAGTGGAACCTGATGGCCGCGACCGCCGTGCTGATCGCGATCCCGTCCGCGGCCTTCTTCTACCTGGTGCAGCGCCACCTGGTCACCGGCCTGACCGCCGGCGCCTCCAAGTCGTGACGCCCGACGCGGAACTCCTCCCGCGCAAGGCCCCCCGCAACTCCGATCCCCGAGGGATACCGTCCATGACCCAGAACCTGGCCGACGCCTCCCGGCCCGTCGCCGACACCGCTCACGAGGCGAACGCCCCGGCTGCTGTGACGGGCGGCGCGTCCAGAGGCTGGTGGCGGGACGCGGTCATCTACCAGGTGTACCCGCGCAGTTTCGCCGACTCCAACGGCGACGGCATGGGCGACCTGCCCGGCATCCGCAGCCGGCTGCCCTACCTGCGCGACCTCGGCGTGGACGCCGTCTGGCTCTCGCCGTTCTACGCCTCGCCGCAGGCGGACGCCGGCTACGACGTCGCCGACTACCGCGCGGTGGACCCGATGTTCGGCACCCTGCTGGACGCCGACGCCCTCATCCGGGACGCCCACCAGCTGGGGCTGCGGATCATCGTCGACCTCGTCCCCAACCACTCCTCGGACCAGCACGAGTGGTTCCAGCGCGCCCTGCGCGAGGGCCCCGGCTCCCCGCTGCGCGACCGCTACCACTTCCGTCCCGGCAAGGGCGAGAACGGCGAACTGCCGCCCAACGACTGGGAGTCCATCTTCGGTGGCCCGGCCTGGACCCGCACCGAGAACCCGGACGGCACCCCCGGCGACTGGTACCTGCACCTGTTCGCCCCCGAGCAGCCCGACTTCGACTGGGACAACCCGGCCGTCGCCGACGAGTTCCGCTCGATCCTGCGATTCTGGCTCGACATGGGCGTGGACGGTTTCCGCATCGACGTCGCCCACGGCCTGGTCAAGGCCCCCGGCCTGCCCGACCTCGGCGGCGGCGACCAGCTCAAGCTGCTCGGCAACGACGTCATGCCCTTCTTCGACCAGGACGGCGTGCACGAGATCTACCGCAGCTGGCGCAAGATCCTCGACGAGTACCCGGGCCAGCGGATCGGTGTCGCCGAGGCCTGGACCCCGACCGTCCAGCGCACCGCCAACTACGTCCGTCCCGACGAGCTGCACCAGGCCTTCAACTTCCAGTACCTGGGCACCGATTGGGACGCGGCGGCGCTGCGCGAGGTGATCGACCTCTCGCTCGACTCGATGCGCCCGGTCGACGCCCCCACCACCTGGGTGCTGTCCAACCACGACGTCACCCGGCACGCCACCCGCTTCGCCAACGAGCCGGGCCTCGGCACCCAGATCCGCACCGCCGGCGACCGCGCACTGGGTCTGCGCAGGGCCCGCGCCGCCACCCTGCTGATGCTCGCACTGCCCGGTTCCGCCTACGTCTACCAGGGCGAGGAGCTCGGCCTGCCCGACGTCACCGACCTGCCGGACGAGGTGCGCCAGGACCCGTCCTTCTTCCGCCAGGCCGGACAGGACGGCTACCGCGACGGCTGCCGCGTCCCGATCCCGTGGTCCGGCACCGAGGCCCCGTACGGCTTCGGACCGGTGGCCGGCGGGCCGTCCTGGCTGCCGCAGCCCGCCGAGTGGGCCGAGCTGAGCGTCGAGGCGCAGACCGGTGACCCGTCCTCCACCCTGGAGCTGTACCGCAGCGCCCTGGCCGTCCGCCGGGCGCAGCCCGACCTCGGCGCCGGCGCCGGTGTGGAGTGGCTGGACGGCCCCGAGGGCACCCTGATGTTCCGCCGCGGTTCCTTCGTCTGCACCGTGAACACCACCGGCGAGCCGGTGCGGATCGCGGCCCCGGGCACGCTGCTGCTCGCCTCGGCCGACCTCGTGGTGGACGGCGGCGAGACGGTGCTCGCCCCGGACAGCACCGGCTGGTGGGCGGTCTGACGTGGTTGCAATAGGCTCTGGGACCGTGACTACGGCGCGACTCTCAGACATCGCGGCGCAGGCGGGGGTCAGCGAAGCCACCGTCTCCCGCGTGCTCAACGGCAAGGCGAACGTCTCCGCCGCGACCCGGCAGACCGTGCTGGCGGCGCTGGACGTGCTCGGATACGAGCGGCCGACCCGGCTGCGCCAGCGCAGCGCCGGGCTGATCGGGCTGATCACACCGGAGTTGAGCAATCCGATCTTCCCCGCGCTGGCGCAGGTGATCGAGCAGGTGCTCAGCCGGCACGGCTTCACCCCGGTGCTGTGCACCCAGACGCCGGGCGGATCCACCGAGGACGAACTCGTGGAGATGCTGGTGGACCGGGGCGTGGCGGGCATCGTCTTCGTCTCCGGGCTGCACGCCGACACCACGGCCGACCACGACCGCTACGCGCGGCTGGCCGGGCGAGGGGTGCCGTTCGTGCTGATCAACGGCTTCAGCGAGAAGATCGACGCGCCGTTCATCTCGCCGGACGACCGGGCCGCGATGTGGATGGCCGTCCAGCACCTGGCGGAACTCGGCCACCAGCGGATCGGGTTGGCCGTCGGGCAGCGCCGGTACGTGCCGGTGCTGCGCAAGATCGAGGGCTTCACGGCGGCGATGCGGGCGGTGCTCGGTCGTAGCCAGGAGGAGGCCGAAAGCCTCGTCCACCACACGCTGTTCAGCGTGGAGGGCGGGCACGCGGCGGCCGGCGCGCTGCTCGACAAGGGCTGCACGGCGATCGTCTGCGGGAGCGACATGATGGCGCTCGGGGCGATCCGGGCGGTGCGCCAGCGGGGGCTGTCGGTGCCGCAGGACGTCTCGGTGGTCGGCTTCGACGACTCGCCGCTGATCGCCTTCACCGAGCCGCCGTTGACCACGATCCGGCAGCCGGTCGAGGCGATGGCCACGGCGGCGGTGGATGCGCTGCTGGAGGAGGTCGGCGGGAACGCCGCCCAGCGCGGCGAGTTCATGTTCCAGCCGGAGCTGGTGATGCGCGGGTCCACCGGGGCCTGCGCGCGCTGAGCCGCCGGTCGGGAGGTCCGGTCGGAGGCGGGTGTGCGGCCTGCCGACGACCGGGGGCAGGGCCCAAGTGAAGGGCCCCGGAGGGCAGTTGCGCTCCGGGGCCCTTCGGCGTGCGTCGGTTCAGCCCTCCTGGGCGGTCAGGCGGTCGGCGGTGAGGCGGTGGCCGTCGGCGGCTTCGCCGGTACGGCTCTCGGTGCGGCGGCCGCGGGCCAGGTAGTCCCGCAGGATCAGCTCGACGGCGTCCTGCGGGCTCTTGGTGCCGGAGAGCATCATCGCGTCGATCGCTAGGTTCGCGTCGAGCGTGACGGTGACCTGGGCCATGTGACTCCTCCTCGGGTGCGAAGCAGCAGCATGCCCGCTGGGAGCCGGGTTTGACCACGGGATACGCCGGAACCCCCGGGGAGAGTGGTCGGACTCTCCCCGGGGGTGTGGGCGGTCGGCGCTCAGCGGTCGGCGGTCGGCGGTCAGCCGTCAGCCGCTCACCGTCCTCAGACGCGGCCGGCGAAGTCCGGCGCCCAGTTGGCGATGGTCTGCTCGCGGACGCCCGCGCTCGGGTTGGCGGCCTCGACGTACTTGCCGCCGCCGACGTAGATGGCGACGTGGTAGACGCCCGAGTCCTGGCCGTTGTTGGACCAGAACAGCAGGTCGCCCGGCTGCAGGCTGTCCAGCGAGACGTGGGTGCTGGCAGCGGCCTGGTCGGCGGCGACGCGCGGGATGGAGACGCCCGCGGCGCGCAGCGCGGCCTGGGTCAGGCCGGAGCAGTCCCAGCCGCCGTTACCGGTGCCGCCGTAGACGTAGGCCTGGCCGACCTTGGACTCGGCGAAGGAGACCGCGGCGGCCATGCTGCCGGTGGCGGTCTGCGCCGGGGCGGCCGGCTTGGCGGCCGGGGTCTGGGTCTGCGCGGCCGGCTTGGCGTTCACGGAACCGCCGTTCGCGGACTGACCCGACTTCTGCGAGCGGTTGAACCAGCTGAACTCCGAACCGGAGGTGGCCGAGGAGGACTGGTCGGCCGAGGCCGACGGCTGGGCCTGGCCACGGTCGCCGAAGGACAGGTGCTGGCCCGGGTAGATGGTGTCCGGGCCGTCGGCCAGGGTGGCGCGGTTGAGCTCGTAGAGCCGCTGCCAGCCGCCCTGGACGTTGTGCTTGTCGGCGATCGAGGACAGCCAGTCGCCCGCGACCACGGTGTAGTCGTCGCTCTGGGCCTGCTGCTGGTGCTTCTGGGCCCAGTTGCCGGCGGCGGAGTCCGTGGTGGCCTGGGCGTCGTCCTGGGCGGGCGCGGCCGGCTTGGCGGGCTTCGCGGCCGGGGCCTGGGTCGGCTTCGCGGCCGGAGCGGCCGGAGCGGCCGGAGCGGCCGGCTTGGCGGCGGCCGAGGTGTCGACGGCGGCCGGGGCGCCGCCCTTGGTCAGGCCGGCCTGGACCGAGCAGACGGGCCAGGCGCCCGGGCCCTGCGAGGCGAGGACCTTCTCGGCGACGGCGATCTGCTGGTCCTTGGTGGCCTGGTTGGCCTGCGGGGCGTACGCGGTGCCGCCGAAGGCCGCCCAGGTGCTGGAGGTGAACTGGAGGCCGCCGTAGAAGCCGTTGCCGGTGTTGATGCTCCAGTTGCCGCTGCTCTCGCACTGGGCGACCTTGTCCCAGGTGGCGACGGAGGCGGCGGAGGCGTTGCCCGACACGAGGCAGGGGACGGTGAGGCCGACGCCCGCGACGCCGATGGCGGCGATCACGCGGCGGGTGCGGCCGGACAGACGGGTGCCGTTGGTGGGAAGCATGAAGACGCAGTCCTCTCCCACGCCTGCGAGGTGAGCTGTCGGATTCGGGCTGGAGTTGCCCGGCCGCGCATGCGCGGCTTCACCCCTAGCCCTGGACCGTTCCGGAGAGCGGTCCGGGGCGACTTACCTGTGGGTCCCCCGCTCCTGCCGTGGTGCGTTTTCGCGCTACCAGACACCCGACGGCAGGACTCGGCGTTGCGGATGAACTGGGTCCGTGTGGTCACGAACGGGGAGCACGTTAAGCAGACTTAAGTTCAAACTGCAAACACCTGTGACCCTCATCACGGTTTAGCGGGAATCACCAAAACGACGGGATTTCATGATCGGAAATGATCGTTTTTCGGCAATATCGTTGCGGATATGCACAACTGTCTCCGCCTCAGGAAGAGTGTGACGGCGCGTCGAAGCGCGGAACGGCGCATGCGTCGAGCCGGGGGAGGGGAGGTGATTCGAGCGCCTGAGGGGCCGCAGAGCAATTACCTGCAAATGACACCAGATCGGACATTCCTCTTTATTGCCTTCTTAACTCCCGTACGGAACAAGGGGAGCAAAGCGAAGGGCCCGGAACGGAAGCCGCTCCAGGCCCTTCGTGCGCACCGGCGGGCGCGCGGTGTCCATTACCGCTCGAACGACTCCCGGCCGGCCGCGTGGGCGCCGCGAGCGCCCTCCACGGTGCCCTCGGCCTCGGCGGCGGCCGCGGCCTCAGCCTCGGCCCGCGCGAGCTCCTCCGCGGACGGCACGGGCAGCGCGGCCAGGTAGGTGGAGGCGATCAGCTGGCCGACGGCCGGGTACGCGCCCAGCGGCGCGGCCGACGGGCAGCCGGTCTCCTCGGCGGCCGTGGCGAGCAGCTCGGAGTCGGCCTCCGGTCCGATCACCAGGGGGGCCAGCGCGGGGCGCTGCGAGCCGGTCTCCTTGAGGTGGTCGACGGCCGCGGCCACCGAGCCGGGCACGTCGAGGGCCGCGGCCACGACCGGGACGGCCAGCCGGGCCGCCAGCAGCACGCCGGTGATGCCGGCCGCGGCGGCGGCGTCCTCGCCGCCGGCGGTGGTCAGGACCACGCCGTCCGCGGCGGTCGCGATGGCGAACAGCCGGGCCCGGTCGGCGCGGGCCAGCCCGGCCTCGGAGAGCCGCACGTGGACGGCCTCGGCGAGCAGCGGGTGCGGGCCCAGCGCGTCGGTGACCTGCGCGCCGTATTCGGCGGCGAGTGCGTGGAGTTCGGGCAGGAAGCCGTGCGGACCGGGTACCAGCGGCACCAGGACGGGCATCGGCAGCCCGGCCTCGGCGGCCGTCGCCAGGAGTTCGGCGACGGTGCGGTCGTCGCCGCGCTCGCCCTCGGCGGTGCCGCCGGGGAGGTAGCCGACCGTCGCCCGGATGCCGTTCTGCTCGCTGCGGACGACCGACAGCAGCTCCTCGACGACCGAGCGGGACTCGGGCCCGGCGGTCGCGGGTACGGCGAGCACCAGGGCCGGGGCGTCGGCGGGGATCTCGGGGCGCTCGGGACGACGGTGGCGCCCCCGCGCACGGGAGCCTGGAGTGCGGACGGGCAGTGGCGCGCCCGGGATGGCTGCGGTGCTCATGCCGGAGATCGTAGGACATCGGCCCGTCAGGCCTGCAGTCGGCTGCCGTGCGGGTTTCGCGTGGAGGCGGCGCGGACCCGGTACGGACCCGGCGCGTTGCCCGTGCCGGTCCGGGTGGTTTGCCTACAATCCGGACATTCTTCGCCCAACCCCCGTACGAGCGGGGGTCGTTGCCTTGACGCGCCCCGAGGGGCTCCGCGTTGCGGCGATGTCGAGTGAGATGTCTCACAGCTCGGAGGTATTTCTGACGCAGGGTCACGGTGGTGCGACTCCCGGCATTCGAAGATCAACATTCAGCGGGGGGCTGCTCACGGCCGGTTATCGCAGGTTCGGCGATTCAGTCGGTATGTCCGTTTACGTACCGTCGGGAGAAGGCCCGTGAAGAATTCGGGGCGGCGGGTGAAAAGCCTCGTGCACCTGCAACGTCCCGTGCTGATGCACGTGCACAGCGGCTATCATCGCGTCAAGTGAGGCGTTGTGCCGGGCCGGTACGGGGCCGGTCCGTTCGTTCGGCGGTGCCGGGGGCGCCGCGCTGGACGACAACTCCGGAGCTCTTCGGGAGATTTCTATGCACGACTCGCAGGACACGCACGGCTCGTACGACACCTACAACGGGATGGCCGCCGCCGATCTCCAGGGGGTGGTCTGGCAGAAGAGCCGGCACAGTAACTCCCAGGGCAACTGCGTCGAGTTCGCGGCCCTTCCGGGCGGCGATGTGGCGATGCGCAACTCGCGGTTCCCGGACGGTCCGGCGCTCATCTACACCCGGGCCGAGATCGCGGCCCTGCTGCTGGGGGCCAAGGACGGGGAGTTCGACCACCTGGCGGTCTGACCGGCCGCCGTGCTTCACCATCGGGGGGCCGTCGTGGGTGCCGACACCACGACGGCCTTTGTCTTTTGTGCTGTGACGGCCCTTCGCCCGGTCCGGATTCCCGTCCGGTGCCGAACCGCCGTCCGTTGACGAACCGCCATTCGATGACGAGCCGCCGTCCGGTGCTGATCCGCCGGCGCAATGGCCCGGGATGTGCTCCTCCCGGGATTCCCGTCGAACCGGCCGTCCACCGCCTTCGAACCGGCCGTCCACCGCCTTCGAACCGGCCGTCCACCGCCCTTCGACCGGCCGTCCACCGCCCGGCGCGACGACGGGTCCTAGGCCGAGCGCCGGTGCCGTCCACCGACGTCGAACGGTCCGCCGAGCGCGTCCAGCGCCGATCGCCCGCCGACCTCCGGGTGCCCGTCGAGCGGGGAGCCGCAGGCCTGTTCCGCCTCGAACATCGCCCAGACCACCTTGCCGCTGCCCAGCGGGTGCCAGCCCCAGGAGCGGCTGAACGACTCCACCAGGTGCAGTCCGCGGCCGGATTCGGCGACGAAGTCCGCCTCCCGGGCGACCGGGCCGATGCTGCTCGGGTCGCTGACCGCGCAGACCACCTGGGGTGCGCGGTGCACCAGGCTTATTCGGATCGGCAGCCGCCCGTCCGGGGTCGGCTGTGTGGGAAAGTCGTACTCGCCCTGGGCGCCGCCCGCCGGGTCGGGCCGTGCGCCGATCGCATGCCGGAGCGCGTTGGTCACGAGTTCCGAGGCCACCAGCGCGACATCGTCGAACAGCTCCGTCAGTCCCCAGCGTCGGAGCGTGGTCCGGGCGAAGTCGCGCGCGGTTCTGACGGCTTCGAAGCGAGGAGCGAGCGTACAGGTGACCACATGGGGGTCAACCGCCAAAGCCGTACCGGTGCTCATGAAGAGCTCCTCCCATAAGGGGGCGGACACGGCTGGACCCGCCGGGGTCATGCCGGTCACCTCCGACTCGCTCGGCCGCACGGCCGCCCCTTCGACCAGGCGCGCGCGCACTCGAACGCCCGATGGCGCGGGGGACGCCGTCGGGCCCGGTGCACGGAGTCGCGCGTGGGGTCGACGCGGAGCCCGCGGGATTGCCAGGGATGTGCAGGTGCACGTGCACCATGGTGGTGTGCGCTCACTGCAGATGCAAGAGTCGATTCACGTGCAGTCGCACTATTGGCATATGCAAGCGCCGAATGCACGTGCATCCTGGTGTGCGGAGTGGAGAACTGATAGGAACATCCGTCAGTATCGGCACCGTGAGCGCTCAACTGATGGCAGACTGTGCGCTGTTTGCCCTAGGTGGAGGTTTCGACCGCATGACCACAGTTCAGCCGGGCGGCGGCTCGATGGTCCGCCGGATCCTCCTCGGCTCTCAGCTGCGTCGCCTGCGTGAGGCGCGCGGAATCACCCGCGAGGACGCGGGCTACGCGATCCGGGCCTCCGAGTCCAAGATCAGCCGCATGGAACTCGGCCGCGTCAGCTTCAAGGAGCGCGACGTCGCCGACCTGCTCAGCCTGTACGGCGTCGACGACGGCCTGGAGCGGGAGGCCCTGCTCGGCCTGGTCCGCGAGGCCAACAAGTCCGGTTGGTGGCACAGCTTCAACGACGTGCTGCCGGGCTGGTTCCAGACCTACGTCGGCCTGGAGGAGGCCGCCCAGCTGATCCGCACCTACGAAGTGCAGTTCATCCCCGGGCTGCTGCAGTCCGAGGAGTACGCACGGGCGGTTTTCGGCCAGAGTCGGCCGGTCATCAGCGAGGAGGAGATCGAGCGGCGGGTCAGCCTCCGCCTGCGCCGTCAGAAGCTGCTGACCGAGGGCACCAGCCCGCGTCTGTGGGCGGTCATCGACGAGGCTGCGCTGCGCCGGCCGGTCGGCGGGCCGAAGGTGATGCGCGGTCAGGTGCAGTACCTGATCGACGTCGCCGAGCAGGCCAACGTGGTGATCCAGGTCATGCCGTTCCGGTTCGGTGCGCACGCGGGCGAGTCCGGGGCGTTCACGATCCTGCGCTTCCCGGAGCAGGACCTGGCGGACGTGGTCTACCTGGAGCAACTCACCAGCGCGCTCTATCTGGACAAGCGGGACGACGTCGACGCCTACATCCAGGTCATGGAGCGGCTGTGCGTGGACAGCCTCACGCCGGAGCGCACCATAGACCTGCTGGCCTCGATCCTGAAGGAGCGCTGAGCCGCTTCCGCGCGGAGCCTGTGAGGCCGCTCCCCGGCGGGGCCGCCGGCAGCAGGCCCGCCGCCGACCGAGCCGCCGCCGACCAGGTCGCTGCCGGCAGGCCGCCCACCCGCCGTCAGCCGCGGGCCGGCGGCCTTTCGCGTTCCGGAGGGTCCTGCTGGGGCGGGAGGCCGAGCTCCCAGGCCAGGTCGTAGCGGCGGAAGAGGTCGGCCCGGATCGGCGCCAGCGGGCTCTCGGCCCCCGGCAACAGGACGCCGATGCAGCCGCCCATCAGCGCGCTGCGCAGCACCGCGTGCTCGGCGAGCGGATCCGGCGCGCCCCAGTCGCGCAGCAAACCCTGAAGGATGGCGCCGAGTTGCTGCTGCTCGGGGTCCTGGACGAAGGCGCCGGTGTCGGGGTCGAGGATCAGCGCCAGGTGGGAGCGCATCACCCGGGGGTGGTCCAGCGCGAGGCCGAGGACGGCGTCGATGGCGCGGGCCAGCCGGGCCTCGGGGGAGGAGCCGGGGGCCAGTTCCGCCAGCGCGCGGGACAGGCACTGGTGCATCATCCGGTGCGTGGCGGACTGCATCAACAGCCGTTTGCCGTCGAAGTAGTACGACAGCAGCCCGCGGGCGAGCCCGGCCCGCTCGGCGATGTCGGTCAGTGTGGTGCCCGCGTAACCGCGCTGGTCAACCAGTTCGACGGTGGCCCGCATGATGCGTTGGCGGGAGCGTTGCCGCATCTCCTCATTGACCGATTCCCCGCGAGGTGCCATCGTGACTGCTCCGAACGTTCGTTGGCTCCGGGCCAATATACTTGCGGAGCCGACAGCCGCACCGTGGAACCGCGCCCCGGCGGGCGCCGCCCCGGGCGGCCGGTACGAAGACGGCCGGCTCCACCAACACGGGGGTTTGGTGGAGCCGGCACCATTGCCCGACGGCCTCGGGGTACGGCCGCGGGCGGGGCCCCGGGATCAGCGCTCGGTCAGGACTCCGCTTCGGGTCGACGTCGATCCGGCTGACGGGTAATCATAATCGGGCACCGACACGGGGATCGCCTTCCGCCGCCGGTCCACCAGGGCGCCTGCCGCCGCGACCGCCAGGCCGATCAGCGAGACCACCGTCACGAACACCAACGCGGGCCGGTAGCCGTCGAGTTGGGCCTGCGGGCTGTCGCCGCCCGCGCTGCCGGCCGTGATCATGGCGGTCGCCCCGGCCAGCACCACCGCAGTGCCGACCTGGATCGCGGTGTTCACCAGTCCCGAGGCCAGGCCCTGCTCCTCGTCGCCCACCCCGTCGGTGGCGGCGATGTTCACCGAGGGGAAGGCGAGCGCGAAGCCCACGCCGAGCAGCAGCATCGAGGGCAGCACCAGGGCCGGGTAGGAGCTGTGCTCGTCCAGCCGCAGGAAGAGCGCGAAGGCGCCGACCAGGGCCAGCAGGCCGAGCGGCAGCAGCCGACCGGTGCCGAAGCGGTCCACGATCGGGCCCATGAACGGCGCCGAGAGCGCGATGAACGCACCGGCCGGCAGCAGCCCGAGGGCCATCTGCAGGGCCGACCAGCCGAGCAGGTGCTGGAGGTAGAGCGTGACCACGAACTGGAAGCCGCCGTACGCACCGGTCATCGCGAAGGCGACCACGTTGGCCCGGGCGACCGAACCGTTGCGGAAGATGCCGAGCCGGACCAGCGGGTGGGCGGTGCGGCTCTCGACCAGCAGAAAGGCGGCGGCCAGCGCGGCGACCACGACCAGGGAGCCGAGCGTGCGCAGGCTCAGCCAGCCGGCGCTCTGTGCCTCGGTGACGGTGAAGACCAGCAGCAGGACGGTCGCGGTGCCGGTGATGGCGCCCAGCACGTCGTACCCGCCCTTGGCGGGCTCCTCGACCGGGCGGGGGAGCAGCCGGACGGCGAAGACCAGGGCGAGCAACGCGACCGGGACGGGCATCAGGAAGGTCCAGCGCCAGCCGACCGAGGTGAGCAGGCCGCTCAGCACCAGGCCGAGCGAGAAGCCGCTGGCGCCGCAGGTGGTGTAGATCGACAGTGCGCGGTTGCGGGCCGGGCCCTCGGCGAAGGTGGTGGTGATGATCGACAGGCCCGCGGGGGCGGTGAAGGCGGCGCTGACGCCCTTGAGGAAGCGGGCCGCGATCAGCAGTCCGCCGTCGTCGACGAGGCCGCCGACCAGCGAGGCGGCGGCGAAGGCGCCCAGGGCGACCAGGAAGACCCGGCGGCGGCCGAGCAGGTCGGCGGCGCGGCCGCCGAGCAGCAGCAGGCCGCCGTAGCCGAGCACGTAGCCGGAGACCACCCACTGCAGGGCGGAGGTGGACAGGTGCAGCTCGGAGCCGATGGACGGAAGGGCGACGCCGACCATGGAGACGTCCAGGGCGTCCAGGAACATGGCGGCGCAGAGCACGATCAGCGTGCCCCAGAGGCGGGGTGTCCAGTGCAGCCCGCTGGTTGACGGAGCGTCGGGTGGCGTGACGGTCGCGGTGGTCATGGGAGGACAGTACATGCGTGTGCATTCAATGCAAATGAATTAGATGTGAACGCAATAATTTACGGCGCACATGCTAGGGTGGCGGTGTGGCTGAACTCGACTCCTCGGCGGAGGCCGGTCTCGTCGCGCAGTGGCGCGACCTGCTGGCCCGGCACGCTGCGGCCGCCTGCATGCTCGACCGCGAGCTGGGCGACCGGTTCGGGCTGGGCATGAGTGAATTCGAAGTGCTGGAACGCCTCGTCGAGGGCTGCGACGCGGGCGGTGGGCACGCGCTGCGGGTGACCGAGCTGGCTCCCACCGTCCACCTGAGCCAGAGCGCGCTCTCCCGGCTGATCGCCCGCCTGGAGAAGGCCGGACTGGTCACCCGGGCGATGTGCGAGAGCGACCGGCGGGGCATCGTGCTCACCCTCACCGATGCCGGCCGGGACCGCTACGAGCAGGCTCGGCCGCTCCACCGCGAGGTGCTGGATCTGACCCTCGGCAGTCCGCTCGGCCCGCTCTGTGTGGACGACCCCGCGAGTTGACGTGACGTCAACTCGCCGCCGGTGACGGTCAGAGGAGCGAGTGCAGACCCGGGGCGAACGCCAGCAGGACGGCCGCGGCGGGTGCGGCGAGCGCCGCGACGGTCAGGTGCAGTCGGTGCGGGACGGAGAGCCTGGGGCGGCCTGCGAGCAGCCGGTCCACCCGCTTCGGGGACTGTGCCAGGCCGGGCGGGCAGGAGCCGAACACCCCGCGGTCCAGGTTGAGTTCGGCCAGGGCGAGGGCGGTGGTGTGCCGGCCGTGCCGGCGCGCGGCCCGGTCGTCGGCCGCCAGCTCGACCAGTTCGGCCACCTGGTCCCGGAAGGCGGCGAACACCCCGACGCCGGGGAAGCCCGAGGCGAGCGCCTGGGCGAACTGCTGCAGCCAGTGGTGCCGGGCCCGGACGTGGCCGCGCTCATGGCTCAGCACGGCCGCCAACTCCCGGTCGGTCAGCTGCTGGAGAGCGCCGGTGGTGACCACCAGGCGGGAGTCCGGACCGGGCAGCGACCATGCCTCGGGGCGCACGTTCTCCAGCACCACCAGCCGCTCCCGGCGACTCCGGGCGGCTTCGATCGACTCCGGCAACTCCGGCGCCCGATCCGCCAGTTGGGCATGGCGACGGTCGCGCAGCGCCTTGGCCGTCCGGACCTCGCGGGTGAGCGCCAGGACCGTCTGCACCCCGCCCGCCGCCAGCACCGCGGCGCACAGCCGCCCCCAGCCCTCGGCTTCCTGCAGCCCGTACGCGGCCTCCACCCCGTGCGGCGCACCGGCGAACACCAGAGCGCGCAGCTCCGGCATCGCGGCGGAGGCGGCCAGCACCAGCCCCAGCGTGCAGCACAGCAGCACCGCCACCACGAGGCACTGCCACACCAGCAGCGCCAGCACCGGTTCGCGCTCCACCCAGCAGGCCCGGGCCAGCAGCCGGGGCGCGAGGGTCGAGAGCAGCAGTCCGAGCAGCAGCAGGCCGATCAGGGCAGGCATCGCATGGGCTCCCCGAGTACGCACGGAACGCGACAGCGCGCTCCCCGCCAACCTATGTGCTGGCGAAGCCCGGTGGAACGGCTTTCGGCCGGCCAGTGACCAACGCCACGCGCACACCGCGGCCTTGGCGCGTGCGTGGCGGCCTCACATGGTCAGGAGCATGGCGAACATGCCGATGCCCATGGTGAGCCGGCAGGCGTGCGGCAGCCCTGTGGTGCCGATGGCGAGGGTGCCGGCGGGGGTGCGCAGCAGGCGGCTGCCGGCCCAGAGGGTGTACCCGCCGAAGTAGAGGAGGAGGGCTCCGGTCAGCAGTGGCAGGCCCTGGGCGGCGGTGTGGTGGTGCTGGTGGCCGGAGGCTGCGGCCATGGCGAGGGCCATGTACGTCATGGCGAGCGCGCCGACCGCGTGGTGCAGCCGGTGGGCCCGGCCGGCGGGGGCGTGTGCGGCGGCGAGCAGGAAGGCGACGGCGGGGAGGCCGAAGAGGGCGGCCCACACGGTGGGCGGGACGGTCGCGCCGGTGACGGCCATCGCGGCCATGCCGAGGCCCATCAGGGCCTCGGCGGCGTCGGACTCCCGGGCGAGCGGCCGGTGCGCGCCGCCGGGGGCGCAGGCGGAGCGCCGCAGCCGGGCCAGGCAGGTGGCGCCGGCGGCGGCGGTGAGGAGGGCGAGGAGCCAGTTGACCAGGGCGGGTCCGTGCAACGGTGGCCTCCCGGGGCGGTGGGCGACGGGAGGCGGCGAACGACGAACAGCGAACAGCGAACAGTGTTCAGCGAACAGATGATGAAATCTGTCGGCTGTTATCTGTGATCCGTCATCTGTCAGCTGTCATCTGTTCGCCGACCCCGCGCGCGGCGACGGTCGTCCGGTCCACGATCACCGCTCCGCACCGGGCGCGGCCAGGCGCGTACGGGGGCGCACGGTGGTGGCCGCTGTGGTGAGAGCCGCGGCCGCACACCGGTCGGCCGTACACGTGGTCCGTCCCATACCCGGCCCGCCGCACACCCGGTCCTCCGCACACCCGGTCCCGCCGCCGGCCTCAGCCCTGGAGCCGCCCCGAGGCGACCACCCGGCTGAGGAACCGCCGGGTCCGCTCCTCCCGCGGATCCCCGAACACCTGCTCCGGCGGCCCCTGTTCGAGCACCACCCCGCCGTCCAGGAAGCAGACCTGGTCGGCGACCTCGCGCGCGAAGCCCATCTCGTGGGTGGAGATGACCATCGTCATCCCCTGCTCCTTGAGGTCGCGCACCACCGAGAGCACCTCCCCGACCAGCACCGGGTCGAGCGCCGCGGTGATCTCGTCCAGGAGCAGCAGCCGGGGGCCGGTGGCCAGCGCCCGCACGATGGCGACGCGCTGCTGCTGCCCGCCGGAGAGCCGGTCCGGGTACTCCTTCGCCTTGGCCGCCAGCCCGAGCCGGTCGAGCAGTTCCAGCGCCCGAGCCTCGGCCTCGGCCCGCGCGACCCCGTGCACCCGGCGCGGCGCGAGCGTGATGTTCTCCAGCACCGTCATGTGCGGGAACAGGTTGTACGACTGGAATACCACCCCGATCCGGCGCCGCACGGCGTCCTCGTCCGCACGCGGATCGGTGATCTCCTCGCCGTCCAGGAAGATCGCGCCGTCGTCCAGGCTCTCCAGCAGGTTGACGCACCGCATCAGCGTGGACTTCCCGGAGCCGGACGCCCCGATCAGCGCCGTCACCGAGTGCTCGGGCACGGCGAGGTCCACGTCGCGCAACACCACCTGCCCGCCGAAGGTCTTGCGCACCGACTCCAGCCGGAGCACTTCGGTCCCGGGGCCTCCGGCCGTGGTCATACCGCACCTCCCTGGAACTGCCGACGGTTCATCCGGGCGGTCAGCCAGTCGGCGAACCGGGTCAGCGGAATGGTCAGCACGATGAACACCAGCCCCGCCAGCAGGTACGGGGTGAAGTTGAACGACCGGGCCGCGATGATCTTCGCCGCGTACACCGCGTCGATCGCGCCGCCGATCGAGACCAGCCCGGTGTCCTTCTGCAGGCTCACCAGGTTGTTCAGCAGCGGCGGCACCACCCGCCGGACGGCCTGCGGCAGCACCACGTACCGCATCGCCTGCGCGTTGGTCAGCCCCAGCGAGCGCGCCGCGGCCCGCTGGCTCGGGTGCACCGACTCGATGCCGGAGCGGAACACCTCCGACACGTACGCCGAATACGTCAGCACCAGCGCCACCCCGCCCAGCAGCAGCGGATCGGTGGTCACCCCGGTCAGCCGCAGCGCCGGCACCCCGGTGATCATCACCAACAGGCAGATGATCATCGGCAGCCCGAGGAAGAAGTCCACGTAGGCGGTGGCGAGCAGCCGTACCGGCAGGAACACCGGTCCGCGCAGCGTCCGCAGTACCGCCAGCAGCAGACCGAACACCAGGATCAGGACCCCGCAGCCGAGCATCAGCTCCAGGTTGAGCCGAAGCCCCTTCAGCACCTCGGGAAACGCCCGGCGGGCATAGTCGAGGTTGAAGAAGGTCCGCCGAGTCACCTCCCAGCCGGGGGAGTTGACGATCAGCAGGTAGAGCGCGACGGCCGTCGCCAGGGTGGAGGCGGCGGCGATCAGCGCCGACCGTCGGGCCCGGGCGCGCCGGTACGCCTCGTGGGCCAGCCGCCGCTCGGACGGGCGGTAGCCGTCGTCCAGGGGCCGGCCCTTCGCACCGTGCGCGACCTCCGCGCCCACGCCCCCGCCCACGCCCTCGCCCAAGTCCCCGCCCAAGTCCCCGCTCAGTCCGGGGCTCATGTCAGCGCTCACTTCAGCACCGGTGCCGAGACTGCGTCGGAGAGCCACTGCTTCTCCAGCTTCGCCAGCGTGCCGTCCGCACGCAGCGCGTCCACCGCCTGCGACACGCAGCCGGTCAGCTTGGAGCCCTTGTCCAGCACCAGGCCGAACTGCTCGCCCTGCGAGGCCGACTCGAACTGGCCGACCACCTGGGCCTCGGGCACCTCGGCGCCGGTGATGTAGAAGGCGGTCGGCAGGTCCACCACCAGGGCCTCGACCTGGCCGTTCTTCAGCGCGGCCTTGGCCAAGTCGTTGGAGTCGAAGACGGCCGGCTGGCTGCTCGGCTTGATGGTGTTGGTGATGGTGTCCAGGCTGGTGGTGCCGACCTGAGCGCCGAGCTTGGCGCCCTTGAGGTCGGCGATGGTCCTGGCGCCCGCCGCCTTGGAGTTCTTCAGCGCGATGACGGCCTGGCGCACGTCGTAGTAGCCGGAGGAGAAGTCCACCGCCTGCTTGCGCTCGTCGCTGATCGACACCTGGTTGATGTCGAAGTCGAAGTCCTTGGCGCCCGGCGCGGTCGCCTTGCCGAACGGCGCGACCACCCAACTGACCTTGTCCTTGGGGTAGCCCAGCTTCTCCGCCACCGCGTAGGCCACGGCGGACTCGAAGCCCTTGCCGTTCTCCGGCTTGTCCTCGGAGAACCACGGGTCGTACGCGGGCTTGTCGGTGCCGACGGTCAGCGTCCCGGCCGTACGGGTACCCAGCGCGCCCGGCGCGCAGCCCGCCGCCGTGCCGGCCGCACCCGAGGCGCCGGAGGCGGCGTCGGACGTGGAGTCCTGCGGGGCGCACGCGCTCAGTGCGGCGGCGGCGACCAGAGCGACGAGGGGCAGTGCGACGGACGGCTTGCGGAGGGTCATGCGGGGCTCCATGAGGAAGGAAGGACCGGGCAAGGAGAGCGGGACGGGAGCTGCGGGCGGCACGAGCAGCGCGACGGGGCGGCCTGGTCGGCCGGGGCCCGGCGGATCACTTCCCCCGGTGGCGGCGCCGGAACACACACGGCATGGTCGGCGTACGGGTCCACGTCCGCGGCGCCGTCCGGCTGGGGGCGTCGGCCGGATCAACAACAGCGGCGGCAGCGACAGCAGCGGCAGCAGAGTCCGCGCGCGCGACAGCGACAGCCGACGTGCCGATGCGAGGGCACCCGGACCGGGCTGTTGTGGCGTACGGCCACCGTGATCACCGCCGGGAACATGCGGGGAGGTTCGCATCAGAGCGGCGCATCTGTCCAGAACATCCAGATCACTGTCCACATGCCGGACAACCGGCCTGTCGGCGAAGGTTTTCGGGCCGGAGCGGCAGTGCGCCGCAGCTTTGCCTGTCCGGGCCCCCTTGAACGGGAGAACCTTTCGTACTTATGGTGTCCTCGTTGAAATAACTCCTGTCGAAGTGAGTCCACGATGCAGAATCTTTCGCCAAGGCTCGCTGCGGCGGCCGTCGCCCCGGTCTCGACCCTCGCCGGCCACCCGGCCTGGCTGCGCCTGAAGGAGGCCGTCGAGACACTGCGCCCGCTGCAGTCCAAGGACGGCTCGATCGACCTGGCCGCCGTCCAGCGGCACACCGTCGACCCGCTGGTCGCCACCGTCCGCAGCGCCATCGAGGAACTCGCCCCGAACTTCCCGCACGACGCCGCCTACCTGGCCGCCGTCGACGCCGACCTCGCGAAGTGGGCCGACACCGGCTACCGCGAGCCCGACTTCCTCGACTCGCTGCTCGCCTTCCAGCCCGCCGACCAGCGCGAGGACGGCCTGGAGCATCTGGTCGTCTTCCCGATGTACACCCAGAACGGCAACCCGGACCACAACCTGGAAGCCGTCCTGCTGCGCGTCGTGTGGCCCGACTGGCTGGCCGAGCTGGAGCGCACCCGCTTCGACAACCCGATGTTCGTGCCGATCACCTTCACGGACTTCACCGCCGGCTACGACACCAACTCCGCCGTCCTCTTCCCCGAGACCGTCGCCGTGCGCAAGGCGCCGGAGCGGTTCACCTGGGGCGGCATCTTCTGCGACCGCGAGGCGGCCCGTTTCCGCGCCGTCACCACCAGCGCCGTCCAGCAGCTCGGCCTGGAGATCCCGGCCGACGCCGAGGGCCTGCTGCAGGACCAGCAGCGCGCGCAGGAGACCTTCGTCCTGTGGGACCTGGTCCACGACCGCACCCACAGCCACGGCGACCTGCCGTTCGACCCCTTCATGATCAAGCAGCGCAGCCCGTTCTGGATGTACGGCCTGGAGGAGCTCCGCTGCGACCTCACCACCTTCAAGGAGGCGGTGAAGCTGGAGGGCGAGGGCAACCCGCACGCCCGCGACGTCCAGTACGCGATCCTCTTCGACCGCCTGTTCCGCTTCCCGGTCAGCGGCGACCGCGTGCGCAACTACGACGGCCTCGGCGGCCAGCTGCTCTTCGCCTACCTGCACAAGCACGACGCGCTGCGCTGGCGCGACAACCGCCTGAGCATCGACTGGGACCGCGCCCAGCAGGTCACCAACGCGCTCTGCGGCGAGATCGAGACCCTGTACCGCGACGGCATCGACCGGCCCAAGCCGGCCCACTGGATCGCCGCCTACCAGCTGGTCTCCCGCTACCTCACCCCGCACCCGGCCTCCACCTGGGCGAAGGGCCCCGAGGCCCTGCCGCTCGACCTCATCGACGGCAAGGCCCTCAACAAGGCCCTGTGCGACGCCGTGCTCCCGGACGAGTTCCCGCTGAGCATGTTCTACGAGGCCCTGTCCAAGAAGCTCCGCGGCGTCATCGCCGCCACCGCCGGCATCACCGGCGCCGGTATCCAGGGAGTCGCCGCGTGACCACCTCCACCAACGCCCCGCTGGCCGGCAAGGTCATCGCCGTCGCCGGAGCCAGCGGCCCGGCCGGCCGCGCGGTGCTGCGCCGCCTCACCGCCGACGGCGCCACCGTGATCGGCGCCGACATCGACGCCCACCGCCTGGAGTCGGCCCTGGACGCCACCCGGGTGGCGGTCCGCGGAGCCAAGGTCAGCGGCCAGGTCATCGACCTGCTCGACCCGCAGGAGGTCCACGACTGGGCCGACCACCTGGAGTCCGAGCACGGCCACGTCGACGGCCTGTTCCACCTGGTGGGCGGCTGGCGCGGCAGCAAGACCTTCTTCGACTCCCGCCTGGACGACTGGGACTTCCTGCACGACACCGTCGTGCGCACCCTCCAGCACACCTCGCTGGCCTTCCAGCCCGCGCTGGTCCGCAGCCCCGCCGGGCGCTACGCGATGATCTCCGCCGCGGCCGCGCACAAGCCCACCGCCGGCGGCGCCGCCTACGCGGCGGCCAAGGCCGCCACCGAGGCGTGGACCCTCGCCATGGCCGACTCCTTCAAGAAGGAGACCACCTCCCCGGACGGCGAGCCCACCGCCGCGGCTGCGATCCTGGTCATCAAGGCGCTGGTCAGTCCCGAGATGCGGGCCGAGAAGCCGGAGGCGAAGTTCGCCGGCTTCACCGACACCGCCGACCTCGCCGAACACCTGGCGGGCCTCTGGGACCGCCCCGCAGCAGAACTGAACGGACAGCACCTGTGGCTGACAGCCCGATGACCGACCTCACCCGTACGGACGCGGTACGGCGGCACGACCCCGCCGTCCGCGGCTTCGCCAGCGACAACTACGCCGGCGTGCACCCGGAGGTCCTCGCCGCGATCGTCCTCGCCAACGACGGCCACCAGGTCGCCTACGGCGAGGACGACTACACGGTCAACCTCCAGGAGGTCTTCCGCCGCCACTTCGGCGAGAAGGCGGAGGCCTACCCGGTCTTCAACGGCACCGGCGCCAACGTGGTCGCCCTCCAGGCGCTGCTCCCGCGCTGGGGCGCCGTGGTCTGCGCCGAGACCGCCCACATCAACGTGGACGAGGGCGGCGCCCCGGAGAAGATGGGCGGCATCAAGCTGCACACCGTCCCCACCCCGGACGGCAAGCTCACCCCCGAGCTCATCGACCGGCAGGCCTGGGGCTACGGCGACGAGCACCGCGCGCAGCCGCTCGTGGTGTCCATCACCCAGAGCACCGAGCTCGGCACCGTCTACACCGTCGAGGAGATCCGCGCGATCACCGAGCACGCCCACCAGCTGGGCATGCTCGTCCACATGGACGGCTCCCGGCTGGCCAACGCGGCCGCCTCGCTCGACAAGCCGCTGCGCGCCCTCACCACGGACGTGGGGGTCGACGTGCTGTCCTTCGGCGGGACGAAGAACGGCCTGCTGCTCGGCGAGGTCGTGGTGGTGCTCAACCCGGAACGGGTGCGCAACATCAAGTACCTGCGCAAGACCTCCATGCAGCTGGCCTCGAAGATGCGCTTCGTCTCGGCCCAGTTCGAGGCCCTGCTCTCCGGTGACCTCTACCTGCGCAACGCCGGCCAGGCCAACGCCATGGCCAAGCGCCTGGAGGCGGCGGTCCGGAAGGTCGACGGCGTCGAGATCGTCCGCCCGGTCCAGGCGAACGTGGTGTTCGCGATCCTCCCGCGCGACGTGAGTGAGCGGCTCCAGAAGCGTTACCGCTTCTACTTCTGGAACGAGCACACCGGTGAGGTCCGCTGGATGTGTTCCTTCGACAACACGGAGGCCGACGTCGACGCCTTCGCGGCGGCCCTCGCCGAGGAGATGAGCCACCGCTGACGGTGCTCGAACAACGAATCGCCCCTGCCCGGGAGTCCGGGCGGGGGCGATTTGCATGGGGCGGGTCGGTCCCCGTACAGTTCCGGAGTCGCCGCGGGAGACCGGGGTGGCAAGCGGAAAGCGAATCCGATGAATGAAGCTCCGGAAAACGGGGCGGAAAACGTCTGATAAGCTGAAAGCACGAATGAACGAAGCCCGGAGGGTCCGCTGGAAGGCGGTCCGAAGGAAGCGTCCGTTCCTTGAGAACTCAACAGCGTGCCAAAAGTCAACGCCAGATATGTTGACATCCCCGGCCTCGGTCATTCTGATCGGGGTTGGAGATTCCTTTTGAAATAACACTAGCGAGGACGCAGTGCGCGGGATCACCCTATTCCGGTGGTTGCCGTGCCGCTCAACGCGAGTGCCGCCCGATTACGGGTAGACATTCACGGAGAGTTTGATCCTGGCTCAGGACGAACGCTGGCGGCGTGCTTAACACATGCAAGTCGAACGGTGAAGCCCTTCGGGGTGGATCAGTGGCGAACGGGTGAGTAACACGTGGGCAATCTGCCCTGCACTCTGGGACAAGCCCTGGAAACGGGGTCTAATACCGGATATGACCCGGGAGCGCATGCTCTCGGGTGGAAAGCTCCGGCGGTGCAGGATGAGCCCGCGGCCTATCAGCTTGTTGGTGGGGTAATGGCCTACCAAGGCGACGACGGGTAGCCGGCCTGAGAGGGCGACCGGCCACACTGGGACTGAGACACGGCCCAGACTCCTACGGGAGGCAGCAGTGGGGAATATTGCACAATGGGCGCAAGCCTGATGCAGCGACGCCGCGTGAGGGATGACGGCCTTCGGGTTGTAAACCTCTTTCAGCAGGGAAGAAGCGCAAGTGACGGTACCTGCAGAAGAAGCACCGGCTAACTACGTGCCAGCAGCCGCGGTAATACGTAGGGTGCGAGCGTTGTCCGGAATTATTGGGCGTAAAGAGCTCGTAGGCGGCCTGTCGCGTCGGATGTGAAAGCCCGGGGCTTAACCCCGGGTCTGCATTCGATACGGGCAGGCTAGAGTGTGGTAGGGGAGATCGGAATTCCTGGTGTAGCGGTGAAATGCGCAGATATCAGGAGGAACACCGGTGGCGAAGGCGGATCTCTGGGCCATTACTGACGCTGAGGAGCGAAAGCGTGGGGAGCGAACAGGATTAGATACCCTGGTAGTCCACGCCGTAAACGTTGGGAACTAGGTGTTGGCGACATTCCACGTCGTCGGTGCCGCAGCTAACGCATTAAGTTCCCCGCCTGGGGAGTACGGCCGCAAGGCTAAAACTCAAAGGAATTGACGGGGGCCCGCACAAGCAGCGGAGCATGTGGCTTAATTCGACGCAACGCGAAGAACCTTACCAAGGCTTGACATATGCCGGAAACACCTGGAGACAGGTGCCCCCTTGTGGTCGGTATACAGGTGGTGCATGGTTGTCGTCAGCTCGTGTCGTGAGATGTTGGGTTAAGTCCCGCAACGAGCGCAACCCTTGTTCTGTGTTGCCAGCGTGCCTTTCGGGGTGATGGGGACTCACAGGAGACTGCCGGGGTCAACTCGGAGGAAGGTGGGGACGACGTCAAATCATCATGCCCCTTATGTCTTGGGCTGCACACGTGCTACAATGGTCGGTACAAAGGGCTGCGATGCCGTGAGGCGGAGCGAATCCCAAAAAGCCGGCCTCAGTTCGGATTGGGGTCTGCAACTCGACCCCATGAAGTTGGAGTTGCTAGTAATCGCAGATCAGCATGCTGCGGTGAATACGTTCCCGGGCCTTGTACACACCGCCCGTCACGTCACGAAAGTCGGTAACACCCGAAGCCGGTGGCCTAACCCGTAAGGGGAGGAGCCGTCGAAGGTGGGACCAGCGATTGGGACGAAGTCGTAACAAGGTAGCCGTACCGGAAGGTGCGGCTGGATCACCTCCTTTCTAAGGAGCAAATATGCCGGTTGCAGGCGAATGTTCTGCACGGTTGCTCATGGGTGGAACGTTGACTATTCGGCACAGTTCAGACGGTGTTTCCTAGTACTGCTTCGGCGTGGAAGAGATTCATGGTCTGGGTGTGTCGGGCACGTTGTTGGGTCCTGAGGGAACGGGTAACCGTTGTCTCAGTGGTTGCCGGCCTCACTTGAGGTGGTCTTCGGATCATTGAGGGTGTGTGACTGGTCGTTGTTTGAGAACTGCACAGTGGACGCGAGCATCTGTGGCCAAGTTTTTAAGGGCGCACGGTGGATGCCTTGGCACCAGGAACCGATGAAGGACGTGGGAGGCCACGATAGTCCCCGGGGAGCCGTCAACCAGGCTTTGATCCGGGGGTTTCCGAATGGGGAAACCCGGCAGTCGTCATGGGCTGTCACCCGCTGCTGAACACATAGGCAGTGTGGAGGGAACGCGGGGAAGTGAAACATCTCAGTACCCGCAGGAAGAGAAAACAACCGTGATTCCGGGAGTAGTGGCGAGCGAAACTGGATGAGGCTAAACCGTTTTGGTGTGAGACCCGGCAGGGGTTGCCATTGCGGGGTTGTGGGAATGAGCTTCAGTCGTCTGCCGGCGGCTGGGCGAGTCAGAAACCGTATGGGTAGTCGAAGGACATGCGAAAGGTCCGGCGTAGAGGGTAAGACCCCCGTAGACGAAATCTGTACGGCTTGCTTGCTCATCTCCCAAGTAGCACGGGGCCCGAGAAATCCCGTGTGAATCTGGCGGGACCACCCGCTAAGCCTAAATATTCCCTGGTGACCGATAGCGGATAGTACCGTGAGGGAATGGTGAAAAGTACCGCGGGAGCGGAGTGAAATAGTACCTGAAACCGTGTGCCTACAAGCCGTGGGAGCGTCGTTCATCAGCTTGCTGGTGGGCCGTGACTGCGTGCCTTTTGAAGAATGAGCCTGCGAGTTTGCGGTGTGTAGCGAGGTTAACCCGTGTGGGGTAGCCGTAGCGAAAGCGAGTCCGAATAGGGCGTTTGAGTTGCATGCCCAAGACCCGAAGCGGAGTGATCTAGCCATGGGCAGGTTGAAGCGCGGGTAAGACCGTGTGGAGGACCGAACCCACCAGGGTTGAAAACCTGGGGGATGACCTGTGGTTAGGGGTGAAAGGCCAATCAAACTCCGTGATAGCTGGTTCTCCCCGAAATGCATTTAGGTGCAGCGTCACGTGTTTCTTGCCGGAGGTAGAGCACTGGATAGGCGATGGGCCTTACCGGGTTACTGACCTTAGCCAAACTCCGAATGCCGGTAAGTGAGAGCGTGGCAGTGAGACTGTGGGGGATAAGCTCCATGGTCGAGAGGGAAACAGCCCAGAACACCGACTAAGGTCCCTAAGCGTGTGCTAAGTGGGAAAGGATGTGGAGTCGCAGAGACAACCAGGAGGTTGGCTTAGAAGCAGCCACCCTTGAAAGAGTGCGTAATAGCTCACTGGTCAAGTGATTCCGCGCCGACAATGTAGCGGGGCTCAAGCACATCACCGAAGTCGTGTCATTGCAGCAATACTCCCAACGGAGGCTGTGATGGGTAGGGGAGCGTCGTGTGCCGGGTGAAGCGGCGGTGGAAACCAGTCGTGGACGGTATACGAGTGAGAATGCAGGCATGAGTAGCGATACAAGAGTGGGAAACTCTTGCGCCGATTGACCAAGGGTTCCTGGGTCAAGCTGATCTGCCCAGGGTAAGTCGGGACCTAAGGCGAGGCCGACAGGCGTAGTCGATGGACAACGGGTTGATATTCCCGTACCCGCTTTGAAGCGCCAACGCTGAACCTCTTGATGCTAAGCCCGTGAAGCCGGCCCGGAGTCTTCGGACAATGGGACGTGGTGGAGCCGGTGACCCAACGGGGTAGTAGGTGAGCGATGGGGTGACGCAGGAAGGTAGTCCAGCCCGGGCGGTGGTTGTCCCGGGGTAAGGGTGTAGGACGAACGGTAGGCAAATCCGCCGTTCATATAGTCTGAGACCTGATGCCGAGCCGATTGTGGTGAAGTGGATGATCCTATGCTGTCGAGAAAAGCCTCTAGCGAGTTTCATGGCGGCCCGTACCCCAAACCGACTCAGGTGGTCAGGTAGAGAATACCGAGGCGTTCGGGTGAACTATGGTTAAGGAACTCGGCAAAATGCCCCCGTAACTTCGGGAGAAGGGGGGCCATTCCTGGTGACGGGCCTTGCGCCTTGAGCTGGGGGTGGCCGCAGAGACCAGCGAGAAGCGACTGTTTACTAAAAACACAGGTCCGTGCGAAGCCGTAAGGCGATGTATACGGACTGACGCCTGCCCGGTGCTGGAACGTTAAGGGGACCGGTTAGCTTGGATTCGTCCAGGCGAAGCTGAGAACTTAAGCGCCAGTAAACGGCGGTGGTAACTATAACCATCCTAAGGTAGCGAAATTCCTTGTCGGGTAAGTTCCGACCTGCACGAATGGCGTAACGACTTCTCGACTGTCTCAACCATAGGCCCGGTGAAATTGCATTACGAGTAAAGATGCTCGTTTCGCGCAGCAGGACGGAAAGACCCCGGGACCTTTACTATAGCTTGATATTGGTGTTCGGTTCGGCTTGTGTAGGATAGGTGGGAGACTTTGAAGCGGCAACGCCAGTTGTTGTGGAGTCGTCGTTGAAATACCACTCTGGTCGTGCTGGATGTCTAACCTGGGTCCGTGATCCGGATCAGGGACAGTGTCTGGTGGGTAGTTTAACTGGGGCGGTTGCCTCCTAAAGGGTAACGGAGGCGCCCAAAGGTTCCCTCAGCCTGGTTGGCAATCAGGTGTTGAGTGTAAGTGCACAAGGGAGCTTGACTGTGAGACTGACGGGTCGAGCAGGTACGAAAGTAGGGACTAGTGATCCGGCGGTGGCTTGTGGAAGCGCCGTCGCTCAACGGATAAAAGGTACCCCGGGGATAACAGGCTGATCTTCCCCAAGAGTCCATATCGACGGGATGGTTTGGCACCTCGATGTCGGCTCGTCGCATCCTGGGGCTGGAGTAGGTCCCAAGGGTTGGGCTGTTCGCCCATTAAAGCGGTACGCGAGCTGGGTTTAGAACGTCGTGAGACAGTTCGGTCCCTATCCGCTGTGCGCGTAGGAGTGTTGAGAAGGGCTGTCCCTAGTACGAGAGGACCGGGACGGACGAACCTCTGGTGTGCCAGTTGTCCTGCCAAGGGCATGGCTGGTTGGCTACGTTCGGGAGGGATAACCGCTGAAAGCATCTAAGCGGGAAGCCTGCTTCGAGATGAGCACTCCCACCTCCTTGAGAGGGTAAGGCTCCCAGTAGACGACTGGGTTGATAGGCCGGATATGGAAGCCCTGTGAGGGGTGGAGTTGACCGGTACTAATAGGCCGAGGGCTTGTCCTCAGTTGCTCGCGTCCACTGTGTTGTTCTGAAACAACGACCGCCCTGCCGGCAGGTCGGATAGTTTCATAGTGTTTCGGTGGTCATAGCGTGAGGGAAACGCCCGGTTACATTCCGAACCCGGAAGCTAAGCCTCACAGCGCCGATGGTACTGCAGGGGGGACCCTGTGGGAGAGTAGGACGCCGCCGAACAATCATTCCAAAAGACCCCCTCCCGTCCGGGAGGGGGTCTTTTTGCGTTTCCGTACCGCTTTTTCCGTACCGCTTTTTCGTGCCGCGTTTCGCTACCGCGTTTCTCGCCGGCTCATTCGTCGTCGGATTGGGGTTCCTCTGTGGGCGGCTGCCCCTGGGCCCGTGCGGGCGGCTGGACCTCGGGCCGGTCCGTCGGGGCCGTTGCGGCCGACGGATCGGCCGAGGGCCTGGTCGACGGAACGGCCGACGAAGCAGCGTTCGACAGTGCGGTCGACGGCTCGGCCGTTCCCCAGGCGGGGCGGGCGAGCCACTTGTCCGCGGTGTTGGTGAGGCGGGCGACGCCGGTGCCGTCGGGCTGCATGCGGTAGAGGTCGGCGCCGGATCCGGCCGGGGCCTGGGCGAAGACGATGGACTTGCCGTCAGGTGCGTACGCGGCGGTGCCGTAGAAGACGTCGGAGGGCGCGGGGGTGAGGGCGCCGATGGCGGTGCCGTCGGGGTGGACGGTGTAGATGCCGCCGCCAGGGGCGTTGTCGGCGCCGGCGGGGTAGGTGGTGAAGAGGATCCGGGTGCCGTCGGGGGACCAGGCGGCGCGGTCGCCGGCGCGCAGTTCCCAGGGGGTCAGCTGGCGCAGGCCGGTGCCGTCCACGCCGACGATGTAGATGGCACGGCTGTTGGCGGGTTGTCCGGTGGCGCCGGTGCGGTACTCGAAGGTGAGCTGCTTGCCGTCGGGGGACCAGCTGGGGTTGCTGACCGTGCCGGAGTAAGGCTTGTCGTTGGTGAGGAAGGTGAGCCGCTGCACGTCGGTGCCGTCGGGGCTCATCAGGTAGAGGTCCGAGTACTGGGTCTGCGTGTTGCCGGCCGGGTCCAAGGGCCCCCAGGAGCGGCTGAAGGCGAGCTGTTTGCCGTCCGGGGAGAAGGCGGGGGCGCGTTCGTCCTCGTTGGCGCAGTCGGCGGTGCCGCTGTCGCAGAGCTGGCCGACCTGGTGGGCGCCTTCGCCGGAGGTGGCGACGGTCCAGAGCCGGGCGGTGCCGGTCTGCGGGTCGGTGCGGTCGAAGGCGACGGTGGCGCCGTCGGGGGACCAGTCGGGGCGGTCGTCGCGGGCGCGGGCCGGCGGCTGGGTGATCTGCTGCTGGCCGCTGCCGTCGGGGGCGAAGGTGACGATGGCGGTGGTGGTGCGGGAGGTGTCGGTGTAGGCGCGGCTGACGATCAGTCCGTTGTGCGCGGTGGCCGCGGCGGGATTGCCGGCAACCGCGCCGACCACGCCGGGGGTTGCGGCGGGCGTCGGCTCGGGGGTGGCGGAGGGGGTCTCCGGCCGGATCTCGGAGAGCGGGATCTCCCCGGGTTCGGCCCCGCAGCCGGTGAGCAGGATGCCCAGAAGCAGGAAGCCCGCACCGGCGCTTGCGCGGGTGCGGGCCCTGGTCGTGGGTGACTGCCGTGTTCCGGTGATCCTTGCCATCTCCGTCTCCGACCTTTCCGACCGCTCGACGTGTCGCCCCCGTCGTCGATTCAGGACGAAGGCCCCTGAGAGAAGCTGTCACTGTGTCAGACGGGGGAGGTCGGCGGCCGGGCGACACGCGACGGAAGGCGTTCACTCGATCGCACGGAGTAGCAGACGGGAGGGTGAGAGGGGAGAGGGAGGGTCAGCCATCAGCCCCGGGCGGCGCGACGCTCGGCCTTGGCCAGGGCCTCCGCCTCGTCCTCGGCTTCGGCGACCTCCAGGGTGGGCGCGGTGCCGCCGAGCTGGGCGGGCAGCCACCAGGTGTCGTCCGGGCCGGAGGGCTTGCCGGGGTACTCGCGCTGGGCGCGGTCGAGCATCTCGCTCATGGCGGCGCGGAGTCTTCGGGTGACCATGACCGGCTTGTCGGCCGGTCCGAGCTGAATCGGTTCGCCGATCATGATCGTCACCGGAACGTGGCGCTTGGTCAGGGTCTTCGGGCGGCCCTTGGTCCAGAGCTGCTGGGTGCCCCAGAGCACGACGGGCAGCAGCGGGGTGCCGGAGTCGGCGGCCATCCGGGCGGCGCCGGTCTTGAACTTCTTCAGCATGAACGAGCGGCTGATCGTCGCCTCGGGGAACACCCCGACGACCTCGCCGGCCTTGAGGGCGCGGACGGCGGCCTCGTACGCGGGCTGGCCGTCGGTGCGGTCCACCGGGATGTGCTTCATGCCGCGCATCAGGGGGCCGGAGATCCGGTGCTTGAAGACGTCGTCCTTGGCCATGAAGCGAGTCTTGCGCTTGCCGCCGCGGTAGGCGCCGAGGCCGGCGAAGAGAAAGTCCAGGTAACTGATGTGGTTACTGACAAGTACCGCTCCCCCCCTGGCGGGGATGTGTTCGGCACCCACGATCTTGATCCGTACATCGAGTGCACGGAAGGCGGTGAGTGCGGCGCCGATCACCGGCGGATACACGAACTCTGCCACGGTCAGTCCTGACTTCCACGGGCCGGAGCCCGGTACGGCGGGTACCCGCGCCGTTGCGCGGGGCGCCGACCGGAGCACGGCACGCCGCGGCGGTCACGGGTGATTCACGGAGATGATCCCCGAACGAGTGCCTGCTGTCACCTGAGCCGTGCGGTCAAGCCGATTTTCACGGTGTGATCTCCGTGATGAATTAGGAGGGGAACTTTCCCGCCCCCAGCCGGCGGAAGTCAGGCGCCGGCGGTGAGGCGGCCCTGGGCGCGCCGGACGAACGGGTAGAGCTCGCAGCCCAGGCAACAGCCGAACGCGGCGTTGAGGAAGGCGGCGGCGAGGGCGACCGCGGTGGCCAGCAGGCTGAGCCAGGTCACGCCGGTGACGTGGCCGAGTGCGCCGAGGGTGGCGAAGACCGTGAGGATGCCCTGACCGAAGCGCAGGGGCCGTTCGTCCTCGGTCTCGGACGGGGGCGCGAGGCGGGGCGCGACGAGGGTCCGGAACAGCCAGTCGTACGGGGAGAGCCGTAAGCCGCCGAACGCGCCGAGTGCGAAGACGAGGGTCTGGGCGGCCAGGAGGGCGCAGCTACCGGTGAGGAGGACGGTGATCAGGACGGCCGAGGTGAGCGCGGCGGCGAAACGGGGACCGCGGGGGTCGGTCTGCACGTGGGCTCCGGGAGGGTCGCGACGGGCGGCAGCGGCGGACGGCGGCGGCGGGGGCGTCAGCGGAAGCGGAACCGGAAGTGGAACCAGGAGCGGGAGGCGGAGGCCCGGCGCCGGTCGGTGACGCGGCGGCAGGTCGGCGACGGCGGTGAGGAGCGCTCGAAGTCCACCGGCCGATCGTACGTGGCCCGCCCCCGGCGGTCGACCGTGTTTCGGAGCCGCCGGGCGTCGGCGCAGACTGGAGGGATGACCGGGCAGGTGGCGTGCGTTGTCGCACTGGCGGTGGCGACCATGTTCGGGCTGCTGCGAGCCGGTCGCGACGGAAGGATGAGGGTGCGCACCGAGGACGGGACGGTACGGCTGTCGGAGGCGGAACTGGGCGGGCCGCTGGGCTCACGGGCGACGCTGGTGCAGTTCTCGACGGCTTTCTGCCAGCCCTGCCGGGCCACCCGGCGGGTGCTGTCCGAGGTGGCCGGGATGGTCGACGGGGTCGAGCACGTCGAGGTGGACGCGGAGGCGCGGCTGGAGCTGGTCCGGCGGCTGGAGATCCGGCGGACGCCGACGGTGCTGGTGCTGGACGCGGACGGCCGGATCGTGCGCCGGGCGTCGGGGCAGCCGCGCACGGTGGACGTGATCGCGGCGCTCGGCCAGGCGGTCTGAGACGTTCCGGGCCGGGGCGGCCCAGGAGCGGTGTCCGCGGAGTGGTGGTCGCGGCGTACTGGTCGCGGGCGGGAATCCGGTCGAGGAGACCTGCCGTGTCAGGTGGAGTCCGCCCCCGGCTGGGGCAGGATGGGCGCAGGCGGAGGGTGCATCCGAACGGCATAAGCTACTGGCCAGTAGTGACCGCCGCGCTACCGGCGAGTATGCTGCCAGGAAGTTCCGGACCGGCACGGGAATTCGCTGCCCGGAGCGGGTGTGCGGTCGTGTTCGCACCCGCTTGCACCGCCGCAGCCGCCGGACGAGACCAGTACAGGAGACAGGCCGTGAGCTTGAGGATCGTTGTCTGTGTGAAGTACGTGCCGGATGCGACGGGTGACCGTCGTTTTGCGGACGACCACACCACCGACCGGGATGGCGTGGACGGCCTCCTGTCGGAGCTGGACGAGTACGGCGTGGAGCAGGCGCTGCGGATCGCGGAGGCGAACGAGGGTGCCGAGGTGACGGTGCTGACGGTCGGTCCGGACGATGCGAAGGACGCGCTGCGCAAGGCGCTGTCGATGGGTGCGGACAAGGCCGTGCACGTGAACGACGACGACATCCACGGTTCGGATGTGATCGGGACGTCGGCGGTTCTGGCGAAGGCGCTGGAGAAGACCGGGTTCGATCTGGTGATCGGTGGTATGGCGTCGACGGACGGCACGATGGGTGTGCTGCCGGCGCTGCTGGCGGAGCGTCTGGGTGTGCCGCAGGTGACGCTGCTGTCGGAGGTGTCGGTCGAGGGCGGTGTGGTGAAGGGCCGTCGTGACGGTGACGCGGCGACGGAGCTGGTGGAGGCGGCGCTGCCGGCGGTGGTGTCGGTGACGGACCAGTCGGGTGAGGCCCGGTACCCGTCGTTCAAGGGGATCATGGCGGCGAAGAAGAAGCCGGTCGAGTCGCTGGACCTGGACGATCTGGGGATCGAGGCGGACGAGGTCGGTCTGGCGGGTTCGTGGACGGCGGTGGAGTCGGTGGCGGCGCGTCCGGCGCGTACCGCGGGCACGGTCGTCAAGGACGAGGGCGAGGGCGGCAAGGCGCTCGCCGGCTTCCTCGCCGACCAGAAGTTCATCTAGTCCGACCCCTCGAACCTGCGAACACGGAGACATTGAGCAATGGCTGAGATTCTCGTCCTGGTGGACCACGCCGACGGTGTGGTCCGCAAGCCGGCCCTGGAGCTGCTGACCCTGGCCCGCCGTATCGGCGAGCCGTCCGCGGTGGTGCTCGGCGCCGGTGGCGCGGCCGCCGACATCGCCGCCAAGGCCGGCGAGTTCGGCGCGGTGAAGGTGTACGTCGCCGACGGTGCCGAGTTCGCCGACCAGCTGGTCGTCCCCAAGGTGGACGCCCTGGCCCAGATCGCCAAGGCCAACGACGTGGCGGCCGTGCTGGTCACCTCGTCCGGCGAGGGCAAGGAGGTCGCCGCCCGCGTGGCGCTGCGCCTGGGTTCGGGCATCATCACCGACGCGGTGGACCTGGAGGCCGGTGACGGTGGTCCGGTGGCGACGCAGTCGGTGTTCGCGGCGTCGTTCCAGGTGAAGTCGAAGGTCACCAAGGGTGCGCCGGTCATCACCGTCAAGCCGAATGCGGTGGCTCCGGAGGCCGTTGCGGCGGCGGGTGCGGTGGAGAACGTGTCGGTGGCGTTCACCGGCAATGCGGCCACGGTGACCTCGCGCACGCCGCGGGTGTCGACGGGCCGTCCGGAGCTGACCGAGGCCGCGATCGTGGTCTCCGGTGGCCGTGGTGTCGGTGCCGCCGAGGGCTTCGGCGTGGTCGAGGAGCTCGCGGACGCGCTGGGCGCGGCCGTCGGTGCCTCGCGTGCCGCGGTGGACGCGGGCTGGTACCCGCACAGCAGCCAGGTCGGCCAGACCGGCAAGCAGGTCTCCCCGCAGCTGTACATCGCGGCGGGCATCTCCGGTGCCATCCAGCACCGGGCCGGCATGCAGACCTCGAAGACCATCGTGGCCGTCAACAAGGACCCCGAGGCCCCGATCTTCGAGCTGGTCGACTACGGCGTGGTCGGCGACCTCTTCCAGGTCCTGCCGCAGCTCACCGCCGAGGTGAAGGCCCGCAAGGCCTGAACCCACGGGTAGGTTCGGAGGGCGTGGCGCCGGGTGCTCGGTGCCACGCCCTCCGTCGTTCCCCGCCGCCGTTCCCTGCCGAGCACGGACGGACCGGCGGCGGCCCGTAGAGTCGGCGCGGGCGCGTGGCCTTCCGGGGCACTCCGGGGCATGAGTCGGGCTCATGCTGCGGTCATGAGTCGGCCTCATGACCCAGGTCATGAGCGGGCCTCATGACCCGGGCGTGTGATGCGCGGGGCATGAGTTGACCGCATGACCTGAACGCGTGACGTGCAGGGCGTGACGCATTGGCGTGGGACGAGGGCGAGGACGGTGGCATGGCACTGCTGACGGCACTTCAGGGCGGTTTCGGCGACGCGGCGGACGCATTGCGGATCGACGGCCGGATGCTCTCCCGGGAGGAGCTGCTCGGTGCGGCGACCGTCGTCGCCGACCGGGTGGCCGGTGCCCCCGCGCTGGCGGTGCTCGCGCGGCCGACCGTGGAGACGGTGACCGCCGTGGTGGGCGGCCTGCTGGCGGGCGTTCCGGTGGTGCCGCTGCCGCCCGACTCGGGGCCCAAGGAGCGCGCGCACATCCTGGGCGACTCGGGCGCGGCGCTGCTCGCGCACGCCGTCGGGGAAACGCTGCCGGAGGGTACCGCGGTGGAGGGGCTGCCGGTCGATCCCGGGCAGCGCTCCGCTGCCACGTACGCCGAGCCGGCCGCAGAGTCGACCGGCTTCGTGCTCTACACCTCGGGCACCACCGGCGCCCCCAAGGGGGCGGTGATCCGACGCGAGGCGATCGCCGCCGACCTGGACGCGCTGGCCACGGCCTGGCAGTGGACCGCCGAGGACACCCTCGTCCACGGCTTGCCGCTGTTCCACGTGCACGGACTGCTGCTCGGCGTGCTCGGGGCCCTGCGCACCGGGAGCCGGCTGGTGCACACCGGACGGCCCACCCCGGAGGCGTACGCGGCGGCCGGCGGCAGCCTCTACTTCGGGGTGCCCACCGTCTGGTCCCGGCTGGCCGCCGACCCGGAGGCGGCCGGCCGGCTGGCCTCGGCCCGACTGCTGGTCTCCGGCAGCGCGCCCCTGCCCGTGCCGGTGTTCGAGAAACTGGCGGCGCTCACCGGGCACGCCCCGATCGAGCGGTACGGGATGACCGAGTCGCTGATCACCGTCAGCACCCGGGCGGACGGCGAGCGGCGCCCCGGAAGCGTCGGGCTGCCGGTGGACGGGGTGCGCACCCGGCTGGTCGGCGAGGATGGCGAGCCGGTGCCGCACGACGGGGAGACCGTCGGTGAGCTGCAGGTTTCCGGCCCGACGCTGTTCAGCGGGTACCTCAACCGGCCGGACGCGGACGCCGAGGCGTGGACGGCGGACGGCTGGTTCCGCACCGGGGACGTCGCGGTGATCGGGGCGGACGGCTTCCACCGGATCGTCGGCCGCGCCTCGGTGGACCTGATCAAGAGCGGCGGCTACCGGATCGGCGCGGGCGAGGTGGAGGCCGCGCTGCGGGACCACCCGGCGGTCGCCGACGCGGCGGTGGTCGGCGTGCCGGACGAGGACCTCGGCCAGGCGATCGTCGCCTACGTCATCCCGGACGGCGCCGTGACGGGGGACCAGCTGACGGCCTTTGTGGCGGAGCGGCTCTCGGTGCACAAGCGGCCGCGCCGGGTCGTCCTGGTACCCGAACTGCCCAGGAACGCCCTGGGAAAGGTGCTGAAGAAGCAGCTGCTCGCGGAGGCCGGCGGCCGGTGATGAGGGGGCGTCGGGTCGCGCCCCGGTGACGGGTTCTCACCCTGATGCGGCGTCGGTGCTCACCGCCCGTGACCCTTCCATTTGGCGCACTCCACTGCGCGCCGTGTGCGGACGCGTGCTTAACGTGACACGCAGGCAGAACTGAATCCCTGGGCGAGGCGCCGCGGTTTCCGGTCGCAAGGGCCGGAGGCCGCGGCGCGTCGGACAGGGGTCTGCCGAGCCGTACGAACCGGCGGTGCCGGGCGTACGGCGGGCTCGAAGCAGGTCCGCAGCCGCCGCTCCGGCGGCCGTCCGCATGCGATACGCAGCAGTGAAGGAAGTCAGCAGGATGACCACCGTCAATACCGGCGCGCCGGATGCCGCCGACGAACCGACCGGGCAGCAGGGTGCTGCCACCGCCTCTTCCCCCCGTCCCTCCCGGGCCGCGCGGCTCCGCCGGGGGATAGGCATGGTGGCCGTGATCGCGACCGGAGCTGGCGTGTTCGGCCTCGGTATCGGCGTGAGCCCCGCGGCCGCCGAGGCCGCGCCGGCGCACGCCGGGTGGGACGGCTCGCGGTACTGGTTCAAGAACAGCCAGGGGCAGTGGCGCTGGACCTCCCACTACAGCGTCTACCTGGCGCGGACCGGGAGCGGGACCAAGGCGTCGAGCAGCGTGAAGTCGAGCGGCGGCATCAAGCAGGGGTGGGACGGGTCGCGCTACTGGTTCCGCAACAGCAAGGGGGAGTGGCGCTGGACCTCGCACTACGAGATCTACCTGGCACGGACCGGAGGCTCCTCCGCGGGCTCCTCGGCCTCCTCCGGCTCGTCCCACGACTCGGTCGCCGAGGACCGCGACGTCGAGACCGCCGTGCAGTACGCGCTCGCCCAGCTGGGCAAGCCCTTCATGACGGCGGGCAACGGGCCGGACGGGTACGACTGCTCGGGGTTGGTCCAGCAGGCGTTCAGACGCGGCGGCATCGACCTGCCGCGGGTCGCCAACGACCAGTACGAGGCGACCACGCCGATCACGGCGAGTCAGCTGCGCCGCGGAGACCTGCTGTTCTGGTCCCCGGACGGGACCGAGCGGGGCATCCAGCACGTGGCGATCTACCTGGGCAACAACCAGTACGTCGAGGCCGCGCGGCCGGGGACCAACATCCGGATCTCGGGGATCAGCAGCGGCTACTACCCGGCGTACATGGGGCGGCCGTAGCGCTGCCGCCGGTTCGCGGGTCGGGGGCATCCGCTCCGGCGGGTGCCCCCGAGGCGTGGTGCCGCCGGCCGGCGTAGCCGTCGTGTGCGGCGGTTGCGCGGCGCGGCGCGGCGCGGGCGGGAGTGCGCGGGCGGGGTGGGGTGGTGTCGGGGGCGCGGGCGGCGCGCCGGTGAGGCGTGCGAGCGGGGCGCGCACGGGAAGTCGGCCCATGGGACGTCCTGTGCGTGAGCAGTGGTGAAGGGGTGCAATTCTGATGTAGACCGGTCTGCATATTTCCGGGTGCGGGCGCCTGGCCTGGGCACATGCCGCTGTCACGGGGCAAGGCGGAGCGCGCGGACGGGCGCGGCGGGCAGGCATGGGGAGCGGCGTGGGGCGGGTACCACCACGGGTGGCGCTGGTTCGGCCGACGGGGGCGCTGCCCGGTGCGAACGGCATCGGGGGAAGTCGAGGGGCAGGGGACGTTGTGATCGTCTGGGTCAATGGCACATTCGGGGCGGGCAAGACCAGTGCCTGCCGCGAGCTGGTGGAACTGCTGCCCGGGAGCGTGCTCTTCGATCCCGAGCTGGTGGGCTTCGGCCTGCGCCGGATGCTTCCGGCCGACCGGCTGGCGACGGTGTCGGACTTCCAGGACCTGGCGGCCTGGCGCCGGCTCGTCCCCGAGACGGCGGCCGCGTTGCTCACCGAGGTCGGGGGCCCTCTGGTGGTCCCGATGGCCCTGCTCAGAGAGGACTACCGGGACGAGATCTTCGGCGACCTCGCCTCCCACGGGATCACCGTGCACCACTTCGTGCTGGATCCCGAAGAAACGATCCTGCGAGACCGCATCGCCCGTCGCGAGGAGTGCCCCGGCGACCCGGAGGCGAGCGAGCGGGTCCGCGCCTGGTGCCTCGAACACCTGCCCCGCTACCGCGCCGCCCGTCGCTGGCTGGTCGGGGACGCCAGGATGGTCGACACCAGCGAGCTCACCCCTCGGGAGACCGCCCTGCGGATCGCCGAGCTCGTCCGGGTCGGCGCCGCGCGCTGCCCGATCGTCCAGACCCCGGACCCGACCGGGGACACCGTGGCCTCCGGCGTCCTGTTCTTCGACGAACAGGACCGCGTCCTGCTCGTCGACCCGGTCTACAAGCCCGACTGGGACTTCCCGGGCGGAGTGGTCGAGCGCGGCGAGGCCCCCACCGACGCCGCCCTGCGGGAGACCGCCGAGGAACTGGGCCTGCGCCTCGACCCCACCGGGCTGCGCCTGCTCGCCGTGGACTGGGAGCCGCGCACCGGCCCGCGCCGCGGCGGCCTGCGGCTGATGTACGACGGCGGCCTGCTGGACGCCGAGGGCCGGCAGAACCTGCTGCTGCAGCCGGAGGAACTGCGCAGCTGGCGCTTCGTCACCCTGGACGAGGCCGCCGAACTGCTGCCGCCGAGCCGGTACCGGCGCCTGGCCGCGGCGCTGGACGCCCGGCGCAGTGGCGAGCTGCGGTACCTGGAGGCGGGGTGCCGGGTGGCGGTCGGGTTGGCGAGCACGGCGGACGCGGCGTAGGGCGGGGGCCGGCCCGGACGTCCCGTCGGTGCGGCCTGGCCGTGGGCTCCGGCCCACGGCCAGGCGGGTCGCCGGTGCGAGGGCCAGGGTCGGCCGGGCTGGTCGGGTTGCCGGTGCGAGGGCCGGGCGGGCCGGCCGGGCTGGTCGGGTTGCCGGTGCGGGCGGGAGGATGGGGGCATGCCGTTCACGCTGAGCCATCCCGCCGCCGTCCTGCCCCTGCTGCGCCGTGCCGGGGAGCGCGGGCCGCTGGTGGCGTCGGCGCTGGTCGCCGGGTCGATGGCGCCCGACGTGCCGTTCTTCGCCGAGTCCCTGTTGCCCGGGGTCTACGGTCACGGCGGGCTGACGCACCGCTGGTGGGCGGTGCCGACGCTGGACGTGGTGATTGCCGGCGCCCTGGTGGCGGGCTGGCACGGCCTGCTGCGGGGGCCGCTGGTGGCGCTGCTGCCCGAGCGGTGGTCGGGCGGGGCCGAGGCGCTGACGGTGCGGCGGGCCGGGAGCGGGGGCGGAACGGGGGCGTCCGTGGCGTGGTTCGCGGCGTCGGCGGCCATCGGCGCGGCCACCCACGTCGGGTGGGACGCGTTCACGCACGGCGGTCGGCTGGGTGTGCGGCTACTGCCCGTACTGGACCGGGAGGTGGCCGGGGTACCGCTGTACGAGTCGTTGCAGTACGGGAGTTCGGCGCTCGCGCTGGCGGCGATGGGCGGCTGGGCAGCGCGTGCGGTGGGGGCCGTCGAGCCGGTGCGCCCGACCGTCCGGCTCGCGCCCCGGACGCGGCGGGCCGCCGTCGCGGTGCTGGGGGCGGCGACGGCGGCCGGGGTGCTGCACCGGCTCAGCCCGCTGAAGCGGAACCTGGTGCCGGAGGTCTGCTTCGGCGCCGGGGCCGGGCTCGCGGTGGGGGCGGTCGGGTACGCGGCGGTGGTGGCGGCCGCCCGCCGGTTGCGCGGCGGGCGGCCGGGGGCCGGCCGAAACCGAAACGCCGGTCCCGGCCCGAGTGGCGGTCGGGCTCCGAAGGTCGGTCAGGACTCGGGTGTCGGTCGGGCTTCGAACGTCCGTCAGACGGAGCGCAGTTCGGCGTAGCGACGGAGGAACAGGGCCTCGGCGAGGGCCATCCGCTCCAGCTCCTGCGGGTCGACGCTCTCGTTGACCGCGTGGATCTGGGTCGCCGGCTCCTCGACGCCGATCAGCACGATCTCGGCCTGCGGGTAGAGCGAGCGCAGGGTGTTGCAGAGCGGGATCGAGCCGCCCTCGCCGGAGGCGACCATGTCGGTGCCGAAGGCCTCGGCCATCGCCTCGCCCATCGCCTCGTAGGCCGGGCCGGTGGTGTCGGCGCGGAACGGGGAGCCGCTGCCGCGCCGCTCGACGGTGAGCCGGGCACCGAGCGGGACCTGCTTCTCCAGGTGGGCGACCAGCGCGTCCTGGGCGGCGGAGGCGTCCGTGCCCGGCGGGACGCGCAGGCTGATCAGGGCCTTGGCGGCGGCCTGGACGGAGGAGGTCGCGCCGATCACCGGCGGCGCGTCGATGCCGAGGACGGTGACGGACGGGCGAGCCCAGAGGCGGTCGGCGATGGTGCCGGTGCCCGTCAGGGCGACGCCGTCGAGCACCTTGGCGTCGGCGCGGAACTGCTCCTCCGGGTACTGCACGCCGTCCCAGGTCTGGTCGGCGGCCAACCCGGCGACTGCGACGTCGCCGTTCGAGTCGTGCAGCGAGGCGAGGATCCGGACCAGGGACTGCAGGGCGTCCGGGGCGGCGCCGCCGAACGCGCCGGAGTGCAGGTTGCCGGCCAGGGTGGTGACCGTGGCCTCGACCACCGTCATGCCACGCAGCGAGGCCGTCACCGTCGGCAGGCCGGCGGCGAAGTTGCCGGTGTCGCCGATGATGATGGCGTCGGCGGTGAGCAGCTCGGGGTGCGCCTCGGCGTAGCGCTCCAGGCCGCCGGTCCCCTGCTCCTCCGAGCCCTCGACGATGATCTTCAGGCCGACCGGGTAGGCGTCCCCGTAGACCTGGCGCAGCGCCCGCAGGGCGGTCAGGTGCATCAGGATGTTGCCCTTGCAGTCGGCGGCGCCGCGCCCGTACCAGCGGCCGTCACGCTCGGTCAGCTCGAAGGCCGGGCTGATCCAGGCGTCCTCGTCGAGCGGGGGCTGGACGTCGTAGTGCGAGTAGAGCAGGACGGTCGGCGCGCCCTCGGGGCCGGGCAGCTCGGCGTAGACGGACTGGGTGCCGTCCGGGGTGTCGAGCAGCTGGATGTTGGTCAGGCCCTCGGCGGCGAACGCGTCGGCGACCCAGCGCGCGGCCTTCTCGCACTCCTCGACCGGGAACTGGCGCGGGTCGGCGACCGACGGGAACGCGACCAGCTCGGCGAGGTCGGTGCGGGCACGGTCCATCAGGGACCGGACGGCGTCGGCCAGGGGCTGTGACATCGGGGCTCCGAGGGGATGGGGCCGCCCGTGGGGTGATGCGGGCGGGGGCTTCGGTTGGGGTACTGCCGATCATAGGCGGAGCGGTATCGGGTGGTTCGGGGCCGGGTGGTGGCGGGTGGTGCGGGGGCGGGGCCGGGTGGTGCGGGTGGGGGCGGGCGGTGTCGGCTGGCGCGTCGCCGTTCCGGTGGTGCGGCGCCCGGTGGGGCGGTCGGACGCATAGGATTGGTCGACGTGACTGACTCCGGAAGCTCCGATTCCCGTAGCCCGCTCGACAGCCCGCTCGACGACTCGGCCTCGCCGCTCGACGGCGTCTGGGACGTCGTGGTGGTCGGCGCCGGACCGGCGGGCTCCTCGGCCGCGCACGCCGCCGCTGCCCAGGGCCGCCGGGTGCTGCTCCTCGACAAGGCCGAGCATCCCCGCTACAAGACCTGCGGCGGCGGCATCATCGGCCCCTCCCGGGACAGTCTGCCGCCGGACTTCCGGCTGCCGCTGCAGGACCGGGTGCACGCCGTCACCTTCGCGTACAACGGGCGGTACACCCGGACGCGGCGCTCCCAGCGGATGCTGTTCGGCCTGGTCAACCGGGACGAGTTCGACCTGCGCCTGGTGCAGGCGGCCAAGGCAGCCGGGGCGGTGCTGGTCACCGGCGTGACCGTCACCGGAGTCGAGCAGCGCGGCGGCGAGCACCGGACTGCGCTGGTGACGGCGGCCGACGGGCGCACCTTCGAGGCCCGCGCGGTGGTCGGCGCGGACGGCAGCGCGAGCCGGATCGCCCGGCACGTCGGCGTCACCTTCGACCAGATCGACCTCGGCCTGGAGGCGGAGATCCCGGTGCCGGCGCAGGTCGCCGCCGACTGGGCGGGCCGGATCCACCTCGACTGGGGCCCGCTGTCCGGCAGTTACGGCTGGGTGTTCCCGAAGACCGAGACCAGCAGCCTCACCGTCGGGGTCATCTCGGCGCGCGGCGACGGCGAGCGGACCAAGCAGTACCTCGCCGACTACATCCGGCGGTTGGGCCTTTCGGGGTTCACCCCCAGGATCGAGTCCGGGCACCTGACCCGCTGCCGGGCCGAGGACTCGCCGCTCTCCCGCGGCCGGGTGCTGGTCGCCGGGGACGCGGCCGGGCTGCTGGAGCCGTGGACCCGCGAGGGCATCTCGTACGCGCTGCGCTCGGGCCGGCTGGCCGGCGAGTGGGCGGTCAAGGTCGCCGAGGCGGGCAACGCGGCGGCGGTGCGGCGCGAGGCGCTGAACTACGCGTTCGCGGTCAAGGCCGGGCTGGGCGTGGAGATGCGTGCGGGCAAGCAGCTACTGGGCGCCTTCGAGCGGCGGCCGTACCTCTTCCACGCGGCGGTCTGCCTGGTGCCGGCGGCGTGGCGGGCCTTCGCCCGGACCACCCAGGGACACACCACCTTCTCCCAGGTGCTGCGGCAGTACCGGGCGGCGCGGAAGCTGACGGCGATGGCGTCGCGGTAGGGCTGTTCGCGCGAGGGGCTGTTTGCTTGAGGGCCGTTCGCTTGACGGCCGTTCGATGGTGTGCGGGGCCGGTGTTCCTCCTGTGGGGAGGGACGCCGGCCCCGCGCTCGTTCGGGGTGACGGACCGGCTCGTTCGTGTCGCGAGGGGCCGATCCGCCGGCGCGGGCGGCTATGTGAGCCCGGTGTCGAGGGCGGTCATGAGGGTGCCGGCCGGGGTGTCGCCGGACATCTCCCAGATCATGCCGCCGAGCAGGTTCTTCGACTTGAGGTAGGCCGTCTTCTGGGCGATCGACCAGGCGTCGTCGAAGGTCCACCACTGGCCGCCGGCGCCCGTGTAGCCGTACGTCGCAACGGACTCGGGGGCGTGGTAGACGGTGAGACCGGAGACGCTCGTGATCAGGTTGTGGTACCCGCGCGTCCCGGCCTCCTCGGCGAACTGGCCCGGCGCGGCGCCGCCCGCGGACTGCCAGACACCCTTCGCGCCACCGTCCGCCACGCCCTGCCAGCCGCGCCCGTAGAACGGGAAACCGATCGTGAGCTTGCGCGGGTTGACCCCGGCGCCGAGGTAGGTCCGGACGGCCGCATCCACACTGAAGTGGGTGTTGTAGGGGTCGTTCGGGTCCTGGTACAGGTTGGCCTGGTGGCCGGTGCGGTTGGGCTCCCAGGAGTTGTCGCTGCCCGAGCCGTGGAAGTCGTAGCCCTGGACGTTGGCGATGTCCAGTGAGGTGAAGATCCTGCCCAGGTCCCAGCCGGCGGCGACCTTCGCCGGGTCGGCCGGGGTGAAGGCCGTGAGCAGCCTGTGCGAGCCGCCCAACCCGTCGAGCTGCTTGCGGAATTCGGCCAGCAGCAGGGACAGGTTGTCCTTGTCCTTGGCGCTCCAGTGGTTGCCCGCGTGGCCGTCGCCGGAGCCGGGCCACTCCCAGTCGAGGTCGATGCCGTCGAAGATCCCGGCCGCCACGCCGTCGCCGCCGGCGCCGTTGTAGACCGGCAGATTGCCCCTGATCCAGGTGTCGACACAGGACTTGACGAACTTCTTGCGGGAGTCGTCGGTGGCGGCGACGTCAGAGAAGTACTTGGAGTACGTCCAGCCGCCGAGCGAGACGACCACCTTCAGGTTCGGGTACTTGGCCTTGAGCTTCTTCAACTGGTTGAGGTTGCCGCGGAGTTTGCCCCAGCCGTCGTCGGCCACGCCGTCCACCGACTGGTCGGCGCTCATCGGGCGGGCGTAGTCGGCGTCGGCGTCACCGGCGCCGGTGCCCTGGTCCGGGTCCTGCGGGTTGCCGGTGGTGCCCTTGGTGACGCCCGCGAGGCAGGTCAGGTTGACCGGATCGATGTTCTCGAAGGCGTAGTTGACGACGTCGAGTTTGGCGGCGCTGCCCGAGGTGTCGAGGTTCTTGACGAAGTACTGGCGGCCGTAGATGCCCCACTGGACGAAGTAGCCGACCCGGGCGTACTTTCCGGCGCCGACCAGGTCGGAGGTGGTTGCGGTGAGTGGGGTGGAGGCGGGCGAGGCGTTGTCGGCGGCGTCGCGGGCCTTCACGGTGAACGTGTAGGTGGTGGACGGCGAGAGGCTGCCGACGGTCGCGGTCAGCGTCTTGCCGGTGACCGTCGCTGCCAGGGTGGCGCCCTGGTACACGTCGTACGCGGCGACCCGGACGTTGTCGGTCGAGGCGTTCCAGGCCAGCGTCAGGTCCGTCGAACTGACCGCGGTGGTACGGAGGTTGGTCGGTGCGGTGGGTGGGACGGGGTCGGTGGACGGGTCGAAGGTGGCGGCCGCGACGGGTGTGCTGAGCGGGCCCGGGTTGCCGCGGCTGTCCTTGGCCCGGGCGGTCAGGGTGTACGAGGTGGCCGGGGTGAGGCCGGTGACCAGGGCGCTGGTGGACGGGCCGGAGGCGAGCACGGTGCCGCCGCTCAGCACGTCGTACGAGGCGACCGGGAAGTCCCCGGCGGTCGCGGCCGGCCAACTCAGGGCGAGCGTGTGGGCAGTGGATTCGGTGACCGTCGGGGCGCCTGGTGCGGACGGCGGGACGTCGGGGGTTCCGTCGCACTTGTCGCCGTTGATGCGGCAGTTGAGCGAGGTGGAGACCGGGCCGGTGCCGACGAACCAGAAGCTGTACGGCTCGGTGGTGCTGTGGGCGTTGACGGTGGAGTTGTAGAACGCGGCGGCGACGGTGACGTGTCGGCCGTTGACGGTGGCGGTGCCGTTGTAGCTGTTGCCGATCGTGACGCCCGCCGGGAGGTCGAACTCCAGGCTCCAGCCGGACACGGCGGTCGCGTTGTCGTTGTGGACGATGTAGGTGCCCTGCCACCAGGAGCCGTTGTCGGCGGTGGTGAAGGTGGCGGTGAGCTTGCCGGCGGCGTTCGCCGGGGCGGCGAGCGCGGTGAGTGCGGCGAGCGGGAGGAGCAGGACGGAGAGCAGTGCCAGCAGTCTGCTGCGCACGCGCGGGCGCCCGGCCCGGGATCGAGCGGACATGGTTCTCCCTGTGACTGTGGGGGTTGAACAGGGTGATGTAGAACCGGGGGTGATCCGTGTGCGATCGGTGCCTGTGCCGTGGGGAGGCAAGGCATGGGCACTGTAGGAGGACTGGACCAATGCGTCAACAGGTCTGTACCACTGGGTGGAGGGATGGCGGTTGACGAGCGACAGCTGACAGATGACAGATTTCAACATCTGTTATCTGTCTGCTGTTATCTGTTGGCTGTCGTCTGTCGGCTGTCATCTGTTCGCGCCCGTCAGCTCGTCCCCGAGCGGGCTGCGCCGGTACAGCACCGAGCGGCCGTGGCGAGCCCGGGTGACCAGGCCGGTGGCGGCGAGGACGGACAGGTGCTGACTGACCGCGCCCGGAGTGACGCCGAGGCGGTGCGCGAGGTCGGTTGTGGAGGCAGGCTCGGCGAGCAGCGCCAGCAGCCGGGCCTTCGGTGCGCCGACCAGCGCCTCCATGGCCTGCCGCGGCACCGGTGCGGCCCGCCCGGTCATGCCTCCCTGTCCGCGCGCCGGGTAACTGATCTGCGGCGCACGGTCGTTGCTGATCATCGTGATCGCGCCACGGGCGAAGAAGGTCGGGCAGAGGACGAGGCCGCGTCCGTCCACGGGGGTCTCCACGTCCCCGTCCGTCCACTGCCGGTCGATGGACAGCACGCCGTCCTCCCAGCGGAGCCGGTGGTCGAGGTCGGCGAAGAGGGCCGTCGCGCCGTGCTGGGCGAGCAGTCGGGCCCGGTAGACCAGGTCGGCCTCCAGGGCGGCGCGGGCCTGTGGCCACCAGGACGGCGCGAGGCACTTCTCCCAGTACTCCTCCACTGCGTCGGCGATCCGCGCCAACAGCCTTTCCGGGTCGGCGAGTCCGGCGGCGAGGGTGGCGGGCAGCGGTTGGCCGTGCGGGAGGAAGGTCTGCTCCAGTTCGGCGCGCAACTGCTCCGGTGGCAGTGCGCGGACGGCGGCCAGTTCGGAGCGGAACTCGGGGGAGGGGGAGGTCGGGCGGGGGGTCAGGAAGTCCGGTACCCAGCGGTTCTCGGCGACGAGCGAGAGCAGCAGGCGCGAGTCCAGCTGTTCGAAGGCCGGCCTCAGCTGTTCGAAGGCCTGGGTCTGGAGGTGGTAGACGCCGGGGTGGGTCCACATCCGCAGACTGAGTACGGCCTCGTGGATCGGGGAGGTGGCGAACCAGGTGGTGGCGAGGTCGGCCAGGCGGAGTGTGAACCGGTGCACAGGGCGTCCTTCGGCTGGAATCCGGGGCAGGTAGGCGGGCAGAAGCGGCCAGATGCGGGCACGTGGGGCGGGCAGGCAGGCGGGACGTCCGCTTCGGATTTAGCCAGAGCCTAAAGGATTACCTGGACCACCCCATTGGGCGGTGGGATCTTCGTATGACCACCTCGACGGCGGAGTCCTCCGCACCTTCCCCTGCCATACCCGAAAGCCCTGGTGACACCGAAGTCCTCGGTGCCGTCCGACGACGCCTGCACCCCGACCCGACGGTCCGTCGGCTGGCCGGGATCACCCTGGTCAACACGGTGGGCAACGGCCTCTCCCTCTCCGTCGCGGTGCTGTTCTTCACCCGGGTGCTCGGCCTGAGCGCCGCCCAGCTGGGGCTCGGAATGACCGCGGCCGGCCTGTGCGGGGTGGTCGCCAGTGTGCCCGCCGGCCGGGCCGCCGACCGTTGGGGCGCACGGAGGGTGCTGGTGACGCTGGTCTCGGTGCAGGCGGTCGGCACGGCCGGGTACGCGCTGGTGCACAGTTATCCGGCGTTCGTCGCACTGGCGTGCCTGGTCTCCGCCGTCGACCGCGGGTCCGCCGCCGTGCGGAACGCGCTCTACGCGGAGGTGCTGCCCGCCGACCGCCGGGTGGCGGGCCGGGCCTACCTGCGGGTGGTGACCAACGTGGGCATCTGCCTGGGCACCGCTCTCGGCGCGATCGCACTTCAGGTGGACACCCGGCCGGTCTACGTGGCGGCGATCCTGGCCGATGCCGCCTCCTTCGTGGTCGCGGCGCTGCTGTTCCACCGCCTCTCCGACCTGCGGCGTTCATCGGTGGTCGAGCGGTCGGCCGTCGAGCGGTCGGCGGGCGGGGGGTCGGCAGTCGACGGGTCCGTCGCCGACCAGGCGTCGAAGACCGGCGTCCCGAAGCCGTCGGCCCCCTCGGGCAAGGGCGCCAAGCAGGGCCGGCGTCGCAATCCCGCGCTGCGGGACGGCCCGTTCCTGGCCCTGACGGTGCTGAACGCGGTGCTCTGCCTGCAGTTCGCCGTACTGGAGGTCGGTGTGCCGCTCTGGATCGTCCAGCAGACCGACGCGCCGCGGATCACCGTGGCTGGCACCCTGGTCGTCAACACCCTGCTGGTGATCACCCTCCAGATGCGGGCCACCCGAGGCATCGACGAACGGACGGCCGCCGCCCGGGCCTGTGGGCGTGCGGGGATGGTGCTCGCGGCCTCCTGCCTGGTCCTCTCACTGGCGCACGGCCTGCCCGCGGTCGCCGCGGCCGCAGTGGTGCTCGGCGGGGTCGTGCTGCAGTCCCTCGGTGAGGTCGTCGGGCAGGCGGGCGGCTGGGCGCTCAGCTACGACCTCGCGGGCGAGCGCGACCATGGCGCCTACCAGGGCGTGTTCAACGCGGGAACGGCGGCGGCGCTGATGGCCGGTCCGGCGCTGGTCAGCACGCTGGTGATCGGGTACGGGACGATCGGCTGGGTCGTCCTGGGCGCGGTGCTTGCGGCGGCCGGCCTGGCGATGCGCCCCGTCGTCCGCTGGGCCGGACGGCGGGACGCGGGGCTCGCGGCCGTCTGACGCCCCGGGCCCAGGGTGCTCAGGGCCTCGGCTGCTCAGGGCCTCGGTTACTCCGGGAGGATCGCCAGCGCCTCGATCTCGATCAGTACGTCGGGCCTGAACAGCGCCGCCACCTGCATCGCGGAGGCGGCCGGCAGGGGCAGGGTGCCCAGGTGCTCGTCGCGGGCCTCGCGGATGGCCTGGAGGTAGGCGATGTCGGTCATGAAGAAGGTGAACTTCACGACGTGCTCGAACCCGGCCCCGGCGGCGGCCAGGCAGCGGCGCAGGTTCTCGAAGACCTGCCGCGCCTGGGCCTTCGGGTCACCCGCGCCGATCAGGTTCCGCTGCTCGTCGAAGGCGACCTGGCCGGAGACCTGGACCAGCCGGCCGCTGCCGGTGACGACCTGGGTGTAGCCGGTGCCGGGCGCGACGCCGGGCGGCTCGGTAATGTGGATGAGGTGAGAGGTGGTCATGGCGCGGATCCTGCGCCATGATCCACCGAAGCCGCAAGCCCCGACGGTCCGGAGTCGCGTGGTCTCAGCGCACCACCTCGGGCAGGTCGCGCAGGAACGGCCGGTCGGTGGTGGTGAGTTGGGCGTCCGGGCCGGACGAGCGGAGCACCGCTTCGAGCACGGCCTCCGGGGCGGCAGCGTAACCCCCGCTGGCCCAGGCGGCGTTGGCCTCCACCACGGCCCAACGGCCGTTCTCCGTACGCCCGACGTCCACCACGGCGGCGCTGGGCAGCGGGGCGTCCGACGCGGAGGCGGCCAGGACCTCACGGCCGAACGCGAGCACCTCGGCGGTCTCCCCGTCGGCTGCCCTGGCGGTCTCCCCTTCTGGTGCCCCGATGGTTTCCAGCGGTGCGACGGACAGCTCGCCGTTCACCGCGTAGCGCGAACCGGTCCGCACCGTGCCGTCCAGGACGAACAACCGGTACTCGACGGCGAACCGCGCCACCTCGCTCACCAGCACCGCCGTGTCGCCCTCCAGCACCTCGGGCCCCGGCAGCGCGCTGCCGTCGGGGTAGACGCGGGCGGCGAACAGCTTGTCCGCCGGCGGCTTGACGAAGGCCGGGCGTCGCAGCCGCCGTGCCTCGGCGAGGGTGGTGCAAGTGACCCGCCGTCCGGTCAGGGGAAGCGGCAGTCGGGTCAGCCAGTCGGCGGCGGGCTCCAGCAGGCCGAGGCCGAGCTCCCGCCCGACGGCGTCGCCGAACAGCGGCCCTCCGTACACGTGCACCGGCGCGCCGAGCAGTTCGCGCGGGGCCTGCCAGGACGTCGCGACGCACGCCCGCAGGCCCCGGAGCCCGGCGGCGGTGCGCAGCTGCAGGCCCGTCTCGTTGATGCGCGGTGCGAGGAGCAGGACGGGGACGTCGGTCGTGGTCATGGCGTTGATGCTGCCGTGCGCGTGGTGGGTCTGACCACCGGTTTCCGGCCACGGGCGGGTCTGCCGGCTCCGCTGGTGCGCTGCGTGGTTCCGGCGGCGGGGGGCCGGTTGGCTCTGGCCGAGGGGAGGGTAGGCGTGCCAGAGTCGTCCGGGCGCGGTCCGGGCACCCCCGGTCGCGCCCGCAGTCCGACCCACCCTCAGCCGGAAGGCAGACCCGCCGATGACCAGCGCAGAGCCCTTCGTCCGCGTCAGCACCGCCGACGCCGTCACCACGCTCACCCTCGACTCGCCGCACAACCGCAACGCGCTCTCCACCCGCCTGATGGCCGAGCTGCACGCCGGGCTGGCGGCGGCCGCGGCCGACCCGGAGGTCCGCGCCGTGGTGCTCGGCCACACCGGCAAGGTGTTCTGCGCGGGCGCGGACCTCTCGGAGGCGACCGGCGCGGACCCGACGGTCGGTCCGCGCGGCCTGGTCGCGCTGCAGCGGGCGATCGTGGACTGCGCCAAGCCGGTGATCGCCGTCATCGACGGGCACGTCCGGGCGGGCGGCCTCGGCCTGGTCGGCGCGGCGGACCTCGCCGTCGCCGGACCGGCCTCGACCTTCGCCTTCACCGAGGTTCGGCTCGGCCTCGCGCCCGCCGTCATCTCGCTGCCGCTGCGCCCCAAGCTGGAGCCGCGTGCGGCCTCCCGCTACTACCTCACCGGCGAGGTCTTCGACGCCGCCGAGGCCGCCCGGATCGGCCTGATCACCAGCGCCACCGCGTCCGCCGAGGACACCGGCGTCGTGCTCAAGGGCCTGCTGGACGCGCTGCGCCAGGGCTCCCCGCAGGGGCTGGCGGAGTCGAAGCGGCTGGCCAACGCCGAGGTGGTGCGTTCCTTCGAGCGCGACGCGGACGAGCTGGTGGAGCTGTCGGCGCGGCTGTTCGGCTCGGAGGAGGCGCAGGAGGGGATGCGGGCGTTCCTGGAGAAGCGGCCCGCACGCTGGGTGCGTTGACGGCCGGGTCCTCTCGTCGGTGGTGACGGTCGGCGGCTCCCGGGTGCCCGGTGGCCGCGTCGGCGTCGTCCGGCGGCTGGACGGGGGGAGCGGACGAGGCCGGTGTGATCTTGAGCCGTGTGATGTGGGATCGTGTGATCTTGGCCGCCCGGCGGCCGGGCGGTTGCTACGGGCCGGTAACGTGAGCGCATGCCGATAACCCGCTCCCTCCTCTCCGCCGTTCGGGCCGGTGGTCGCCGCGCCGCCGGACGCCTCGTCCACCGGGGTTGGCGCTGGGTGCAGCGGACCGGCGCGGTCACCAACCAGAGCCCCGGCCCCTACCGGTTCGGCGAGCTGGGGGACGGCACGACCCTCGCCTTCCCGCTCGGGGCGGTCTTCAACGAGCAGTGGATCACCATCGGGCCGTTCTCGATCATCGGCGAGCGGGTCACCATCAGCGCGGGCTTCCTGCCCGGGCTGGACCTCGGGCCGGAGCCGATCGTGCGGATCGGCGGCGGCTGCGTGATCGGCCGGGACAGCCACATCGTCGGCCACCAGTCGATCGTGCTCGGCGACGACGTCTGGACCGGGCCCGGCGTCTACATCTCCGACCAGGCGCACGAGTACCGCTCCACCGACCTGCCGATCGGCAAGCAGTGGCCGCGCAACGAGCCGGTGGAGATCGGCGCGGGCAGCTGGATCGGCACCGGAGCGGTGATCCTGCCGGGGGCGCGGATCGGCCGCAACGTGGTGGTCGCGGCGGGCGCGGTGGTGCGTGGCGAGGTGCCCGACCACAGCGTGGTCGCCGGGGCGCCCGCCAAGGTGGTCCGCCGCTGGACCGAGGAGGAGGGGTGGCAGCCGCCGCTGCGCCACGACGCACCCCAGCCGGTGCCGGACGGTGTGACGGCGGAGCAGCTGCGCGCCCTGGTCGGGTGGGACCTGCGGCTGCCGGGGGAGCAGGGCTGACGAGCGTTTCGTCGGTCCTTCGGGCGGGACCTCCGGGACCTCCGGGACCTCCGGGATCGCCGACGAGCCGTTTTCTGAGCGGAACTACCGTACGGGCGAAGCCTGTTCGGCCGTCCGCGCCGCGAGGGCGGCGGTGATCCGCAGGACGTCGGCGGGGTGCGTCGGGTCCAGGCCGGTCAGCACGGCGATGCGGCGCAGCCGGTAGTCGACGGTGTTGGGGTGCAGGTGCAGGGCGTCCGCGGTGTGCCGGCGGTTGAGGCCGCCGGCCAGGTGGGTGCGCAGGGTGGTGAGCAACTCCCCGGCGCCGGCCAGGGGTTCGAGCAGGGCGGCGAGCCGGGAGCGGGCCCGGCTGGGGCGGGTGAGCTGGTACTCCAGCAGGACGTCCTCCAGCCGGTGCAGTCCGGGTGGGCGCCCGAACGCCCGGGCTACGTCCAGGACTTCGTAGGCGAGGGCGGCCGCGTCGGGCACCTCGGTGGGTACGGCCGCGGCGGCTCCGGCGAGTACGGGCGTACCGGCCGCGCGGCCCGCTGCGGCGAGGGTGGCGGCGAGCTGCGGCCAGGGGGCCGCGGCAGTGGGGTCCTCGGCTGAGGCTGAGGCTGAGGCTGGGGTTGGGGTTGGGGTTGGGTCTGGGGATGAGCACGAGCTCGGGGACGGGCCGAACGGGACGAGCACCAGCCCGCCCGAGGACGTCAGTGCGGTGAGCGCCGACTGCCGGGTGCGGTGGTCGAGTTCGGCGCCGAGTCGGCGGAGCTTGCGGCGGGCGGCGACGACCGGGTCGACCTCGGGGGAGTGTTCGTCGGGGTGGTCGGCGACGGACAGGCAGAGCACGGCGTAGCCGGCGGGCAGTCGGAGTCCGGCCCGGGCGGCGGCCTCGTCGGCGGGAGTGCCGGCGAGCAGTGCGGTCAGCAGGGACTGCCGGGCCGCGCAGCGGCGGTCGGCGGCCGGTCGGCGCCCGTCCAGGTAGCCCGCGCCGGCGGCGGTGGTGGCCTGCCCGAGTTGGTCGAGCAGCAGCCGGTTGAGCACCAGCAGTTCGGCGGCGTCGCCGTCCTGGGCGTGCCGGGTGACGAACTCCCAGCAGACCTCCAGCCCGAGGTGGTGGGCGAGCAGGACGGCGTCCAGCGGCAGGCCCTCCTCGGCGCGGCGGGCGGCGGCCTCCCGGACGGCGGTGAACTCACCGGCGGGGGCGGGGAGTCCGGTGCGGACGGTGTGGGCGAGGGCGCGGATCCGGCGCTCGGTGTCCCGGGTGAGCTCGCCGGTGAGCTGTTCTCGGGGCAGGCTGCGGTAGACCGGCACGCGGTCCAGCAGGGCGGTGACGACGGCCTCGGCCAGCTCGCGGACGCCGCCGAGGAGGCGTTGGTCGGCCGGCCGTCCGCCGATCACCGGGATGCGCCAACCCGGCGCCTGGGCCGGTGAGTTCGCGGGCGTGCAGTGGGGTGCGTTGTGACCGGTCACAGAGAACACCGTCCAGGTCTGGGGAACGCCCAAGGGCCGGGCCGGAGGGGCGACCGCATGATGGAGGCACTCGGGTTACCTGTTGGTAACAAACTTCCGCTGTGGAGGCAACAGTTGAGAACCCCACTTCTCCGCTTCTCCGCAAGTCCCCTGCGCCGCGGGCTCGGCGGCGCGTTCGGCAGTGTGATCGGCAGGGCGCTCGGCGCGGCCGTGCTCGCGGGCGCGCTGCTGGCCGGTGCGACGGCGGCGCCCGCGTACGCGGCTTCGGCGGCTTCGGCGGCTTCGGCGGCCCCGGCCCCTGCCGCCGAACTGCCGCCGGACGGCGACACGGTGGCCTCACCGCCCGGCGCCAACGACTGGAACTGCCGGCCCACCGCCGCGCACCCCGACCCGGTCGTCCTGGTGTACGGCACCTTCGCCAACCGCTACGAGAACTGGCTGGCGCTCTCCCCGCTGCTGAAGGGCCTCGGGTACTGCGTCTTCGCCCTCGACTACGGGACCATCCCCGGCATCACCTCCACCGGCAGCGGCCTGCTGCTACCGATCGGGGGCCTCGGCCCGGTGGCGGACTCGGCGGCCCAACTCGCCCGCTTCGTCGACCTGGTGCGCAACGCGACCGGCGCGGCCAAGGTCGACATCGTCGGGCACTCCCAGGGCGGCATGCTGCCGAACTACTACCTGAAGTTCCTCGGCGGCGCCTCCAAGGTCGGCAAACTGGTCGGGCTCGCACCGTCCGACCACGGCACGACGCTCGACGGGATCGTCAACCTCGCACCCTACTTCCCGGGCGTCGCCGACCTGATCTACACCGTCTGCCAGGCCTGCCGGGACCAGGCGGTGGGCTCGGACTTCAACCGGACGATGGCCTCCCGGCCGGACACCGTGCCGGGGGTGAGCTACACGGTGATCTCGACCGTGTACGACGAGGTCGTCACCCCCTGGCGGACCCAGTTCCTGAACGGCCCGGACGTCGACAACGTGGTGCTGCAGGACCACTGCCCGGTCTCGCTCGTCGAGCACGTGACGATCGCGTTCTCGCCGACGGCGCTGCACCTGGTGACCAACGCGCTGGACCCGGCGCACGCCACGCCGGTGTTCTGCGGCTGAGGTGACGACGGCGCTCCCGCTCCCGCGGTTCGGGGGTGGGAGCGCCGTCGTTCGTCGGGGTGCAGCAGTTCGGGGCGGGGCAGTTCGGGGCGGCGCAGCTCGGGCGCGGCCTCGTCGGGCGGGGCCTCAGCGGGTCGGGCGGAAGGTGATGGCGGCGGTGACGCCGTCCGGGCGCAGCCGGTGCGTGCCCGGTTCGTCGAGCAGGGCGGCGTCGTAGCGGGAGAGTTCGACGCCCTCGGTGCTGCCGGTGCCATCGGTGCCGTCGCTGTCTCCGATGAGTGCCGAACCGGCGAGGCAGACGAGGAGCACGGTGCCCTCGGCCGGGACCTCGACGTCGGCGGGCGCGGAGAGCAGGTCCACGGTGGCTTCGACCCGCCCGCGACGCGTCATCACGTTGAAGTCCACCACCGGGCCGCCCAGCAGGCGGCAGTCCGTCGTGGCGTCGCCGGAGAAGGCGAACGGCCGGTAAGGGGCATCGACCAGCTGCTCGACGCCGTCGACGGTGAGCGCCATGCCGGCGCCCGCTACCAGGGTGATCACCCGGTCGATGCCGGGGAACGGGGAGAACGGCCCGGCCGAGGCCACGTCGGCCAGGCTGACCCGCCAGTCGAACTTCTCCAGCCCGGCTCCGGCCGGGAACCCGGCGACCTCTCTGGTCACCCCGCCCCCGTTGAGCCACGCCGTCGCAGGGCGCTCGCTCGCCCGCAGTACCTGGAAGCGTTCGCTGGTCGTCATGGCCCCGCATCCTGCCACTGCCGGTGCACCCCCGTCACGGGGAGGGCGGGGGAGCGGATTTCAGCGAACAGATGACGGATGACAGAAGTTGAAATCTGTTATCTGTTCGCTGAAATCCGTCAGCTGTCACCTGTCACCTGTCACCTGTCACCTGTTACGCCGCCCGACCGTCAGCGGCAGGAGCGCCGCCGCAGTGGCGGCGACCGCTACCGTGGTCAGCGCCATCGGCAGGCCGGCCGCGTCGGCGAGGAAGCCGATCACCACGGGGCCGATCAGCATCCCGCCGTACCCGAGCGACGAGGCCAGGGCCACGCCCTGCGGGCCGCCCGCCGCTCCGGCCCGGGCGATGGCGAGCGGGAAGAGGTTGGCCAACCCGAGGCCCACCAGGACGAACCCGCAGATCGACAGCGGCACCGCCGGTGCGAGCGCGGCGACCAGCATGCCCGCCGCGGCCGTCAGCCCGCCGAACAGCATGAGCCGGTTCTGTCCGAGCCGGATGGACAGCCAGGTGCCGCCCACCCGTCCGCCGGCCATCGCGAACGCGTACGCGCCGTAGCCGGTGGCGGCCACCGCGGCGCTCGCGTGGACGTCGTCGGTGAGGTGGAGGGTGGTCCAGTCGGCGATCGCGCCCTCTCCGTACGCGGTGCACAGCGCGGTGACGCCGAGCAGCAGCACCAGGAAGCGGGTCTGGGGGCGGCCCGCAGCCGCCGCTGCGGACGCCGCACCGCCGTCCCTCGCACCTTCCGCAACCGCCGTACCCGCCGTGCCCGCCGCCGCCCGGTCGGGCGCGACCAGCGGCGCCGCGGGGCTGCGGAGCAGCACGATGCCCGCGCCGACGGTGACGGCCATGCCCAGCAGCCCGCTGAGCGCGAGCGCCCACGCGGTGCTCAAGGGCCCGGCGAGCAGACCGCTGACGCCCGTGCCGAGCAGTCCGCCGAAGCTGTACCCGGCGTGGAAGCTGGGCATGACGGGCCGTCGCAGCTGCGCCACCAGGTCGACGGCGGCACTGTTCATGGCGACGTTGGCCCCGCCGTACCCGGCGCCGAAGAGCAGCAGCACGCCGCCGAGCGCGGCGATCGAGTGGGCGTGTGCCGGCAGCAGGACGGCGAGGCTGAGCAGGGCGAGCGAGCCGACCGTCACCGGCCGCGAGCCGAAGCGCAGGCAGAGTCGGCCGACCATGGGCATGGTGATGACGGCGCCGATGGACAAGCAGAGCAGGGCGAGTCCGAGCGCGCTGTGCGAGGCGCTGACCTGGCTGCGGACGTCCGGGATGCGGACGACCCAGGCCGCGAAGAGGAAGCCGTCGACGGCGAAGAACGCGGTGAGCGCGAGACGTGCGGGGCCCCAGGGGCTGTCGGCCAGTGGGGGTGTGCTGCGAGACTGGGGGGACGGGCGGTCCGGGCTGGGATGGGAACGGATTTTGTTTCGAAGCGACACAAAGTCACAATAGGGGCGTGCAGCTCTCACCATCAAGCCCGAGGCCCGGCACCGGGAACGACGCCGACGCGCAGCGCGACGGCCACCGTCGCGCGGCCCCCGACCGCGGTCGGACGCTGCTCGGCCCCGCACTCTCGCTGATCCACACCGGTCAGGCGCCGACCCGTTCGGCACTCACCCGCGCGCTGGACGTGACCAGGGCCACCGCCGGTGCGGTCACCGCCGAGCTGGAGGCGCTCGGCCTGATCACCGTCGACTCGCGCCCGGCCGGTGGCGGCCGCGGCCGCCCCTCGCACCGGCTCGCGATCGACCCGCAGGGTCCGGTCGTGGTCGCCGGGCAGATCCACGCCGACGGACTGAGCGTCACCCTGGCCGGCCTCGGCGGGCTGCTCGACCCGCCCGTCCACCTGCCGCTGCCTGCCGCCACCGATCCGGTCCGGATGCTGCGCGCCGTCGCTGAGGCGGGCGCCGCGCTCGCCCGGGCGACCGACCGCCGCTGCCTGGGCGCCGCGCTCGCCCTGCCCAACCCGGTCACCGAGCCGGACGGCGCCGCGCTCGCCGCCCTGCACTTCGCCTGGCCCAGCGGCACCCCGGTCGCCGACCTGTACGACGTCGAGGTCGGCCGCGCCGACCACGGCCCGAACGCGCTGCGCCCGCTGCCCACCGCGATCGCCAACGACGCCAACCTCGCCGCGCTCGCCGAGTACCGGCACGGCGCCGGGCGCGGCGCCCGCCACCTGCTCTTCGTCACCTCCGGCCACCGCGGCGTCGGTGGCGCGCTGGTCATCGACGGCCACCTGCACACCGGCAGCGCGGGCCTCGCCCTGGAGGTCGGCCACCTCACCGTCGACCCGCAGGGCCGCCCCTGCATGTGCGGCAACCGCGGCTGCCTCAACTCCGAGACCGATCCTGACGCGCTGTTCGCGGCCGCAGGGCTCACCCCGGAGCCGGGGCGCCCGCTGCTCGACCAGGCGCGCGACCTCTGCCGGGCCGCCGCCACGGACGACCGCGCGCGGGCGGCGGTGGAGCACGTCATCGACCGGCTCGGGCTCGGGCTGGCCGGCGTCGCCAACATCCTCAACCCCGACCGGGTGGTCCTCAGCGGCCTGCACCTCGACCTGCTGGAGGCTGCTCCCGAGCGGCTGCGCGCGGTGGTCGCCGAACGCAGCCTGTGGGGGCGCAGCGGCCGGGTGCCGATCGTCGGCGCGGAGCTGGCGCACGGGGCGCTCGCGGGTGCGGCCGAACTGGGCTGGGGACCGTACCTGGCGGACCCGCAGTCGGTGCCCGTCTAGGAACGCCCGTTCGGGCAAAAGCTGCTCCTGTGGCCAGGGTCGGGCCGGTGACCAGCCGGAGCCAACAGGGCCGGAGCCAATGACCGGTCTGGGCCCGATAAGCGGAACCTGGATCTCCGGAAAATGTCACTTATCGTGACCGTCATACACTCGTAGTGAGCAGTGGGGGGTTACTACGAGGAGACAGCGACCATGAGCACCCAGTCCGGCATCGAGCGCGGCCCCCGGCCCGGCATCGAGCCGACCGTCGACGTCGACCGCTCCGACGCGGAGTACCGCACCTGGCTCAAGGAGGCGGTGCGCAAGGTCCAGGCCGACGCCAATCGCTCCGCCGACACCCACCTGCTGCGCTTCCCGCTGCCGGCCGAGTGGGGGATCGACCTGTACCTCAAGGACGAATCCACCCATCCGACCGGCTCGCTCAAGCACCGCCTCGCCCGCTCGCTCTTCCTCTACGGGCTCTGCAACGGCTGGATCCGCCCCGGCAAGCCGGTGATCGAGGCCTCCAGCGGCTCCACCGCCGTCTCGGAGGCGTACTTCGCCCAGCTCATCGGCGTGCCGTTCATCGCCGTCATGGCCAAGAGCACCAGCCAGGCCAAGATCGACCTGATCGAGTTCCACGGCGGCGAATGCCACCTGGTCGAGCGCTCGGACGAGGTGTACGAGGCCTCCGCCCGGCTCGCGGAGGAGACCGGCGGCCACTACATGGACCAGTTCACCTACGCCGAGCGGGCCACCGACTGGCGCGGCAACAACAACATCGCGGAGTCGGTCTTCGCCCAGCTGCGCCTGGAGCCGCACCCCGAGCCGGCCTGGATCGTCGCCACCGCCGGGACCGGCGGCACCTCGGCCACCATCGCCCGGTACGTGCGCTACATGCAGTTCGACACCCGGATCTGCGTCGCGGACCCGGAGAACTCCTGCTTCTTCGACGGCTGGGTGCGCCACGACCCGGACGCCGTCTGCGAGAGCGGGTCGCGGATCGAGGGCATCGGGCGGCCCCGGATGGAGCCGAGCTTCGTCCCCGGCGCGATCGACCGGATGATGAAGGTGCCGGACGCCGCCTCGATCGCGGCCGTACGACTGCTGGAGCAGGTGCTCGGCAAGAAGGCAGGGGCCTCCACCGGCACCGGCCTCTGGAGTGCGCTGCAGATCGTCGCCGAGATGCGGGCGGCCGGGCGGACGGGCAGCGTGGTCGGGCTCATCTGCGACCCGGGGGACCGCTACCTCGACAAGTACTACTCGGATGACTGGCTGGCCGGTGAGCGGATCGACATCGCGCCCTACCGGGCCGCGCTGGAGTCCTTCCTCGCCGGCGGCCCCTGGACGGGCTGACACCAGGAACGCGCGGCTGACAACCGACAGCCGACAGCCGACAGATGACAACTAACAGCCGACAGATTTCAGATTCTGTTATCTGCTATCTGTTATCTGTCGGCTGTCATCTGTCGGCGCTACGGCAGCGGCACCGTCGGCAGGTCGGCCGGAACGAGCAGCTGGAGTTCCTCGGTGGACGGGTCGGCGAGGTGGGCGACCCGTACCGCGTGCCGCTCGACCATGCTCTCGAAGACCTGCCGAGCGGTGCGCCCGTTGCCGAAGTTGGGGCCGCGCTCCAGTCCTCCGAAGTGTGCGAGCAGCGCCTGCTCGGTTCCCTCCGAGAGCGCGTACTCGTGCTCCGCGCACTGCGCCCGGGCGATCTCCAGCAGCTCGTCCGCCGTGTAGTCGGGGAAGCTGATGGTGCGTGAGAAACGGGAGGAGACACCGGGGTTGGCGGAGAGGAAGCGCTCCATCTCGGCGGTGTAGCCAGCCACGATGACGACCACCTCGTCCCGGTGGTCCTCCATCAGTTTGACCAGGGTGTCGATCGCCTCGCGCCCGAAGTCCCGAGCGCCGTCCTCCGGGGCGAGCGCGTACGCCTCGTCGATGAAGAGCACCCCGCCGCGCGCCCGGTCGAAGGCGGCCGCGGTGCGGATCGCGGTGGAGCCGATGTGCTCGCCGACCAGGTCGACCCGGGCCACCTCGACCAGGTGGCCGCGCTGGAGCACCCCGAGCGACGCGAGGATCTCGCCGTAGAGCCGGGCGACGGTGGTCTTGCCGGTGCCGGGGGCGCCGGTGAAGACCAGGTGGCGGCGGAGCGAGGGCGCCTTGAGCCCCGCCTGGCGGCGGCGCCGCCCGACCGAGATCAGGTCGATCAGGGTGCGCACCTCCTGCTTCACCGTGGCCAGCCCGACCAGCGAGTCCAGCTCGGCGAGCGCCTCCTCGGCGGGCCGGCAGTCCGGGATCGGTCCGATCACCGCCGAGGCTGCCGCGGACGGAGCCAACGCCTGTGCGGCGGCGGTCAGTTGGGACGACCGCGGTGCCGGAACGTCCGTACCGCCGTACGAAGCCCCCGGCCCCGGGCCTACCGCCGACTCGCGACCCACCCCCGGACCCAGGGCTGCCCCACCGCCGCCACCGACCCCACCGCCGCCCCCGACGCCGCCACCCGCCGGAACGGCGGACAGCGGAGGCGCCCCCACGTCATCCGCGGTGCACCCCTCCGCGATCGGCCCCGGCTCGGAGAATTCGAACCCGGCCCGCTCGTTCTGCTCCGCCCGGCACCGGGTGAGCTGCGTCCGGCAGCCGTCGATGATGTGGAAGCCGAAGCCCTTGCCGTGCGAGACCCGGCAGTTCTCGAAGGTGCCCCGCCCCTGCGCCGACACGTACACCCCGGCGTCCGTGCTGGCCCGGACGGTGCAGTCGCGCAGTACCGGATCGGCGCCCTTCGTGACGATCACCCCGGTCGCGACGTCGGAGATCTCGCAGTCGGTGAGCTGCCCGCCGCTGCCGTGGTCGCGGAACCAGAGTCCCGTCCCGGCCTCCTGCACCCGGCAGGAGGCCAGCGAGACGGTGGCCCCGCCGCTGACCGAGACCGCCGAGCTGCGGATCCGGCTGAACGAGCAGCCCTCGGCGGTGGCGGCGGAGTCCCGGTCGAGGACGAACAGGGCGTCCGGCAGGTCGTGCAGCGAGCAGTCGGTGAGGGTGAGCCGGGCGCCGTCGCTGACCCACAGCGCCGGGTACTCGCCGGTGGAGCCGTGGATCTGGCAGGCTTCCGCGACGGCCTCGGTGCCCTGGTCCCAGACCGACAGCGCCCCGCGCCCGAAGTCCCGGACGGTGGTGTGCGCGAGGCTGAGCCGGGCGCGCCCGCGCAGGTCGGCGCCGTTCTCCGGCAGGTCGTGCACCCGGCAGCCGGTGAGCACGAGTTCGGCCGCGCCGTCCAGGGTCAGGCCGTTGCCGGTGACCCGGTGGATCTCGCAGTCGACGAGCCGCCCGCCCGACTGTGACTCGGCCTGCACGCCGCTGCCGCGGATCTCGTAGATCTCACAGTCGGTCAGTTCGGCCGCGCTGCCGGGGTCGGAGAGCAGCACGCCCGCGCCGGAGGCGTGGTGGATGCGGCAGCGGTCCAGTGCGGCGGTGGCGCCGCCGAGGACGGCGAGCCCGGCCTGTCCGGCGGCGGCGACCTCGCAGTCCTCGAAGGCGGCGGCGGTGCCCTCGCCGCGCAGTCGCAGTCCGAGCCCGCCCGGGTTGGCGACCACGCAGCCGCGCAGGGTAGGCCGGGCGCCGGCCGCGACCTCGATCCCGGTGGCCGAGCGGGTCTCGATCCGGCAGCCGCTGAGCGCGGGCGTGGCCTGCTCGCCGGTGACCAGGACGGCCGGGGAGGACGTGTCGCCGCCCTCCACGACCAGGTCGCGGACGGTCGCCGCGGCGGTGACGGTGATCGCCACCCCGGACGGCGGCTCGATCCGCACGGTGCCCGGGCCCTGGGCCGGGACGATCGTCACCGGCTTGTCCAGCAGCAGGTTCTCCCGGAAGGTGCCGGGCCGGACGGTCACGGTGTCGCCCGGTTCGGCGGCCGCCAGGGCCTCCGCGAGCGTGTCGTAGTCGCCCGCCCGGCGACGCCAGCGGGATGCGCTGTCCTGGGTGACCCGGACCCTGTGCTCAGCCATGACGGTCTGTCGTCCCCACCTTCGTCGAGCCGGCGATCAACGGGCCGAACGCGCGGGGGTGCGCGGGCCGTCCGCCCACCGTAGCGCGCCCACGTGGGTGGTCCGGCCGCGCTCCGTCGCGCGGGCACCGGTAGTGCTCACTGCGGCCACAGGTTCCGACCACTTGTTTCAACGAGCACGCACAGCAGTGGTTCCGCCCGGGGACGACCGCCGGTTCTGCCCGCCGGTTCTGCCCGCCGGTCCTGCGCGCCGCGCCGCGCGCTCAGTGCCCGTCGGCCGGCCAGTGCGCCCCGTCCTCCAGCACCTCGACCTCGTCGCCCACGCGCAGCGTGCCGAGCACGTCCCCCTCGACGCCGACCGGCCGCTCGGGGATCAGGTTCTGCCCGAACGCGGCCTTGCGCAACAGCCGGTGGTGCCGGGCCAGGGTGCGCAGCGGCTCCTTGCCGCGCCGTTCGCCGGTCTCCTGATCGGTGGTGGTGACGACGCAGCGGCCGCAGGGCTTGACCACCTTGAAGGTGAGCCCGCCGATCCGGATCCGGCGCCAGCCGTCCTCGGCCCAGGGCGCGGTACCGGCAACCACCACGTTGGGGCGGAAGCGCTCCATGGGCAGGGTCTCGTGGTCCTCCGGGTGCTCGGCGGCGATCAGCTCGTTGAGCCGGTCGAGCGAGGCGCTGGTCGTGAGCAGCAGCGGGAAGCCGTCGGCCATCGAGACGGTGTCGCCGGGCCGGCCGTACTCGGGGTCGACGGGCCGGGCGAGCGGGTCGTCCAGGTGCACCAGGCGGTAGTCGCCGAGGTGTTCGGCTATCCACGCGTGCGCTTCCTTGGCGGCTTCGACGGCGTGGAAGCGGTCGCCCCAGACCTCGACGTCGGCGAGCGGGTCGCCGGCGGCGATGGCAGGGGCGGGCACCTCGATCCGCGAGCCGTCGGGGGCGGTCAGCGTCAGCGAGCCGTCGGGCAGGAGCCCGGGCCGGATCTGTCCGAGGGCGGTGTTCTCGCGCTGGCTGACGAAGCGTCCGGTCGGGTCGGCGAGCATCCAGCGGCGGTCTCCGACCAGGCCCCAGGGGTGGACCTCGGCGGTCTCCGGGCTCAGGCGGTACATGGACTTGACGGGGTAGACGTGGAGTCCGGTGAGCTGCATCCCCCCATCCTGCCAGCAGGGTTCCGGCAGCTCGCACCGCCCCCGTATACGCACGGACCTGCGCACGGACCTGCGCCCCGACCATGCCCGGATAGGCGCACGGACCGCCCGGGACGCCGTGGGGGGCGTTCCGGGCGGTCCGTGGATGACCCGTGTTCTCCATTCGCCCGGCGTTCAGGGGTCGCCGGGTGGCGCTCAGGTGGTGCGGGTGCGGGCCGCGTGGGGGGCGGCCTCGGGGAGCCGGTGGTTCAGTAACCCTGGCCCTGCGGCTGGTAGCCGCCGTTCTGGAACTGTCCGGGCTCGCCGTACGGCCCCGGACGCTGCGGCTGCATCGGGCGGACCGGCGCGACCGGCGCCATGGCCGGGCGCAGCTGGGCGCCGCCGAAGGACTGGTCGCCGCCCTGGCCCTGGAAACCGGGGCCGACGCCGTTCTGGCCGCCGAAGGACTGCGGTCCGCCGAAGCCCTGCGGCCCGCCGGGCTGGCTCTGGCCGAATCCGGCCGGGTGGCCGACCGGCTGCGCGCCGAAGTTCTGCGGGCCGGCCTGGCCGCCGATGAAGGTGTTCTGGCCGCCGAAGCTCTGGCCGCCGCTCGGCTGGTAGCCGCCGCTGGCGGTCTGGGTGAAGGCCGGGGCGCCGGCCTGCGGTCGCTGGTACGGCTGGGGGGCGCCGTAGCCGGGGACCGCCGGCTGGGGGGTGGCGTACGCCGGAGCGGGCTGCGCCGGGATGTACGCCGTGGCGGGGCCGGCGGAGGGGCCGCTGCTCGGGCCGGGGCCCAGAGCGAGGCGGGCGGGCGGCAGCGCGGGGAGGTTGCTGCCGGCGCTTTCGTACCCGTTGCCGTACCGGTTCTCGTAGGAGGGGCCGAGATTTGATCCGTAGCCGGACGACAGCGCCGGCGGCAGGGCGGCCGGCACGTTGATGGGCGCGATCTGGGGGACGCCGCGCTCAGCCACGAGGCTGTCGTAAATCGGCGTGCCGGAGGAGAAGGACGGAGAGGGGTAGCCGACTCCGTCGTAGGAGCGGGGCGAGGTCATGGGGCATACGGTAAGCCCACAATGCGGCTGCTGAGGAGAGCGGGAGGGGGAGCAGTTCGAGTGTTTACACAGTCTTCGCTCGCACAAAGGTTTCGAAAGTAGGAAGAACGGACATACCGACGTCCTCTTCCGGACAACCTTGGCGCCCCGTCAGTGATCGAACAGCGGCCGGACGGCGCGGCCGGATGGCCTTGCGGTGACCGGCCGGTGGCCGGTTGCGGGGCCGGTGGAGAAACTTTTGCGGACAGGGCGTGCGCCGGCGCATTCGAGCCCCCGCCGAGGGGCGGCGGAGGCTCGTGAATGTTTCGGGAATAAATGTCCCGTCGGCTCGCCGACCACGTGATGTGAGCACGCGACGCGGGCGCGCAGGTGCGGGCCGACCTGGGCCGACCTGGGCCGACGCTGGTCGGCGGTGCCGGCGCGGGCCGGTCAGTGTGACTGCAGCGCCTGGGTCTGGGCGGGCAGGCCCGGCTTGGCGACCTCCGAGGTGCAGAAGGAGCAGCGGGTCGCGGCGGCCGGGATCGAGCTCAGGCACTCCGGGCAGTCCACCTTCGCCACCGGCGCGGGCTTGGCTGATTCGAAGCGCGTCTGCAGCTTGCCGACCGGCAGCACCACGGCGAAGTAGATGACCGCCGCGGTGAGGACGAAGCCGATCACCGCGTTGACGAACAGGCCGTACGGGAACCGGGTGCCGGCCACCTCGAAGGTCTTCTGGGTGAAGTCGCCGACGGCGCCGGACGCGACCCCGACCAGCGGGGTGAGGAAGGCGCTGACGAATCCGGTGACGACGGCGGTGAAGGCCGCGCCGATCACGATGCCGACCGCGAGGTCCACCACGTTGCCGCGCAGCAGGAAGCTGCGGAATCCCTTGAACACCGGGCGACTCCAAATCCGTACGGGAAAGGGGGAGATGGGGCGACCCTGCGGTGCCCCGACCGGACATCCTGCCGAGCGGTCCGCGCCGAGGTCCAACCGCGTTCACCCGATCCGCGTAACCGCCTCGGCGCCTCCCGGTGCCGGGCCGGGCGGCGCCCGGGCGCTCCGCGTACGGGCCTATCGGTGGCCATTGTCCCGCCCTAACTGGCCTAGGACTCACCGGACTTGACCCGGCATTCGGCGCCCCCCGGCACCGGAGCCGGCGCCGGGCCCGGTCGAGGAGCCGGCGCCGGAGCAGAAACGAAGGCGGCGCGGAGGTGGTCCGGCGCAACGGGGGCGAGCCGGAGTGCGGCGGGGGGTGAGACGGGGCGCACGGCGGTCGCAACCGGCGCACGACGGCGGGTCTCTGGCGCACATCGGATGTACGGGCGCGGGCGGAAGGGCCACCACCAGGTTGCGCGAAGGGGCTGTACCGGGCGGGGCGCTGTGCCAAGGTCGGTCCATGCCCGACCATATGTCGGCCGATTCGGCCGGAACCCGACCGCGAGTCCTGCACCTGATCAGTGATGCACGCCGTGGGGGCGCCCAGAACTTCGCCCGTGACCTCCACCGGGAACTGGGCCGGCGGGGCCAGTCCTCCGCGCTGTGCGCCCTCGCCCCGCACCCGGCCGTCCACCACCCCCGAGTCGCCGGGGCCACCGGGGCCGCCGTAGCCCCCGAGACCGCAGGAGCCGCCGGAGCCGCCGAGGCCGAACCCGGCGACTGCGCCGACGCCCCCGCCCTGCTGCGCACCGCCGCCGTCCTCGGCCCCGGCCGCCTGCGCCCGCGCACCCTGCTGTCGCTGCGCTCCGCCGCGCGCTCCGCCGACGTGGTGCTCGCCCACGGCTCCGACACCCTGGCCGCCTGCGCGCTCGCCCTGGCCGGCACCCGCACCCCCTTCGTCTACGTCTCCGTCGGCCACCCCCGCTACTGGACCGCCACCCGGCTGCGCAGGGTGCGCGGCGGTGCGCTGATGCACCGCGCCGCCGCCGTCACCACGCTCACCGACGAGGCGCGGGCCGTCCTGGAGGAGCAGTTCGGGCTGCCTGAGGGCAAGGTGCACGTGATCCCCAACTCCCGTGCGGCGGAAAGCTATCCGCCCGCCGGCGGCCGGGACGACCGGCGCGCGGCCCGGTACGCGCTGGGCCTGCCGGCGGACGTCCTGTTGGTCGCCTGGATCGGTGCGATAGCGCCCGAGAAGCGACTCGACCTCGCCCTGGACGTACTCGACCGCCTGCCCGACGTCCGGCTCGCCGTCGCCGGGGACGGCCCGCTGCGCGAGACGCTGGCCCGCCACCCGGCGGCCGCCCGCGCCCACTTCCTCGGCCCCCTGCCGGACCCGGCCCCGCTCTACCGCGCCGCCGACGCGCTGCTGCTCACCAGCGACAGCGAGGGCGTGCCCGGGGCGCTGATCGAAGCGGCGCTGGCCGGGGTGCCGGCCGTCGCCACCGACGTCGGCTGGGTGCGCGAGGTGGTCCGGGACGGCGCCACCGGCGCGCTCGTCGCCCCGGGCGACCCGTTGGCCCTCGCCGAGGCCCTGGGCAGGGTGCTGGCGATCAACCGCGCAGGCCTCGGCGCCGCCGCCCGGGCGCACGCGCTGGAGCACTTCGAACTGGGCGCCGTGGTGGACGACTGGCAGCGCCTGGTGGCCCAGGTGTGGACGGCGGGACCGGCTGGTCCGGCGGGTCCGCCCGGCCCCGGAGCCTCGACGAGCTGACACCGGACGGCACGATGCCGACCGGCAACGCGGAGGCCCTGCTACACCGTTCGGGCGAATCCGGGCCCGCAGACGCCGACCGACTCGCCGGTAACCGACCGCCACCAGCACACTTCCCGGTGTGAACTCGAAGTCGCTGCTGCGGTCCACCGTCCTGCTCGCCGTCGCCGCCGGGATCGCCGCGTCCCCCGTCCAGGCCGGCGCACTGTCCCACCAACCGCCTCCCGAGGGCGCCCAGTTCGTCAGGCTCGACCATCCGCAACCGGTGCGCGAGAGCGTCCGGACCGAGGCGATCGAGTTCTTCTGGTACGACTGCGGCCACTCCCAGGCGTTCGAACAGCCCCTGCAGGCCTGGGCCGAGAAGCACCGCGCCGACGTCGAGCTGCGCCGCATCCCGGCGATCTGGCCGGGCAGCCCGGAGGAGACGGTGCAGCGCGGCCACGCACGGATGTACTTCACGCTGGAGCACCTGGGCCTGGTCGACCGCCTGCAGACCGGCGTCTTCCGCGCCATCCACAACGACCGGGTGGACCTCACCACCGAGGCCGCCTCCACCGATTGGGCGGCCCGCCACGGCGTCGACGCCCAACTCTTCCGCCAGGCCTACCGTTCCGCCGAGGTGCGCCAGTCGGTCGACGACGCCGCCGCCGCGTTCGTCCGCTACGGCATCGACGAGCTGCCGACGGTCATCGTCCAGGGCGAGTACCGGACTTCGCCGACCAAGGCGGGCGGTGTCGAGGCGATGCCCGAGGTGCTCGACCACCTGGTGCAGCAGGAGCAGCTGAAGAAGGACTGAACCATCCGCCCCTGTGGCCTTCATGGCGACGAGTCAGCTCGCTCGTGCCCGCCCTGCCCGGCCTACCCGGCCGCGCAGGGCAGGTGCCCTTGCCTAACCGGTTCAATGCTGTTTAATGGTTAGCATGAGCGAGCTGACGATCCCGCACGTCCACCACCGCCACGTCGACGTCGACGGTCTGCGCATCTTCTACCGCGAGAGCGGCCCGGCCGACGCCCCCGTTCTCCTGCTGCTGCACGGCTTCCCCTCGGCCTCGCACCAGTACGCCCGGCTGCTCGACGCGCTCGGCACCCGCTACCGCCTGATAGCCCCCGACTATCCGGGCTTCGGCCACAGCGACAGCCCCGCGCCCGACGCCTTCACGTACCGCTTCGACACCCTCGCCGACGTCATCGAGGGCTTCTGCCTCGCCCTCGGCCTCGACCGCTTCGCCCTCTACGTCTTCGACTTCGGCGCCCCCGTCGGCCTGCGGCTCGCCACCCGCCACCCGGAGTGGATCACCGGCCTCGTGGTCCAGAACGGCAACGCCTACCAGGAGGGACTCTCCGACCAGGCAAGGGAGTTCATCGCCAACCGGCGCGGTGTCCCGGGCGCGGAGGAGGTCGCCCGCTCGATCCTCACCCTGGACGTCACCCGCAGCCAGTACGAGGGCGGCACCGGCGACCCGAGCCTGGTCGCCCCCGACGGCTGGACGCTCGACCAGCACGTCCTCGATCTGCCCGGCCGCAAGGACATCCAGGTCGAGCTCGCCCTCGACTACTTCTCCAACGTCGAGCTCTACCCCGCCTGGCAGGCCTGGCTGCGCGCCGAGCAGCCGCCCACGCTGGTCGTCTGGGGGCGGAACGACCCCTTCTTCACCGAGGCCGCCGCCCGCGCCTACCTGCGCGACCTGCCCGAGGCCGAGCTGCACGTGTTCGACACCGGACACTTCGCGCTGGAGGAGAAGCTCCCCGAAATCGCGCCGCTGATCGACGACTTCCTCGCGCGCACGCAGAAGTGACCTGCTCCAGGCGGGAGTTCAGTCGCGTCGCAACAGATACGTGACGAAGCCGAGCGTCCCCCGGTAGCCGTGCAGCCACTCCGTGCGGTGCCGGTCCGCGGCCTCCCGGGCGGTCGCCGCGTCGGGGTGGTCGGGGTGGTCCAGCGCCCACTCGGCCAGCGCGCCCGTCCAGGAGAACTCGTAGTCGTCCCACTCCTGTTCCGTGCTGACGTGCCCGTAGACCGGTGTCCAGCCGTCCGTTCGGACCCGGTCGGTGGTCTCCGCCAGGTCCGCCAGCTCGTCCCGGGTGGCGCCCAGCCCCTCCAGCGCCGCCCGGGACGGCTCGCGCTGCCAGAAGCCCTCACCGACCAGCAACCGGCCACCCGGGGCGAGGAGTTCGCGGGCCGCGGCGAGCGTCGGCAGCAGCCCGCCGAAGGCGTGGGTGGAACCGACGCACAGCACCAGGTCGAACGGCTCCTTCGTGGTGAACTCCCGTACGTCCAGGTGGTGCAGGCCGATTCGGCGCTCGACCCCGAGCGCCGTCGCGCTCTCCCGGGCCCGGGTCAGCGCCGCGGCGTCCAGGTCCACCCCGACCGCCTGCCAGCGCGGGTTCGCGGCCAGCGTCCGGAGCAGCCAGGCCCCCTCGCCGCAGCCGAGGTCCAGCACCCGTCCCGGTGCAGTCCGTCCCTGCGCCGCCGGAGCCGCCGCCCCTCCCTGCGTCGCCGGGCCCGAAGCCCGGGCCGTCGCGCGGTCCAGCAGGCGGGCCACCGAGTCGTCCGCCAGCGGCGCCGCGACCGGACGGTGGGCATGGGCGAGACGGGAGATCTGCTGACGGTCCATCCGAGCAGTATGGATCGGGCCGGCCCGCCGCGCCGGGGAATTCCCGGATCGCGGGGACGCCGGGCGGGTGCGGGCGTCACGCCCCGCGCACGTGCCGGGGTCACGCCCGCGAGTAGGTCCGGCCCTTCCACGCCGCGCCCCGGCCGCGCCAGTGCTGCACCGCCGAGTCGACCGTCATCAGCAGGTACATCCCCGCCGTGAACGGCAGCAGCAGCACGGCCGGAGCCGGCTGCCCGTAGTACCGGACCATCGGCAGGTACGTGCCCGCCATCAGCGCCCACGCCGCCCCGCCCGCCGCCGCCACCCAGGGTGCCCCCGCCACCAGCCCGGCCACCGACGCCACCGGCGGCACCAGGTACACCAGCGCCAGCCCCAGCACCGTCCCGAGCAGCAGCAGCGGCGAGTGCCTGAGCTGGGCGTACGCGCTACGCGACACCATTCGCCACAACTGACCCAAGCGTGCGTACGGCCGGACGCTGTCCACCTCCTCGGCCAGACCCAGCCAGGTCCGCCCCCCGGTGGACTTCACCGCCCTGGCCAGCGACACGTCGTCGATCACCGCACCCCGGATCGCCGCCACCCCGCCCGCCCGCTCCAGCGCCTCGCGCCGCACCAGCGAGCAGCCGCCCGCCGCCGCCGCCGTCCGGGTGCCGGGGCGGTTGCTCCACCGGAAGGGGTACAGCTGGGCGAAGAAGTACACGAAGGCCGGCACGATCAGCCGCTCCCAGCCGGTCGCCACCCGCAGCCGGGCCATCTGCGACACCAGGTCCAGGCCGTTGCCCTCGGCCGCGGCCACCAGATCGGCGAGCGAGTCCGGGCCGTGCGCGATGTCCGCGTCCGTCAGCAGCAGGTACTCGACGTCCGGGCCGGCCAGCTCCACCCCGTGCCGCAGCGCCCACAGCTTGCCGGTCCAACCGGGCGGCAGGGGGGGAGGGCTGGTCACCGTCAGCTCCAGCCCGTCCATCGTCCGCAGCTCGGCCGCCAGCGCACCGGTGCCGTCCGAGCTGTGGTCGTCCACCAGGATCACCCGCGCCCGGCCCGGGTACTTCTGCGCCAGCAGCGTCGGCAGGCTCACCGGCAGCACCGCCGCCTCGTCCCGGGCCGGCACCACGATCGCCGCCTGCGGCCAGCGCACCGGCGGGCGGCGTGGCGGCAGCCGGACGTCGGTGCGCCAGAACAGACCGTGGCAGCACGCCAGCCAGAGCCACACCAGCAGGGAGAACGCGGCGATCCAGAGCAGGACGGTCACCCCGGCAGTCTGCCGCAGAACGGGGCCGCACGGGCGGATCGACTAAAGTCTTGAGCCGTGAAGATCGCACTGATGGACTCCGGAATCGGCCTGTTGGCCGCCGCCGCCGCCGTTCGGAAGCTGCGCCCGGACGCCGACCTGGTGCTGTCCTCCAACCCCGCTTCGATGCCGTGGGGCCCGCGGACGCCCGAAGAGGTCACCGAGCTGGCCCTCGGTTGCTGCCGAGCCGCCGCCGCGCTCGAACCCGACGTGCTGGTGGTCGCCTGCAACACGGCCTCCGTCCACGCGCTCGCGGCCCTCCGCGCCGAGCTGGAGCCCGGGCTGCCGGTCATCGGCACCGTCCCGGCCATCAAGCCCGCCGCCGCACAGGGCGGCCGGGTCGCCATCTGGGCGACCCCGGCCACCACCGGAAGCGCCTATCAGCGCGGGCTGATCCGCGACTTCGGTGGGACGGCGGACATCACCGAGGTCGCCTGCCCGGGCCTCGCGGACGCCGTGGATCACGGCGACGAGGACGGCATCGCGGCCGCGATCGCCGACGCGGCGGCCCGTACGCCGGCCGGCACCGACGCCATCGTGCTCGGCTGCACCCACTACGAACTGGTCGCCGACCTCATCCGCGCCGCCGTCGCCCCCACCGCCTCCCCGGCGCTCACCCTGTACGGCTCCGCCGACGCCGTCGCCGCCCAGGCCCTGCGCCGCATCGGCGACCCCACCCGCACCGGGACCGGCACGCTCACCGTGCTCCACGCCGGCGCCCCCGCCGTACTCCCCCCGGCCGCCGCCCTCTACCCGCAGGGCAACGCGCTGGCCACCCTCATCGGCTGAGCCCGGGCAGTCCGGCCGACCGCACCGCATCGGATTCGGACGTCACCGTCCGGATTTCCGGGCCCGAAGCCCATTCCGATCCGCGTGTGGGTGCCGGCTCGGCGCGGCGCGGCAAATAAACCGCGGGATCGAACAGCGCGATTTTCCGTGGAATCATTCCGTGGATTCAAGGACGGCGCCGACGGCCCGCCCCGGCTGCCCCTGCGACGGAGAAGTCGGCCCATCCGACTTCCTGTGCTGAGTACCAGGAGCAGGGCCGTCTACCCGCGTAGATGCCCCTGGCCTGCCCGCCGGGCGTGCACAGGAAGCCGGCTGGGTCGACTTCCTGTGCACGTTCCGGTGCACGAGAGCGGCAACTCGCCTGAGCCATTCGCGTAGATACCTCTGACCGAGGGGAAACCGCTTTCCCGCCTTTGTCCGTTGCCGATCCCCGCTCCCGTGCCGTGGAGGCACGGCGAGTGTCTGCAAGGCACGCGTGGGAAGTCGGGCGGGCCGACTTCCCACGCGCGGGCGGTCATGCGACTGCTTGGCGCCGCCAGCGGCGGTAGGCGGGTTCGAGGCCGGACAGGATGGTGTCGAAGCGGCGGGTGGTGGTCGTGGAGTCGACCTGGAGGCGGCTGATCTGGAGGGGATGGGAGGGCAGGCGGGGGCCGAGGCGGTGGTCGGAGAGGAACCCGAGGCGGTAGCCGAGTTCCTGCAGGACGGCTTCGGCGCGGGCGTCGTGGCCGCCGTCCGGGTAGGCGAAGGCGATCGGGGGTTCGCCCAGCCAGCGGGTGAGGGCCTCGTGGGCGCCGGTGATCTCGGTGCGGACGGTTTCGTCGTCGCAGCGCCCGAGACACGGGTGCCCCTGGGTGTGGTTGCCGACGGCGACGCCTCCGTCCCGCAGGGACAGGAGGTCGGCGGGGGTGAGCTGCTCCTGGCTGGGTGGCCGGCGGTCGGCGCTGACCCGCAGTTCGTGCAGGCTGCGCCGGCGGTCCGGGTCGGGCATCGCCTTGAGCCGGCGGAGCAGCTGGGACGGGTGCCCGCAGTCGAGCGACCGGGCCCGGCCCCCGTGCCGGGCGAGGAAGTCGGCCTCGTGCCACCAGAACGGCCGCTCGGTGCCGATGAGCTCCGAGATGACGAAGGCGGTGGCCGGAATGCCACGGGCGTCGAGGGCGGGCAGGGCGTGGGTGAGGACGCTCCGGTCGGCGTCGTCGAAGGTGACCAGGACGCTCCTGGGCGGCAGCGGCCGTTGCTCGGTCACGGCCTGGAGGACGGCGGTGAGCGAGACCGGGGTGGCCAGCCGCTGGAGCCGGTCGAGCTGGGCGCCGAACGACCGGTGGTCGGTCACCCCGTGGTACGCGAGCACGGCGAGGCGCTGGGCGGCCCGGGCCCGGAACAGCGGCTGGACGGGGGCGAACCGCAGCCATTCGCCCCGAGCGTCCTGCTGCTCCGCCTCGCAGGGCAGACGGTGACGGCCCCCGCCGTACCGACTCCCGTCGTGCCGACCAGGCTCGTGTCGGCCGGCATCGTGCCGACCGGAGTCGTGTCGGCCGGCGTCGTGCCGGCCGTCGCGTCGGTTCCCGTTCTGACGGTCCGCCGCCCACCCGGCGGGCGATGGCAGCGCGCGCACGCCGGGAACGGGCCTGGCGCGGGCCGTGGAGATCGATGGTGCGGACTGGGACTGCGGCACGGTTCCCCCTCGTTCGCCGAGCGGCGTGGCGGTACCGCCGGAGGACGGAGCCCGGCCTCCGACTCCAGGGAGCGGCGGCTCCGTCCCTGGATTTTCCTGTTCTCGGTGGGGGATTCGCACCCGTCCCTCGAACGGCTCCTGGATCACTCAATGCCATTGAGACCGCTGCACCGCGGCGATGGTTGTACCGGGGGGACGAGGATTTTTCGTGGACTGATTGTGGAGCCGGAATGCGCATCCGGAGGTCCTCGGGTGCCTCCTGGTCGGCCTTGATCCGCCGATTGCAGAGGGTGGCGGATCCCTCACTCCCTGCGGGCTGCCCCCCGGGTCGGCCCGGGGTACCTTGGGCTCATGGCAGATGCGGACCGTGACCCCTTTCACGTGCACGGCGCCTCCCGGATGGCGCGCGCGTGCAGTGGCGGAGCCCTGGTGACCCACCAGCTTCCGCTCGCCGTGGTGGGCGTGGCCTGCCTGGCTGCGGGCATCGTCGTCGCCGTGATCGTCCCCGACAATGACGGTCCGGCGTGGGCGATGGCGGTGGCCGGCTGCCTGGCGGCGGGCGTCCTGCTGCTCGGCCGGATCGCCGTCGGCCTCTTCCGCGATCGGCGCCGCGCCGCGCTCTAGCGGCGAGTGGGCGGCGGGCAGCGCGCGGTCGGGTGGGGACCGGAGGCCGCGGGCAGGCCCCTTATGTCGATCACGCTCGGCATTTCAAAACGGCAGATCGAGCGAAATTGGTCAGACCGACCGAATATCGTCCTGTCGGACAATCTCGGCCGTCCTTCTTTCGCCATTCCGTTACGGCGGCTTCATCGCGACCCATACTGTGAATGCGTTCTTCCGACTCGAAGCGCCGTGGAGGGGGAGTGATGGGCAGTAGACCGGAATTTGCCGTGTCCGCCTCATGAAACGCGGTGGCGACCTCTCCGTCGCCGCCCTGGCCGCGATCGTCGCGCTGCCGCTGGCCCTGCTGATCGCGGCCCTGCTGCGCTGCACCACCGGCGGCCCAATACTGGAGCGGCAGACCCGGACCGGGCGGCACGGCCGCGAGTTCCAGCTCCTACGCTTCCGGACCGGCCCGGACGGCCGACTCGGCGCCCTCCTACGGCGCACCGGCCTGGACGAGCTGCCGAGGCTCTGGAACGTCGTCCGCGGCGAGATGGGGGTCATCGGCCCCCGGCCCGACCACCCCGACCGGGTGCTCCGCTACTCCTGCCGGGAGCGCGCCCGCCTCACCGTACGACCCGGGCTGACCGGCTGGGCCCAGCTCCACGCCCACCCGCACCCCCACTCCGACGGCCGCCCCCACTCCCGCGGCCGCCCCCGCCCCCGCGGCTCGGCCGAACTCGACCTCTGGTACGTCGAGCACCGCTCGCTCCGGCTCGACCTGCGCATCCTCGGCCTCACCGTCCTCGCCCTGCTGCGCCCGGAGGCCCTCCGGCTACGCCCCGCCGGAGAGCAGCCGAGCTGAGCCGGCCCGTGGACACCCGGCTAGGCTGCGCGACATGGCCATTCCCCCCTTCCTCGCCGAACTCCGCTCCCTCGTGGGCAATCGCCCGCTCTGGCTGAGCGCCGTCGTCGCCGTCGTGCTGGACGACCACGACCGGGTGCTGCTCGCCCGTCGGGTCGACGACGGCCGGTGGGCACCGGTCGGCGGCATCCTCGACCCCGGCGAGCAGCCCGCCGACGGGGTGGTGCGCGAGTGCCTGGAGGAGACCGGCGTGGTGGTCGTGCCCGAGCTGCTCGCCTCGGTGACCGTCTCGCCGCAGGTGACCTACCCGAACGGCGATGTGACGCAGTACCTGGTGCTGACCTTCCGCTGCCGCGCGGTCGGCGGCGAGGCGCGCGTGAACGACGACGAGTCGCTGGAGGTCGGCTGGTTCGCGCTGGACGAACTGCCGCCGATGATCGGGACCGAGCACGAGCGGCTGCGGCACGCGATGGAGTGCGAGGGCCCGGCGGTCTTCACCTGGGAGGGCAAGGAGCGCCCCTGACCGGCCCGCGCCGGCCCCCGCGCGCGGACTCCGTTCCCGGACCTCGCCGTCCGGACTCCGCTCCCGGCCCTCGTCAGCCCTTGTGCTGCCGGTAGGCCTCCTCCGCCGCGTCCAGCACGGCGGCCAGGTCGCCGCCCGCCGTCGCGGTCGCGGCGGCCGCCACCGCGCCCTCGACGAAGGGGGCGTTGGCGAACCGGACCGGGAACGGCAGGCCGTGCTCGTCCGCGTCGGAGAGCAGGGCGCGGACGGTGGTGACGGCGCCGCCGAGGTCGGCCAGCACCACCACGCCGTGGCCCTCGTCCACCCGGCGGGTCGCGGCGGCCACCAGCACGGCGCTGATGCCGGGCCCGTTCGACGGGTCCCCGCCGGTCGCGGCGACCGGGGAGGGGGCGTCGGATCCGGTCAATGCGAGCGCCAGGGACCGTACGGCGGTGGCCAGTTCCTGGCTGTGCGAGACCAGGACGATCCCGACCCGGCCGTGCGCCGCGGGCCGGCCGGGGGTCGGCCGGGGCAGCGGGGTGGGCGAGGTGGGCGTGCGGGGCGCCGGGGGGTGGGCCGAGGGGGCGTCGGAGATGGGGATGACGTCGGCGCGGGTGCCGTCCCGGCGGCTCATCGGCTGCTCCCTTGGGCGGGTCGGTCATGGGTCCGTGTGGTGTCTGTGCGGTGAGGTCCGGTCGGGCGGGTGGGGCGCTCGGCGGTGCGGCCCGGTCGTCCGGGGCCGCGAAGGGCTCCGTACGGACCGGGGGCGGGGCCTCGGCACGCTCCCGGGCCGGGGCGGCGCCCTGCGAGCACTCTGGCAGCTGCCCGCCGCCCCCGCCGTCGGGACACGCCTCGACCGTCCCTCCGGCGGCGCTCGTTCCCGGCCGGGGGAGTCCTCGTCAACCCGCTGACCGGGGCCGGGAGGTGTGACTAGGCTGGCCCGGGAACACCGTCGGGAGGAGATCGGTCAGTGGCAGCCAACAGCGGGACGGGTACGGAGACCGGCGTCGCACAGCGGGAGCTGGCGCCGAGCGGGAAGCCCAGGGTGGACTTCACCGGGGCGGAGTGGCTGTGCAGCAGCCAGGGGGTCGGGGACGTCCAGATCGCCTTCGTGGACGGCTACATCGGGATGCGGGACGGCCGCCAGGAGGACGGGCCGGTCCTGGTCTTCACGCCGGCGGAGTGGCGGGCCTTCGTGCTCGGCGCCCGGGACGGCGAGTTCGACCTCACCTGAGCGGGACGCTCACCTGAGCCACCGCCACACGCTCGACCGAGTCGCCTGCGGAGCGGCCCCCGGAGGTACACGGGGCCGCTCCGCAGGCGATTTTCGGTCCCGAACATCACAACTGATGATCTATTGAGCGTGCCCCGTCAGAATTTCTGTTGACTGTTAGACAAACGCAGCTCAGAGTATGAGCACAGGCAGACGCCGTGCCCACCGCCCCCACGCGGCCAGACACGGCGCCTGCTGTTGCGGCCCGGCAGCGCTGCCAGGCCATCCTCCCAGTCATCCCCTGCGCACCGGGGTGCGTCGGCCGGTCCCGGCCCCGCGAGGGGCCGGCAGTCGCCGGGAGGCTGGCGCCGAACCCGAGAGCGACTCGGAGACGGCACCGACGCTCGGGACCCGCACGCCCCCACGCGGCGGCGTCCCGAGCAGATCCACGGGAGCGACGGGCCGGGGCCCCGCGGATCTGGCTTTTGGGTGGAACTGTTGGCTTCTGTGTTGTGCTGTGTGCGACGACGAAGCTGGGTGCTCGGCTGTTCGGCACGAAAAGTGCACAGTGAGGGATACGCGTGTAGGGCCGCGTTGCGACATGCCGTCCCCCCGGAGGGTGAAACCCAGAACGGCTGTCGTGCAGAACCGAACGTAGCCCGGACGGTTGCTCAGAGTCAACATTGGTCTCTGAGCGTCGATCTCCCGGCCGCCCTCCGACGGCGCCCCACCCACCTCGCGAGCGCGGTGTGCCGGGCACGTACGATGTTCCCATGTCTTTTCTCCGCCGTCGCTCCGGACAGCCCGCCGGCCCGGACTTCGACGTGCTCGCGATGGACCCGGGCGACTGGCCCGGCGACTTCGGTGCGGCCATGATGACCGGCCCGGACGGCTCCTGCCAGGGGATTTTCCTGCGCTACGACCTGTTCGGCGGCAGAGGCCCGGCGATGTTCATCGGCAACCTCCCCGAGGGTTCGCCCGCCCGGGAGACCGGCGACGACGTGCCCTTCGAGGTGCGGCAGCTGCTCGCGGCGCTGGAGAACGACGAGCCGGTCGACTTCGTCTCGGCCGAGGACTTCCCGGTCATGCTCGGGGACGACCTGCTGATCGTGAAGAAGGTCAAGGTCAGCGAGGAGCGCGTGTTCTGCGCCCAGTTCGGCCGCAGCGACGGCGTCCTGGTCACCATCGCGTCCTGGGACCGACCGATTTCGGACGACCTGTATCAGCTGCTGAAGCCGCTCCCGGCGGACATGTTCCAGCAGGGCTGACCGGCGCCCTCGCGGGGCCCTCCCGGGGGCCGGACGCTGCTTGACGGTATCGATCAACGGTTCGTACAGTCGCGAACATGCCGAGCCGTCTCCCGCTGCTGACCCGTCGTAGACACCTCGATCTGCGGCGCACCGCCAGCGCGGCGTGTCCGGGCTGCTGAGGGGGATCCGTCCCCCGGCGGCGGGCGGCCGACCTCCTGCGGTCGGCGCCGAATCCCGGGGGCGGGCCGTGAACTGACCTCCGGGGCCGCCAGCCGGTACCGCGCGCCCGTACGGCGTGCCGCCCGCATCCGTCGAGCCCACGCTGCCGCCCGGAGGCACCGCATCATGACGACCCGCGCCGCCAACCGCTCCTCCGCCGACCGTTCACCCGAGGACCGTGCGGTCGGCGACCGCACGGCCGGCGGGCGCCCGTCCTCCCGCCGGACCCGGACCGCACCGCCGCCGTCCACTTCCGGCCAGTCCGACGCGGGCCGGAGCGCGGCAGACCGCCCGGATTCCGCCCGGCCCGATTCAGGCCGACTCGATTCGAGCCGACCCGGTCCGGACCATCCCGCGGCCGCAGTCGTCCCCGCAGTCCCAGCCGACGATGCCGCCGACCGCTCCGAGCGCGAGGCCGTCGGGACCGCCCTGGCCGGGTTGCCCCGGGTGGTCGACCTGCTCGCGGCCCGCGCCGAGGAGCACGACCGCGACGCGACCTTCCCGTACCAGGGCATCGAGGCGGTCCACGAGGCCGGCCTGCTCACCCTCACCGTCTCCCGCAAGTACGGCGGGCCGGGCGGAACGCTCGCCGACACCGTCCGGGTGCTGTCCCAACTCGGCCGCGGGGACGCCTCGGTGGCGGTGGTGACCGCCTTCACCCTGCTCCGGCACGCCGAGCAGGCCCGCCGCGCCGACTGGCCGACGGCCGGGTACCGGCGGCTGCTCACCGAGTCCCGGCGCGGCCCCGCGCTGGTCAACACGCTGCGAGCGGAGCCCGGTTCGCAGCCGGGCGAGCTGCCGCAGACGGTCGCCCGCCGGGACGGCGACGGCTGGCTGCTGACCGGCCGGAAGACGTACTGCACCGGCGCCGAGGCGCTGGCCTGGATGGCGGTGACCGCGCGGACCGACGAGCCGGAGCCGAGGATCGGCACCTTCCTGGTCCGCGGCGAGAGCGAGGGCCTGGAGATCGACCCGACCTGGGACCAGCTCGGCCTGCGGGCCAGCGCCAGCCACGACGTGGTGCTGGACCGGGTCCGGGTGCCCGCCGAGCTCGCGCTCGGCCTCGGCGGCCGCCAGCCGGGCAACGGGGCCGGGAACGGGATCGGGGCCGAGTCGGAGGCCGAACTCTCCCGCGCCTGGCACGATCTGGCGCTCTCCGCGGTGGCGATCGGGGTCGCCCGGGCCGCCGAGGCCTGGCTGGTCCGCTTCCTCAGCCAGCGCACTCCGGCCAATCTGACCGAGCCGCTGGGCACCCTGCCCCGCTACCGCTGCGCCCTCGGCGAGATCGAGGCCCAGCTGATCGGCGCCGAGGAACTGGTCGAGGGGCTGGCACCCCGGGTGGACCGGGGCGAGCCGGACGCCGTCGCCCGGACCGGGCCGGCCCACCTGCTGGCGACCCGGGCCGCGACGGCGGCCGTCCAGCAGGCCGTCGCCCTCACCGGCAACCCCGGTCTGAGCCGGCGCCACCCGCTGGAGCGCTACTTGCGGGACGTGCTGAGCAGCCGGGTCCACCTGGCCTCGGAGGAGACGGTCCTGGAGGCCGCCGGCCGGGCCGCCCTGGAGCGGGGCGCCCGGCCGTGATCCGCTTGTGCGGACCGGGGGTTCAGCGCGTCCCGACCGCGGCCCGGACGGCGCGGCGGGCCAGCGCGGCGTCGTCGTAGAGCCGGCGGATCATGATCCGCTGCTCCTCGCCGGCGCCCGGCACGTCGTACAGCCGGATCTCCCGCATGAGCACCAGCACCAGGTTCACCAGGAACGCGTCCCGGGCCAGCGTGCCGCCGCTCTGGGCGAGTTGGCTGATCTGACGGCGCGCCGCGGTGTCCCCGGAGAGCACGCTCCAGAGCACCGCCAGGTCGTACCCGGGCAGGTACCAGCCGGCCTGCTCCCAGTCGACGAGGACCGGGCCGGACGGCGCCAGCAGCATGTTGCTGAGCAGGGCGTCGCCGTGGCAGAGCTGCATCGGGGTGTGGCCCAGGCCGTGCAGCAGGGCGCGCAGGTCGCCGGCATCCCGGTCGGTGAGCTGGCCCACCGAGTGGTAGCGGGCGATCTCCAACTGATAGTCCATGCGCGGCTGGAAGACGTCCGTCGGCGGCCGCCACAGGTTGAGCGTCCGGACGGTGTTGAGCAGCGCCCGCACCTCGCCCGGGGTGGGCGCGTTGACCGGGTGGCGCTCCCGGGCGGCCGGGCGGCCGGGGACGCGCTCCATGACCAGCACGCAGCGGTCGTGGTCGGCCGCGACCAGCCGGGGCAGCCGCACCGGCGGCCGGTGCCGGACGAACGCCCGGTAGACCGCGACCTCGTGGTGGAAGTCGGCCACCAGCTGCTCGAAGTACTCACTCCGCACCGCCTGCGGCGCCAGGCACTTGGCGACCACCGGCGCCCGCCCGATGGTGCCCGCCACCAGGATGTGGCGGCTGCCCTCGCGCAGGACCTGGCGCGGGGTGAACGCGGGACATATCCGCGCGACGCTCGCCAGCGCGGCCCGGACCGACGGGGTCTGCAGCGCGGCCGGATCGATCCGCTCGGGGCCGACGGGCTGTCCGGGCCGCCGGGCCCGCAGCACCTGGCCGTCGGCCTGGCGGGCGAGCGGGAGCCGGCCGCCGACCGGCGGGGCGGTCTCGGGTCCGCGCAGCCCCAGCGCGGTGCGGCCGGCCGGGACGACCCGGGCGTCCGTGGCCCGGCCCTCGACCCCGCGCGGAGCCACCGGCCGGCTCGCCGGGGGCGCCTGCTTGGGGCCGGGGCGGCCGGCGGCTGCGGTGGGGGGCGCAGCGCGGGGCGGGTCGCGGTCGGCGTGGGGGTCGTCGCTGAGGAGTACATGGGCTGAGGGTGGTCCCTTCCGGTCCGTCGGCGGGTGTGGCCCCCGCGGGGGCGGGGGAGGGCCGGTGCCGGGTGCTTCCTGGGGTGACGGCGGCCCTGCGGGTGGTGCGGTGCTGCGGTGCGTACGGCAGTACTGCCGTACGAGGGTGCGGCGGGTGGTGCGCGGGCGCCGGGCACGGACGCGGGGTCAGGAACCCCTGTTCGGCGGTGCTCCGGCCGTCCGCACCCTGGGGAATGCGGTCGGCCGGACTGCCGTGGCCGTGCCCGGCGCCCCCGCGCCACCCGGCCGCGCCACCCCCTCGGGTGAGAACCGGGAGCGTCCCGTGACACCGTCGGGGGACTGCCCCGACGCCGGTGGGACGCCGCCCGACCCGGGGGCGAGGTGGCGCACCCCTACAACACACCCGTCGGGCACTGGCTTAGTAGTCTGGCGGGCCCTGGCGAACGGTGGCGAATGCTCGCCTGGCACTTGCCGGAGCCTCTAGCCTCGAAGGAGCCGAGGAACCTGGGGGCTTCATTGAGCAGGGGACCCAACACCCGACTCGCCGATCTGTTCGTCCTGACCGGATGGTCGAAGGGCGAACTCGCGCGGCTGGTCAACCGTCGGGGTGCCGCGATCGGGCAGATGCACCTGTCCACCGACACGTCGAGGGTACGGCGTTGGATCGAGCAGGGGGAGATCCCGCGCGATCCGGTGCCGAGGGTGCTGGCGGCCGTGTTCACGGAGCGGCTCGGACGTGTCGTCACCACTGAGGACCTCGGTCTGGAACGACACCGGCCCACCAGGTCCGGAGCGGAGCCGTCCGCAGCAGTGCCATGGTCGCCGGATCGAACAGCCGCGGTCCTCACCGAGTTCACGGGAATGGACCTCATGCTGAACCGACGTGGATTGGTGGGCGCCGGAGCCGCGCTCACGGCCGGGGCGGTCGTCGCCGACTCGCTGAAGGGCTGGTTGGGCGGGGACGCGGTCGCCTACGCGGCCTCCGTCCCGGGGCCGCGACAGGTGGTCGCCGGGAGCGGTGCGCGCCCGGTGCTGGACGTGTACGACGCGGGCCCGGTGGGGCTCGACGAGGTGGAGTCGCTGGAGCGCTCGGTGCAGGTCTTCCGGGCCTGGGACGCGGCCCGCGGCGGCGGACTGCAGCGCAAGGCGGTGGTCGGTCAACTCAACGAGGTCGGCGGCCTGTTGACGCATCGGCATCCTCCCGCCGTGGAGCAGCGGTTGTGGCTGGTCGCGGCCAACCTCGCGGTGCTGGCGGGCTGGATGTCGCACGACGTGGGCCTGGAGCCCACCGCCCAGCGGTACTTCATGATCGCGGCGGAGTCGGCCAAGGAGGCCGGGGACCGGCCGCGGGCCGGCGAGGCGATCTCCCGGGCCGCGCGGCAGATGGTCCACCTCGGCCGGGCCGACGACGCGCTCGACCTGATGTCGGCGGCCAAGGCGGCCGGTGGCGAGCTGATGCCCAGAACGCGCGCCATGCTGAACACGGTCGAGGCCTGGGCGCACGCCTCGATCGGGCACTCCCAGGACACCTACCGGCTGCTCGGCCAGGCCGAGGACCTGTTCGCCGAGGAGTCGCCCGAGCCGCCGCCGTCCTGGATGCAGGTCTTCGACGAGGCCGAACTGCGCGGCATGCAGGCCCTGGTGCTGCGCACGCTGGCCGAGCACGACCGGTCCGCGGCGCCGGTGGCCCGCAGGCACGCGGAGCGGGTGATCGCCCTGCGGGAGGGCACCGGGCAGCTGCGGTCGGCGCTGTTCGACCGGATCACCCTGGCCTCGGTGCACCTGATCACGGGTGAGCCGGACGCGGCGGAGCTGCAGGCCAAGATGGTGATGAACCTGATCGGCCAGAACTCCTCGCACCGGACCTGGGACCGGCTGCGCGAGATGTACCGGCTGACCGCGGCGTACCGGGGGCTGCCGGTGGTGGACGAGCTGCGCGAGGAGCTGGGGCGGGAGTTGCGGGCGGCGTACGCCAAGAACCGGCCACGGCTGACGTGAGTGGGCCCGCGCACCTGTGGGCGCGCGGGAGCGCAGTTCCGTCAGGCGGTGCCGTGGCTCAGGCCGGGGCTGCCGCGGCTCAGTGCGGCGGTGCCGGGCGGAGCAGCATGCGCAGCGCGGTGACGGTGCCGTCCGCGCCGAGGACGGGCTCGCCCGCGCACTCGACGCTGTCGTGCCGACCGCAGGCCCGGCGGATCCGCAGGGTGCCGGCGGCGACGCGGCCGTGCACCAGGGCGTCGGTCATCATCCTGCGCAGCAGCGGCCGGTCCGCCTCGGGGAGGCGGTCGGGCAGCCGGTCGAGGCTGAGCGGGCCGTGGGAGGGGTCGCACCCGAGGAGGAGGTAGGTCTCCGCGTTCCAGCGGATGCCGTCGGTCAGCAGGTCCCATTCGGCGGAGCCGAGGACCGCACCGTCGTCGCTGCCGCCGCCGAGGTAGGGGCCGGACGGCTCCTGCGCCGTGCCGTCCACTCTGCCGTCCGTTCCGCGGTCGGCGTCTCCGCCGCCGGCCTCGCCGCTGCCACCGCTGCCGTCGTCGCCCCTCGGGGCCGGGGCGTGGACGTCGGAGCCGTGCGCGCCCGCCGGGGCGCCGTCCACCGTGGCGGTGCCCGGCGGGCAGGCGGCTCCTGAGGGCATGTTCATGGCGGGTCCATCGCTCGGGTGTGGCCCGCAGTGAGCGAGCCGTTTCGGGTAGTGAGAAGACTGTCGCACAGCGTCTTCACCTCTGTGGGCGATTTGGACAGATCGCAGGCAAAATTCCCCTGGCATATGCCACTGTGGCAGCGGGCTTCGTCGCCCTGTGTGCGGAAGGGTGCGCGAGGCGGTAACCTTCGGTGATTCCGGCGCCCGGGCGCCCACCGCAGTACCGACCAGAGACCCCGGCGACGGAAATCCCGTTGCCACTACGACCGCCGCAACGGATGCTGACCTCATGTTCGAGCCAGTGATAGCACCCAGTGCCAGCCTCCTAGGCCTCCTGCAGCGAGGCCGTGGTGACGGGCAGCTCCACGCGCTGGCCGCCGACCGTGCCGAGGCCATCGCCGCGCTGGAGGAGTGTGTCACCAGGGACCCGCGAGCCGACTGGCAGGTCGAAAGCCGCTCCCTCTACTACGCCCGCCTCTACATGGAGCTGGAGGCCCCCTCGACGGCATCGAGGACCACCTCCACTCCGCCGAGGACCTGGTCACCGACGACGAGAGCCGCACCGGTCTCGCCCTCTCCGTCCTGGGCCACCTCGCCGCGTACGGCCGGCGCGACGCGCTGCTGATGCTGCGCGAGTACGCCGCCACCGGCGCCAACTGGGCCTGGGCCCTCGACGAGCTCGCCCTGCGCGACGACGACCGAGGCCTGCTGCTGCTCGGCACCGCCGTGCTGGACCACTTCCCGCCCGGCCCCGAGGGCGACGCCGAGCTGCGCGAGTTCATCCGCAACGCCTACGAGCCCCGGCCGTGGCGCCTCTGGGCGGCCTACCACCCGAGAGTGGCCGCGGCCGGCGAGCAGTCGCCCTTCGACCTCTGGCAGCGCCAGGTCAACCGCAGCGGCGTCACGCCCGGTTGGTCCACCGCCGACGTGCTGGCCTGGGCCGACCAGGGCGAACTCGGCGGCGTCGGCGTCGGTGCCTTCCTCGACCGGCCCGACGTCCGCCCGGAGCCTGCGCGCGGCACCGACTCCCCGGCCGGCCCCGACGCGGTGGACCGCCGCGCCGCCGCGGCCGCCCGCTGCCTGACCGCCGTGGTCCGGCCCGAGGACCGCCCGGCACTGCTGGAGGCGGCCCGCTGCGGCCTGCCCGGCGCCCGCCGCGCGGCCCTGCGCTACCTGGTCGAGCAACGGGACCCGGCCGCCGTCGAGCTGATCGAGGTCGCCGCCACCGACGTGGACGACCGCATCGTGCGGGCCGCCCTGGAACTGCTCGGCCGGATGCGCGGCCCCGAGGTGCTGGCGCAGGCCCGCCGCTGGGCGGACCCGGCCAGCGGCGGCGCGGACAGCGCACTCGGCGAGGCCGCCGTCCAGCTGCTCGCCGACGCCGGGGAGCCGCAGGACGCCCCGCTGGTGGTGGCCGGGCTGCGCCGCTGGGTCTCCGTACGCGGGGTGACCGGTACCGGGCTCGGGTCGCTGGTGGACGGTGCGGGGCGGCTGGCCGCCGCCGACGCCGTACCGGTCCTGCGCCACATCTACGGCGAGGCCGCCTCCTCCGAGCTGCGCGGTCGCGCCGCCAGGGCGCTCGCCGCGACCGACGTGCACTTTCCCGAGGGGCCGGCCGTCGAGTGCCTCTGGGACTGCGAGGAGTCCACGCGTGAGCTCGCCGCGCGCCATGTCGCCACCACGGGCGACGCGCGTGTGCTGGAGCGGCTGCGCAGGCTCGCCGCCGACCCGGCCGAGGAGGCCGAGGTCCACGCCGCTGTACGCGGGCGACTGACCGCCGCCCGGGAGTTCGGGCGTTAGGTCCGCGACATCGCGCCGAGTGGGCCGGGACACCGTCGGGTGTCCCGGCCCACTGCTTTCCCCGTCCGGGACGTGGCTCTTCCCCTTCCGGGCCCGGCCTTTCTGGAACCGGGTTCTACTTCACCGCGCCCGCGTCCGGGGTGAGGACGCCGCCGGCCGCCAGTCCGATGATCAGGACACCGAGTAGCACCCGGTAGACCACGAACGGCAGGAAGCTGTGGCTGGAGATGTACCTGAGGAACCAGGCGATCGCCGCGTAGCCGACCACGAAGGCGATCAGGGTCGCCAGGACGGTCGGTCCCCAGGCCGGGGCCGGGCCCTCGCCGATCTTGAACAGCTCCAGCGTCCCGGAGGCGAGCACCGCCGGGATCGCCAGCAGGAAGGAGTACCGGGCCGCCGCCTCCCGGCTGTAGCCGAGCAGCAGACCCGCGCTGATCGTGCCGCCGGAGCGGGAGACGCCCGGGATCAGCGCCAGCGCCTGGGCGAAGCCGTAGACGCCCGCGTGCGGCAGGGTGAGGTCGGTGATCGGACGGGCGTGCCGGATCGCCCGGGTGCGGTCGGCGAAGGCCAGGACCAGGCCGAAGACGATCAGCGTGATGCCGATGATCCGCAGGTCCCGCAGGTGGGTCTCGATGGTGTCCTGGAACAGCTTGCCGAGGATGCCGATCGGCAGCGTGCCGATGATCACGAACCAGCCCATCCGGGCGTCCGGGGCGGAGCGCAGCGCCGGGCGGAACAGGGACCGCGCCCAGGTCCGCACGATCGAGGCGATGTCCCGGCGGAAGTAGATCAGCACCGCCGCCTCGGTGCCGAGCTGGGTCACGGCCGTGAAGGCGGCGCCGGGGTCGTCCCAGCCCAACAGTGCGGAGAAGACCCGCAGATGGGCGCTGGAGGAGATCGGCAGGAACTCGGTGAGCCCCTGGATCAGGCCGAGTACGGCCGCGTGGAACCAGGCGATCACCGGACACCCGCCGGGGGTATCCGTCGGGGGTGGGACAGGGGCGGCATGTGCGGGTCCTCGCGGGTCGGAAGGGCATGCGGACGACCGCGACCCGCCCGGCCCGGAGGCCGCGCACGGGCCCGGCGCGCGGCCGATGGTACGGGGTGAAAGTGACGGTTCTTTGTTCACCCTTGGTACGGGCTTTGCGTTCGGGGCCCTTTCGGGGTGTCACGGCCGATGTGGCTCCTGCGGCCGGTGCGCCGGCCGTGCCCGGACCCAGGTGCGGTCCTCGGTCAGGTACCGCTCGGCCGTCAGGCCGGCGTCCGCCAGTGCCTGTTCGAACGCTTCGGTGTCGAGCGGGCGGGAGAGGAAGGTCTGCGTCCAGGTGCCGTCCGGGAAGGTGTACTCGCAGCGGACGGAGTTCACGCCGTCGCCGACCGGTGTGACGGAGACCAGCCGGGACCACGCATCGGGCCCGATCGCCGTCTCGCGCGGCACGTTCAGGTGCCAGTCCTCGCCCTCGCGCTGCACCAGCACGCAGCCGTCCTCGGCGACGTGCCGGCGGCAGGTCTCCAGCAGGCCCTGGCGGACCGCCACGTCGCCGGCGTGCACCAGGAAGGAGGCGAGCAGCACGACGTCGAAGCGCTCGCCGAGGTCCAGCGCCTCGATGGGGCTGCGCACCGTACGGACGTCCGGGCGGACCCGGGCCAGCATCTCGGCGGACTCGTCCACGGCTGTCACGGTGAAGCCGCGGTCGGTCAGCGGGTGCGTCATCCGGCCCACGCCGCAGCCCAGTTCGAGGATGCTCGCGCCGGGCGGCACCGCGGCCTCGATCACCTCCGGGGCGTCGCCGACGGGGAGGCGGCTCCACACCTCGACGGCGCATCCGTCCGGGGTGATCGCGCCCTCGCCCGTGCCGTCGTAGCCCTTGCGTCGGTCGTCCGTCGTGTCCGCCATGTCCGTCATCCGAACACGGAGGAGTGCCCGGGCGGAAGAGGGCGTCGCCGGGGCTTGCCAGATACCCTAGGGGGGTATAACTTCGATCATCGACGGAGTGAGGGAAGCGGCGCCGAACGGGCGCCGGAGCACGCGGAGGACGACATGGCACACCCCGCACAGCACGAGCATCACGGTCACCACGAGCACCACGGCCACGAGCACCAAAGCCACGGCGCTCATGGCGGGCACCACCAGGCCGCCGCCGGTGGAGCCGGGTGGCGGACGGCCGCGCAGGCGACCCTGCACTGCCTCACCGGCTGCGCCATCGGCGAGATCCTCGGCATGGTGCTCGGCACCGCTTTCGGTCTGCACAACGGCGCGACCGTGGTGCTGTCGATCCTCCTGGCCTTCGTCTTCGGCTACGCGCTGACCATGCGCGGCGTGCTGAACGCCGGTCTGGACGTGGGCGCCGCGGTGAAGGTCGCGCTGGCTGCCGACACGGTGTCGATCCTGGTGATGGAGCTGATCGACAACACCGTGATGGTCACCGTCCCGGGGGCGATGGACGCCGGCCTCGGTGACCTGCTGTTCTGGGTGTCGCTGGCGGGTTCGCTGGCCCTGGCCTTCGCGCTGACCGTCCCGGTCAACAAGTGGATGATCGGCCGGGGGCGCGGCCACGCCGTGGTCCACGCCCACCACCGGCACTGACCGCGCGTCGCGCAGAGCGCGCCGCGGATGGCGCAGCGCGCGGCCTCGCCGACGGCGCCGACGGCCCGCATCGACCCTCGTACGGTCGGTGCGGGCCGTCGGCGCGTTCCGGCGCGGTCGGCCGCTACCGCTCCCCGTCCTCCAGCTCGGCCAAGGTCGCGTGCAGCCAGGCGAGTTCGGCCTCGGTGGTGGCGCGGGCGATCAGCAGCTGGCCGCGCCGGAAGGGGTCGTCGAACTCCTCGGCGGCACGCGGGCGGTCGCCGTCGTAGTAGAAGCTCGCCGGTTCGGAGAGGAAGGCGAGGCGGCGGCGGAGCACGGCGGCCTGGGCGGTGGGGTCGTCGAGGTGGCGCAGGAAGGCGAGCAGGGCGAACCAGCGGTTCTCGTCGCTGATGTCGAGCGGCTCGGGTTCGCGCAGCCGGTCGAGGAGTTCGGCGCGGCCGGCCTCAGTGAGGTGCAGGGTGTGCCGGGGGGCGGCGGCGCTGCCGGGCTCGGGCTTGCGGACCAGCAGGCCGGCGGCCTCCAGGCGCTTGATCGCGGGGTAGAGCGTGCCGTCGCTGATCGGCTGGACGTGCCCGGTGAGCGCGGCGAGGTGGCGGCGCAGCTCGTAGCCGTGCAGCGGCCGGTCGTACAGGAACCCGAGGATCGCCAGCTTGAACATGGCGCCACTCTCTCACACTCATCCATCGGCCTCTAGGTATATCGAGTGCCAGATACCTCGCGATCGAGGTATGGTTCCGGCGTTCCCAGGAAGAGGAGTCCTGCCATGCGCCACGCCCCCGTCACCCCGAACGGCGATCTGATCCGCTGGGTCGAGCTGCCCGGCGCCGAGCCCGCCCGGCTCTACCTGCACGGCCTGGGCGCCAGCTCGCCGGTGTACTTCGCGGCCGCCGCCGCCCACCCGCTGCTCGCCGGGCGCCGCTCGCTGCTGCTGGACCTGCTCGGCTTCGGCATCAGCGACCGGCCGACGGACTTCGGGTACACGCTGGAGGAGCACGCCGACGCGGTGGCGGCGGCGGTGCGGGCGGCCGGGCTGAGCCGGGTCGAGGTGGTCGGCCACAGCATGGGCGGCGCGGTCGCGATCGTCCTCGCGCACCGGCACCCCGCGCTGGTCTCGCGGCTGCTCCTGGTGGACGCCAACCTGGACCGGATCGACCCCGCCCGGCAGCGGCCCGGCAGCAGCGGCATCGCGAGCTACACCGAGGCGGAGTTCCTGGCCGGCGGCCGGGACGAAGTCGCCGAGCGGGTCGGGCCGTTCTGGTGGTCCACGATGCGGCTGGCCGACCCTCGGGCGCTCCACCGAAGCGCCCGCCACCTGGCCCGCGCGACCGAGCCGACCATGCGGGAGATGCTGCTCGGCCTCGACCTCCCGCGCACCTTCCTGTATCCGGCGGCGGACGGCGATCCGACCGACGGCGATCCGACCGACGGCGATCCGACCGACGGCGGGCCGGCGGACGCGGACGGGCTGCGCGCGGCGGGCGTCCGGGTGGTCGCCGTGCCGGACTGCGGGCACAACATCATGCTCGACAACCCGGACGGCTTCGCCGCAGCCGCGGCGGACGCGCTCGGCCTGGGCTGAGTGGGACCTCAACGCGCCGACGCGGAAGCGCCGTTGGGCCGCCGAGCGGCGAGACCCAGCAGGGCCAAGCCCAGCGGATGGCTTCAGCGTCCCCGCAGCGGCACGAACCGGACCGGCGTGCCCGGCCGGGCCTGCGCGGCGGCCGCGAGGTCGGCGGCCGGGACGACGCCGACCACCGGGTACCCGCCGGTGGTCGGGTGGTCGGCCAGGAAGACCACCGGCTGCCCGTCCGGCGGGATCTGCACCGCACCCAGCACCATGCCCTCGCTGGGCAGTTCGCCCTCCCGGGCGCGCGCGACCGGCGGGCCCTCGGTGCGCAGCCCGACCCGGTTGCCGGTGGCGGAGACCCGGTAACCGTCGCGGCCCAGCCGGGCCACCGCCTCCGGGGTGAACCAGTCCGCGCGCGGGCCGAGCCGTAGGCGCAGCACCAGTTCGGTCGGGGGTGCGGGCAGCGGCACCAGCTCGGGCCGGGCCCGGTAGGGCGGGGGAGTGCCGACCGGCAGGCGGTCCCCGGCGGTCAGCGGGGCCGGTCCGAGGCCGGCGAGCAGGTCGGCCGAGCGACTGCCCAGCACCGGCGGGACGGCGATCCCGCCCGCCACCGCGAGGTAGCCGCGCACCCCGTCCGTCGCCGGGCCCACCTCGACCACCGCCCCGTCCTGGACCACGATCGGCGCGCCCCAGGCGGCCGGCCGTCCGTCCACCCGGACGGGCGCGGGCGCGCCGGTGACGGAGACCAGCACCCGTCCGACGGCCCGCAGCGCGACCCCGCCGAGCGTGGTCTCCAGCCCGGCGGTCCCGGGCTCGTTGCCCACCAGCCGGTTGGCCGCCCGCAGGGCCGGCTCGTCCAGCGCCCCGGCCCTGGGCACCCCGAGGTGCGCGACGCCGCGCCGCCCCAGGTCCTGGACCGTGGTCAGCGGCCCCGGCCACACCACCACCAGCTCGCTCATCCCCGCCTCCGTCCCCGCTTCCCTTCCCGGTTCCGTCCCCACCAGCATCGCCGCGTGCTCAGGCCCGGGCCGCGGTGAAGCGGACCCGCCCGCCCGGCGCCAGCAGGGCCGGGGGATCGCGGTCGGTGTCCCAGAGGGGGAGCGCCGTACGGCCGACGAGCTGCCAGCCGCCGGGGGAGGGGTGCGGGTAGACACCGGTGTACGAGCCGGCCAGGGCGACCGAGCCGGCCGGGACGGAGCTGCGCGGGGTGGCCCGGCGCGGCACCTCGTAGCGGGCGGGCAGGCCGGTCAGGTAGCCGAAGCCCGGGGAGAAGCCGCAGAAGGCGACGGTGTACTCCGGTTCGGTGTGGATCCTGACGGCTGCCTCCTCGGACACCCCCCACAGCGCGGCGACCTCGGCCAGGTCCGCGCCGTCGTACACCGTCGGCACCTCCAGCAGTTCCCCGCGCGCCGTGCGGGCCGCCGTCGGACGGGCGGTGCGCAGCAGCCGCGCCACCGCGTCGACGTCCGCGACGCCGTCCAGCAGCACTGTGCGGGCGGCCGGGACCAGCTCCTCGACCTCGCCGAGCACGCCCGCCTCCCGCTGCTCGCGCAGCCACCCGTACAGCGCCGCGACCTCGGCCGTCCCGGCCAGTTCGACCAGCAGCGCCCGCTCGCCGGCCCGCCGTACGGCGACCGCCGGTTCGTCGGCGCCCGCCGCCGGCACCCCGTCGGCCGTCACGTGAACGCCTCCACCCGCACGCCCGCGGAGGCCAGCGCGCCGCGCACCCGCCAGGCGAGCTGGGCGGCGCCGGGGGTGTCGCCGTGGACGCAGAGCGAGCGGGCCGCGACCGGGATCCGCTCGCCGCCGACGGCCTCCAGCCCGCCGTCGCGGGCGATCGCGACGGCGCGGGTGATCACCGCCTCCGGGTCGTGCACCACCGCACCGACCTCGCGGCGCGGGACGAGCGTTCCGGCCCGGGTGTACGCGCGGTCGGCGAACGCCTCGGCGACCACCGGCAGTCCGACCCCCTCGGCGACCTCCAGCAGCCGGGAGCCGGGCAGCCCGAGGACGGGCAGCGGCCCGTCGCAGACCGCGCCGGCCCGCAGCACACCGGCCACCACGGCCTCGGCCTGCTCGGAGTCGGCGACCACGCGGTTGTAGAGGGCGCCGTGCGGCTTGACGTAGGAGACCTTGGAGCCGGCGGCGCGGGCGAAGACCTGCAGGGCGCCGATCTGGTACGCGATCTCGTCGGAGAGCTCGTCCGGGGGGACGTCCATCGCGCGGCGGCCGAAGCCGGCCAGGTCGCGGTAGGAGACCTGGGCGCCGATCCGGACACCGCGTTCGGCGGCCAGGGCGCAGACCCTGCGCATCGTCGAGGGGTCTCCGGCGTGGAAGCCGCAGGCGACGTTGGCGCTGGTCACCACGGACAGCAGCGCCTCGTCGTCGGTCAGCGTCCAGCGTCCGAATCCCTCGCCGAGGTCCGCATTGAGATCGATCACCGCATCGGCCACGCCCGTCCGCCTCCCAGCAGCTGTTGAGCCAGATGGTAGGGCCTGCGGATGAAGCCCGTTGTCCGTGACCCGGGCGGCGGCGGGCGCCACAGGGCGCCACGGCGCGCGACCTCGCCCCGTACGCCCCGGGGCGGCGCTGTCCCGGGGCGTACGGGCCGTCCTGGCTCAGCTCGCGGGCGCTGGTTCCGCGAAGGAACGTTCCAGCGGACGCAGCGCCCGCAACACGATCAGCAGCGGAATGACGCCGAAGACTCCGAACGACATGTCGATGAATCGCCACACCAGCGGGATCCCCCGCAGCGGCCCGCAGATCAGTGCCAGCGGGATGACGGCCCCGCAGGCGAGCACCGCCCAGCGGATCACCCAGATGTTGCGGACCGGGTCCCTGAGCGGCCCCCAGAGGGCGGCGCCGATCACCAGATGGGCGAAGGCCAGCCAGTCGGTGCCGTAGGCCAGGAAGGGGTAGTGCCGGTTGGTCTCGACGATGCCCTCGTGGACCTTCAGGAACCAGGCCGTCGCCGCGGGGAAGTGGTCGGTCAGCGGGGCGGCCGGACCGGTCGCGAGGTCGACCAGCCAGCGGGTCTCGGTCTCCAGCGGGAAGGCGGTGAGGCCGCTCAGCACCAGGCAGACCAGGAAGAACCACAACCAGCGCCGGACCCTGCGGAGGACGACCGCCGGTTCGCCGTCCGTCTCGTAGACCTCGTCCACCTCGTACACCTCCGTGCCGGGCGGCACACCGGGCTGGCCGGGCATGCCGAACTGCGGGCGGATCCTTGCCCCGCCTGCGCGGAAGCGACTCTAGACCCCTCTTTTGAACATGTTCAACTAGGGTTGGGAGTGCGGAAGCGCAGGGGCGCCGGGGTGCGGAAGAGCAGGGGTGTTGGGGTGCGGAAACGCAGCGGTGCCGGGCCCGGAAACGCAGCGGTGCCCGGGCGCCGAAGCGCCCGGGCACCGGGTTTCGGTCGAGAGCGCGTCAGACCGTGTAGGTGTACGTCGCCGGCGCGGTGGCGGTGCCGCCGGGCGTCACCACGGAGACGGGGACGCTGCCCGAGCCGGCCGGCGTGGTCACCGTGCAGGCGGTGTCGGTGCAGCTGCCCGCCGCCGGGACGCCGCCGACCAGCACCATGCCGTGGGCGAGGTTGCTGCCGCTGACGGTCACCGCGGTGCCGCCCGCACCGGGGCCGGTGGTGGTGTCCAGCCCGGTGACGGCCGGGGCGGCCTGGACGGTCGCCGGCAGGTAGCTGCCGGTGCCGAGGTCGTAGCGGGAGATGTGGCCGGTCGGGTCGGTGTCGTTGGGGTTGCCGGCGGTCACCGTGATCACGCCGGTGATCGGCACTCCGGGCGTGGTGCGCAGGTTGAGCTTCATGAACTCGCTCTTCCCGACCGGCCGGGTGCCGGTGAGCACGGCCTCCAGGTGGCGGCCGTCGGGGGAGAGCGTCTCGGTGAAGGTGTAGTCGTACGGCGTGGAGTAGAACATCGCGCCGTCGGTGGTGACGCCCGGCGGCAGGTCGACGGTGAAGTGCGTCGAGCCGGTGAGGGCGGCGGTGCCGGCCGACACCCAGCTCACCGACATGTTGCCGGAGGTGAAGAACCCGCCGGGGTAGTTGCCGTTCTGCGACACGGTCACGTGCTGCGCGGAGGTCGACACCGCGGCGGCGGAGGCCACGGCGCCGGCGGTGAGGGTGGTCACGGACAGCGCGGCAGCGAGGCCCACTTTGGCCAGTCGGGTGATCATAGGTCGATCATCACCGAACCATTGCGCCGTCCTCACCGGTTTCTCGAAGGTCGGTTCGAGAATGGCGGAATCCCGTCGAAACCGCGTTCTGAAATCGCCCCCCGGAGGGCGGCCCACCTGCCGCTCCGTCCGCCCGCAAGGTCCGTTTCGGTCGATGTCGGTGCGAACCTCTAATCTTGTCCCCCGTGACCGCCATCGCAGACCCGCCCATCGAGCCCGGCCTCCGGCCCGCCGGCCCGGCCGCCGTGCGCCCCGCGCCCGGCCCCGCCGCCGACGAGGGCCTGGCCCGCCGGCTCAAGGCGCTGGCCTGTACCGCCCCGCTGCACGACCTGGACAACCGCAAGGTCAACCTGGCCGGCGAGTACGGCGGCTACGCGATGGCCGAGGTCGGCCTCGCCGCGATCGACCTGGTCACCCTGAACATGGACTTCGACACCGGGGCAGACCGCGAGCTGGTCCTGGCCCGCCTGCTGCCCAGGGTCGCCGCCCAGGCCGCCGGCCGCCCCGCCGTCGAGCACGAGCGGGTGGCCCGCTGGGTGCTGGAGTCGCTGATCAACGTCGGCAGCGTGGACCGCGGCTTCCGCGCCGTCTACGGCACCTTCGGCGCCGACGGCGAGTACGTGCGCCGCGACTACGACTTCAAGCTCATCGAGGAGGTCCCCGGGCCCGACGGCGGGGTCTACCTGCGCACCACGGACGAGGCGGTCAACGTCCTGGTCGGCGCGCTCGACACCGACGTCACCTCCGCCCAGATCGCCGCCGAGGTCAAGCTGGAGGTGCTGATCCGCCGGGGCCGCCTGGCCGACGCCCAGCTCGCCGCCGAGCAGGCCCGCTACCGCACCGTCCAGTACGCCGAGACGCTGCGCCGCGCCCTCGACGCCACCCGCCGCAACGTCCGGGCCGTCGACTGGATGCGAGCCGTCCCGGACCTCATCGAGGAGGCGCTGGACCACATCGCGGACCGCTACCGGCACGAGAACGCGATTCTCACCAACATCCGCAAGGCCCGCGACGAGGCCGAGGACCCAGAACACAAGCGCCGCGCCGCCGAACTCGTCGACATCGTCAAGGACTGCATCCGCCGCCACACCCAGCTGCAGACCCGCCTCCTGGAGGCCGGCCCGCTGTTCCGCGCCGAGCAGGACCGGCAGGCCTTCGCCACCCCCGGCGCCCGCAGCGGCATCGACCTGTACGGGCAGCTGCTCGCCCCCGTTCTGCGGCTGCCGGTGGAGCAGGCCGTCCGCCCCACCGGCGCCTTCTTCGCCCGCGGCGTCGGGCTGCGCACCCCGGTCTCCGTCCGGGTCGCCGACCTGGTCGACCTGCTGCTCACCCCGCCGGTCGAACGCGAGCACCTCGGCGCCGAGCTGCCCGACCCGGACCTCGTCGCCACCCCGGACGACAGCCGCTTCTCCGAGGCCCAGCTGGAGTCCGCCCTGGTCCTGCTCGACCTGCCCCCGGACGCCCCCCGTCGGCTCTCCGGCCTGCTCGCCGACGCCCGCAAGCAGGACCCGGACCTGCCGTACCTGGTCGCCCTGCTCGCCGTGCACGCGGCCAGCCCGCCGGTCGGCACCGCCTACCGCCAGGGCGAGGAGCGGCTGCTGTTCGCCGTGGACGACGGCACCCCGCTGCGCGACCCGGAGTTCGGCGGCGCCGACCTGATCGTCGGCAGCGCCCTGCTCGACGCGGTCGGCATGGCCGCCGACCGCAAGGACGCCGGCTGACCGGCCATGACGCACCACCGGAACACCCGTACCACCGCCACCCCCGAGGAGCCCCGCCCGTGACGACCCACCACGACACGTCCTGGGCGGCCGAGACCGAACCCGCGGCCCCGGCGCCGATCACCCCGGCCGACGTCGCCGACGCCGCCCGGCTGGTCTCCTTCGGCCTCCAGGCCAAGCTGCTGCCCGCCCGGGACGCCGAGTACGCCGAGCTGGTGCGCCGCCACCGCGAGGACCCGCCGTTCGCCCGGCTCGCCGACGCCATCGCCACCGGCATGGGCCTGGTCGTCCTGGAGGTCTCGCCGCGCGCCGGCATGGCCGTGGCCGCCGCCGAGGACTCGCTGTTCGCCGTCCGGATGGGCGACTACTCGCGCCGCGCCGCCTCCGAGTCCACCGACCGCTTCCTGCACGGCCTGGCCCACCTGGCCGTCGCCGCGATGGCCTTCCCCCGCCCCGAGGACCTCGCCGACGACACCTACCTCGGCCGGATCACCGTCAACGGCGTCGACTCCTTCGTCCGCCAGGCCTGCCGCCGCCTGGAGGAGCAGGCCGACGCCGCCGGCGCCAACACCGACCCGCAGTCCGACGCCCCCGGCCTGGAGGCCGCCTGGCGGGTCTGGGCCCGGCGCACCGCCACCGGCGCCACCAAGGACGCCCGCCGGCTCTCCGGCTCCACCATCGGCATCGTCGCCAAGGCCGTGATGTTCCTGGTCGACTCCGGCTTCCTGCAGAAGGTCTCCGACGACTCCGGCGGCACCTACCGCACCACCGCCCGCTACCAGCTCCAGGTCCGCGACCTGGCCGGTAGCGCGGCCATGGCCGAACTGCTCGACCTGGGCGTCGTCCCGGTCTCCGACGGCACCGCCAGCCTGCTGCCGCCGGACACCTCCGACGAACTGGTCGCCGACGCCGGCCTGCCGTTCCACTCGCTCTGACGCCCGAGCTCCGACGTCCGAGTCCTGACACCCGAGTCCTGACAACCCCAACCCCCGAGTCCTGACCCCCAGCCCCCGAGTTCTGACAACCCCCAGCCACGGAAGCCACGGAGAACCGCCGCACATGTACGAGCTCAACCGGGTCCGCCTCTACTCGATCGGACCGGCCGGCGCCCGCTACGCCGACACGGTGCTCGACCTGCGCGGCGTCGGCGAGCCCGTCGCCGACCCGGCCCCGCAGCAGATCGGCCTGTTCGGCGAGGACCCGGACGGCCCGGTCCGCCGACCCGCCCCGGCCGGCGTGCTCTTCCTGGAGAACGGCGGCGGCAAGTCCGTCCTGCTCAAGCTGATCTTCTCGGTCATGCTCCCCGGCCACCGCAACACCCTCGGCGGCGCCAGCTCCGGCGTGCTGCGCAAGTTCCTGCTCGCCGACGACTGCGGCCACGTCGCCCTGGAGTGGCAGCACACCGTCACCGGCGAACTGATCGTGGTCGGCAAGGTCAGCGAGTGGCGCGGCCGCCAGGTCTCCTCCGACCCGCGCAAGTTCGCCGAGACCTGGTACTCCTTCCGCCCCGGCCCCGGCCTCACCCTCGACTCCCTGCCGGTCGCCGAGCGGGTCAGCCTGGCCGGAGACCAGAAGGCCCGCGGCCGCCGCCGCACCATGAAGGGCTTCCGCGACGCCCTCACCGAGGCCGGCAAGGCCCACCCGTACCTCGACCTGGTCTTCGAGGACGGCCACGACCGCTGGACGGAACACCTCGGCGAACTCGGCCTCGACCCCGAACTCTTCCGCTACCAGCGCGAGATGAACGCCGACGAGGGCGAGGCGGCCGGCCTCTTCGCGGTCAAGCACGACAGCGACTTCACCGACCTGCTGCTGCGCGCCGTCACCGACACCCGGGACACCGACGGCCTCGCCGACCTCGTCCACGGCTTCGCCGCCAAGCTCGGACGCCGCGCCGAACTCACCGCCGAACGCGACTTCACTGCCGGCTCCCTGGACCTCCTGGAGCGCATCGCCGAGGCCACCACCGCCCGCGAGACCGTCCGCGAGGCCCACCGCACCGCCGAACGCCGCACCCGCCGCCTCGCCCACGCCCTCGCCTCCCGCGCCGGCGCCGAACGCGACCGCGCCCAGGACCTCGCCATCGAGGTCGCCGCCGCGGCGAGCGCCGTCACTGCCGCCGAGGCCGACCGCACCCGGCACACCCTCATCGCCGACGAACTCACCTACCGGCACGCCACGTTGAGCCTCACCGCGGCCACCGCCGAGGCCGCCGCGCTGCGCCGCGAACTCATCGACGCCCGCACCCTGCACGCCGCCTGGCAGGCCGCCGAGGCGGTCCTGCGCCAGCGCGCCGCCGCCGACCGGGTCGCCCGGGTCGCCGCCGCCATCCGCGAGGCCGAACTGGACGCCGCCCCCGCGCTCGCCGCCCGCGCCCGCGCCGCCACCGCCCTCGCCCGCGCCCTGGAAGCCGCCGCCGCGGCCGCCGAGTCCCGCGCCGACACCGAGGAACAGCGCGCCGGCGAACTCCAGGAGGACGGCGGCAAGGCCCAGTCCGACGCCACCGAGGCCGCCACCGCCGCCCAGAAGGCCCGCAGCGAGGCCGAGCACCTGCGCCAGCGCCTCGCCGAGGTCGAGCAGGAGACCGAGGCCGCCGTCACGGCCGGCTTCATCGACGCCGACGGCGACGTGGACCCGGCCCGCGCCGCGCTGCACGCCGCCGACGTCGAGAAGGCCGCCACCGCCGCACTCGCCCAGGCCCGTACGGCCGCCGAGGCCTGCGCCACCCGGCTGCGCGAGACCGCCGCCGCCACCGCCCGCGCCGAACTCGCCGCCGAACGCGCCGGCGACGCCCGCAAGGACGCCGCCCGCGCCCTGGCCGCCGAACAGCGCACCGCCGCCCTGCTCGCCACCGAACAGCGCCTCGCCGACCTGCTCTCCCTCACCCCGGCACCCACTGATTGGAGCGAAGACGGGTCAGGCGCCGACGAGGACGCCGGCTTCCTCACCCCCGCCGTCCTCGACCGCAACGCCGAGTACCTGCGCGAACTCCTCGACGAGGCCATCGCCACCGCCGAACGCACCCTGTTCGACCTCCGTACGGCCGCCGCCGACGACGCCCGCATCCTCGCCGCCCTCGGCGACGGCGGCCTGCTGCCGCCCGGCCCCGACGTGCTGGCCACCGTCGAGTACCTCGCCGAGCACGGCATCCCGGCCCTGCCCGGCTGGCGCTACCTCGCCCAGTCCGTCGACCCGGCCGACCACGAGGCGATCCTCGCCGCCCGCCCCGAACTCGTCGACGGCGTGGTCGTGACCGACCCGTCCTCGCTGGAACGCGCCCGCGAGGCGCTGCAGGCCGCCGCGCTGCTGCCGCGCTCCACCGTCGCCGTCGGCGCCGCCGCCTCCCTGATCGCCCCGATCACCGACGAGCCCGCCTTCTTCCTCGTGCCGCCGAACCCGGCCATGCACGACGAGTCCGCCGCCGACGGCGAGCGCCGCGACCTGCGCGCCCGGGCGAGCGCCCGCGAGGAGCACATCCGCGAACTCGCCGGCCGCCTCGGCGCCGACCGCGCCCTCGCCGCCCGCCTCGCCTCCTGGCACGCCAGCTGCCCGCCCGGCACGCTCGCCGAACTCGCCGCCGCCGCCGAAGCCGCCCGCGAGCACGCCGAACAGGCCGCCGCCACCCTGGCCACCCTGCGCGCCGACCACGACGAGGCCGAGACCGACCACGCCACCGCCGCCGCTGTCCACGAAGAGCACCGCGAGGCCGCCCAGCGCGCCCGCCGCCGCGCCGACGCCCTCTCCGGCCTCGCCTTCCGCCTGCGCGAGCGCGCCAACTGGGCCCGCCGCCAACGCGAACTCGCCGAGGACGCCGCCGAGTGCGACCGCCGCCAGGCCCTGTGCGCCGAACGCGCCCGCACCTGCGACGAGGACCGCCGCGCCGCCCAGCGCGCCGCCGACGACGCCCGCCGTACGGCCCGCGCCCTGCGCGCCGAACGCGCCGAGATCCCTGCCGCCGAACAGACCGACGAGCCCGCCGACACCGCCCCCGCCGCACTGCCCGCCCTGCGCGAGGCCTACCGCGCCGCTTCCCAGCTGTACGAGAAGGTCGGCGTCGGCGCCGACCTGCGCGCCGAACAGGCCCGCGCCGAGGGCGACGAGGCCGCCGCCGCGGCCGAACTCGACCGCCTCACCAACAAGGTGCGCACCCGCGCCGAGGAACTCCTCGGCAGCCCCGACGGCGCAGACGGCCCGGCCCGCCAGGCCGCCGCCGCCCGCGCCGAGGAACTGGTCGCCACCATCGAGGCCCGCTCCGCCGCCGCCAGCGAGCAGCTCGGCCGCCTGCGCGGCGAGGCCGAGCGCTCCGCCCCCGCCGACGGCGAGGCGCACACCGAGCTGCCCGAGGACCTCGTCCCCACCGACCCGGAGCACGCCCAGGCCCTGCTGCGCACCGCCACCAGCCGGCTCGCCGAACGCCGCGAGGCCCTGGACGCCGCCCGCACCGCGCACGCCGACCTGCAGCGCACCTTCGACACCGCCCAGTCCGCCGCCGCCGACTTCGACGAGCTGGCCGGCCAGCTGCGCGACGGCCTGCGCGACCACCAGGAGGACCCGGACGACCCGGTCGAGCCGTACCTGGGCTCGCTCGGCGAGGCCCGCACCGCCGCCACCGAGGCCCGCCGCAGCCTGCGCACCGCCGCCGGCGAGCTGTCCTCCGCCGAACTCGCCGTCCGCGACACCGCCGACGCCCTCGTCCGGCACGCCAACGCCGCCCGCTACGAGGCCGTCCGCACCCCGGCCCGCCAGCAGATCCGCGAACTGCCCGCCTCCGCCCTGCCCGAGCACGCCGCCGCCTGGGCCGCCGCCTTCGCGCCCCGGCTGCGCGTGCTCACCGACGAGCTCGCCCAGCTGGAGAAGAACCGCGGCTCGATCGTGGACCGCCTGCGCGGCCTGGTCGAGTCCTCGCTCACCACCCTGCGCGCCGCCCAGCGCCTCTCCCGGCTGCCCGAGGGCCTGGGGGAGTGGTCCGGCCAGGAGTTCCTCCGGATCCGCTTCGAGGACCCGGACCACGCCACCCTGGTGGAACGCCTCGGCGAGGTCATCGACGAAGCCACCCGCGCCGCCGTCCGGAAGAACAGCGACCTGCGCCGCGACGGGATGTCCCTGCTGCTGCGCGGGGTCGCCGCGGCGATCGGCCCCAAGGGCGTCAGCGTCGAGATCCTCAAGCCCGACGCGGTGCTGCGCGCCGAGCGGGTCGGCGTCGGCCAGATGTCCGACGTCTTCTCCGGTGGCCAGCTGCTCACCGCGGCCATCGCCCTGTACTGCACGATGGCCGCGCTGCGCGCCAACGACCGCGGCCAGTCCCAGCTGCGGCACGCCGGCACGCTCTTCCTGGACAACCCGATCGGCCGCGCCAACGCCACCTACCTGCTGGAGCTCCAGCGCGCCGTGGCCGATGCGCTCGGCGTCCAACTCATCTACACCACAGGCCTGTTCGACACCACTGCGCTCGCCGAGTTCCCGCTGGTGATCCGACTGCGCAACGACGCCGACCTGCGGGCCGGCCTCAAGTACATCTCCGTCGAGGAGCACCTGCGCCCGGGCCTGCCCGCCGCACCGGACCCGGACGGCCCGGCCATCCACGGCGAGATCACCGCCACCCGGATGTTCAAGCGCCCAGCGGAGGTTCCCGCGCAGGCGTGAACTGGCTAGCGTGATCACCATGCTGACGATCGCGCACCTCAGTGACATCCATCTCGGCCAGGTCCACCGCCGGGACGGCGGCAAGCGCGCCCGGCGGCGGGCCGAGCAGGTGATGGCGTACCTCAACGCCCTGCCCGGCCCGCTGGACGCGGTGCTGGTCACCGGCGACCTCGCCGACCAAGGCCTGCCCGAGGAGTACGAGCAGGTGGCGAAGGTGCTGACCTCCCGGCACCCGGTGTTCATCTGTCCCGGCAACCACGACTCCCGGGCGCCGTACCGCGAGGTCCTGCTGGGCGAGGCGTCGGCGGAGACGTCGGCGGAGGCACCGGGGGAGGGGCCGGGGGAGGGGCCGATCAACCGGATGCACCGCCTCCCCGGCGCCGACGTGCTGATGCTCGACTCGTCCATACCCGGGCAGCACGACGGCCTGCTGGACGAACAGACGTTGGACTGGCTGGACGAGCAACTCACCACCGGACGCACCGAGTTGCCCGCCCTGGTCGCCTTCCATCACCCGCCGGTCGAGCTGCACCTGCCGTACGTCGACGAGATCCGCCAGTTCGGCGAGGAGGGCCTGGCACGGGTGTTGGGCCGCCACCCCCGGGTCGCCGCCCTGCTCTGCGGACACTCCCACACCTCCGCCGCGACCACCTTCGCCGGCCTGCCGCTGCTGGTCGCCCCCGGTGTGGTCTCCACCGTCACCCTGCCCTGCGAGGGCGGGCGCGGCATCGCCTTCGACCACCCGCCGATGCTCGCCTTCCACGTCCTGGGCGACGACCGCCGGGTCACCACCCACTACCGGGCGCTCCCGCTCTGACCTCCGCCCCCGGGCCGGTCACCCACGGACCTGCCGCCCGCGCTCAGGGCCGGGCGGTCGGCAGCCGAGGCTGCTGCGGCGGGCGCCGCTGCGGCTGAGGTGGCTGGTACGGCTGAGGCTGCTGGTACGGGTCCAGGTATACCGACGAGTTGGACCGGGGGAACGGCCGGGCGGCCAGCGGCTCCGAGGGCGCCCGCCCGCCCGCCATCGGGTGCGCGGAGCCCGGCGCCCGCATCCGCTGGGCGGCGACCTGGCGCGAGATCACGATCTCCAGCAGGCACCACATGGTGCCGAACACCCCGACCCCCATGGCCAGCAGCGCGGGTGTCAGCATCCAACTGCCCGCGTACGAGGCCAGCGTCGCGACGACCACGCCCACCAGGGTGAAGGAGAGGCACAGCACCGCCCGGACAGCGGCGGCGCGCACCTCGTCGGGCAGGCGGCGACGGCGGCGTGGCACGGACATCGAGCGACCCCCAGGCGCGGATTCGGCGACGGTCTCGGTAGCGGACACGGAACGGGCGCATACGAAAGGCGCCCCTTCGGCTCACTCTGCCCCGCAGAACCAGGACTATGCGTCCGAATCCGCCGAACTGCCGCCAAATCGTGCCATCCGGGCAGCAGCGACCGTCCGGCCGGCGGCAGCACCCGACCTGTCGGCTAGTCGGCCGGCGCTCAGCCCAACTGCTGGTTGAGCTCCGCGAGCGCCCCCGTCACGATCGTCCGCATCGCCTGCTCGGCCTCGTCGGCGTGCCCCGAGCAGATCGCGTCGGCGACCTCACGGTGCAGCCGGATCGCGTACGGCTCGGGCTGATGCGGCATCAGATGGTACTCCGTCCGCCCGGTGAGCACCGCCCCCACGGTATCCCCGAGGTGGGCGAACATCTCGTTGCCGGAGGCGCGCAGCACCAGGGCGTGGAAGGCGATGTCGTGCCCGAGGAAGGTGGCCAGGTCCGCGTCCCGCGCGGAGACCGTCAACTCGACGGCCAGTGAGCTCAGTTGACGCCGGTCGTCATCGCTGGCGTGGACCGCGGCGAGCGCCGCCGCGGCCGGCTCGACGGCGACCCGCAGTGAGCCGAGCGAGCGCAGCTGGGCGGGCCGGTCCGCCCCGGCCAGGCGCCAGCGGATGACCATCGGGTCGAAGACGTCCCACAGCGACTTCGGCTGCACGGTGATCCCGACCCTCCGCCGGGAGGCCACCAGGCGCATCCCCTCCAGGATTCGCACCGCCTCGCGGACGACCGTCCGGGACACCCCGAACCGCTCCTCCAGCTCCTCCCCGCGCAGCACCGCACCCTCGGGAATCTCCCCCGACGCGATCGCCGGCCCGAGTTCGTCAAGCAGCCGCCCGGGCAGCCCCTGGATCTCCATCCGCCCAGCGTAGACGGCCACCCCGTGGTCGGCGGCGGCGCGCCCCCTCCGGGGCCCCCTCCAAGGCCGCGTCCTGCTCCGACCCGGCCGCCGCCCGTGCGATCGAGCCCACAGCTCAAAAGTATGACGATTTGGTTTCCGGGTCTTGAATACGTCATATCTTTGAAGCGATAGTGGCGGCCAGGCAACGAAGGAGCACCACCCCATGGCTCTCAGCGTCGAGAACCACGACCTCCCGCAGACCCCCCTCACCATCGTGGTGATGGGCGTCTCGGGCGTCGGGAAGACCACCCTGGCCCGCTTGCTGGCCGACCGCCTCGGCTTCCCCTATGCCGAGGCGGACGACTTCCACCCGGCGGCCAACATCGCCAAGATGTCGGCCGGCACCCCGCTGGACGACGAGGACCGCGCCCCCTGGCTGCGCGCCATCGGCGGCTGGCTCAAGGAGCGGACCGAGGCCGGCACCGGCGGTGTGGTCACCTGCTCGGCGCTGAAGCACCGCTACCGCGACACCCTGCGCGCGGCCTGCCCCGGTGCCTTCTTCCTGCACCTCAGCGGTGGCCACGAGCTAGTCGAGGACCGGCTCAGCCACCGCACCGGCCACTTCATGCCGACGTCGCTGCTCGACTCGCAGTACGCCGCCCTGGAACCCCTGGAGGCGGACGAGCGCGGCGCCGTCCTGGACGTGGGCCCGTCCCCCGAAGAACTCGTCGAGATGGCCGTGGCGCTGCTGCGGCCCGTCAATGGAGACCTCGCGTGAGATTTGCCCCCACCCTGCTGGCGGCCGCCCCACCGGCCCTGCCGCACACCGGCAGCGACACCAGGCTGCTGATCGCGGTGCTCCTCAGCATCGGTGCGATCGTCCTGCTGATCACCAAGCTGAAGCTCCACCCGTTCCTCGCCCTCACGCTCGGCTCCGGCCTGCTGGCCGCCGTCGCGGGCGCCCCCTTCGACAAGCTGCTGAGCAGCTTCTCCACCGGCTTCGGCTCCACCGTGGCCGGTGTCGGCCTGCTGATCGGCCTCGGCGCGATGCTCGGCAAGCTGCTCGCCGACTCCGGCGGCGCGAACATCATCGCGGACACCGTGCTCTCCCGTACGGGCAACCGGGCACTGCCCTGGGCGATGGCGCTGATCGCCGCCGTGCTCGGCCTGCCGCTGTTCTTCGAGGTCGGCGTCGTCCTGCTGATCCCGATCGTGCTGCTGGTCGCCCGCCGCGGCAACGTGCCGCTGCTGCGGGTCGGCATCCCGGCCCTGGCCGGCCTGTCCGTGCTGCACGGCCTGGTGCCCCCGCACCCGGGCCCGCTGGTCGCCGTCGACGCGCTGAAGGCCGACCTCGGCGTCACCCTGGCGCTCGGCCTGCTGATCGCCGTCCCGACCCTGATCGTCGCCGGTCCGCTGTTCGCACGGGTCGCCGAGCGCTGGGTCGGCCCGCTGGAGATCCCGGCCGCCACCGCTCCCGAGGAGTCGGCCAAGCCCGACCGCACCCCGTCCTTCGGCGCGGTGCTGGCGACCATCCTGCTGCCGGTCGTGCTGATGCTCGGCAAGGCGCTGGCCGACGTGCTGATCGACGACCCGAAGGCGATGGGCCAGCGGGTGTTCGACTTCATCGGCTCCCCACTGATCGCCCTGCTCGCCGCGACCCTGCTCGGCATGGTCACCCTCGGCCGGGCGGCCGGCTTCGACCGGGCCCGGATCTCCGACACCGTCGGCAAGTCGCTCGGCCCGATCGCGGGCATCGTCTTCATCGTCGGCGCGGGCGGCGGCTTCAAGCAGACCCTGATCGACGTGGGCGTCGGCAACGCGGTGAGCGAGTGGTCCGGCAAGTGGCACATCTCCGCGCTGCTGCTGGGCTGGCTGATCGCCGTCCTGATCCGCTTGGCCACCGGCTCGGCGACGGTCGCCACGATCACCGCGGCCGGCATCGTCTCCCCGCTCGCCGCGACCATGTCCTCGACCCACGCGGCCCTGCTGGTGCTGGCGATCGGCGCCGGCTCGCTCTTCTTCTCGCACGTCAACGACGCCGGCTTCTGGCTGGTGAAGGAGTACTTCGGGATGAGCGTCGGCCAGACGCTGAAGTCCTGGTCGGTGATGGAGACGGTGATCTCGGTCGTCGCCATCGCCCTGATCCTGCCGCTGAGCCTGATCATCTAGCCGCCGTACCCGGCGAAGGGGCGGCACCCGTGACGGTACGGGTGCCGCCCCTCGGCGTTCAAAGCAGCGGGCGGGCGCCCGGGGAAACCCCGAACGCCCGCCCGCAGCAAAGGCCCTGCTTACTTGGCCCCACGCTTCGCGAGAAAGGCCTCGACCTCGGCCCGGATCTCCGGCGTGTCCAGCCCGCGCACGGTCATCGTGGTGCGGCGGCGCAGCACGTCGTCCGCCGTGTACGCCCACTCGTTCTCGGCCGCGTAGGCGACCTGCGCCCAGACGTCCGGGCCGTCCTCGTGGATCGGCCGGCCGAGCTCCGGGTTCTCGTCGATCATGCGGGCGATCTCGAAGGAGAGCGTGCCGTAGTGGCTGGCCAGGTGCTTGGCGACCAGCGGCTCCATCCGCGAGCCCGGCTCCCGGTCGATCAGCAGGCGGTGCGCCACCGCGTTCGGCGCGCCGACGCCCGGCAGCGGGACGGTCGGGGCGATCGGGGACATGTCCTCGCCGAGGCTGGTGCCGGGCACGTGGGCCAGCTTCTCCAGCACGGTGCGGCCGATGTGCCGGTAGGTGGTCCACTTGCCGCCGGAGACCGACAGCATGCCGCCGCGGCCCTCGGTGACGACCGTCTCGCGCTTGGCGGCGGCGGTGTCGCCCGGGCCGCCGGGCAGCACCCGCAGGCCGGCGAAGGAGTAGGTGATCAGGTCGCGGTCGAGGTGCTCGTCGCGGATCGCGTGCGCGGCCTCGCCCATGATCTGGTCGATGTCCGCGTCGGTGGCCCGGACGTCCTTCGGGTCGCCGGTGTACTCCTCGTCGGTGGTGCCGAGCAGGACGTGGTCCTCCCACGGGATGGCGAAGGAGACGCGGTACTTGTCGATCGGGATGGTCAGCGCGGCGCGCCACGGCGAGCGGCGCTTGACCACGACGTGGGCGCCCTTGGAGAGGCGGATCGACGGCGCGGCGCCGGCGTCCTCCATCTTGCGCAGGTGGTCGACCCACGGGCCGGTGGCGTTGAGCACCAGGCGGGCGTTGACGCCGAACTCGCTGCCGTCCAGGCGGTCGCGCAGCTCGGCACCGGTGACCCGGCCGCCGGTGAAGCGCAGCCCGGTGACCTCGGCGTGGTTGAGCACCACGGCGCCGGCGTCGACGGCGGCGCGCACGGTCATCACGGCGACGCGGGAGTCGTTCATCTGGTGGTCGCCGTAGACGGCCACCGAGCGCAGGCCCTCGGTGCGCAGCGCGGGCACCTGCTGGGCGGCGTGCGCGGCGGTGGAGACCCGGCCCATGCCGTCGCGGAAGGCGGACAGCGCCGAGTACAGGAAGACGCCGGCGCCGAGCTTGGCGGCGCCGTGCGGGCCGCCCTTGTAGACCGGCACGAAGAAGGTCAGCGGGTTGACCAGGTGCGGGGCCACGTCGGTGGAGAGCGCGCGGCGCTCCTTGTGGTTCTCCGCGACGAGCTTGACGGCGCCGGTCTGCAGGTAGCGCAGGCCGCCGTGGACGAGCTTGGAGGAGGCGCTGGAGGTGGCACCGGCGAAGTCGCCGGCGTCGACCATGGCGACCTTCAGACCGGCCTGGGACGCGGTCCAGGCGACGGCCGTGCCGAGGATGCCGCCCCCGATCACCAGCAGGTCGTAGGTGGCCTTGCCGAGCAGTTCACGGGTCTCGGCGCGGGAGGCGGTGCGGCCGGCGGTGCGCTCGGCGCCCAGGGTCGGGATGGTTGCCATGGTGGTTGTGTACGGCGCGCGGGTCGAGCGGCGCCGTTACTCCTCTCGTGTGCGGTGCGGCCCCTCCGGGAGAGGCCGGTCGGCCCGGTGCGGCGGGCCGGTGAAACACAGTGACGCCCGTTGCCGGAACAGCGGGCAGCCGGCCGGGGCACGGGGCCCCGACCGGCTTTTCGGTCAGTTGTCCTCTTCTTCCTCCACCCAGTCCATGGTGCGCTCCACGGCCTTGAGCCACTTCTTGTACTCACGCTCCCGGGTGGCCTCGTCCATGCGCGGGGTCCACTCGGCGGCGCGGTGCCAGTTGGCCCGCAGGGTGTCGAGGTCGTTCCAGAAGCCGACGGCGAGACCCGCTGCGTAGGCGGCGCCGAGGGCGGTGGTCTCGGCCACGTACGGGCGCTCGACCGGGGCGTCCAGGACGTCGGCGATGTTCTGCATGAGCAGGTTGTTGCTGGTCATGCCGCCGTCGACCTTGAGGGCGGTGAGCTCGACCCCGGAGTCCTTCTGCATGGCGTCGACGACCTCGCGGGTCTGCCAGGCGGTGGCCTCCAGAACGGCCCGGGCCAGGTGGCCCTTGGTGACGTACCGGGTCAGGCCGGCGATCACACCGCGGGCGTCGGAGCGCCAGTACGGGGCGAACAGGCCGGAGAAGGCCGGGACGAAGTAGGCGCCGCCGTTGTCCTCGACCGTGTTGGCGAGGGTCTCGATCTCGGCGGCGGTGGAGATGATGCCGAGCTGGTCGCGCAGCCACTGGACGAGCGAGCCGGTGACGGCGATCGAGCCTTCGAGCGCGTACACCGGGGCCTGGTCGCCGATCCGGTAGCCGACGGTGGTCAGCAGGCCGTGGTACGAGTTGACGATCTTCTCGCCGGTGTTGAGCAGCAGGAAGGTGCCGGTCCCGTAGGTGGACTTGGCCTCGCCCTCGTCGAAGCAGGTCTGGCCGAACAGCGCGGCCTGCTGGTCGCCGAGCGCGGAGGCGACCGGGACGCCGGCCAGGTCGCCGACGGCCTCGCCGTAGACCTCGGCGGAGGAGCGGATCTCCGGCAGGACGGCCATCGGCACGCCCATCGACTCGGCGATGCTCTCGTCCCAGGCGAGCGTCTTGAGGTTCATCAGCATGGTGCGGCTGGCGTTGGTCACGTCGGTGACGTGCTTGCCGCCGTTGACACCGCCGGTGAGGTTCCAGATCACCCAGGTGTCCATGGTGCCGAACAGGATGTCGCCGGCCTCGGCGCGCTCGCGCAGGCCCTCGACGTTGTCCAGCAGCCAGCGGATCTTCGGGCCGGCGAAGTAGCTGGCCAGCGGGAGGCCGGTCTCGCGGCGGAAGCGGTCCTGGCCGACGTTGCGGCCCAGCTCGCGGCAGAGCGCCTCGGTGCGGGTGTCCTGCCACACCAGCGCGTTGTGCACCGGCTCACCGGTGTTCTTGTCCCACAGGACGGTGGTCTCGCGCTGGTTGGTGATGCCGATCGCGCGGATGTCGTCCTTGGTCAGGCCGGCCTTCTCCAGCGCACCGCGGACGACCGACTGCACCCGGGTCCAGATCTCGGCGGCGTCGTGCTCGACGTAGCCGGGCTGCGGGAAGATCTGCCGGTGCTCCTGCTGGTCGACGGCGACGATCCGGCCGTCGGCGCCGAAGATGATGCAGCGGCTGGAGGTGGTGCCCTGGTCGATCGCGGCGATGTAGTTACCGGTGGAGGTCATGAGGGTCCTCGGCTCAAGAGTTCGGGGTACGGGGTGGGTGGGTCCGACGCGGTGGCCGGTCCCCGTGTGCTCGGCGGGTCCGACTCTGCCCTTCGGCAGGGGCCCCTTAGAAGAGGGCGTTGTAGACGCCGCCGGCCGCGAGGCCGCCGATGATCGGGCCGACGACCGGGACCCAGGCGTACGACCAGTCGGAGCCGCCCTTCTTGGGGATCGGCAGCAGGGCGTGGGCGATGCGCGGGCCGAGGTCACGGGCCGGGTTGATCGCGTAGCCGGTCGGGCCGCCCAGCGAGAGGCCGATGCCGACGACGGTGAAGGCGACCATCAGGGTGCCGGTGCCGGACTGGGAGAGGCCGGAGTTGGTCCCGATGGTGAGGATCGCGAAGCAGAGCACGAAGGTGCCGATGACCTCGGTGAGCACGTTCTGGAACGGGTTCCGGATCTCGGGCCCGGTCGAGAAGATGCCGAGGGTGGGCTCCTCGTTGGCGTTGAACTGTCCGAGGTAGGTCGCCCAGACCAGCACGGCGCCGATGATCGCGCCGAGCAGCTGCGAGCCGATGTAGAGCGGCACCTGGCTCCAGTCGCCGCTCTTGACGGCGAGCGCGATGGTGACGGCCGGGTTGAGGTGGGCGCCGGACTTCGGAGCCGACATGTAGGCGGCGATGAGGACCGCGAATCCCCAGCCGAAGGTGATCGCCAGCCAGCCGGCGTTGACGGCCTTCGACTTCTTGAGGGTCACGGCGGCGCAGACGCCACCGCCGAGGAGTATCAGCGCGGCGGTGCCGAGGGTTTCGCCGACGAAAACGTCGCCGTTGGAGAACGCGGACACAAAGACTCCCTTGTCCATATGGCCCGGAGGTGCGGGTGGGGGTGGGCGGCCGGTCGATCGCTGTGCGGGTGAGCGCACTGGGGGAGTGATCTCCCCGGCCATCGTTCGACAATGTCGACCGTCATGCGGAAGCTTCCTCCCCAGGTTGCCCCCACGTCAAGGCGGGGTTACGCAGCTGTGACCCTCGCCTCGACCCGTCCCCCGAAGTTACCGAGCGGAGCGGCCCGAAACCGGACAAAACGCCAAGGCGCGGACAGGCTCCATGCCCGTCCGCGCCTCAGCGTGACGATGTGACCGCGTTTCTCAGAACCGCCCGGCACCCAGGTCGCGGGAGATCGCCCGCGCCGCGCTGCGCACCGAGGCCACCAGCGAGGGCTTCACGAAGCCGTCCTCACAGATCCGCTCCACCGGGCCGTTGATGCACACCGCGCCCACCGGATTGCGCCGCCGGTCCTGGATCAGCGCGGCGATCGAGGCCACGCCCTCCCAGGTCTCCTCGACGGAGTCCGCCCAGCCGCGCTCGCGGATCAGCGCGCACTCGGCGTCCAGGTCGCTCGCCTCGGTCAACGTCCGCAGGGTGTACGGCTCGTACGGCCCGTCGCCCAACTCCCCGCGCGCGACCGGGTCGTAGGCCACCAGCACCTTGCCGATCGCGGTGCTGTGCAGCGGCTGCATCGAACCGACCTCCAGCACTTGCCGGGTGTCGTCGGGCCGGAACACGTGGTGCACGATCAGCACGCCCTGCTGGTGCAGCACGCCCAGGTAGACCGTCTCCCCGGCCGCCCGGGCCAGGTCGTCCGCCCACACCAGCGCCCGGGCCCGCAGCTCGTGCACGTCCAGGTAGCTCTGGCCCAGGCGCAGCAGCTCGGCGCCCAGCTGGTACTTGCCGCTCTCCGGGTCCTGCTCGACGAACCCCTCCTGCTGCAGCGTGCGCAGGATGCCGTGCGCGGTGCCCTTGGCGAGGTCCAGCGCCGTCGCGACCTCGGACAGGCCCAGGCGGCGCTCACCGCCGGCCAGCAGTCGCATGATCGCGGCGGCCCGGGAGAGCGACTGGATCGGGCCGGGCATGAGAACCTCCGCGCTGACAGGCGGTCGACATTGTCGACCGCAGTGGTGACGGGACGAGTCTGCCAGGCCGTACAGACTCCGTGCACCTTCCCCCCGGTAACCCGCCCTTCGCCGGCCGTCAACCTTCCGGATCGTTCGACCGTCCCCGGCGCACCGCCACCTCCGCCGCGAGCGCGGCGATCCCGTCCGGCCCGACCCGGCAGCAGCCGCCCACCAGCCGGGCCCCGTCCGCGAGCCAGCCGCCCACCCGGGCCGAACGGAAGGTCGGCTCCCCGCGCCAGTCCCGGCGCTCGGCGTCCCAGCGCTCCCCGCTGTTCGGGTAGACCACCACCGGCTTCCCGGTCACCTCGGCGGCCAGCGCCACCGCCCGGTCCGCATCCTGCGGCGTGCAGCAGTTGACGCCCACCGCCAGCACCTCGGCCACGTCCGCGGCCGGCGCGAACGCCTCCGCCAGCGGCTGCCCGGCCCGGGTCCGGTCGCCCGAAATGCTGTAGGAGAGCCACACCGGCACCCCCAGCCCGCGCACCAGCCCCAGCAGCGCCCGGGCCTCGTCCGCGTCCGGCACCGTCTCCAGCGCCAGCACGTCCGGCCGCGCGGCCGCCAGCACCTCCAACCGCGGCCGGTGGAAGGCCGCCAGCTCCGCCACGCTCAGCCCGTACCGGCCCCGGTACTCCGAACCGTCGGCCAGCACCGCCCCGTACGGGCCCACCGACGCCGCGACCCAGCGCCGCCGCCCGCCCGGCGCCGACCGCGCCGCCTCCCGGGCCAGCTCCACACTGCTCGCCATCAGCCGCGCCGCCTCCGCCCGGCCCACCCCGCGCCGGGCGAAGCCCTCGAAGCTCGCCTGGTAACTCGCGGTTATCGCGACGTCCGCCCCGGCCTCGAAGTACGCCCGGTGCGCCGCGACCACCGCCTCCGGCTCGTCGGCCAGCAGCCGCGCCGACCAGAGCGCGTCCGACAGGTCGTGCCCGGCGGCCGCCAACTGGTTCGACATCCCGCCGTCCAGCACCAGCGGACCGGCGGCGAGCGCCGCGGCGAAGTCCGGCGGGGGAACAGTGGGCATGTCGGCCTCCTCGGGGAGTGTCATTCCTGGTCACAGCCTAGAAGGAGGACGCCACCGCGGACCGGGAAAACCATTTGCCGCCGGGGAACACAATCGCTACGTTGTGCTCATCCCGAGAACGACACGGGAGCGAATCCGGGAGCGACACCGAGCACGGCGAGTGCGGAGAGTGCGGAGAGGAGCCGGCCATGGCGGCGGACGAGCAGCCCCCACAGCCCCTCACCGCGCCCGCGCCCACCGGGCCCGAGACGGAGCAGGAGTGGCTGGCCGCGTACGACCCGCGCGCCTACACCCCGGTCGCCGTCACGGTCGACGTGGTCGCCCTGACCTTGCGCCACGGCAGCCTGCACGTCCTGCTCGTCGAGCGCGGCGCCCCGCCCTACCAGGGCTGCTGGGCGCTGCCCGGCGGCTTCCTGCGGGCCGGCGAGGAGGGCCTGGACGAGGCGGCCGCCCGCGAGCTGGCCGAGGAGACGGGCCTGCAGGGCGCCTCCGAGGTCGAGGCCACGCTCTGCCGCCTCCACCTCGAACAGCTCGGCACCTACGGCGCCCCCGGCCGGGATCCGCGGATGCACGTCGTCTCCGTCGCCTACCTCGCCTTCGCACCCGACCTGCCCGACCCCCAGGCCGGGACGGACGCCGCGGCCGCCGCCTGGCACCCCGTCGCCGACCTGGACCTCCGGCCCTGCGGCCGCCCCACAGCCGCCGGTGCGCCCGCCGACACCCACGGGGGTGGTGTCGACGGGCGCACCGGCCCCACCGCGCTCACGCTGGCCTTCGACCACGCCCGCATCCTCGCCGACGGCCTGGACCGGGTGCGCGCCAAGCTCGAATACAGCCCGCTGGCCACCGCTTTCCTGCCCGACGACTTCACCATCCCCGACCTTCGCGCCGTCTACGAGGCGGTCTGGGCCGAGAAGCTCCACCCGGGCAACTTCCACCGCAAGGTCCTGTCCGTCCCCGGCTTCGTCGAGAGCACCGGCACCACCACCCAGCGCGGCGGAGCCCGCGGCGGCCCCCGGGCCCGCACCTACCGCGCCGGCGGCGCCGGCCTGCTACACCCCGCCCTGCTCCGCCCCACCCGCGAGGACCAACCGGCCGGGCACCCACCGGCCGAGCACCCAGCGGGCGAGGCACCACCCACCGAGCCCCACTCCCACTGACCGCACCCGCCCGGCAGGGGAACCGCATTGACCCACCGGGCTACCATCCGGCCATGACCACTGACGAAGCGACCAGGCCCGTCCACCGGCCGTTCTCCCACTGCCACTTCTGCGGCACGCCCTACTCGCCCGGCACCGTGACGTGGCCCCGCACCTGCCCCGGCTGCGCCGAGATCAGCTACCGCAACCCCCTGCCCGTCGCGGTCACCGTCCTCCCCGTCGCCCGGCCCGACGCCGACCCCGCACTGGTCGTCATCCGCCGCACCATCGAGCCCGGCTACGGCGAACTCGCCTTCCCCGGCGGCTACATGGACTTCGGCGAGAGCTGGCAGCAGGCCTGCGTCCGCGAGCTGCACGAGGAGACCGGCATCGCGGCCGACCCGGCCGACGTCACCCTGATCCACACCGCCTCCGACCCCAACGGCCGCTTCGTGATGCTCTGCGGCCTGCTCCCCGCCCGACCTCTCGCCGACCTCCCGCCCTCGCGCCCCACCGACGAGACCGACGGCTGGCTGCTCGCCACCGCCGACACCGCGCTCGTCTGGGACTTCCACAACGGCGTCCTGCGTCGCTGGTTCAGCGGCGAGTTCACCCCCCGCTGACCACCCGGCCCCGCACCGGCCGACCCTGGCGCGACGGCCGCTCACATGGCATGGTCTGCACCGACAGCCCAACCGGACGGGCCTGCCACAAGCACTCCCGTCCCCACCACCGGCCCGGGAGACCACCACCGTGAGCACCCCACCCCAGGACCAGCCGCTCTGGCGCCCCACCCCCGCTCGCGCGGCCGCCACCAGCCTGGTGGCCTTCCAGGCCTGGGCCGCCGAACACCACGGCGCCCCGGCCGCCCCGCTCGCCCCGGCCGCCGACGACCAGCAGGCCGCCGAGCGCTACGCCGACCTGCACGCCTGGTCCACCGAGGACCTCGACCGGTTCTGGACGGCCGTCACCCAGTGGTTCGACGTCCGCTTCACCCAGGCCCCCGAGGCCGTCCTCGCCGACCCGGCCATGCCCGGCGCCCGCTGGTTCCCCGGCGCCCGCCTCAACTACGCCGAGCAGGCCCTGCGCGCCGCCGAGCCCGGGCCTGACGGAGAGAAGAGCGCCAACGCCGACCGCCCGGCGATCCTCCACCTCGACGAGACCACCGAGCAGCCCGTCGTCCTCACCTGGTCCGAACTGCGCCGCCAGGTCGGCTCCCTGGCCGCCGCTCTGCGCGCCCGGGGCATCGGCCCCGGCGACCGCGTCAGCGCGTACCTGCCCAACATCCCGCAGGCCGCCGCCGCCCTCCTCGCCACCGCCGCCGTCGGCGCGATCTGGACCAGCTGCGCCCCCGACTTCGGCGCCCGCAGCGTCCTCGACCGGCTCCAGCAGATCGAGCCCGCCGTCCTCTTCGCCGTCGACGGCTACCACTACGGCGGCAAGGACCACGACCGCACCGACGTCGTCGCCGAACTGCGCCGCGAACTGCCCAGCCTGCGCACCGTCGTGCACGTTCCGCTGCTCGGCGGCCCCGCCCCCGAGGGCGCCCTGACCTGGGACGACCTGGTCGCCGACGAGGTCGAGCCGGTCTTCGAGGCCGTCCCCTTCGACCACCCGCTCTGGGTCCTCTACTCCTCCGGCACCACCGGTCTGCCCAAGGCCATCGTCCAGAGCCAGGGCGGCATCCTCCTCGAACACCTCAAGCAGGCCGGCCTCCACCTCGACCTCGGCCCCCAGGACCGCTTCCTCTGGTACACCTCCACCGGCTGGATGATGTGGAACTTCCTCCTGGCCGGCCTCCTCGTAGGGTCGACGATCGTCACCTACGACGGCAGCCCCGGCCACCCGGACACCGGCGCCTTCTGGTCCGTCGCCGCCCGCACCGGCGCCACCGTCCTCGGCACCTCCGCCGCCTACGTGATCGCCGGCCGCAAGGCCGAACTCCACCCCGGCCGGGACCTCGACCTCTCCAGCGTCCGCTGCATCGGCACCACCGGATCCCCGCTCCCGCCCGACGGTTTCCGCTGGATCTACGACGAGGTCAAGGAGGACGTCTGGCTCGCCTCCGTCAGCGGCGGCACCGACGTCTGCTCCTGCTTCGTCGGCGGCGTCCCGACCCTCCCGGTGTACCTCGGCGAGATCCAGGCCCCCTGCCTCGGCGCCGCCGTCGAGTCCTGGGACGTCCAGGGCAAGCCGCTCACCGACGCCGTCGGCGAGCTGGTCGTCACCAAGCCCATCCCCTCCATGCCCACCGGCTTCTGGAACGACCCGGAGGGCACCCGCTACCACGACAGCTACTTCGACACGTACCCCGGCGTCTGGCGCCACGGCGACTGGATCACCGTCACCTCCCGGGGCACCGTCGTCATCCACGGCCGCTCCGACTCCACCCTCAACCGCCAGGGCGTCCGGATGGGCTCCTCGGACATCTACGAGGTGGTCGAACGCCTCCCCGAGATCGCCGAGTCCCTGGTCATCGGCCTGGAGGAGCCCGACGGCGGCTACTGGATGCCGCTGTTCGTCGTCCTCGCCCCCGGCGCCGAACTGGACGACGACCTCATCGGCCGCATCCGCACCTCGCTGCGCACCGAGCTGTCCCCGCGCCACGTCCCCGACGAGGTCATCGCGGTCCGCGGCCTCCCGCACACCCTCACCGGCAAGCGGATCGAGGTCCCGGTCAAGCGCATCCTCTCCGGCACCCCGCTGGAGCAGGCCGTCAACCCCGGCTCCGTCGACAACATCGAGCACCTGCGCTTCTTCGAGCAGCTCCGCGTCGACCGCCAGGCCTGACCGGCCCGCACACCACGAAAGGGGCGTCCCCGCCGCAACGGCGGGGACGCCCCTTTCCCTGTCCCTACTTCTCCCGGCCTACTCGCCGGACAGCACCTGCTGCGCGGCGACCCGCGCCTCCTCGGCACTGTCCGCGGCCCGGGCCGCCTCGGCCGCCCGGCGGCACTGCGCCAGCGTGTACTTGGCCAGCGCGGTCCGCACGTACGGGATCGACGCGGAGCCCATCGACAGGCTGGTGACACCCAGACCGGTCAGCACCACGGCCAGCAGCGGGTCGGAGGCCGCCTCACCGCAGACGCCGCAGCTCTTGCCGCTCACCCGCGCGGCGTCGGCCGCCGCGGCGATCAGGTCCAGCAGCGCCGGCTGCCACGGATCCTGCAGCCGGGCCAGCGCCCCGACCTGCCGGTCGGCCGCGAAGGTGTACTGCGCCAGGTCGTTGGTCCCCAGCGACAGGAACTCGACCTCCTGCAGGATCGACCTGGCCCGCAGCGCGGCCGACGGGATCTCCACCATCGCACCGAACTTGGCGTCCAGCCCGGCCTCCCGGCACGCGCTCGCGAAGTCCTTGGCGTCCTTGCGGTCGGCCACCATCGGGGCCATCACCTCAAGGTGCACCGGAAGGCCCTCGGCCGCCGTGGCCAGCGCCCGCAGCTGGGTACGCAGCACCTCGGGGTGCTCCAGCAGCGTGCGCAGGCCGCGCACGCCCAGCGCCGGGTTCGGCTCGTCGGCCGGCGTCAGGAAGTCCAGCGGCTTGTCCGCGCCCGCGTCGAGCACCCGGACCACGACCCGCCCCTCCGGGAACGCCTCCAGCACCGTGCGGTACGCCTCGACCTGCGTCGCCTCGCTCGGGGCCTTCGCCGAGTCGTCCAGGAACAGGAACTCGGTACGGAACAGGCCGACGCCCTCGGCCCCGTTCTCCAGCGCGGCCGGCACGTCCGCCGGGCCGCCCACGTTGGCCAGCAGCGGGACGCGGTGCCCGTCCGAGGTCTGCCCCGGGCCGGAGGAGGCGGCCAGCGCGGCCTTGCGCTCGGCGGCGATCGCCCGCAGCTCCTCCTGCTTCTGCGGCGAGGGCTCCAGCAGCACATCACCCGAGCTGCCGTCCACCGCGACGACGGTGCCCTCGGCGACCTCGGTCGCCCCCGGCAGCGCCACGACGGCCGGCACGCCCAACGCCCGCGCCAGGATGGCACTGTGGCTGGTCGGCCCGCCCTCCTCGGTCACGAACCCGAGCACCAGTGCCGGGTCCAGCAGCGCCGTGTCGGCCGGTGCCAGGTCCCGCGCGAACAGCACGTACGGCTCGTCGCTGTCCGGCACGCCCGGCATCGGCACCCCGAGCAGCCGCGCCACGATCCGGTTGCGCACGTCGTCCAGGTCGGCGACCCGCCCGGCGAGGTAGTCCCCGGCGGAGGCGAGCAGCGCACGGTAGGCGGCGAAGGCGTCGTACACGCCGCGCTCGGCACTGCTGCCGACCGCGATCCGGCGGGACACGTCGGCCATCAGCTCCGGGTCCTGCGCCATCAGCGCCTGGGCCTCCAGCACCGCCTGCGCCTCACCGCCGGCCAGGTTGCCGCGCGCGATGAGATCGGCGGCGACCGCCTCGACCGCGGCCTGGGCGCGCGCCTGCTCGCGCGGGGCGTCCTCGGTGGGGATCCGGGTGGCCGGGGGCTCCAGCACCGCCGTCCCCATGTGCCGCACCTGGGCGATCGCGACCCCGTGGCTGACACCCACGCCGTGCAGTGTCTTCTCCATGAACCTGTTTCTCCGCTGAGTCTGTGGGGGGATGGGGAGAGGGGGGTCAGCTCCAGCTGAACAGCGGCTCGCCGGAGACGGCCTCGCCGTCCTCCCGCAGCGTGCCCAGCGAGTCGGGAGTGGCCTCCAGCGCCACGATCGGCGAGATCGGCGACTTGCCGGCGGCCTCCACGGCGGACGGGTCCCACTTGATGACGGCCTGTCCGCGGGTCACCGTGTCGCCCTTGTTGACGAGCAGCTCGAAGCCCTCGCCGTTGAGCTGGACGGTGTCGATCCCGAGGTGGGTCAGCACACCGTGGCCCTCGGCGTCCACGACGACGAAGGCGTGCGGGTGCATGGAGACCACGACGCCGTCCACCGGAGCGACCGCCTCGGTGGGCCGACGAACCGGGTCGATCGCGGTGCCGGGCCCGACCATCGCACCCGAGAACACCGGGTCGGGCACGCCCGCGAGCCCGACGACCCGGCCGGTCAGCGGCGACGTCACAGTGGTCATGGTTGTGCCTCCCAAGTGCGCAATACAGCGAGTGGCCGCGAGGAGCGGCACGACGATCAGCTGAAGCCTAAATCATGTCAACTACGGACATACATTGACATTCCCGGGCGCAACCCCGCCCCCGCCTACCTACCGACCGGCGTTCCACCGGCCCCGCGAGTGGTCTAGTCCTCTCGCCCGATGCGCCGCACTCTACAGGCATCTTGGCGAATCGGGACCATTGCTGTATATGCTCGCGAGAGCAACAAATCATGCCGCCGCCCGGGTGACCCCGCGGCGCGCCCCGATTCGCGCTCGGCCCACCGACCCGCTATGGTTGGTCGAGTCGCCGTGACTCGGCGGTTAACACCAGATTTCAGATGCGAAAAGCCCCGGTAAACGGAGCGGAAACGTCTGATAGGCTGGAATCACGAACGAAGCCCGGAGGGTCCGCTGGAAGGCGGTCCGAAGGAAGCGTCCGTTCCTTGAGAACTCAACAGCGTGCCAAAAGTCAACGCCAGATATGTTGACATCCCCGGCCCTCAGGTTTCCTGGGGTTGGAGATTCCTTTTGAAATAACACTAGCGAGGACGCAGTGCGCGGGATCACCCTATTCCGGTGGTTGCCGTGCCGCTCAACGCGAGTGCCGCCCGATTACGGGTAGACATTCACGGAGAGTTTGATCCTGGCTCAGGACGAACGCTGGCGGCGTGCTTAACACATGCAAGTCGAACGGTGAAGCCCTTCGGGGTGGATCAGTGGCGAACGGGTGAGTAACACGTGGGCAATCTGCCCTGCACTCTGGGACAAGCCCTGGAAACGGGGTCTAATACCGGATATGACCTTCCTCCGCATGGGGGTTGGTGGAAAGCTCCGGCGGTGCAGGATGAGCCCGCGGCCTATCAGCTTGTTGGTGGGGTAATGGCCTACCAAGGCGACGACGGGTAGCCGGCCTGAGAGGGCGACCGGCCACACTGGGACTGAGACACGGCCCAGACTCCTACGGGAGGCAGCAGTGGGGAATATTGCACAATGGGCGAAAGCCTGATGCAGCGACGCCGCGTGAGGGATGACGGCCTTCGGGTTGTAAACCTCTTTCAGCAGGGAAGAAGCGCAAGTGACGGTACCTGCAGAAGAAGCACCGGCTAACTACGTGCCAGCAGCCGCGGTAATACGTAGGGTGCGAGCGTTGTCCGGAATTATTGGGCGTAAAGAGCTCGTAGGCGGCCTGTCGCGTCGGATGTGAAAGCCCGGGGCTTAACCCCGGGTCTGCATTCGATACGGGCAGGCTAGAGTGTGGTAGGGGAGATCGGAATTCCTGGTGTAGCGGTGAAATGCGCAGATATCAGGAGGAACACCGGTGGCGAAGGCGGATCTCTGGGCCATTACTGACGCTGAGGAGCGAAAGCGTGGGGAGCGAACAGGATTAGATACCCTGGTAGTCCACGCCGTAAACGTTGGGAACTAGGTGTTGGCGACATTCCACGTCGTCGGTGCCGCAGCTAACGCATTAAGTTCCCCGCCTGGGGAGTACGGCCGCAAGGCTAAAACTCAAAGGAATTGACGGGGGCCCGCACAAGCAGCGGAGCATGTGGCTTAATTCGACGCAACGCGAAGAACCTTACCAAGGCTTGACATATATCGGAAACGGCTAGAGATAGTCGCCCCCTTGTGGTCGGTATACAGGTGGTGCATGGTTGTCGTCAGCTCGTGTCGTGAGATGTTGGGTTAAGTCCCGCAACGAGCGCAACCCTTGTTCTGTGTTGCCAGCATGCCTTTCGGGGTGATGGGGACTCACAGGAGACTGCCGGGGTCAACTCGGAGGAAGGTGGGGACGACGTCAAATCATCATGCCCCTTATGTCTTGGGCTGCACACGTGCTACAATGGTCGGTACAAAGGGCTGCGATGCCGTGAGGCGGAGCGAATCCCAAAAAGCCGGCCTCAGTTCGGATTGGGGTCTGCAACTCGACCCCATGAAGTTGGAGTTGCTAGTAATCGCAGATCAGCATGCTGCGGTGAATACGTTCCCGGGCCTTGTACACACCGCCCGTCACGTCACGAAAGTCGGTAACACCCGAAGCCGGTGGCCTAACCCGTAAGGGGAGGAGCCGTCGAAGGTGGGACCAGCGATTGGGACGAAGTCGTAACAAGGTAGCCGTACCGGAAGGTGCGGCTGGATCACCTCCTTTCTAAGGAGCAAATATGCCGGTTGCAGGCGAATGTCCTGCACGGTTGCTCATGGGTGGAACGTTGACTATTCGGCACACTTGGTTGGCATCCGTTAGTACTGCTTCGGCGTGGAAGGCGGGTTGTTGATCGGGTGTGTCGGGCACGTTGTTGGGTCCTGAGGGAACGGGTAACCGTTGTCTCAGTGGTTGCCGGCCTCACTTGAGGTGGTCTTCGGATCATTGAGGGTGTGTGACTGGTCGTTGTTTGAGAACTGCACAGTGGACGCGAGCATCTGTGGCCAAGTTTTTAAGGGCGCACGGTGGATGCCTTGGCACCAGGAACCGATGAAGGACGTGGGAGGCCACGATAGTCCCCGGGGAGCCGTCAACCAGGCTTTGATCCGGGGGTTTCCGAATGGGGAAACCCGGCAGTCGTCATGGGCTGTCACCCGCTGCTGAACACATAGGCAGTGTGGAGGGAACGCGGGGAAGTGAAACATCTCAGTACCCGCAGGAAGAGAAAACAACCGTGATTCCGGGAGTAGTGGCGAGCGAAACTGGATGAGGCTAAACCGTTTTGGTGTGAGACCCGGCAGGGGTTGCCATTGCGGGGTTGTGGGAATGAGCTTCAGTCGTCTGCCGGCGGCTGGGCGAGTCAGAAACCGTATGGGTAGTCGAAGGACATGCGAAAGGTCCGGCGTAGAGGGTAAGACCCCCGTAGACGAAATCTGTACGGCTTGCTTGCTCATCTCCCAAGTAGCACGGGGCCCGAGAAATCCCGTGTGAATCTGGCGGGACCACCCGCTAAGCCTAAATATTCCCTGGTGACCGATAGCGGATAGTACCGTGAGGGAATGGTGAAAAGTACCGCGGGAGCGGAGTGAAATAGTACCTGAAACCGTGTGCCTACAAGCCGTGGGAGCGTCGTTCATCAGCTTGCTGGTGGGCCGTGACTGCGTGCCTTTTGAAGAATGAGCCTGCGAGTTTGCGGTGTGTAGCGAGGTTAACCCGTGTGGGGTAGCCGTAGCGAAAGCGAGTCCGAATAGGGCGACCCAGTTGCATGCCCAAGACCCGAAGCGGAGTGATCTAGCCATGGGCAGGTTGAAGCGCGGGTAAGACCGTGTGGAGGACCGAACCCACCAGGGTTGAAAACCTGGGGGATGACCTGTGGTTAGGGGTGAAAGGCCAATCAAACTCCGTGATAGCTGGTTCTCCCCGAAATGCATTTAGGTGCAGCGTCACGTGTTTCTTGCCGGAGGTAGAGCACTGGATAGGCGATGGGCCTTACCGGGTTACTGACCTTAGCCAAACTCCGAATGCCGGTAAGTGAGAGCGTGGCAGTGAGACTGTGGGGGATAAGCTCCATGGTCGAGAGGGAAACAGCCCAGAACACCGACTAAGGTCCCTAAGCGTGTGCTAAGTGGGAAAGGATGTGGAGTCGCAGAGACAACCAGGAGGTTGGCTTAGAAGCAGCCACCCTTGAAAGAGTGCGTAATAGCTCACTGGTCAAGTGATTCCGCGCCGACAATGTAGCGGGGCTCAAGCACATCACCGAAGTCGTGTCATTGCAGCATTGAGGGCCAACGCCTGCTGTGATGGGTAGGGGAGCGTCGTGTGCCGGGTGAAGCGGCGGTGGAAACCAGTCGTGGACGGTATACGAGTGAGAATGCAGGCATGAGTAGCGATACAAGAGTGGGAAACTCTTGCGCCGATTGACCAAGGGTTCCTGGGTCAAGCTGATCTGCCCAGGGTAAGTCGGGACCTAAGGCGAGGCCGACAGGCGTAGTCGATGGACAACGGGTTGATATTCCCGTACCCGCTTTGAAGCGCCAACGCTGAACCTCTTGATGCTAAGCCCGTGAAGCCGGCCCGGAGTCTTCGGACAATGGGACGTGGTGGAGCCGGTGACCCAACGGGGTAGTAGGTGAGCGATGGGGTGACGCAGGAAGGTAGTCCAGCCCGGGCGGTGGTTGTCCCGGGGTAAGGGTGTAGGACGAACGGTAGGCAAATCCGCCGTTCACAGAGTCTGAGACCTGATGCCGAGCCGATTGTGGTGAAGTGGATGATCCTATGCTGTCGAGAAAAGCCTCTAGCGAGTTTCATGGCGGCCCGTACCCCAAACCGACTCAGGTGGTCAGGTAGAGAATACCGAGGCGTTCGGGTGAACTATGGTTAAGGAACTCGGCAAAATGCCCCCGTAACTTCGGGAGAAGGGGGGCCATTCCTGGTGACGGGCCTTGCGCCTTGAGCTGGGGGTGGCCGCAGAGACCAGCGAGAAGCGACTGTTTACTAAAAACACAGGTCCGTGCGAAGCCGTAAGGCGATGTATACGGACTGACGCCTGCCCGGTGCTGGAACGTTAAGGGGACCGGTTAGCTTGGATTCGTCCAGGCGAAGCTGAGAACTTAAGCGCCAGTAAACGGCGGTGGTAACTATAACCATCCTAAGGTAGCGAAATTCCTTGTCGGGTAAGTTCCGACCTGCACGAATGGCGTAACGACTTCTCGACTGTCTCAACCATAGGCCCGGTGAAATTGCATTACGAGTAAAGATGCTCGTTTCGCGCAGCAGGACGGAAAGACCCCGGGACCTTTACTATAGCTTGATATTGGTGTTCGGTTCGGCTTGTGTAGGATAGGTGGGAGACTTTGAAGCGGCAACGCCAGTTGTTGTGGAGTCGTCGTTGAAATACCACTCTGGTCGTGCTGGATGTCTAACCTGGGTCCGTGATCCGGATCAGGGACAGTGTCTGGTGGGTAGTTTAACTGGGGCGGTTGCCTCCTAAAGGGTAACGGAGGCGCCCAAAGGTTCCCTCAGCCTGGTTGGCAATCAGGTGTTGAGTGTAAGTGCACAAGGGAGCTTGACTGTGAGACTGACGGGTCGAGCAGGTACGAAAGTAGGGACTAGTGATCCGGCGGTGGCTTGTGGAAGCGCCGTCGCTCAACGGATAAAAGGTACCCCGGGGATAACAGGCTGATCTTCCCCAAGAGTCCATATCGACGGGATGGTTTGGCACCTCGATGTCGGCTCGTCGCATCCTGGGGCTGGAGTAGGTCCCAAGGGTTGGGCTGTTCGCCCATTAAAGCGGTACGCGAGCTGGGTTTAGAACGTCGTGAGACAGTTCGGTCCCTATCCGCTGTGCGCGTAGGAGTGTTGAGAAGGGCTGTCCCTAGTACGAGAGGACCGGGACGGACGAACCTCTGGTGTGCCAGTTGTCCTGCCAAGGGCATGGCTGGTTGGCTACGTTCGGGAGGGATAACCGCTGAAAGCATCTAAGCGGGAAGCCTGCTTCGAGATGAGCACTCCCACCTCCTTGAGAGGGTAAGGCTCCCAGTAGACGACTGGGTTGATAGGCCGGATATGGAAGCCCTGTGAGGGGTGGAGTTGACCGGTACTAATAGGCCGAGGGCTTGTCCTCAGTTGCTCGCGTCCACTGTGTTGTTCTGAAACAACGACCGCCCTGCCGGCGGGTCGATAGTTTCATAGTGTTTCGGTGGTCATAGCGTGAGGGAAACGCCCGGTTACATTCCGAACCCGGAAGCTAAGCCTCACAGCGCCGATGGTACTGCAGGGGGGACCCTGTGGGAGAGTAGGACGCCGCCGAACAATTCTTCGAGAGAAGCCCCCGCCGGGTGAACCGGACGGGGGCTTCTCTGTTGTAAGGTCAACGTGCATTGTCGTCACACGGACAGGAGGCCCCGGGTGGAGGTCCAGGAGACGCGGGTCCAGACCGATCGCGTCCTCACCATCCCCAACCTGCTGAGCATGGGCCGGCTGGTCGGTGTACCGCTCTTCCTCTGGCTCATTCTGTGGCCGGTCTTCGGTGGACCCAACAATGACGGTTGGGCGCTGTTGATCCTGGCGCTGAGCGGCGTCAGCGACTACCTGGACGGAAAGCTCGCCAGGCGATGGGGGCAGATCAGCCGGGTGGGGCAGCTGCTGGATCCGCTGGCCGACCGGCTCTATGTGCTGTCCACGCTGGTCGGATTGACCTGGCGTGAGATTCTGCCGTGGTGGCTGACGGCGATTCTGCTGGCCCGGGAGCTGTTTATCGCGGCGCTTCTGCCCATTCTCAACCGGCACGGTTACGGGCCGCTCCAGGTGAGTTTCCTGGGGAAGGCCGCGACGTTCAATCTGATGTACGCGTTTCCGCTTCTGCTGCTCGGCAGTGTGGACAGCTGGATCGCGCGGCCGGCCGAGGTCGTGAGCTGGGCCTTCATCTGGTGGGGGACCGTCCTCTACTGGTGGGCCGCGATTCTCTACGCGGTTCAGGCGCGGCAGATCGTCAAGGCGAGTGCGGCGCGCTCCGCGTCCGCAGTCTGAGACGCGATCTGAGAGAAGCCCCACGCTCCATCGGTGCGTCGGACGATACCTTCCGGGTAGAGAACCCTCTGGAACGGTTTGATGGACCTGTTGGTCCACCACCACCGCGAAGGAGGACGCACCCGTAATGAAAGCCGTTGTAATGGCAGGGGGCGAGGGCACTCGACTCCGCCCGATGACCTCCAGCATGCCGAAGCCGCTGCTTCCGGTCGCCAATAGGCCGATCATGGAGCACGTGCTTCGGCTGCTGAAGCGGCACGGCCTCTCCGACACCGTCGTCACGGTCCAGTTCCTGGCATCGCTGGTCAAGAACTACTTCGGTGACGGCGAAGAGCTGGGCATGCATCTGACCTATGCCCACGAGGAGACGCCACTGGGCACTGCGGGGAGTGTCAAGAACGCCGAGGACGCGCTCAAGGACGACTCCTTTCTGGTGATCTCCGGTGACGCGCTGACCGACTTCGATCTCTCCGAATTGATCGACTTTCACCGCAGCAAGAACGCCCTGGTCACCGTCTGTCTCACCCGGGTACCGAATCCGCTGGAGTTCGGGATCACGATCACGGACGACGAGGGAAGGGTCGAGCGATTCCTGGAGAAGCCGACCTGGGGGCAGGTCTTCTCCGACACGGTGAACACCGGTATCTACGTGATGGAACCCGAGGTCTTCGACTACGTCGCAGCGGGTGAGTCCGTCGACTGGTCGAGCGATGTCTTCCCGCAGCTGTTGAAGGAGGGCAAGCGGGTCTACGGCTACGTCGCCGAGGGCTACTGGGAGGACGTGGGCACCCACGAGAGCTACGGGAAGGCCCAGGCGGACGTCCTGGAGGGCAAGGTCGACGTCGAGCTCGACGGGTTCGAGATCTCGCCCGGTGTCTGGGTCGCCGAGGGCGCCGAGGTGGACCCCGAGGCGGTGCTGCGCGGGCCCCTGTACATCGGGGACTACGCCAAGGTCGAGGCCGGGGTCGAGATCCGCGAGCACACCGTGCTGGGCAGCAACGTGGTCGTCAAGAGAGGCGCGTTCCTGCACAAGGCGGTGGTGCACGACAACGTGTACGTCGGGCCGCAGAGCAATCTGCGCGGCTGCGTGGTCGGGAAGAACACCGATGTGATGCGGGCCGCCCGGATCGAGGACGGGGCGGTGATCGGGGACGAGTGCCTGGTCGGCGAGGAGTCGATCATCGGGGCGAACGTCCGGGTCTACCCGTTCAAGACCATCGAGGCCGGCGCGGTCGTCAACACCTCGGTGATCTGGGAGTCGCGCGGCCAGGAGCACCTCTTCGGCCTGCGCGGGGTCTCGGGGATCCTGAACGTCGAGATCACCCCGGAGCTGGCCGTACGGCTGGCGGGCGCCTACGCGACCACCCTGAAGAAGGGGGCCACCGTCACCATTGCGCGTGACCACTCGCGTGGTGCGCGTGCGCTCAAACGGGCGATGATCTCGGCGCTGCAGACTTCCGCGATCGACGTCCGGGACCTGGAGAACGTGCCGATGCCGGTGGCGCGGCAGCACACGGCGCGGGGGAGTGCGGGCGGGATCTTCCTGCGGACCACGCCGGGGGTGCCGGACTCGCTGGACATCCTCTTCTTCGACGAGCGCGGGGCGGACCTGTCCCAGGCCGGGCAGCGCAAGCTCGACCGGGTCTACGCGCGCCAGGAGTACCGGCGGGCCTTCCCCGGCGAGATCGGGGACCTGACCTTCCCGTCCAGCGTCTTCGACTCCTACGCGGGCAACCTGCTGCGGACGGTCGACACCACCGGGGTCCGGGAGGCCGGGCTGAAGGTGGTCGTGGACACCGCGCACGGCAGCGCGGGCCTCGTTCTGCCGAGCATCCTCGGCCGGCTCGGGGTGGAGGCGCTCACGGTCTCCAGCGGGCTGGACGAGGCGCGGCCGACCGAGGACGCGGAGACGCGGCGGGCCGGGCTGGCCAGGCTCGGCGAGCTGGTGGCCTCCTCGCGGGCGGCCTTCGGAGTCCGGTTCGACCCGGTCGGCGAGCGTGTCGCGTTCGTCGACGAGCTGGGCCGGGTGATCGACGACGACCGGGCGCTGCTGGTGCTGCTGGACCTGGTCGCCGCCGAGCGGCGCAGCGGTCAGGTGGCGCTGCCGGTGACCACGACCCGGATCGCCGAGCAGGTCGCCGCGTACCACGGCACCCAGGTCATCTGGACCACGACGACGCCGGACGACCTCGCCAAGGCGGCCTCCGCCGAGGGCACGGTGTTCGGCGGTGACGGCCGCGGTGGATTCGTGGTGCCCGAGTTCAGCGGTGTGCTGGACGGGGCCGCGGCCTTCGTCCGGCTGGTCGGCCTGGTCGCGCGGACGCAGCTCACGCTCAGCCAGATCGACGCGCGGATCCCGCAGGCTCACATCCGGCACCGGGACATCGCGACGCCGTGGGCGGCCAAGGGCATGGTCATGCGCTCGGTGGTGGAGGCGGCCGGGAGCCGGCGGCTGGACACCACCGACGGTGTGCGAGTGGTCGAGGCGGACGGGCGCTGGACGCTGGTACTGCCGGACCCGGCCGAGGCGATCACCCACCTCTGGGCGGAGGGCCCGGACGACGAGGCGACCGAGGCGCTGCTGGACGAGTGGGCGGCGGTGGTCGACGGCGCCGGGCGGTGACGGCCCGCAGCTGAGAACGGAGCGGACCCGATCGGCGGGGCGCACGGTGTGGTTCGTGCGCCCCGCTGTCCGTTTTCACCTCATTCGGAATGTTCCGTCACTTTCCGTCATGTGTGCAGCGTGTGTGCAGCTCAGGGCCCGTGCACGGGCCCCTCGGCCGCCATGGGACGATGGTTTCCATGCCAGCGATGCCGACACCGAGTGCCCCGAACGGGCGGTACAACCGTCCGGACGCCTCGATGTCCCTGCTGACCAACGTGATGGACCACAGCCTGGACGAGGGCTACGCCGAGGCGGCCGCGGCCCGTGGTGGTGCCCGCGACAGTCGGATACCCGGGACGCTGCGGGGGCTGCTCACGCTGGGCGCCGGATTGGCGCTGGTCGGAGCGGTGGTGACGGTGGGCGCGGTGAACGCGCGCAAGGCCGAGCCGACGCTGGCCAAGGAACGGGACGCACTGATCCAGCGGATCAACGACAGCAACACCTCGGCCGACCACCTGCAGAAGCAGGTGCAGGACCTGCGGCGCAAGGTCGACGGCACGCAGCAGCAGGCGCTGGCCTCGGCGGGGAACGGTGACCCGGGTGCTCTGACCGGCGCGGTGGGGCTGGGCGAGGTGACCGGTCCGGGCGTGAAGCTGGTGCTGGAGGACGCCACGGGGACGGGCCTCGGGGGGAACGTCGACCCGCGGGCCGGGCAGGGCTTCTCCAACAGCGGCCGGCTGCGGGACCGCGATCTGCAACTGGTGGTGAACGGCCTCTGGGGATCCGGGGCCGAGGCCGTGGCGATCAACGGCCAGCGGCTGACGGCGCTCTCCGCGATCCGGGCCGCCGGCGAGGCCGTCCTGGTGGACAACCGGCCGCTGGTGCCGCCCTACAACATCCAGGCGATCGGGGACGGGCCGAAACTGCTGGCCGCCTTCGAGAACGCCATGGCCGGGCAGTACCTGCGGCTGCTGCAGGAGAAGTACGGCATCAAGTCGACGCTCTCCACGCAGAAGAGCATGACGCTGCCGGCGGCGGTGGGGGTGACGCTGCGGACCGCGCAGCCCGTGACGCCCGAGCCCTCGCCCACGGCGACGCCGCCCGCCGGCCAGGCGCCGAGCGGCAGCCCCTCGGCCGGCGCCGGAACCTCCCAGAGCCCGAGTGCGTCCGTCTCACCGTCGGCCTCACTGACCCCTTCAGCGTCCGCGAGTAGTAGTGGCACGGCCGCCAAGCGGCGTCCGCCCACCGGGACCGCCAAGACCACGACAGCGACAGGAGCAGCCAGACCGTGATTGCCGTACTGGGTCTTGTGATCGGGGTGGTCGTCGGCCTCTTCGTCCAACCCGAGGTGCCGGACGCCGTCGTTCCCTACCTGCCGATCGCGGTGGTCGCGGCGCTGGACGCGGTGTTCGGCGGTGTCCGGGCGATGCTCGACGGGATCTTCAACGACAAGGTGTTCATCGTCTCGTTCCTGTCGAACGTGGTGGTCGCGGCACTGATCGTCTTCCTCGGTGACCAGCTGGGCGTCGGCTCCCAGCTGTCCACCGGCGTGGTCGTCGTCCTCGGCATCCGCATCTTCTCCAACGCGGCCGCGATCCGGCGCCATGTCTTCCGTGCCTGAGCAGGGCCGCGCGGCGGCGGAGGAGGAGAAGAAGGACCGGGAGGCCGTGCCGGCCGGGAGCGTGGACGCCGAGGAAGCTGCCGCCGTGCCCGAGCCCGCGCCCGGCGAGGAGGCCGAGTCGGACGAGGCCGTGGACGCCGAGGAGGGGACCGGGGCGGCCGGTCCGGAGGCGGTGGGCGCGGCTGCTGGGACGGTGGCGGAGGACCCGGGCAGGGAGAAGTCTGACGCTAAGGCTGAGCTTGAGGCCGAGGTCGGGCCCGGGCCGCTGCCGGAGCCGACGCTCCGGCTGGTGAAGCCGGTCGTGCCGGAGCAGGGGCCGAAGGAGTCGGAGCCCGAGCCGGAGCCGAAGGGTGAGCCGGAGCCGAAGGGTGAGCCGGACGCTGAGCCTGCTGCCGCGTCGACGCCCGCGCCGGAACCGGAGCCGGAGCCCGTGGCGGCGGAGATCGCCGAGGAGTCGCCGGTTGCGGACCGGGACTCCGGGCGCCGTCGGCTCAAGGGGGCGCTCTGGCCGCCGCGGCTGTCGCGCGGTCAGCTGGTGGTGGCGCTGCTGCTGTTCTCGCTCGGCCTGGGGCTCGCGATCCAGGTGCGTTCGACCAACGACCACCACAGCCAGCTGCGTGGCGCCCGCCAGGAGGACCTGGTCCGGATCCTCGACGAACTGGACAGCCGTCAGCAGCGTCTCCAGCAGGAGAAGGCGGAGCTGGAGCAGTCCCTGGCGAAGTTGGAGAACAGCTCCAACCAGGCCAAGGAGGCCCAGGAGCAGACCAGGAAGAAGGTGACGGAACTGGGTGTTCTCGCCGGTACCGTCAAGGCCACTGGTCCGGGCATCGTACTGACGGTCGATGATCCCCAAGGGCAGGTGAAGGCAGATATGCTGCTGGACACCCTGCAGGAACTTCGAGCGGCGGGGGCGGAGGCGATTCAGATCAACGATGTGCGCGTGGTGGTCAACACCTACTTCACCGACCAGTCGGGCGGTGGGGTGCAGATCGACGGGAAGAAGGTCTCGCAGCCCTATCGGTTCACCGTCGTGGGGAACCCGCAGGACCTGACGCCCGCGCTGAACATCCCGGGAGGTGTCGTCCGCACGCTGGAGAGCAACCAGGCGCGGGCGACGATCACCCAGCAGCAGAAGGTGGTCGTCGACGCCCTCGTGGATCCGAAGACGCCGCAGTACGCCAAGCCGGCTTCGAAGTGACGAGGCGCCCGACGAACGGCCCGTCACGGGCGGGCGGCACCCGGTGCGGGGCGCCGCCGTCACGTGGGCGAGACTGGTTCGCGCCAGTACGCTCCGCAGCAACAACCGCCGTACCAACCGTCGGAGTACCACTCCAGCGGGCCCGAGCCGCAACCGGGCTCGCGGCCTGTCCGAGGTTCTCACCCTGCCCCGCGGGCGGGTCTGTCACACGCAAGGGGATTCGCCCGTGAGTTTCTTCTCGAAGTTGTTCGGTCGCAACAAGAGCCGTGACGCGGCCGCCGTCGAGGCGCCCACCGCGCGGCACCGCCGGCCGGAGGACGAGCCCGCCGTGCCGGGCATGCGACCCGCCCCCGAGGCCGCGCCGTACGCAGGACAGCAGCTGTACCGGGACGGCGGCGCCGCCCAGTACGCGGGGAATCCGGCGGGCTACGGCGCGTCGGTTGACCCCTCCGGCGACCCGCGCATAGGTTTCCCGTCAGGACCCTCAACCTCTGGTGGAGGGTTTGCTCCGGACCCGTACGCCGGGCACAACCCGTCGGGTGTGCCGCGCCAGGAGGCTGTGAACATGGCTGGCCCCACTCCGTGCCCCAGGTGCGGCAACCAGAACCCGGCCTCGGCCCGGTTCTGTTCCAACTGCGGCACGGCGCTGCGCGGCGGCCTGCTGCCGGAGGGGGCGGCGGAGACCACGTCGACCATCTCCATCTCCGGGCTGGAGTCGTACGACCCCACCACCACGACCGGCACCGGTACCACGCCGGCCCTGTCGGCCGAGGTGCTGTCCGCCATCGACGCGCTGCCGCCGGGCTCGGCCCTGCTGATCGTCCAGCGCGGCCCGAACTCGGGCAGCCGCTTCCTGCTGGACTCGGACATCACCACGGCGGGGCGTCACCCGCAGGGGGACATCTTCCTGGACGACGTCACGGTCTCGCGCCGTCACGTGGAGTTCCGCCGCACCCCGGCCGGCTTCAGCGTCGCGGACGTGGGCAGCCTCAACGGCACCTACGTGAACCGGGAGCGGATCGACGAGGTGTCGCTGACCAACGGCGACGAGGTCCAGATCGGGAAGTACCGGCTGGTGTTCTTCGCCGGCCACAACCGGGGGTACTGAAACCAACGTCGGCAGGAGCCCGAGTGAATACGAATACTTCTTCATCTTCTCTCGGGGCGGCCACCCCATCCGCGTTCGGTCCGCAGGCGGACCGCGGCGGGCGCGGGGTGGTCGCGGGCCCCAGGCAGCCGGTCCGGACGGAGCGGCCCGCCGGGCGGCGGCGCGACGCCGACGAACTGCTGAGCATCGGCGCGGTGCTGGCCTTCCTGCGCGACGACTTCCCCGAGGTCACCATCTCCAAGATCCGCTTCCTGGAGGCGGAGGGGCTGGTCGAGCCGCAGCGCACGCCCTCGGGGTACCGCAAGTTCAGCCCGGCCGACGTCGAGCGGCTGGCCTACGTCCTGCGGATGCAGCGGGACCACTACCTGCCGCTGCGGGTGATCCGCGAACACCTGGACGCCATCGAGCGCGGCGAGAGTCCACCCGCGCTGCCCTCCGCGGCCGACACCCGGCCCGGGCCTCTGGAGGAGGCGGACCGGGAGCTGGTGGCCTCCGCCGAGGTCCCGTCCGGGGTCCGGCTGGGGCGCGCCGAGCTGCTGGCCGCCGCCGAGGCCGGCGAGCAGGAACTGGCCGAGTGGGAGTCGTACGGGCTGGTCGCCCCGGGGCCGGACGGCGGGTACGACGGCGAGGCGCTGCAGGTGGCCCGGCTGGTCGCGGAACTCGGCCGGTACGGACTGGAGCCGCGGCACCTGAGAGCCATGAAAGCGGCGGCCGACCGCGAGATCGCGCTGGTGGAACAGGTGGTGGCGCCGTTGCGCCGGCACCGGAACCCGCAGACCAGGGCGCATGCCGAGGCCACCGCGCGGGAGCTGGCGACGCTGTCCGTCCGGTTGCACGCGGCCATGGTCCAGGCCGGCCTGCGGACCCGCGGGTAGCGGTCGTGGCGGCCGGCGGGCGCCCGGTGCACCGCGCTGACCAGGGGCGTCGGCTCTGCGCTTTCATATCCGGGACCGGAGCCATAGGGTTGCCTGTGTGAATGAGCTCGACGTCGTGGGTGTCCGAGTGGAGATGCCTTCCAACCAGCCGATCGTGCTGCTGCGGGAGGTCGGGGGAGATCGCTACCTGCCGATCTGGATCGGCCCCGGTGAGGCGACCGCGATCGCCTTCGCCCAGCAGGGCATGACGCCGGTGCGCCCGTTGACGCACGACCTGTTCAAGGACGTCCTGGAAGCGCTCGGCCAGCAGCTCACCGAGGTGCGGATCACCGACCTCCGGGAGGGCGTCTTCTACGCCGAGCTGGTGTTCGCCGGTGGGGTCGAGGTGAGTGCGCGGCCGTCCGACGCGATAGCGCTGGCGCTGCGGACCGGCACGCCCATCTACGGGAGCGAGGAGGTGCTCGCGGAGGCGGGCATCGCGATCCCGGACGAGCAGGAGGACGAGGTCGAGAAGTTCCGGGAGTTCCTCGACCAGGTCTCGCCCGAGGACTTCGGCGGCGGCGGTCCGCAGTAACGCGGCCCGGTGGTGCGGCCGATCGGTGTGCCGTTTTGCCAAAAACCGTCCATCTACCCACACTAGGGGCACGAAAAACCACTCTCCTGAGTGAGGTGGTTTATCTGGCCCGGCGTGGCGATCGTTGACGGGTCATAGGGGACTGCCTACCGTCAGGAGTGGCTGTCCGGGTGACCGATGCCCGCAGTCGGATCGCCCGCAGCACAAGTGGACGGAGGCAGGCATGAGCAGCACCGGCGATGACGCGGCCCCGGGAGGCCTGTGCGCCGTGCACGTGCCGCGCGCCGCCCGCACCGTCGCGGACGTTCCCCGGGTGGGCAGGTTCCCGGCCGTGCAGGCCGGCCAGCCGGCCATCGAGCGGCTGGCCCCGACCTCCGAACTGATCGGCTTCCGCGGCCCGACGGCCTGCGCGGCGGCCGGCATCACCTACCGCCAACTGGACTACTGGGCCCGCACCGGACTGCTGGAGCCCAGCGTCCGTACGGCGTACCCGGCGACCAGTCAACGGCTCTACAGCTTCCGCGACATCCTGCTGCTCAAGATCGTGAAGCGGCTGCTCGACGCGGGCGTCTCGCTGCAGAACATCCGGGTGGCCGTCGCCCATCTGCAGGCGGCCGAGCAGGCCGACCTGGCCGGGATGACGCTGATGTGCGACGGCGCGACGGTGTACGAGTGCACCACGCCCCAGCAGGTGGTGGACCTGCTGAAGGGCGGTCAGGGGGTTTTCGGTATCGCCGTGGGAGCGGTCTGGCAGGAGCTGGAGCTCACCGTCGGGCGGCTGCACGCCGAGCGCACCGACACCGGCGAGACCCTGGTCGGGAACGACCCGGCCGACGAACTCGCCCAGCGGCGCAACCGGGCGGTCTGAGCACGCATTCGACGGGGCCGCGGGCCCGGACGGGGAACCGTTCGGGCCCGCGGCCCCGTCGTGTTGCCTGGTAACGCGAACGAGGGAGGGCATGTGGGGGTCGGCACCGGGATGTCGGGCACGGGGATATCGAGGCTGCTGCGGCGCCGGGCCGGGCTGTTGGCGACACGGCTGCGCCGGCGCAGGACCCAGCGCAGGGTGTTCCAGGTGGGTACGGTGCTCTGCTCGCTGGCGCTGGCGCCCAGTGCCTGGCTGTGGGTCTCGGCGGGGGACCGGGTGGGCACGGTGGAGAGCGCGCCGTCCGCGCCGGTCGCGGTGGTCTTCGGTGCCGGGCTGGACCAGGGCAGGCCCACGCCGTACCTGGAGCACCGGCTGGTCGCCGCGGTGGACCTGTACCGCGAGGGCAAGGTGCAGGCGATCCTGGTGACCGGCGACAACGGGCGGATCGAGTACGACGAGCCCGACGCGATGTTCACCTACCTGACCGAGCACGGGGTGCCGGCCGAGCGGGTCGTCCGTGACTACGCGGGCTTCGACACCTGGAACTCCTGCACCCGGGCGCACCGGATCTTCGGGGTGGACCGGGCGGTGCTGGTCAGCCAGGACTTCCACGTCCGGCGGGCGCTGGCGCTGTGCGAGGCGGCAGGCATCCGGTCGTACGCGGTCGGGGTGCCGGAGCTGCACGACGAGACCTGGCTGTACGGCGGGCTGCGGGAGGTCGCGGGGGCGGGCAAGGCGGCGGTCAACGCCTGGTTGCGGCCGGACCCGGTGTTCCTCGGGCCCAAGGAGGAGGGCATCCCGAAGGCGCTGGCGCACGCGGCGAAGAAGTAGCGGCCGGCGCCGGGGCCTCCTCGTCGGCTGCGGGGCCGGCCTGGTTCGTACGTACTGTCGGACCCGTGCGCGATGATCGGCGGGTGCGATCTCTGCCGAGCATCATCCACCTCGACATGGACGCCTTCTTCGCGGCGGTGGAGCAGGCGGCCAAGCCGAGCCTGCGCGGGAAACCGGTGATCGTCGGCGGGCTCGGCGGGCGCGGGGTGGTCTCCACCGCCTCGTACGAGGCGCGGAAGTTCGGGGTGCACTCGGCCATGCCGATGGCGCAGGCACGCCGGCTCTGCCCCAACGCGGCCTTCCTGGCCGGGCGGTTCGAGGCCTACCGGTACGTCAGCGACATCGTGATGGGCCTGCTGCGGGAGCTCTCGCCGCTGGTGCAGCCGCTCAGCCTGGACGAGGCCTTCGTGGACCTGGAGGCCGGTCCGTACGGCCCGGTGCTGGCACAGGCCGACCACGAGACCGGCGAGCGGCTGGTGCTCGCGCTGGCGGAGGACCTGCGGGCGGACATCCAGCGGCTGACCGGGCTGACCGGCTCGGTCGGGGCGGCCGGGTCCAAACTGATGGCCAAGATCGCCTCCGAGCAGGCCAAGCCGGACGGCCTGGTGCTGGTCGAGCCCGGGCAGGAGCGGGCCGTCCTCGGGCCGATGCCGGTGCGGGCGCTGCCCGGGATCGGGCCGGCCACCGAGCAGGTGCTGCGGCGGGCCGGGCTCACCACGGTGGCCGACCTCGCGGACGCCGGGGAGACGGAGCTGGTCCAGCTGCTCGGGCGGGCGCACGGCGCCGGCATCCACCAGATGTCGATAGGGCTCGACGAGCGGCCAGTGGTGGCCGACCAGGACGCCAAGTCCGTCTCGGTGGAGGACACCTACGAGGTGGACCTGGCCGACCGGGAACGGGTGCTGCGCGAGGTGGAGGCGCTGGCCGCCCGGTGCGTGCGGCGGCTGCGGGCGGCCGGGCGCTCGGGGCGGACGGTCGTACTCAAGGTGCGGCGGTTCGACTTCTCGACGCTGACCCGCTCGGAAACGCTCGGCGGGCCCACGGACGACGAAGCGGTGATCACCGCGACCGCGCGCCGGCTGGCCGAGCAGGTGGACATCACCGGCGGGGTCCGGCTGCTCGGCGTGGGCGTCGCCCAACTCGCCGACTACACGCAGGAGGACCTGTTCGCGCAGGCCCTGCGGGAGGAGACGGCGGAGCATGCGGAGGAGACGGCCGAGGCCGAGGAAGCCGACGAGGAGCGGGAGACCGTCCTGGTGCGGCGCTGGCTGCCCGGGCAGGACGTGCGGCACGCGGAGTTCGGGCCGGGCTGGGTGCAGGGCAGCGGCGTCGGCCGGGTCACCGTACGGTTCGAGACGCCGTGGAGCGAGCCGGGGCGGGTACGGACCTTCGCGGTGGACGATCCGGCGCTGGAGGCGTCCCGGCCGCTGCCGCTGCGCCGGGGTGAGGGCGGGGAGGACGGCGGTGCGGGCGAGGGTGAGGGCGGCGGCGCGGGCGGGGAATGAGATACGAGAACGGCCCCACCCGGTGGGGGAGTACCGGGTGGGGCCGTATCACCGTGCCGGACCCCGTGGTTTCGTGATGCCCTCGCGAACCACGGAGGCCCGGGCCCCGCGCCCTGTCCCTGAGCGCGGGGCCGGACGCCTCGTCAGGCGTCGGTCTTGACCAGCTTGTCGCCGGCGTCCTGCTGGGCCGGGCTGCCGGCGACGGCGGTGCCGGCGGGCTTGACGGTGCGGATCAGGAACGGGACCACACCGGCGATGATGCAGACCACGGCCGCGGTCCAGAACGCGTGCTTGAAGGCGTCCAGGGTGGGCAGCGAGAGCGGGATCTGCGGCGGCAGCTTCATGGTGTCGCCGGTCAGGATCGCGGCCATGACGGCGGTGCCGATCGCGCCACCGACGGTCCGCAGCACCGAGTTCATGCCGTTGGCGATGCCGCTCTGCTCGACCGGCACGGCGCCGTTGATGTAGGCCGGCATCGCGGCGAACGCGAGGCCGACGCCGAGACCGAAGATCGCCGAGGCGGTGTAGATGTCGCCCTCGTGGCTGTGTCGCAGGGCCAGGTAGGCCATTGCGACGGCGCCGAGGACACCACCGAGGACCAGCGGCAGGCGCGGGCCGCGGCGGGCGATCAGCAGGGCGCCGACCGGGGCGGCGACCATCGAGCCGATCGCGGACGGCAGCAGCATGACACCGGCGTGCAGGACGGTGGCGGTGAAGCCGTAGTGGGTCAGCTTCTCCGGGGCCTGGGCGAAGTTGCTGATGACCATGAAGGAGCCGTACATGCCGAAGCCGATGAGCAGGCCCGCCATGTTGGTGAAGGCCACCGCCGGGCGGGACATCATCTTCATGTCCACGAGGGGGTGCGCGACCTTGGTCTCGATGACGCCCCAGATCAGGGCCACGACGGCGGCGACGGCGAACAGGCCGAGGGTCTTGGTGGAGGTCCAGCCCCAGTGGTTGCCCTGGCTGACCGCGACCAGCAGTGCGGAGAGCCAGCCGGCCAGGGTGAGGGCGCCGAGCGGGTCGGCGCCGCCCTCCTTGTCGGTGACCGGGTCGGACGGGACGCGGAAGGCGACCAGGGCGACCGCGATCAGGCCGAAGACCAGGCCCATCCAGAAGATCGACTTGTAGCTCCAGTGCTCCAGGAGCAGACCGGTGGCGACCAGGCCGAGGCCGGAGCCGACGCCCATCGAGGCGCTGATGGCGGCGACGCCGCCGGTCACCTTCTGCTTGGGCAGCTCGTCGCGGACGATGCTGATCGCCAGCGGCATGACGCCACCGCCGGCGCCCTGCAGGACGCGGGCGACGACCAGCCAGGTGAAGGAGTGGGTGCTGACTGCCAGCGCCGAACCGGCGACCAGGCCCGCCAGCGAGATCAGCAGCATCGGCTTACGGCCCCGGAGGTCGCCGAAGCGGCCGAGGAGGGGAGTCAGCACGGCGGCGGACAGCAGGTTGGCGGTCATCAGCCAGGTGACGCTGGACGCGGAGACGCTCAGTTCCTTGGCCAGCGAGGGCAGGATCGGGACGACCGCGGTCTGCACCACGCTGAACGACAGCATCGCCAGGATGAGGGCCGGCAGGACCCGGGCGCTGCTCTGCTTCTCGGCCGCGGTGGTGGGCTGGGGTGCCTCACTCACGGTTGCTTCCTCCCGTACATAGTGAATGAACTGAAGTAACCATGCAGGGAGATACTTCAGAGTGTCAAATATCGAGTGGTTAAGCTTTGGCAAAGGGGGGCCGTGGGGCGGGGCGAGTGGGCGCCTGTGGGGGGTGGGGGACTTTGGTGCATGGGTGGGGCCGGGGAAAAGGGGAGGACCCCGGCCTTGGGGGCCGGGGTCCTGGTGGGGCGGGTCAGACGAGGGGGCGTAGGGCGGCGGGGCGGGAGGTGTTCGGGGGCGGGGTGGGGGTGTCGGTCGGCGTGGTGTCGTCGTGGACCTCGACGTGTTCGCGGCGGAGCTCCTCCCGGATCACCTCCTCGGCGGTGTAGCGCTCGACGACGAGGCGGACCCGCTCGATGGGGGCGAGGTACTTGCGGATCGCCGGGCGTTCCTCACGGAGGGTGACCTCCTCGACGGCCTCGGCGATCTCCTTCTCGGTGAGGGTGGAGCGCTCGGCGTCGCTGAGCGGCATCCGTTCGACCCGCACTCGCTCGCGGACCACCGGGACGCGGCGCTCCACCTGCTCGGTCGTCACGTACTTGCGCAGCTTCGCGGTGCCCACGGTGTGCCACTCGGTGGTCACGTCCAGCCGTTCCTCGCGGCAGGTGATCTCGACCGGGCCGCTGGGAGCGGACGAGGCGGCGCTCCCGGCGGGTGTCGGGGTGGTCGCCGCCGGGGCGGGCTGCGGCTTCGGCTCCATGACCGGGGTCGGCGCGGGAGTGCTGACGGTGCGCACGTTGACCTCCGGGGCGGGTTTGGTGCGGTTGATGACGGGTGCGGCGGCCGTGGTGGTCGGGCCCGGGCCGGGCTCGGGGGAGTGGAAGGCGAGCGGCTTGGCGGTCGTCACGGCGGCCGGGGCCGCGGCCGGGGTGGTGCCGAAGTCGAGGTCGGGCTGCGCGGCCCGTCCGCCGTCCTCGCCGGCCGGGCGGCCGTCCATCGGGGTGTCGAGGCCGTAGTAGCGGTAGAGCTGGAGCTCCTGGGCGGGGGACAGGTGCTGGCCGACGCCGAAGTCCGGCGACTCCTTCACCAGTGACTTGTCGTACGGCACCCGGAGCTCGTCGCCGGAGAACTCGCTCGTGGTGAGCGGGACGAAGGCGTCCCTGCCGAAGATGCCGGTCCGGACGGCGGCCCATTCGGGCCGGCCGGTGGCATCGTCCAGGTACACCTCGTCGACCGTGCCGATCTTGTCTCCGTTGCGGTCGACCGCCTTGTGGCCGATGAGGTCCCGGGGGTCGATGTCGGTCTGCACTTCTTCCTCCAGTGCGCTGAGCCTGCGGAACTCCCGCAGGAAGGCGGCCGGGGCACCCGTCCCGTCCGCCACTTCACACCAAATGCCATGAACCGGACGGGCGCGACCGGGGTGCGCCGGACGGGCCGCGGGCTGGGCCGTCCGGGGGACGCGCGTAGACCCGGGGTGACCGGAAGCACCCGTGATCGGAGAGCCTCCCGCTGGTACCCTGGGCGGCGACCGCAGAGCCCGCTCGGGAGAGTCTCCGATCGCGAAAAGCGCTGGTCGGAGCGCCGAAGGAGCAACTCCTCCCCGGAATCTCTCAGGCATCCGTACCGTGTGGGGTAGGTCACTCTGGAAAGCAGGGCAGGAGCGTCGGCGCAGGAGCCGACGACCACCACCCTCACCGACGGTGCAAGCCGACGGAGCGCCCACAGCGCGCCGTGCGGGCGAAGCTCTCAGGTCCCGATGACAGAGGGGGAGGCCTGACGGGTTCGTCCGCCAGGGCCGACCTGCTGTCCGCAGCGGGAAAGGCCGGCCGGCGTTCGGACCCCCGCCGGTCCGTGACCAGGAGGCCTCGACCACCATGAACGCCCAGCCGAACGCGGGACGCCCCACCGGCGCCTCGACCCTCACCGAGCTTGAGCTGGCCAGTCCCTTCGAGAACCGCCACATCGGCCCCGACGCCGCCGCGCAGGAGAAGATGCTGGCGTCCGTCGGCTACGCGTCGCTGGACGAGCTCGCCGCCACCGCCGTGCCCGAGGCGATCCGCTCCATCACCGGCCTGGACCTGCCCGCCGGCCGGACCGAGGCGCAGGTCCTCGCCGAGCTGCGCGAGCTGGCCGGCCGCAACCAGGTGCTCCAGCCGATGATCGGCCTGGGCTACTACGGCACCTTCACCCCGCCGGTGATCCTGCGCAACGTCATGGAGAACCCGGCCTGGTACACCGCCTACACCCCGTACCAGCCGGAGATCTCGCAGGGCCGCCTGGAGGCGCTGCTCAACTTCCAGACCCTGGTCTCCGACCTGACCGGCCTGCCGACCTCCGGCTCCTCGCTGCTCGACGAGGGCACCGCGGCGGCCGAGGCGATGGCGCTGGCCCGCCGCGTCACCAAGGTCAAGGGCGGCGTCTTCCTGGTCGACGCCGAGACCCTGCCGCAGACCATCGCGGTGATCAACACCCGCGCCGTGCCGACCGGCGTCGAGGTCGTCGTCGCCGACCTGTCCGAGGGCATCCCGGCCGAGATCGCCGAGCGCGGTGTCTTCGGCGTGCTGCTGCAGTACCCCGGCGCCACCGGTGTGGTCCGCGACCTCGCCCCGGTGATAGAGCAGGCGCACGGCCTGGGCGCGATCGTCGCGGTCGCCGCCGACCTGCTGGCGCTGACCCTGCTCAAGAGCCCGGGCTCGCTGGGCGCCGACATCGCCTGCGGCACCTCGCAGCGCTTCGGCGTGCCGATGGGCTTCGGCGGTCCGCACGCCGGCTACCTCTCGGTGCGCGCCGAGTACGCCCGCTCGCTGCCCGGCCGCCTGGTCGGCGTCTCCGTCGACTCCGACGGCAACCGCGCCTACCGCCTGGCGCTGCAGACCCGCGAGCAGCACATCCGCCGCGAGAAGGCCACCAGCAACATCTGCACCGCCCAGGTGCTGCTCGCCGTCATGGCCTCGATGTACGCCGTGTACCACGGCCCGGACGGCCTGGCCGACATCGCCCGCCGCACCCACCGCTACGCCGCCGCCCTCGCCGAGGGTCTGCGGGCCGGCGGTGTCGAGCTGCTGCACGGCGAGTTCTTCGACACCGTCACCGCCGTCGTCCCGGGCCGCGCCGCCGAGATCGCCGCCGCCGCCCGCGCCAACGGCATCAACCTGTACCAGGACGGCGAGGACCGGATCTCGGTCTCCACCGACGAGACCACCACCCGCGAGCACCTGGCCGGTGTCTGGGCCGCGTTCGGCGTCCCGGCCGTCGAGGTCGCCGAGGCCGCCGAGACGCTGCCGGCCGCGCTGCTGCGCGAGGACGAGTACCTGACCCACCCGGTCTTCCACAGCCACCGCTCGGAGACCGCCATGCTGCGCTACCTGCGCCGCCTGTCGGACCGGGACTACGCGCTGGACCGCGGCATGATCCCGCTGGGCTCCTGCACCATGAAGCTCAACGCGACCACCGAGATGGAGGCCGTGACCTGGCCGGAGTTCGGCCAGCTCCACCCCTTCGCGCCGATCGAGCAGGCCCAGGGCTACCTCACCCTGATCCGCCAGCTGGAGCAGCAGCTGGTCGAGGTGACCGGCTACGACGCCGTGTCGATCCAGCCGAACGCAGGCTCGCAGGGCGAGCTGGCCGGCCTGCTGGCCGTCCGCGCCTACCACCACGCCAACGGCGACACCCAGCGCGACGTCTGCCTGATCCCGTCCTCCGCGCACGGCACCAACGCGGCCTCCGCGGTGATGGCCGGCATGCGCGTGGTCGTGGTGAAGACCCTGGTCGACGGTGACGTGGACGTCGAGGACCTGAAGGCCAAGATCGAGCAGCACCGCGACACCCTGTCGGTGCTGATGGTCACCTACCCGTCGACCCACGGCGTGTACGAGACCGAGATCACCACCATCTGCGCCATGGTGCACGAGGCCGGCGGCCAGGTGTACGTGGACGGAGCCAACCTGAACGCCCTGGTCGGCCTCGCCAAGCCGGGCAAGTTCGGCGCGGACGTCTCGCACCTGAACCTGCACAAGACCTTCTGCATCCCGCACGGCGGCGGCGGCCCGGGCGTCGGCCCGGTCGCGGTGCGCGCGCACCTGGCGCCGTACCTGCCGAACCACCCGCTGCAGTCGGAGGCCGGCCCGGCCACCGGTGTCGGCCCGATCTCGGCCGCGCCGTGGGGCTCGGCGGCGATCCTGCCGATCTCCTGGGCGTACGTCCGGCTGATGGGCGGCGAGGGCCTCAAGCGCGCGACCCAGGTCGCGGTGCTGAACGCCAACTACATCGCCAAGCGCCTGGCGCCGCACTTCCCGGTGCTCTACACCGGTCCGGGCGGGCTGGTCGCGCACGAGTCGATCATCGACCTGCGCCCGCTGACCAAGGAGACGGGCGTGACGGTGGACGACATCGCCAAGCGCCTGATCGACTACGGCTTCCACGCGCCGACGATGTCCTTCCCGGTGGCCGGCACGCTGATGATCGAGCCGACCGAGTCCGAGGACCTGCACGAGATCGACCGGTTCTGCGACGCGATGATCGCGATCCGCGCCGAGATCGACAAGGTCGGCTCGGGCGAGTGGGCCGCCGACGACAACCCGCTGCGCAACGCCCCGCACACCGCCGCCGAGCTGGCCGGCGACTGGGCGCACGGCTACTCGCGGCAGGAGGCGGTCTTCCCGGCGGGCGTGAACCCGGCGGACAAGTACTGGCCGCCGGTGAGCCGGATCGACGGCGCGTACGGCGACCGCAACCTGGTCTGCTCCTGCCCGCCGTTGGACGAGTACGGCGTCTGACGGACACGCCCTCGGCCCGGTTCGAGGGCAGGACGAAAGGCTGGGCCCCGGCGGAACGTTCCGCCGGGGCCCAGCCCTTTCGTTTCCTCCGCGGCGGCTGCCCCCGCCGTACGGTCGGACCGGGTGGTCAGGCCGCGTGGGCGACGGGGCGGCGCGGGGCGATCACCCGGCCGTCGGGCAGCAGCTCTCCGGTGTCCTCGAACAGGACCACGCCGTTGCAGAGCAGGCTCCAGCCCTGCTCCGGATGGCGGGCCACCGAGACGGCCGCCTCGCGGTCCTCGGACTCGGCCGACGGGCACTCAGGACGGTGCTGGCACATACGCGTACCCTCGCTTCGCTCTGCGATCCTCCCCGTGGTGCGGCCGCCGGAGGCCGGGCCGTCCGGAGCCGCCGCGGTAGTCGGATCCTGTCCGCACGCCGACCAGGTGTTGACCGGCGCTCAAGTGGGTAGGACAGGTGGTCCTTCCACGCTGGTTCCCAGTGTCGGCATCTGCGGACGCGCCCGCAGGGATTTCGTGACATGCGCCACAACTCCCGGGTAGAGATCACCCGTTCAGGTGGGGAGGCGGGGGAATCGCGGCACAGGTGGGTCAGCCGGAGCATGGCCCGGCCGGGCCATGCCGGATGGCCCGTTCGGGTGGTGCCGTTCGGGTGATGCCGTTCGAGTGGGCGCGGCGAAGGGCCGCCGGGCGGGTGGCCCGGCGGCCCGTACGGCCAGGACGGCTCAGGCGGAGCCGAGCAGCACCGGCCCGGTGAGCGGGGCCCGGGCGAGCAGCGGCAGAAGTTCGGCGGCCGGGTGGGCGCGGTGCGCCGTGACGCCGAGCGGGGCCGGAGCGAGCGGGATCAGCAGGTCGGCGGCCGGCCCGGCGTCCGGGCTGTGCAGCCACAGGGCCGTCGCGTACTGGCCCGGGAAGGTCAGCAGGCGGGGCTGTTGGCGGATCCGGGAGCCCTGGGCGAGCTGCCAGGCCTCGCGCAGCGCCCGGACCGTCGAGTCCAGGTAGGGGCCGGCGGTGAAGTGGGAGAAGGTGTGGCCCTCGATGCCCTGCACCACCTCGGCGGCCGCGGCCACCTCGGCGCCGTCCTTGATCAGGAAGCGCCACCCGGTGCGGCGGGCGGCGGTGAGCTCGGGGCGCGGGCCGTCCAGGACGTGCACGGCAAGCGGATGTGCGGGGAGCAGTGGGCCGGCCGGATGACGCAGCGCTGCGGCGGCGGGCTGGCGCAGGGCGGTGTCCGAGTCGAGTGCGCCCAGGACGGCGCGCAGCGCGCTCGGTGGGGGCTGGGGGGTCTGCAGGGTCATGGCGGTGTCCGCCTCTCCAAGCGAGATCGGCGTGCGAGTGCGGCATACCGGCGTGGCGCGGCGCGTCAACGGTGACGGGGCCCGGCCGTGTCCGGTTGTGCAGGATCGCGGTGCCGGCGCGGTCGTCGCCGTCGACGAGGGCTCTCGATGCGGGAGCGGACCGGCCGGAGCGCTGTGCGAATTCTCATCGAACAGATGCGCAGGGTGATCTGTTTATCACAGGCGGTGGCGCCGGGCAAGTCTAGGGTTGCGCTGAATTTCCGTCAGTTGCCTTGCATTGCAAGCCATTCCAAGCATTCGGGTATCGATCTTCGAGGTGGGCATGATGCATGCACGGTCGGTCGGCCGGGTGGGCTCGACGGGGTGGCTCAGGAGGAGGGGACCGTGGGCGAGAAGGTCGTGGCGACTCGGGCGGATCTGGCGGACCGGCAGCTGTACCGGCGCAAGCTCCAGTCCTGTCTCGACGCGCTGGGGCGGATGCTGCGGGAGGACCGCTTCGACCGGCCGCGGGCGGTGATGGGCCTGGAGATCGAGCTCAACCTGGCCGACGAGCAGGGCCTGCCGGCCATGAACAACGCGCAGGTGCTGAGCGCGATCGGCTCCAGCGACTTCCAGACCGAGCTGGGCAAGTTCAACATCGAGGTGAACATCACGCCCCACCGGCTCTGCGGGCACGTGTTCGAGGAGCTGCGCGAGGAGATCGACACCGGGCTGCGCTACGCCGACCGGCGGGCCGCCGAGGCGGGGGCGCGGATCGTCATGGTGGGCATCCTGCCGACCCTGGAGCACGCGCACACCGGGCTGGACTCGATGAGCCACAACCAGCGGTACACCCTGCTCAGCGACCAGATCCTGGCCGCCCGGGGGGAGGAGATCGCGCTGGACATCGAGGGCGTCGAGCACCTCCAGCTGGAGTCCATCACCATGGTCGCCGAGGCCGCCGCGACCTCGCTGCAGCTGCACCTCCAGGTGACGCCGGAACGGTTCTCCTCGGTGTGGAACGCCGCCCAGGCGCTCTGCGGGCCGCAGCTCGCGCTCGGCGCGAACTCCCCGTTCCTGTTCGGACGGGAGCTGTGGCGGGAGACCCGACCGGTGCTCTTCCAGCAGGCCTGCGACACCCGTTCGGCGGAGCTCAAGGCCCAGGGCGTGCGCCCGATCACCTGGTTCGGCGAGCGCTGGGTCGACTCGGCGTACGACCTGTTCGAGGAGAACCTGCGGTACTTCCCCGCGCTGCTGCCGATCTGCGACGACGAGGACCCGCTGAAGGTCCTGGCCTCCGGCGGCGCGCCCAAGCTCGCCGAGATGCGGCTGCACAACGGCACCATCTACCGCTGGAACCGGCCGATCTACGACGTCTCGGGCGGGGTCGCGCACCTGCGGGTGGAGAACCGGGCGCTGCCGGCCGGGCCGACGGTGGCCGACACGCTGGCCAACGCCGCCTTCTACTACGGCCTGGTCCGGGTGCTCGCCGAGCAGCCCCGGCCGGTCTGGACCCGGCTGCCGTTCGAGAAGGCCGACGAGAACTTCCGGCAGGGCGCCCGGTACGGCATCGACGCCGTCCTCCAGTGGCCGCGACCCGGCCGGGCCGGCCGCGGCGGCGGGCTGCAGACGGTCTCCGCCGTCGACCTGGTGCTGGGCGAGCTGCTGCCGATGGCCTACCAGGGACTCGACGAGTGGGGCGTGGAACCCGCCGACCGGGACCGCTACCTGGGCATCATCGAGCAGCGCTGCCTGCGCCGCACCAACGGCGCGGCCTGGCAGAGCGCGACCTTCCACCGGCTGCGCGAACGGTACGGGATGGACCGGCCGGCGGCGCTCGCGGCGATGACCCGGCGCTACGCCGAGCACATGCGCAGCGGGGAGCCGGTGCACACCTGGCCGGTCGGTTAGGGCCTGTCCGGCGGATCTTGCCGGGCGCACGACGCCGGATCATCCCGCCTGGACGCACGCCCGAATCGTCCAAGTACACCCAGTACGAGGGCGATTCGGGCGCCCGCCCAGACGGGCGCCCGACGCCGCGCGCTGATCCGACAAGATCCGCCGGACAGGCCCTAGCCGGATGGTCCCTGTGTCAGGATGATCGCTCCGGCCGGGAGACGGCCGGAGCGACCGTCCGTCCGCTGGAGCTCCCGTGACCGCCGTGCCGACCGCGCCGCAGACCGCCCGGCCCACCCGTCGTCAGCTCGGCGTGGAGCTGCTGATCGTCCTCGGCCTCTCGCTCGGGGCCAGCGGGATCAGCGCGCTGATCAGCTTCGCGGGCTCGCTCACCGAACCGCTCAAGCTCGGCCAGCAGGTCGCCACGCTGAACGGATCGCGGGCGCCCGGGCGGCCCTGGCTGGACCTGGTGTGGCAGCTGTACTACATCGGGCGCGGGCTGATGCCGGTGGTGCTGGTCGGCTACCTGCTGGTGCGCGAGGGCGTCGCGCTGCGGGTGCTGGGCTTCGACCTCGGGCAGAAGCTGCGCGACCTGGGCCGGGGCGCCGCCGTCGCGGCCGCGATCGGCGGGGCGGGGCTGGCGCTGTACCTGGCCTCGCAGGCGGCCGGGTACAACCTGACGGTGGCGCCGTCCGGGCTGCCGGACGTCTGGTGGCGGGTGCCGGTGCTGGTGCTGTCGGCCTGGCAGAACGCCGTCCTGGAGGAGGTCGTCGTCCTCGGCTACCTGCTGCGCCGGGTGGGGCAGCTGGGGTGGTCGTGGCCGGCGGCGGTGGCGGCGAGCTCGGTGCTGCGCGGCTCGTACCACCTGTACCAGGGGGTCGGCGGGCTGGTCGGCAACATGGTGATGGGGGCGGTGTTCTGCCTGCTGTACCGGCGGTGGGGGCGGGTGATGCCGCTGGTGGTGGCGCACGCGCTGATCGACACGGTGGCCTTCGTCGGGTACGTGCTGCTCGCCGGGCACGTCAGCTGGCTGCCGACCCCCTGAGCGCCGAACCCCCGGAGGGCAGGGCCTGGCCGCGCGGCGGGCGGGCGAGCAGGCGGTCGACGTGCCGGCGTTCCAGGCCCTGGCCCGGGTCGATCGGCAGCAGCAGGCGGTCGCGCCGCCAGAGCGACCTGCGGACCAGCCGGGCCGGGATGACGTCGTCCACCCAGGCGAACGGGCGGCCCCCGGCGTAGCGCAGCAGCGGGGCCCACTTGGCGGCGGAGAACAGCTCCATCAGCGGGACGCGCGGGTCTCCGGGCTGCGGGACGTAGCCGCTGAGGCGGACCACCGGCAGCGGGTCCAGGCCGATCGCCGGGGCGATGTGGGTGTTGGCGTGCTCCTCCCAGGTGGTGGCCCAGACCAGTTCGTACGTGCCGGCCAGCTCGCGCAGCCAGCGGCCGTGGCGGGGGGAGAGCAGGACGGAGTAGCCGAACAGGGTGTGGGTGTCGAACCCGGCGTCCGGATGGGGACAGACCGGGTTCAGGACCCCGTCGACGTCCAGGAACAGCAGTGGCTTCGGCACCGGTGGCCCCCAAAGGCGGTGTGGTTGCTACCTCTTCGGACGAACCACGCGTACCGGTGGTTGCTCACGGGCGGGCGCACGCGGGGCGCACAGGGCGCTCACGAGGTGGGTACGGGCTCGGCGGCGGGCACCGGTGCGTCGGCGGTGCTCCGACGGCTGAGCCGGCGCACCTGGGGGTCCAGCAGGACCGCCGCGCTGAGCAGTTGGCAGACGACCGCGCAGGTCCACAGCGCGCCGCCGAGGCCGAGTGCCACGGCGGCCGGGCCGGCCAGCGCGGTGCCGGCGGGGGCCAGCGCGTTGGAGCCGAGCAGGTCGTACGCGGAGACCCGGGAGAACATCTCCGCCGGGATCTCCTGTCGCAGCGCGACCATCCAGTTGACGCCGAAGACGGTGACGCCGACGCCGGACAGGAACATCGCGGCGGTCAGCAGAGGCAGCGGGACGGCGGCGGCGAGGGCGAGCGCCGGCATGCCGAACAGGAAGACGCCCCAGTTGCCGACCAGCAGGATCCGGCGCGGCCGCCAACGTGCCATCAGCAGCCCGGTGGCCACCAGGCCGAGGCCGAAGGCGGACATCGCCAGGCCCCAGGCGCTCGCGCCACCGAGCCGCTCCGCGGCGACCGTCGGCCCGTACACCGATTCGACCGCTTCGACGCAGGCGACCAGGACGGAGAACTGCAGCACGATCACCCAGAGCCAGCGGCGGGAGGCGAACTCCCGCCAGCCCTCGCTCAGGTCGCGCAGCATGCCGCCGCCGGAGGGCGCGGGGGCCTGCTCCGGCTCCAGGAAGAAGCGCAGCGCGGCGGCGACCAGGAAGCAGAGGGCGTCCAGGGCGAGCACCCAGCCGGGGCCGAAGGCGGCGGTGAGCGCCCCGCCGAGGGCGGCGCCGCCGATCTGGGAGGCGTTCTGGCCCATCCGGAACACCGAGAAGGCACGGGCGGCGTGCTCCTGGGGGACGGCCTGCATGATCATGCCGCTGGAGGCCGGGGCGTAGAGGGCGTGGCCGGCGCCGCCGGCGGCGGAGAGTGCCAGCAGGTGCCAGAGCCGGGCGTCCCCGGACAGGACCAGCGCGGCCAGTACGGCCTGGGAGGCGGCGTTGAAGAGGTTGGCGGCGACCATGATCCGGTGTCGCGGCAGGCGGTCGGCGAGGCCGCCGCCGAGCACCAGGAGCAGCACGGTGGGCAGCAGACGGGCGGCGGTGACGTAGCCGACCTCGGTGGTGCTGCCGCCGCTGCCGAGGACGGCGAAGGCGGTGGCGACGGGGGCGCCGGCGCTGCCCAGGCCGCTGATCACGGTGGCGGCGGTCTGGATGCGGAAGTTGCGGCTCGCCCAGGCGAGGCGGCGGGGGTGCGGGGGTGGGGTCGGCACCAGGTGACTATGGCGGGAGTTCGTACAGGTGTCATCCGGTTTTCGGGGCCGGACCGGGGCCGGATCGGGGCGGGGCCGGGGAGCAGCGGGCCGGCGCTCTCAGCCGAGGTGGCCCCGGAGGAAGGCGAGGGTGCGGCGCCAGGCGATCCGGGCCTGCAGGGGGTCGTAGGTGCCGAGCAGGTTCTCGTCGTTCATGAAGGCGTGTCCGGCCGGGTAGAAGTGGAACTCGGGGCGGACGTCGGTGGCCTCGCCGATCCGGATCGCCGCCTCGTCCACGGTGGCCATCGGCAGCGAGCCGTCCAACTCGCCGAAGTGGCCCAGGACGTGGGCGGTCAGGCCGCGGTAGTCGAAGTCGGGGTCGGGCGGCAGGCCGTAGAAGGGCACCACGGCGGCCACCCGGTCGCCGGCCCTGGCGGCCAGCAGCAGGGCGAAGCCGCCGCCCATGCAGAAGCCGACCACGCCGACGGAGTCGCCGACCACGCCCTCCAGCGCGAGCAGGTGGTCGACGGCGCCGGAGAGGTCCTCGACGGCCTGCTCGACCGGGAGTTCGCGCTTGAGCCGGGCCGCCTCGGTGCGGTCGTGCGTGGTGGCGCCGCCGAAGAGGTCGGGGGCGAGGACGGTGAAGCCCTCGGCGGCGAAGCGGTCGGCCGTGGCGGCGACGTGCGAGGTGAGCCCCCACCACTCCTGCACCACCACCAGGCCCGGCCCGACGCCCTGCGGCGGGCGGGCCAGGTACCCGTGCGCGGTACGGCCGTTGCTCGGGAAGGTGACGTTCTGCCGGGAGCCGCGCTGGTCGGGCATGGCTTCCTCTCGGTGGGTCGGGCCGCGTGTGGCGCGGGGGGTCGGTGGGGCGTACGGGTCAGCCCATCTCCTCCAGCGCGCGGCCCTTGGTCTCCTTGATGCAGAAGGCCACGAACGGGATGGAGAGCAGCGCGAAGACCGCGTAGATCACGTACGTCGCCGAGAGGTTCCAGTCGGCGAGGTCCGGGAAGCTGACGGTGATCGCCCAGTTGGCGATCCACTGGGCCGAGGCGGCGACCGACAGGGCCAGCGCACGGATCCGGTTGGGGAACATCTCGCCGAGCAGGACCCAGACCACCACGCCCCAGGAGAAGGCGAAGCAGAGCACGAAGACGTGCGCGGCGACCAGGGCGACGGTGGCGTGGGTGTTGTCGAGGGTGGCGGTGTCGCCGGTGCCGTGCCGGTAGGAGAACGCCCAGGCGGCGGTGGACAGCGCGGCCGCCATGCCGATCGAGCCGGCCAGGGCCAGCGGCTTGCGGCCGATCCGGTCCACCAGGGCCATCGCGATCACCGTGCCGATCACGTTGACGATCGAGGTGGAGAGGCTGATCAGCAGCGAGTTGGACTCGTTGATGCCCACCGACTGCCAGAGGAAGGACGAGTAGTAGAAGATCACGTTGATGCCGACGAACTGCTGGAACACCGAGGCGCCGATGCCGATCCAGACGATCGGCAGCAGGCCGAAGCGGCCGCCGAGCAGGTCCTTCAGCCGGGGCTTGTGGGTGGACTCCAGCACCGCGCGGATCTCCGCCACCCGGGCGTCCAGGTCCACGCCCTCGCCCTCGACCTCGGCCAGCACCGTGCGGGCCTGCGCCTCGCGGTGGTCGGCGATCAGGAAGCGGGGCGACTCCGGGATGGAGAGTGCCATCAGCCCGTACACCAGGGCCGGGATGGTCTCGACGCCGAGCATCCACTGCCAGGCCTGGATGCCGCCGAGGTGGCCGGTGGACTCCCCGCCGGCGGCCTGGTTCAGCGCGTAGTTGGCGAGCTGGGAGATGGTGATGCCGAGCACGATCGCCATCTGCTGGAAGGAGGCGAGCCGGCCGCGGTAGGCGGTCGGCGCGACCTCGGCGATGTAGGTCGGGGCGATCACCGAGGCGATGCCGATCGCGACGCCGCCGGCCACGCGCCAGGTGGCCAGGGCCTCGATGTTCGGCGGGAACATCGAGCCGATGCCGCTGGCCGCGAACAGGACGGCGGCCAGCAGCATCGTGCGCACCCGGCCGAGGTGGTCGGCGAGTCGGCCGGCGATCACCGCGCCGGCCGCCGATCCGAGCAGCGCGATGGCCACCACGAAGGCGGTGGTGCCGTGGCCCACCGCGAAGTGCTTCTGGATGCCCGTCACCGCGCCGTTGATCACCGCGCTGTCGTAGCCGAACAGGAAGCCGCCCATGGCGGCGGCCGCCGAGATGAACACCACGTGGCCGAGGTGGGCCTCGCCGGACGCCTGTCGGCGATTGACTGAGGACACGCGCGCTCCCGGGAGTGGACGGGCCCGCCCCCGACGTCGAGTGGGCAGGGCTCGTCTCACATTCGAGCAGTGCCGGGGGCGGCCTGCCCGAGATCGGGGCCGATCGGGTGACGCCGGGTCAGTCGGCGGCGCGCGGTGCGGTGGTACGGGGTGCGGTGGTGCGCGGTGCGGCGGCGCGGGGTGTGCCGGCGCGGGACGGGTCGGTGTCGGACGAGGCGGTGTCGGACAAGGCGGTGCGCCGGCCGTGACGGCGCAGCAGCTGGGAACGGGCGGCGGCGTACTGGTCGCGGCCGCGCCCGCGGCCTCCCGCGCGTTCGGCGAGGCGCTCGGCGATGCCGAACTGTGCCTCGGCGGGCTTCTTGTCGTCGTACTTGAACTTGGCCCGTACCTCGTTCACCGTCAGCCGGAGCCCGCGCAGGCCGGGCAGCTGCCGGGCGAGCTCGCCGTCCCCGGGCACCACCCGGACCTCCGGCGTCTCGGGCTGGAAGTGCGCCAGCTGGCGGTTGAGGATCTCCGCCTTGTCGGCGGCGGACTCCACGACCTCGGCGGTGCAGTGGAAGTGCACCGAGGTGTAGTAACTGGTGGGCGTGCCCGGGGCGCCGCGCCAGTGGCCGGGGGCGAAGGCATAGCCGTCGGTGACCGCGAGGGTGACCTGCGGGTCGGCGCGCACGGCGGCCAGCAGCGGGTTGGGCGCGGCGAGGTGCAGCAGGATCTCGCCGCGCTCGGCGTCCAGCAGGAAGTGCGTGGGGACGAGCACCGGGCCCTCGCCGGGGCCGCCGTTGGCGGCGAGCAGGCCGAAGTCGCGGCCCTCGGCCAGCCAGGCGCGCCACTCGTCCTCGTCGCCGCGGTCCCAGGACCTGATCAGCATCGGGTGCTCCTCGTCAGCGCGGGTAGCTGCGCAGGTGCGCGGGGAGCGGGACGGTGCGGTCGTCGTGCGGTACGGGGGTGCCGTGCACGGTGGTGACCGGGATCAGGCCGGACCAGTGCGGCAGGTCGGCGTCCTCGGCGTCGTCGGAGGCGTCGTCGTCGCGGGTCTTGGCCGAGACCTCGTCCAGCTCCAGCCGCAGGACGGCGGTGGCGGCGAGCTCCTTGGCGTTGGCCGGGCGGACCTCGGACGAGCGGCCGGGTATCGCGTGGTCGACCAGGGCGGCCAGCGCGACGTCCAGCTCCTGCGGGTCGGTGACCTGGTGGGCGGTGCCGTGGGCGACGACCGAGCGGAAGTTCACCGAGTGGTTGAACGCGGACTTGGTCAGCACCAGCGCGTCGACCTGGGTGACGGTGACGCAGACCGGCATGCCCTGCTCGCCGGAGGCGCTGCGCATCGGGCGGCTGCCGGTGGAGCCGTGGACGTAGAGCCGGCTGCCGACCCGGGCGTAGATCGTCGGCAGGACGACGGGGGCGCCGTCGACGACGAAGCCGAGGTGGCAAATGTAGGCGCTGTCGAGGATGGCGTGGATCGCCTCCTGCTCCCAGGTGGCCCGGTCCTTGTAGCGGGTCGGGGTCGTCCTGGGGGTGCGGGAGTAGCTGGGCGAGCCTTCCGTGGTGTCTGACATGACATCCTCTACGTACTAGTGCATAATTTGGTTTGTGCTAGGAGACTATCCGCTGAAAGGGCGACGCGCCAGCGAAATCGCGGCGCACATCGAACAGGGCGTGAGCAGCGGACTCCTCGCCCCGGGGACCGCGCTGCCCCCGCTGCGCGACCTCGCCGCCGAACTCGGCGTCAACCCCAACACCGTCGCCGCCGCCTACCGACTGCTGCGCGACCGCGGCGTCATCGAGACCGCCGGCCGCAAGGGCAGCCGGATCCTCCCCAGGCCCGCGCTCACCCCGCGCGACCAGATCGCCATCCCCGTCCCGCCGAACGCCCGGGACCTCTCCGGCGGCAACCCCGACCCGGCGCTGCTGCCCGACCTCGGCCCGGCCCTCGCGGCCGCCGCCGAGGCCGCCCGCGCCGACCCCGTCCTGTACGGGCACTCGGCGGTCGACCCCGCCCTGCTCGCGCTGGCCCGCGCCTCCTTCGAGGCCGACGGCCTGCCCGGCGGCCCGATCGTCGTCGCCTCAGGCTCGCTCGACACCATCGAGCGCATCCTCGGCGCCCGGCTGCGCCCCGGCGACGCGGTGGCCGTCGAGGACCCGGGCTGGGGCAGCCTGCTCGACCTGCTGCCCGCGATGGGCCTGCGGCAGGTGCCCGTCCGGCTGGACGACGAGGGCCCGCTGCCGGACGCCCTCGCGGCGGCCCTGGCGGAGGGCGTCCGGGCGGTGGTGGTCACCAGCCGGGCGCAGAACCCGACCGGCGCCGCGCTCACCGCCCGCCGGGCCGAGGCGCTGCAGGCCGTGCTGGCCGGGCACCCCGGGGTGCTGCTGATCGAGGACGACCACGGGCACGGCATGGTCGACCAGCCGTACCACCCGCTGGTCGGGGCCGACACCCGGCACTGGGCGGTGGTGCGCTCGGCGGCCAAGGCGTACGGGCCGGACCTGCGGGTCTCGGTGGCCGTCGGAGACGAGGAGACGATCGGACGGGTCGCCGGGCGGCTGCGGCTGGGCGCCGGCTGGGTCAGCCACCTGCTGCAGCGCACCGTCGCCGAGCTGTGGCGCAGCGACGCCGTGCCGGTCGCGCGGGTGGCGGCCGTCTACCGGGCCCGGCGGGACGCACTGTTGGGCGAGCTGGCGGCGCACGGGATCGAGGCGCACGGGCAGAGCGGGCTGAACGTCTGGGTGCCGGTGCCGGACGAGACCTCGGCGCTGGCGGCGCTGGTGCAGCGCGGCTGGGTCGCGGCGCCCGGTGCCCGGTACCGGATCCAGTCGCCGCCCGGGCTGCGGGTCACCACTGCGCAGCTGGAGGCGGCACAGGCGCGGGAGTTGGCGGAGGACCTGGCGGCGGTGCTGGGGGCCGGCCGCGGCGGGTCGCGGTTGGTCTGAACCCGTCGGTAACAAAGCGGAAACCTGCTGCAGATACCTAGCGGTAACAGGCGCGGCCATGTCATCTTCATCGCGCCACCGGCCGGCGGCCCACCCTCACCTACGCGTCTTCCCGCGCCCCACACCACGGGAAGACCGAGCCGCAGGAGTTCCGCGTGCCCGAAAACAGTTCGAGCATCACCCGCAGTGCACCGCGACTCGGCCGACGGCTGCTCACCGCAGCCTTCGCCCTCCCGCTCGCCGTCGCGGGCCTGGCCGTCGCCGCACCGGCCCACGCCGCCCCGACCGCGGTCCCCTCCGGGCCCACCGCCAGCGTCTCGCTCGGCGACAGCTACATCTCCGGCGAAGCCGGACGCTGGAAGGGCAACTCGGCCGGCACCAGCGGCAGCCGCAACGGCACCGACCGGGCCTGGACCGGCAGTTCGTACGACCCCTCGCGCGTCTACGGCACCACCGCGGCGAGCGGCTGCGACCGCTCGGACGTCGCCGAGGTGCTCAGTGCCTCCACCGGCGCCCAGAACGAGATCAACCTGGCCTGCTCGGGCGCCGTCACCGCGAACGTCTTCCGCGCCGCCAACGGCGGCCAGTCGTACAAGGGCGAGGCCCCGCAGGCCGACCAACTCGCCACCGTGGCACGGCAGAACAACGTCAAGCTGATCACCCTGTCGATCGGCGGCAACGACCTGGGCTTCGCGGACGTCATCTCCACCTGCGTGCAGGACTACCTGATCTGGTACTCCTACTGCCACGACTCCGCACAGTCCTCGATCGACGAGAAGATGTCCACCGCGATGGCCGGGGTCGGCAAGGCGATCGACGAGGTCCGCGCGGTGATGGCCGACGCGGGCTACGCGCGGACGGACTACCGGCTGGTGCTCCAGTCCTACCCGTCGCCGATCCCGCGCAGCGCCGAGATGCGCTACCCGGAGAGCGGCTGGACCCGGTCCAACACCGGCGGCTGCCCGTTCTGGGACGGTGACGCCGACTGGGCCCGCGACTCGCTGGTGCCGCAGATAACCCAGGCGCTGGCGGGTGTCGCCGCCGCCAAGGGCGCGCAGTTCCTGGACCTTTCGGACATGCTGCAGGGCCGCGAGGTCTGCTCGACGGCCACCAGGCAGCCGACCGCCACCTCCGGTCCGTCCGCGACCACCAGCGAATGGGCGCGCTTCCTCGACGGCGGGCTCAACTCCACCCAGGGCGCGCTGCAGGAGTCGATGCACCCCAACTACTACGGCCAGTCGGCGGTCGGGCGCTGCCTGACGCTCCTCTGGGCCCGCCCGGGCGGTGACTACTCCTGCCGCAACACGGCCGGGCAGGACGCGAGCGGGATGTACCTGACGGCGCGATGAGCGTGATGTGGCCGGGTGACCGCGCGATGACCGCGTGACGACCGCGTGATCCGGCGCCCCCTCGGCCGAGGCTGCGGGGGCGCCGGAACGGTGTCCCGGGCCCCCGGGTCAGCCCTTGGCGAGCAAGGACTGGGCGTGCGCCCGTACTTGATCCTTCGTCAGATAGGCGTCGGTGTACTCGAAGTCCTGCAGTCGGGCGGGCTGGCGGGCGAGGAAGCCGGTGCGGACGAAGTCGTCCCCGGCCGTCGCGTTGAGCAACCAGTTGGCGCCCACCCGGAACTTGGCCGCGTTGGTGCGCATCGCCATCAGGTGGTAGCCGCGCGCCACCAGCTGGGCGGGCACCCCGCGCAGCTCGATGCCCAGCGGCTTGGACACCGCGTCCTTGCCGCCGAGGTCCACCACCAGGCCCAAGTCCTTGTGGTAGTACGGCTCCAGGGGCTGGTTGCGGAGCGAGGAGATCACGTTGTCGGCCACCGCGCGGCCCTGCCGAGCGGAGTGCTGGGCGGTCGGCGGGCAGACCGCGCCGTCGCCCTTGGCGAGGTCCGGCACCGCGGCGGCGTCACCCAGCGCGAACACCCCCTCGAACTGCGGCACCCGCATCTCTGCCGTCACGGCGAGCCGGCCGCGGACCGTCTCCGCGTCCAGCGTGCCGATCAGCGGGCTCGCGGCCACGCCGGCCGTCCAGATCAGCGTGCGGCAGGGCAGCACCCGGCCGTCGGTGAACTTGACGGACTCGGCTCCGACTTCGGCCACCGAGACGCCCAGCGACACCTCGATCCCGCGGTCGCGCAGCACCTCCAGGGCGGCCTCGCCGAGCGGGTCGCCCAGCTCCGGCATCAGCTTCGGGGCGATGTCGATCAGGTGCCACTTGATCTGCCGGGCGTCCAGACGCGGGTAGCGCAGCGCGGCGGCGGTGGTCAGCCGCTGCAGGCAGGCGGCCGTCTCGGTGCCCGCGTAACCGCCGCCGACCACCACGAACTGCAGCCGGGACTCGCGCTCCTTCTGGTCCAAGGTGGCCGAGGCGAGGTCGAGTTGGGCGATCACGTGGTCGCGGACGTAGGCCGCCTCGGCGAGCGTCTTCATGCCGCGGGCGTAGTCGGTGAGGCCGGGGATGTCGAAGGTGCGGGTCACGCTGCCCGGCGCGAGCACCAGGACGTCGTACTTCTGCGCGACCACCTCGTCGGTGATCTTGCGGACGACGAGGACCTTGGAGGCCGGATCCACACCGATGGCGCCGCCGGGGACGATGTGGGTGCGGCGCAGCGAGCGGCGCAGGGAGACGGCCACGGACTGCGGGGTGAGGACGCCGGCGGCGACGTGGGGGAGGAGGGGGAGGTAGAGCTGGTAGCTGAACGGCGTGACCAGCGTGATCTCGGCCTCCGCGGGCGAGAGCTTGTGTTCGAGGCGGCGGGCGCACTCCAGCCCGGCGAAGCCACCGCCCACGATCAGGATCCGAGGTCGTTCCATCGCTCATCCCTTTGCGGTGAAGGTCCCGATTACTGTCCGCCACACTCGCACGGAGCAGCGGGGGGTGCCACTGGGGTGGGGCGGATGAGGGAGAGGGGGACTGGGCGAAGGGGACTGGACGAAGGGGATGGGAGGGGTCGTCGGCGTATGGCAGGGCGTGTGGCACCGATAGGCTGTCGGTCGTGCTACCCGAGGTGACGGCGATCCGGTACGTGACGCCACTGCGAGAAGGCGGCTCGATGCCGGGCCTGGTCGAGGCCGATGATCGGCGGCTCTACGCGCTGAAATGGGTCGGTGCGGCGCAGGGGCGCAAGGCGTTGGTGGCGGAGGTGCTGGCCGGGGAACTGGGGCGGCGGCTCGGGCTGCCGGTGCCGGCGCTGGTGACCGTGGACCTGGACCCGGTGCTCGCGCGCAGTGAGCCGGACCACCAGATCCAGGACCAGATGCGGGCCAGCGGTGGGACCAACCTCGGCATGGCCTTCGTCAGCGGTGCGCTCAACTTCGACCCGCTCTGCTTCGAGGTGGATCCCGAACTCGCGGGCCGGGTGCTCTGGTTCGACGCGCTGATCGGCAACGTGGACCGGTCCTGGCGCAACCCCAACCTGCTGGTGGCCACCGGCGGGCTGCGGCTGATCGACCACGGGGCGAGCCTGATCTTCCACCACAACTGGTCGGGTGCCGCGGCCTGGACCCGCCGACCGTACGACGCCTCCGACCACGCCCTGTTGCTCGCCCGGCCGGATCTGGCGGCGGCGGACAAGGCGTTGGCGCCGGTCGCGGAGGTGGCGATCGAGGACGCGGTGGCGCAGATCCCCGAGGTCTGGCTGATGGACGAGTTCGGCTTCGACTCGCCCGACGAGGTGCGCGCCGCGTACCGTGCCCAGCTGACCGAGCGACTGGCCGGTCCGCGTGACTGGCTGCCGGAGGTGCCCGCATGACCGAGTCGTCGACGCCCGCGCTGCCGGCCACCGTCGAGCTGCACGACTACGAGTACGCCGTGATCCGTGCGGTGCCGAGGGTCGAGCGCGGGGAGTGCGTCAACGTGGGGGTGCTGCTGTACTGCCGGCAGAGTTCGCACCTGGCGGCGCGCACCCACCTGGACCAGGCCCGGCTGTTGGCGCTGGACCCGGTGGCGGACGTGCACGGGGTGCGGCGGGCGCTGCACGGGATCGAGGCGGTCTGCCAGGGCGGCCCGCAGGCCGGGCCGGCGGCCGGGGACAGCCCCGGGCAGCGGTTCCGCTGGCTGACCGCGCCGCGCAGCGCGATCGTCCAGCCGGGGCCGGTGCACACCGGGTTGACCGCGGACCCGGAGGCGGAGCTGCGGCGGCTGTTCGACCAGCTGGTGCTCTGACCGCGGCTGCAGCTGCGGCCGGGGCCGCGCGCGGGTGCGGTGCGCGGGGGCGTCGGCCGGGAGAGGTGGGCGGGTGTGTGAGGCGGCTCGCCGACGGTTGCCCCGGTCAAAGCTTGAGTTGCTGAAGCACCTGGTCGTACTCTGACCCCATGGGTTCGACAGCGACGACGACCGTACCGACCAACGCCGAGCTGATGGAGGCCTTGGCCGCCGTCGGCGCCGCGTACTTCCAGGACTTCGCGGCGGCCGCGGCCCGGCACGGGCTCTCCTCCTCGCAGGCCAAGGCGCTGGGCGCGGTGCAGGAGCCGGTGCCGATGCGTGCGCTGGCCGGGCGGCTGGGCTGCGACGCGTCGAACGTCACCGGGATCGTGGACCGGCTGGAGTCGCTGGGCCTGGCCAACCGGGCGGCGGCGGCCGGTGACCGCCGGGTGAAGATCGTGGTGATCACGACCGAGGGCCGGGAGATCCTGAACCGCATCCGGAGCGAGATGGCCCGCACCCACCAGGCCTTCGAGGCGATGACCGACGAGCAGCGGATCGCCCTGCACTCGATCTGCGGGCAGGTGCTGCCCGTCCTGGCCGGCCGTACGGTTGCGCCGCAGTAGCGCCAAGGCTCTACGGGCGTAGCGCGTTGGCGGCTGCAGGGGGCGTGACCTCGGCTGTTAGGCTTGCGAAGCGTGAGCGCGAAGCCCCAGATCCCCAATGTCCTGGCCTCCCGGTACGCCTCGGCGACCCTGGCCCAGCTCTGGTCCCCCGAGCACAAGGTGGTCCTTGAGCGCCACCTGTGGCTCGCCGTCCTGAAGGCGCAGCAGGACCTCGGCGTCGAGGTCCCGGCGACCGCCGTCGCCGACTACGAGCAGGTGATCGACCAGGTCGACCTCGGCTCGATCGCCGCCCGTGAGCGGGTCACCCGCCACGACGTGAAGGCCCGGATCGAGGAGTTCAGCGACCTCGCCGGCCACGAGCAGATCCACAAGGGGATGACCTCCCGGGACCTGACCGAGAACGTCGAGCAGCTGCAGATCCGCCAGTCGCTGGAGCACGTGCGCGACCGCACGGTGGCCGTCCTGGTGCGCCTGGCCAAGCTGTCCGCCCAGCACTCCGAGCTGGTAATGGCCGGCCGCTCGCACAACGTGGCCGCGCAGGCCACCACCCTGGGCAAGCGCTTCGCGTCGATCACCGACGAGCTGCTGGTCGCCTTCCGCCGCCTGGAGGAGCTGATCGCCCGCTACCCGCTGCGCGGGATCAAGGGCCCGGTCGGCACCGCCCAGGACATGCTGGACCTGCTCGGTGGTGACACCGACAAGCTCGCCGAGCTGGAGCGCCGGGTCGCCGCGCACCTCGGCTTCGACCATGTGCTGACCAGCGTCGGCCAGGTCTACCCGCGCTCGCTGGACTTCGAGGTGCTCACCGCCCTCGTCCAGCTGGCCGCCGCGCCGTCCAGCCTGGCCAAGACCATCCGCCTGATGGCCGGCCACGAGCTGGTCACGGAGGGCTTCAAGGAGGGCCAGGTCGGCTCCTCCGCGATGCCGCACAAGATGAACACCCGCTCCTGCGAGCGCGTCAACGGCCTGGCCGTCATCCTGCGTGGCTACGCCTCGATGACCGGCGAGCTGGCCGGCGACCAGTGGAACGAGGGCGACGTCTCCTGCTCGGTGGTGCGCCGGGTCGCGCTGCCGGACGCCTTCTTCGCCTTCGACGGCCTGCTGGAGACCTTCCTGACCGTCCTCGACGAGTTCGGCGCCTTCCCCGCCGTGATCGAGGCCGAGCTGGACCGCTACCTGCCGTTCCTCGCCACCACCAAGGTGCTGATGGGCGCGGTGCGCGCGGGCGTCGGCCGGGAGACCGGGCACGAGGTCATCAAGGAGCACGCCGTCGCCTCCGCGCTGGCGATGCGCGCGGGCGCCCGGGAGAACGAGCTGCTGGACCGCCTGGCCGCGGACGAGCGGATCCCGCTGGACCGTGCCGCGCTGGACGCGCTGCTGGCCGACAGGCTCTCCTTCACCGGCGCGGCCGGCGCCCAGGTCGCCGAGGTGGTCCGCCAGGTGGAGGCCGTCGCGGCCGCCTACCCGGAGGCTGCCAAGTACGCTCCGGGCGACATCCTCTGACGGTTCGTCAGTTCTCGGACGAGGGCCCCGCTGCCGGACCGGTGGCGGGGTCCTCGTGCGACTGGACGTGGCCCGGGTCGAACGGCGGGGTGGTGGTCCCGCAGGGCCAGTCGCAGCTCGGCTCGGCCACCGGACGCTCCTCGGCGGCCAGGACGTTGCCGCGGACGGTGGTGAAGGCGATCAGCCCGCCGGCGGCCAGCAGGCCCGCGCAGATCAGCATCGCGGTGTGGAAGGCGGAGTCCACCGCCGACGGCACCCGGTAGGCGTTGCCGCTCAGCCCGGCCAGCGCCGGGAGGGCGGCCACCGCGAGCAGTCCGGCCGCGCGGGCGGCGGCGTTGTTGACCCCGCTGGCGATGCCCGCGTGCCGGACCTCGACGGCGGCCAGCACGGTGGCCGTCAGCGGTGCGACCAGCAGGGTCATCCCGCAGCCCATCACCGTGACGGCGGGCAGCACGTCCGCCCAGTAGGAGGAGCCCGGGCCGATGCGCAGTATCAGCAGCACTCCGGCGGCGCACAGCAGCGGGCCGATGGTGAGCGGGATCCGCGGGCCGATCCGCTTGCCGAGGCGCCCGGCGCGGGCCGACAGCGCCAGCATCAGCACCGTGATCGGCACCAGTGCGAAGCCCGAGACCAGCGGCGAGAACCCGGAGACGATCTGCAGCTGCACCACCAGCAGGAAGAAGACGCCGCTGAATGCCGCGTACACGCACAGGGTGACCAGGTTCACGGCGGTGAACAGCCGGGAGGAGAACAGCCCGAGGGGCAGCATCGGCTCGACCGCGCGCCGTTCGACGGCCAGGAACACGGCGCCGAGCAGTACGCCGATCGCCCCGGTGGCCCAGACCACGGGGGACAGGCCCTCCCCGGCCGCGGTCAGCGCGTAGGTGAACGCGCCGAGCGCGAGCGCGGCGAGCACCGCGCCGAGCACGTCGAAGCGGCCGGTGGCGCTCTCGTCCCGGCTCTCCGGTACGGACCGGGTGGTGACGGCGATCACGGCGGCGGCGAGCGGCAGGTTCAGCAGGAAGATCCAGCGCCAGCCGGGGCCGTCCACCAGCCAGCCGCCGAGGAAGGGGCCGACCGCGGCGGCCACCCCGCCCAGGCCGGACCAGAGGCCGACAGCCGCCGAACGGTCGTCAGGATGGAAGACCGCCTGGAGCATGGCGAGCGAGCCCGGGGTGAGCAGCGCCCCGCCGATGCCCTGGACGGCGCGCGCGGCGATCAGCACCTGGATGTTCGGTGCGGCGGCGCAGGCCGCGGAGGCGACGGCGAACCAGACCACGCCGATCAGGAAGACCCGGCGCCGCCCGTAGCGGTCGCCGAGTGCGCCGCCGAGCAGGATCAGGCCCGCCAGGGTGAGCAGATAGGCGTTCAGCGTCCATTGCAGGGACGCGAGGGAGGCGCCGAGGTCGGCGCCGATGCGGGGCAGGGCGACGTTCACGACGGTGCCGTCGAGCATCGCCATGCTGGAACCGAGCACTGTTGCCAGGAGTACCCAGCGACCCTGTGCGGTGCCCAGGCGCAGGGTGCCGGCTTCGGAGGTGGCCACGGCCCGATCCTGCGCCCCGTGGGGCGTACGTGACAAGGCTCACCGGAGGGCGTGTCCGTCGTTGACGCTCGGTGGGTGGGGGGTTGCGCAGCGTCGTGGAGTTCGGCGCAGGGTCGTGGATCAGTGGCGCGGGGTGAATGGATTGTGTACGGATCGTGCGGCGCGACGTGCGGAGGGTGACCGGGGGGTGGGGGATGGTTGCCCGTTCAAGAGATCGACATTGCTTCACCCGAACGGATGGGTTTTAGTTCAGCGACCGCCCGGCCAGCCCGGACGGATCCACCGGGTGGAACGCCGAGTCCTGCCGCTGCCCGGTGGCTCGCACTGAACTCTGTACGGCAGGAGCGGGGGACCCACAGGTAAGTCGCCGGACCGGAGTTCGCGCCTCAGGGCGCGGGCGTCCAGGGCCGGCTCGGGGTGAAGCCGCGCATGCGGCCGGGCAACTCCAGCCCGAACCCGACAGCTCACCTCGCAGGCGTCGGAGAGGAAACTTCCATGCCTGCTCAGGCTCGTCGTATCACCCTGCCCCGCGCCGCCCGCATCGGCATCGCGACCGCCGTCACCGGCGTCTCCTTCGCCCTCCCGCTCGTGACCGCGATGAACGCCCAGGCCCACACGGCCCCGGTCGCCCCGGTCACCCAGGCCGCCGCCGGCACCGAGGCCAAGCCCGCCGCCGGCACCGAGGCCAAGCCCGCCGCCCAGGCCGCCGCCGCGCACGAGAGCTACCGCGTCGTCAGCGGCGACACCCTGTCCAAGATCGCCGACGCCAAGCGCGTCGAGGGCGGCTGGCAGGCGCTGTACGAGCAGAACCGCTCGGTCGTCGGCGCCAACCCGAACCTGATCTTCCCGGGCCAGCAGCTCGCGATCGCCGGCCACGCCGCCGCGCCGTCCGCGGACGCCGCCCCGGCGAAGCCCGCCGCGCCGGCCACCCAGGCCGCCGCCAAGCCGCAGGCCCAGCTGCAGGTCACGACCGAGGTCGCCAAGCCGTCCGCCCCGGTGCAGACCCAGGTGCAGACCGCCGCTCCGGCCCCGGCCGTGACGGCCGCTCCGGTCGCCGCCACCTCCGGCTACGTCGCGCCGCTGGCCCACCCCGTCCTCGGCGAGGCCTACGGCGTGGCCGGCTCGATGTGGGCCTCCGGCCACCACACCGGCCAGGACTTCGTCGCCTCCACCGGCACCCCGCTGCGCGCCGTCGCCAACGGCGTCGTGGTCAAGGCCGGCAACGGCGGCGCCTACGGCAACGAGGTCGAGATCAAGCTCGCCGACGGCAAGTACGCCCAGTACGCGCACCTCTCGTCGATCGGCGTGTCGATCGGTCAGACCGTCACCGTCGGCCAGCAGATCGGCCTCTCCGGTGCCACCGGCAACGTGACCGGCCCGCACCTGCACTTCGAGATCCGTACCGGTCCGGAGTACGGCTCGGACATCGACCCGGTCGCCTACCTGCGCGCGCACGGCGTCGCGCTCTGACCTGTCGGGGTCTCAGGAACCACCGCTGCTGCGGAGCGAATCGATCCTCCGGGATGGTCATGTCGGGTGACCGCTCGACCGGGTGATCGCCGCACGGCGGACATGGGCGCGGGACACGCCCAAGGCCGGCCCGGCTCGCGGGACACAACCCCCTCGCGAGCCGGGCCGGCCGCTGCCGTTTTCCGGCCTTCGGTGGCTGTGGCGTTCGGTGGCGTTCGGTGGCTGTGGCGTTCGGCGGCTGGCGTTCGGTCAGCCGCGGTGGGCGGGCTGGCCGTACCGGGCGGCGGACAGCAGGTCGTGCATCCGGTGGCCGAAGTCCTCGGTGTCGCGGGCCGGTTCGGGGAAGGCCAGGCGGACGTCTCGGTGGCCGTCCGGGTGGTCCAGGCGCAGCACCAGGCCGTGGCGGTCCAGGGCGAGCGGGCGGACGTCCGGGGTACGGGCGAGCAGGGCCGGGTCGAGCAGGCGGGTGAGCACGTCGAAAGCGTCGGCGTGGTCGTCGGCGAGGTGGGTGAGCAGTGCGGCCTCGTGCCGGGCCAGCGGGTCGGCGGTGGCGCGGGCGAGGTCGGCGGCGGTGATCGCGCCGGTGCTGTACGGGGTGGCGAGGACGGCGTGGGCGACGTCCACGTGCAGGTGGACGGTGAGGCCGTCGTCGGCGAGGTGGGCCAGGTGCAGCCGGCCGGCCAGGGTGAGGCGGGCACGGACGCGGTCGCGGACGGCGACGGGGGAGACGTCGGTGACGTCGAGGACGACGGCGAGGCCTTCGCCGGCCCGGGCGGCGGCCGCGGTGAGCGGGGCGTCCAGCGGGGCGCGCAGCCGAAGGCGGGAGCCGTGGACGGAGACCGGGGTGTCCAGGTCGTGGCGCTCGCCCAGGGCGCGGACGGTGAGCGAGGAGGTCGCGCCGAGGAGGCTGTGGATCCGTTCGGCGGTGGTGGGCTCGGGTGCCTCGGTGTCGCCGGGGGGCAGGCTCATGGACGGACCTCCAGTTGGTTAGGTGAGGCTAACCTAATGTCCGTTGAGGGGTGTGGCAAGCAGGCGTCCGCGGGGTGGTGAAGGGCCCGCCGGCCGTCGGGCCCTTCGGGGTGGTGGCACGAGTGGTCTTGCGGGGCGTCAGGAGACGACGGCCTGGGCGTCGATCTCCACCAGCATCGGCTCCTGCGGGAGTTCGACGAAGATCGTGGTGCGGCAGGGCTTCACGCCGCCCGGCTTGATGTTCTCCTCGATGAACTCGGCGTAGACCTCGTTCATCAGCGGGAAGTCGGCGCGCTTGGTGAGGTAGACGCGGAACATCACCACGTCCTCGATGGTGGCGCCGCCGGCCTCGACGATGGCCTTGACGTTCTCCAGGGTGCGCCGGGTCTGCGCCCGCACGTCGCCGGGGTGGAGGTACTCGCCGGTCGCCGGGTCCTGCGGGCCCTGGCCGGAGACCTGCAGGATCGGGCCCTTGCGGACGCCCTGGGAGAACATCCAGGCGGGGGCGGGGGCGCCGTCGGTGCGGATCTCGACCTTCTCGGCGGTCCGGGGGTGCTCGGAGCTCATGGGGTACGGGGTTTCCCTTCGGTGACTGACCGTCAGTTCTGGTCGGGGCGGCCGCAGTCGGCCGAAATCGCGCAGGCGGTGGCGAGCAGCTGGGGCAGGAGGTCCAGCACCTGCTCGTACGGCAGGACGACGTCCGGGACCGAGATCGAGGCGGCGGCGACGACCCGTCCGCTGGCGTCCCGGATCGGTGCCGCCACGCAGTTGATGAAGGACTCGTGCTCGGCGTGGTCCTGCGCCCAGCCCTGGGCGGCGACCTTCTCCAGCTCGGCGAGCAGTGCCTCGGGCGTGGTGAGGGTGCGTTCGGTGTGCGGGGTGAAGTCGATCCCGGCCACCACCCGGCGCCGCTCGGGCAGCGGGAGGTCGGCCAGCAGCACCTTGGAGACGGCGGCGCTGTGCAGCGCGGCGCGCAGGCCGATCCGGGAGTACATCCTCACCGGGTGGCGGGAGTCGAACTTGTCGATGTAGACCACCTCGCCGCCCTCGTACGCGGCCAGGTGCACGGTCTGGCCGGTGGCGGCGTTCAGCTCGGCCAGGTGCGGGCCGGCGATCCGGCGGATGCCGCGCTGCTCCAGGGCCAGGCCGGAGAGGGCGAAGAGGCCGGCGCCCAGGTGGTACCGGTAGGCGGCGTCGCGGTAGACGAATCGTTCCTCTTCGAGGCTCTGGAGGAGTCGGAGCACGGTCGTCTTGTGGACGCCGAGCACCTCGGCGAGCTGGTCGAGGGAGCGTTCGCCCTCGCCGAGTTCGGCGAGGATGCGCAGGGCGCGGGTGACGGTCTGGCTCATCGTGCTCCGCTTCGGGGGCTGGGGGGCTCGCTCATTGTGCCCGGGCCTGACGGGAGGGGATGCGTACGGTCGGTGGGCAGGCAGGGCCGGTGATGCCGTCCGCGGTAACCCGGGTGGCGGCCCAGTCCGTGGGGGAGGCGTCGAGCAGTGCGGCCACCGCGGCGGCGGGCGGCAGCTCGGCCTGGTCGCCGTGGGCGGTCAGCGCGCAGGCGGCGCTCAGGTGGCCGAGCCGCAGCCGGCGGCGCTGGTCCAGGCCCCGTACGGCGCCGGCCAGGTAGCCGGCCGCGAAGGCGTCGCCCGCGCCGGTGGCCTCGACCACCTCGACGGCGAGGGCGGGCTCGGTGACCGCCGTACCGTCCCGCTCCAGGGCGGTGACCTGCCGGGCGGCGTCCTTGACCACGAGGGTGGCGGGCGAGGGGAAGAGGCGGCGCAGGGCGGCCGGGTCTCCGGTGCCGAGGGCGGCCTGGGCCTCGTCGCTGCCGAGCAGCAGCAGGTCGGCGGCGTCCAGCAGCGGTGGCAGCACTGCCGGGTCGCGCTCCCGCCAGAGCGCGGGGCGCCAGTTGAGGTCGAAGCTGACCAGCCGGCCCGGCCGGCGGTCGGCGAGCAGGGCGGAGAGCAGCTCCAGGCAGTCGTCGGAGAGCGCGGCGGTGATGCCGGACAGGTGCAGCAACCGGGCGCCGGCGAGCAGCGCGGCGGCGGCCGGCTCGGCGAGCAGGGCGGGGGAGAGCGCAGCGGCCGCCGAGCCGCGCCGGTGGTAGTGCAGCCGGCTGCGGCCGGGCCCGAGGTCGTGGTGGTGGCCGGTGCTGCCGCCGACCTCCTTGAGGTAGAGGCCGGTCGGGCGGTGCGGGTCGACGGTGACCGCCGAGACGTCCACCCCGCGGGCGGCGACCTCGGCGAGCAGCCGGCGGCCGAAGCCGTCGTCGCCGACCCGGCTGATCCAGGCGGTCGGTACGCCGAGCGCGGTCAGGGCGCCGGCCACGTTGGACTCGGCGCCGCCGACGGAGAGCCGGAAGTTCTCCACGGACTCCAGCGGGCCCGGGCGGTCCGGGAGCAGGACGGCCATCGACTCGCCCACGCACACGGCCGTCGGGGGAGGGCCGGGGCGGGTCGAGCCCTGGGTGTCGTGTCGCGGCATGTGCTGGGCTCCTCGTCTGGGGCCGTTCCGTCCGGAGCGGGCCGACCCCGTCGACCGTGAGTCGGTTCCGTCGACCGTGAGGCGGTTCCGCCGATCGTGAGTCGGTTCCGTTGATGAGTCGGTTCCGTTGACCGTGATCCGGCGCCGATGCTAGAACCGTGCTGCCAGCATGTGCAACCTACGTTGCGCATGTTGCAACATGGTGGGTGGAGGGAGATCGTGGTGCAGACCTTCGCAAGCAGCGGCACCGGGCCGGGCATCGCCGCCTGCGCAGTGGCAGCGCTGGCCGACGAGCCGCTGGACTGGCGGTTCAAGGCCGCTCCCCCCGAATCGTGGGGACGCACCGTACGGGAGTGGCTGGCCGACGGCCCGACCCTCTCCTCGCTCGGAACTCCGCTGCTCACCCTCGACGGCTCCGCGCTCGACCACAACGTCCGCACCATGGCCGACTGGTGCGCCGATGCCGGCGTCGCGCTCGCCCCGCACGGCAAGACCACCATGGCGCCCGCGCTCTGGCAGGCGCAGCTCGACGCCGGGAGCCACGGCATCACCCTCGCCAACCTGCCCCAGCTGCGGGTGGCCCGGGCCTTCGGCGTGCAGCGGATCCTGCTCGCCAACACCCTGCTCGACCCGGCCGGACTGGCCTGGCTCGCCGACGAGTTGACCTCCGACCCGGGCTTCGCCTTCCTCTCCTGGGTCGACTCCGCCGAGAGCGTGCGGCTGATGGACCGGGCGCTGCGCGCCGCCGGGGCCGAGCGGCCGGTCGAGGTCCTGGTCGAACTCGGCGGCCCCGGCGGGCGGACCGGCGCCCGCGGGGTGGACGCCGCCGTCGAGGTCTCCGCCGCCGTGCTGCGCGCCCCCACCCTGCGCCTCGCCGGCGTCGGCGGGTACGAGGGCGCGCTCGCCCACGACGCCACGACCGAGGCGCTGGCCGCCGTCCGCGGCTACCTGCGGGAGCTCGGCCGGCTGCACGACCGGCTCGCCGGCACCTACCCGGACGACGCGCCACCCGTGGTCACCGCCGGCGGCAGCGCCTACTTCGACCTGGTGGTCGAGGAGTCGGCGGCACTGCCGGAGGCCCTGGTGGTGCTGCGCTCGGGTGCGTACGTCGCCCACGACGACGGCTTCTACCGGGGCATCTCGCCGCTCGCCCGGAACGGTGGCGAGGCCCCCTTCCGCGGCGCGCTGCACGGCTGGGCCCGGGTGGTCTCCCGGCCCGAGCCCCAACTCGCCCTGCTGGACGCCGGCAAGCGCGACCTGCCCTTCGACGAGGGCCTGCCCGAGCCGCAACAGGTACGCGGAGGAGCCGAGTTGACCGGCACCGCGGCCAGGATCGGCGCGCTCAACGACCAGCACGCCTTCCTCCGCGAGGCCGGCGACCTCGCGCCGATCGGCGCGGTGCTGCGCCTGGGGGTGTCGCACCCGTGCACGGCCTTCGACAAGTGGACGGCGATCCCGGTGCTGGACTCCGCGGACGCGGCCGAGCCGAAGGTCACCGGGCTGGTCAGGACGTTCTTCTGATGGCCGGGGGCACAGCGCGGGGCGCCGTACGGGACGGTGTGCGGGGCGCCGTACGGGACACCGTCTTCCGGGGCGCCGCCGTGGTGGACGGTACCGGCGCGGACCGCTTCCGGGCGGACGTACGGATCGCCGACGGCCGGATCGCCGAGATCGGCGACCGCCTCGACGCCCGGGACGTGGTGGACGCCGACGGCCTCGTCCTGACCCCCGGCTTCATTGACATGCACGCCCACTCCGACCTCGCCCTGCTGCTCGAACCCGAGCACCCGGCCAAGGTCACGCAGGGCGTCACCTGCGAGGTCCTGGGCCAGGACGGCCTCTCCTACGCCCCGGTCGACGAGCGCACCCTGCCCGCGCTGCGCCGCCAACTCGCAGGCTGGAACGGTGATCCGGCGGACCTCGACTGGGACTGGCGCGACGTCGCCGGCTACCTGGACCGGATCGACCGCACCGGCGTCGCCGTCAACACCTGCTACCTCGTGCCGCACGGAACGCTGCGCACGCTCGTCATGGGCTGGGGCAACCGACCTCCCACTCCCGCCGAACTCGACCGGATGCGGCAGGTGTTGGCGCAGAGCCTGCTGGACGGCGCGGTCGGCCTCTCCAGTGGCCTCAGCTACACCCCCGGGATGTACGCGGACACCGCCGAACTGGTCGAGCTGTGCACCGTCGTCGCAGCCTACGGCGGCTTCCACGCTCCGCACCAACGATCCTACGGCGCAGGGGCGTTGGAGGGGTACGCGGAGATGGTGGAGATCTCCCGGCGGAGCGGCTGTGCGCTGCACCTGACCCACGCCACGATGAACTTCGACGTCAACCGGGGCCGGGCCGGCGAGCTGCTGGCGTTGGTCGACCGGGCACTCGCGGAGGGGATCGACCTCACCCTGGACAGCTACCCCTACCTGCCGGGATCCACCACCCTGGCTGCTCTGCTGCCGAGTTGGGCCACCGAGGGTGGCCCGACGGCGACGCTGGCCAGGCTCGCCGACCCGGCGCAGTGCGCCCGGATCCGGCAGGAGGTGGAGGAGAAGGGCAGCGACGGTTGCCACGGCGTGGTCACCGACTGGGCGACGATCCAGATCTCCGGTGTCCGCTCGGCGGAGCTGGCACCCGCCGTCGGCCGTACCGTCGCCGAACTCGCCGCCGGGGAACGGCGGACCGGCACGGAAGTCTTCCTCGACCTGCTGCGCCGGGACGAGTTGGCCACCACGATCCTCCAGCACGTCGGGCACGAGGAGAACGTCCGGGCGATCATGCGCCACCGCGCGCACACCGTCGGCAGCGACGGGCTGCTGGTCGGCACCCGCCCGCACCCGCGCGCCTGGGGCACCTTCCCGCGCTACCTCGGCCACTACGGCCGGGAGTTGGGCGTGCTGACGCTGGAGGAGGCCGTCGCCCGGATGACCGGACGGCCCGCCGCCCGGCTGAGGCTGCACCGGCGCGGCCGGATCGCCCCCGGCCACCACGCCGACCTGGTGCTGCTCGACCCCGAACGGGTCCGGGACGCCGCCACCTTCGAGCAACCCCGGCTGCCCGCCGAAGGCATCGAGTACGTGTACGTCAACGGCACCGCCGTCGTCCGGCAGGGCCGCACCACGGGCGCCCGGCCCGGGCGCGCCCTGCGCCGCACCGACCGAGGAGCCCGAGCCGCATGAACTCCCTCCCCGCCCTCCCTGCCCTCGCCGCCCTGCAGGACGACCGGGTGATCGCGGTGGTCCGCGCGCCGCGGATCCCGGACGCCCCCGCGCTCTGTGCGGCGCTCGCCGCCGGGGGCATCCACTGGACCGAATTCACCTACACCACACCGGAGGTGACGAAGCACCTGCGACGCGCGGCGCAGTCCGGCTGGCGGGTCGGCGTCGGAACCGTGCTGACCGCGGAGCAGGCCGAGCGCGGGGCCGCGGTCGGTGCGTCCTTCCTGGTCACGCCCGGCTGTCGGCCGGAGGTCGCGGAGGCGGCACGGGCCGCGGGGGTGCCGGTGGTGCTCGGGGCGCTCACCCCGACCGAGGTGGCCGAGGCGGTCGACCTGGGCGCGGCGGCCGTCAAGATCTTCCCGGCCCGGGCGTTCGGCCCCGGCTACTTCAAGGACCTGCGCGGCCCGTACCCCGGCGTGCCGTTGGTGGCCTCCGGAGGGGTCAACGCGGGCAACGCCGCCGACTTCCTGGGGCAGGGCGCGCTCGCGGTCTGCGCGGGGACGGACGTGGTGCCGCCGGACGCCGTCGCGGCGGGGGACTGGGCGGAGATCACCCGGCGGGCCCGGGCGTTCACGGCGGCCTGCGGGGTCGGGACACCCCGTTGAGGACACTCCGTTGAGGGCATCCCGTTGAGGGCGCCGCGCCGAGGACATCCCGCCGAGGGCAGGCTCGGTGGTGGGTCGGTGAAGCGGTGCCGTGGGCTGTCGGGACGGCCGGGATTGGACGAGAATCGGGGGCACCCGACTCGGCCCCGGCCGAGCCGGCCCGGCTCAGCCCCCGCCCGGCTCCGCCCCGCCCGTGCACCCCGGGCAGGGCGCACCCCCGGGCCCCGGACCCGGCAGGAGGACCCGCCCATGACCTCGACCCGCCCCGGCCCCGACTGGCTCGCCGACGCCGTCCTGTACCAGATCTACCCGCAGTCCTTCGCGGACTCCGACGGCGACGGCATCGGCGACTTCGCCGGCATCGCGGAGCACCTCGACCACCTGGCCTGGCTCGGCGTCGACACGGTCTGGCTCAACCCCTGCTTCGCCTCGCCGTTCCGCGACGCCGGCTACGACGTCGCCGACTACCTCACGCCCGCCCCGCGCTACGGCCGTACCGAGGACCTGGTCGCGCTGGTCGAGGCCGCCCGCCGCAAGGGGATCCGGATCCTGCTGGACCTGGTCGCCGGGCACACCTCCGACCGCCACCCCTGGTTCCTGGCCGCGGCCGAGGACCCGTCCGACCACCGCTACATCTGGTCGCCTCGCCCGGTGGACGGCTTCGTCGCCTCGCCCGGCAGCCGCCCCGGCTGGTACCGGCCGAACTTCTTCGACTGCCAGCCGGCGCTCAACTTCGGCTATGCGCGCAGCAGTTCGGAGGAGCCGTGGCGTCAGCCGGTGGACGCCGAGGGGCCGCGCGCCAACCGGGCGGCGCTGCGCGACATCGTGGCGCACTGGCTCGGCCTGGGCGTGGCCGGCTTCCGGGTGGACATGGCGTACTCGCTGGTCAAGGACGACCCGGGCAGGGTCGAGACCGCCAAGCTCTGGACCGGGCTGCGCGACTGGCTGGACCGCACCCACCCCGACGCCGCGCTGCTCGCCGAGTGGGGCGACCCGGCCGCCGCCATCGCGGCCGGCTTCCACGCGGACTTCTTCCTGCACTTCGGCGGCGAGGACGACGGCCTTGCGCTGCGCTCGCTCTGGAACAACAACGGCGGGACGGTGGAGGAGTTCTGGCAGCAGGAGGCCTGCTACTTCGAGGCCGAGGGACGGGGCACCCCGCAGACCTTCCTGGACGCCTGGCTGTCCGCCGCCGAACTCACCGAGGACAGCGGGCACATCGTGCTGCCCACCGCCAACCACGACTTCTCCCGGCTGGCCACCGGCCCGCGCACCGCCGAGCAACTCGCCCCCGCCTTCGCCTTCCTGCTCACCTGGCCCACCCTCCCGGCGGTCTACTACGGCGACGAGATCGGCATGCGCTTCCTGCCCGGTCTGCCGGACACCGAGGGCAGCGCGCTCGGCCCGCGGTTCAACCGGGCGGGTTCGCGCACCCCGATGCAGTGGGCGCCGGGCCCGACGGCCGGCTTCTCCAGCGCGCCGCCCGAGCGGCTGTACCTGCCGGTGGACCCGGACCCGCACCGCCCCGACGTGCTCTCCCAGCGCGCCGACCCGACCTCGCTGCTGCACACCGTCCGGCGGCTGATCGCGCTGCGCCGGGCGAACCCGGGGCTGGGCTCGGCCGGCAGCGTGGAGGTCCGCCACGCCGGGTACCCGCTGGTGTACACCCGGGGGGAGCGGTACCTGGTGGCGGTCAACCCGCGCCGGGAGCCGGCGGCCGTACGGCTGTCGGGGCCGGCGACGGGCGTCCGGCCGCTGGAGGTGCAGGGCGTGCGGGTGGCGGGCGGGGAGCTGCGGGCGGAGGGGTTCTCGTACGGGGTGTTCGAGCTGGACTGAGCGCGGGCTTCCGGGTGGCGTCCGCTGGGGTTCGGCTTCCGAACGCCAGTGGATAGTTGTACACTGCATCCATAGATGGTTGCATTTACCACCTTCATTGGTTGTATTTGCCACCTTCTTTGTTTCGGGCAGGGAATGCAGACACCACCGGAGGACGGTACGAACGCCATGAGCACACCCCAGAACCCCGCCGCAGCGCCCACCCTGGGGCACTCGCTCAAGCACCTCGCCGTCCACCTGATCACCCCGCTGCTGATGTGCCTCGGCATGGCGCTCGCCTACCAGGGCGCCTTCCACCAGCCCGAGCCGAACCACCTCAAGGTCGCCGTCGTCGGCACCACGCCCCAGGCGCACGGCCTGGCGCAGGCGATCCAGCAGAAGGCCGGCGCCGCGCTCGACGTCCGCACCGCCGACGACCGCGCCGCCGCCGAGCAGCAGCTGCGCGACCGCGACCTGGTCGGCGCCTTCGTCCCGGACGCCAAGAGCCCCGAACTGATCGTCGCCAAGGGGAACTCGGACACCTCGGTGGTGGCCGCCACGGCGGTGTTCACCAACGTCACCGACAAGCAGGGCGTCCCGCTGCACGTCACCGACCTCAGCACGCTCGCCGAGGGCGACCCGACCGGCCAGGGCCTGTTCTTCCTGCTGGTCGCGCTGAGCATCGGCTCGTACGCGAGCGTGGCGGTGATCGGCGCCGCCGGGAACGGGCTGAGCATGCGGGTCCGGGCGCTGGTCGGGATGGCGGTCTCGCTGGTGGTCAGCGTGATCGGGATCGTCACCGCCGGGCCCGTCTTCCACGTCGTCGACCACGACCAGGCCGCGGTCTGGGCGCTCGGCTGGCTCTACTCGGCGGGCATCGTGCTGATCGGCATCGGTCTGCACAGCTTCCTGAAGAAGTGGACCACGCTGACGATGATGGTCCTGTTCGTGATGCTCAACTTCACCTCCTCGGGCGGCATCTACCGCCCCGAGCTGCAGAACGGGTTCTTCGGCGCCCTGCACGGCTTCTGGACCGGCGCCGGCTTCCTGGAGGGCGCGCGCAGCCTCCTGTACTTCGACGGCGGTGCGGGCCTGGGCGGTCACGTGGTGACCCTGCTGCTCTGGCTGCTGCTGGGCGGGGCGGCCGTGGTCGCCGCGGCGTTGTACGAGGGCCGCGGGCGCCGTCCGGTGGAGACGCCGGCGGAGGCCGAGGAGGAGATGGAGGAGGCGGTCGCGGTCTGACCGGACCCGGGGGAAGGCCCGGAAGGCTTCACCCGGTGCCAGGGGCATCGGCACCGGGTGAGGATCGGCGGCCCGCGCCCGGCCCTGGACAAGCCGGACGCGGGCCGCGGCCTGTGGCGGGTGGGGCGGGTGTGACGGGGGCTTCGGATGCGACCTTCAGGTGTGAAGGTGTCAGTGGGTCCGCTTCCCCCGGGCGGGTGGCTCGGTGAAGCAGCAGTCCCCGCAGAGTCCGGTGCCCGGGCCGACCCGGTAGTAGAGGCAGCAGCTGGTCCGCCGGAACGCCGTGCCGCGCGGGCCGCTGCGCAGGGTGCCGGATCCGGCCAGCGGCGGGCGCTCCAGCAGCTCCGCGACCAACGCCCGTGCGGCGCCCGGCGCATGGGCGTCCAGCACGCGCAGCGTGCCGGCCAGTGCGGAGGCGGCGTTGCCGAGCAGCAGGCGAGGCGAGAGCGGGACCACGGCCCGCACGGCCGCCGCCAGCGGCTCCAGCTGGCCCAGCAGGACCGCCCGGTGGAGCTGGTCGGCGAGCGGACCCGGGGTCGGGTGGACGGGCTCGGGCGAATGCGGCGGAGTCAGCGGATTCGGTGCGGTCAGCGGAGTCAGCGGAGTCAGCGGGGGCAGCGGGGGCAGCGGGGTCCAGAGGTCGAGCGGGCCCTGGTCCGGGATGCGCACCCAGGCGTGTTCCAGCGTCGGGACGCTGCCCAGCAGGACGGCCGAGCCGAGACCCACCGACCAGAAGCGGGCGGCCAGCCCCAGGTGCAGGATCGAGGCGGCGACCCGGGGTTCGGCGGTGCCGAGCCGCTGCGCCACCACCCGGAGCCGCGCGGCCAGCGGCGCGTCCGGCCCGGTGCCGTACAGCTCGGGCAGCGGGCGGAAGCCCTCGGGGGGCTCCCCGGCAGGGGAGGTGTCCAGGGCGAAGTACGGGCCGACGGCGGCGAGTCGGCCGTAGTCGGGCGGCTGCCGGTCCGGTGCGGGGTTCAACGGCCGTCCCCTGTGCGGTCGTTGAACCCCGCGCCGACCCGCGGCGGGGCGGTCTCACGTTCGAGGGACAACGGGCCTCCAGGTCGGCGGGTGCTCGGTCGGGCGGTGGTGCGCAAGCCCGGCCGAACCCGAAAGGCCCTGGCGGACCCGGTCGGCCGGGTGTCAGCCGCGTACGGAGAAGTCACCACCGGTCGTGCGGATGAACGGTACCGTGCCCTGGCAGTCCGAGATCGGCTGGCCGAACACGCCCCAGACCCAGCCCATTCGGTCGCCGTGCCGGCCGTTGTCCTCCACCGACAGCGCGACCTTCGTGCCGGCCAGCTCCGTGCCTGGGAACCACGGCGCCTCGCCCTTGGTGATCACCCCGGTGGCGATCGCCTCGCGGCCGCCGCCGGCCAGGCACGTGATGTCGCCCTCGAAGTCGGCGACCAGCCGGCCGTCGGTGTGCACGTGACGGACGTGGAAGTGGCCCGTGGTGCTGCGCGGATCGGTGTTGGTGGCTGCGCGGGCGTCCACCGAGATCTGCACCGGGTCACCCTCGAAGCCCTGGAACGCGGCGGTGAGCACGGTGCTGCCGCCGCCGCGCACGCTCACCGGCCCGAAGTCGTCCACGGCGGCGAGCTCTCCCGCGGAGGCGGGAGCAGCGGAGGCCGGCCCTGCGGTGGCGACCGTCGCCGCCAGCAGGAGGAGCGAGGCAGCGACGGTGGCGAGGCGACGGTTCATGGTGGTTCGTCCTCCTACGGGAGCGGCTGTTCCGACGGCAATGAGTCTGCTGTGGCCCGCCCGGAGAAACCTCCCGCTGCAGAGGGGAGTTCACGCCCGCCCGTTCCCTCCCGGGGAGGAGCCCCGCCTCCCCCCGGAGAGCTGTCCCCCCTAGGCTCGGCCGGGTGCGCACCGAATCCCCGACCCGCCCCGTCCGGCCGCGTTCCGTGCGGTGGCGGCGACCGCTCGCCGTCGTCGCCGCGCTGCTCCTGGTGGCGCCCGTCGTGCTCGCTCACCCGGGCGACCGCGGCCCGGCCCTGCTGCTCGCCCTGACGGCCGCGTCCGCCGCGTCGGCGGCCGTCCTGCCGTGGCCCGCCGGGCGGATCACGCTCGGGGCGGTCGCGGGGGCGGTGGCCGGGGCCTCGCTGCTGGTCGACCTGTTCTACCCGGGGTCGTACCGGCTGCCCGCGTTCTGGCTGCCCTTCGAGTGGTGCGCCCTGCTCGGGCTGCTCTTCCGGACGGCCCGCCGGCTGCCCGAGAGGTGGGCCGGACCGCTGGGCGGACTGGTCGGGCTCGCGACCGTCGTGCTGCCGCTGCGGTTCGCCCTCCGCATGCCCCAGGGCGGCGCGGCCGGCCCGGTGACCGACCTGCTGCTCTCCCTGCTGCCGGCGCTCGGCGTCGCCGGGGCGGCCCTCTACCTGCGGGTCCTGGACGCCCGCCGGGAACGGGCGGTCGCCCGGGCCCGGCGGGAGCAGCGGCTCGACGTGGCCCGTGGCCTGCACGACTTCGTCGCCCACGAGATCACCGGCATCGTCCTGGAGGCCCAGGCCGGCCAACTCCCCGGCGGGGAACCGGAGGAGACCGCCGCGCTGCTGCGCCGGCTGGAGGAGGCCGGGCTGCGGGCGCTGGACTCGATGGACGAGATGGTCGGCGCCCTGCGCGATCCGCACGGGGCCCCGGACGGGCCGGCGGGGCGGCCCACAGGGACGACCACGCGCCGCCTGGGCCTGGCCGACCTCCCCGAGCTGGTCGCCCGCTTCGGCGCGACCGGCGGCGGCCTGCGCGTCACCGCCGATCTGGCGCCCGGCACCACCGGGTTGCTGCCCGCCGAGACCCAGGCCACCGCCTACGCCGTCGTCCTGGAGGCCCTCACCAACATCCGGCGCCACGCCCCGCAGGCCACCGAGGTCGCCGTCCGGGCGGCCCCCGAGCGGGACGGTGCGGTCCGGGTCACCGTCACCGACAACGGTGGCCCGGCCCGCAAGCCGCTGCTGCGCCGTCGCCCCGGCTCCGGCGGGACCGGCCTGGCCGGGCTCGCCGCCCGCACCGCCGCCCACGGCGGCTCGTTGACTGCGGGCCCGGTCGAGCCGGCGGGCTGGCAGGTCACCTGCACCCTGCCGGGGCGATAGCGCCCGGCAGGCAGGGCTCGGCAACACCCCGTTCCTGTCACGCGGTTGGGCGATTCAGTGACCCCGGCCGCCGCCGCGGGCACCGCGCGGGCGGGTGAGGGTGAACCGGTCGACCGGGACGAGGTCGCCGTACGGGCCGCTGACGGCGTAGTAGGTGACGTCGATGGTGGTCTGCCCGTTGCGCTCGCCCGGGTTGACGTCGAAGGACGCGAAGCCGTACGGGTTGTCCGCGTCGCGGAAGGCGGACCAGGGAGCGTCCTCGATCACGTACAGCGGTGGCCGCTTGCCGGTGGCCGGGTCGACGGCACCGACGCCGGTGATGACCCGGGCCTTCGGGGGGTCGAAGAAGAGCTGGTTGGACGGGACGGAGGTGCCGCCGCCGCCGATCACCATGTGGACGGTGCCCTTGGTGGTGTCGATGGTCTGCGTGCCGGTGGCGACCGGGATCGGGGTGCGGGTGTCGGTCGGCTGCTGGCCGCGGATGGGGTGCGAGCGCTCGTAGTGGTGCTCGTGGCCGCAGACCACCAGGTCCACGCCGTACTTGTCGAACAGCGGCACCCAGGCCTCGCGCACCCCGAGGTCGGCGCCGTTGAACTTGTCGGCGGTGGAGATGACCACCTGGTGCATGCAGACCACGATCCAGTCGATCCCCGGGTCCGCGTCGGCGGCCGCCAACTCCCGTTCCAGCCAACGCTGCTGGGCGCCGCCGGAGTAGCCGTGGACGTAGGAGTTGCCGGCGTCCTGCAGGGCCACGTCGTCGTTGTTGAGGCTGATGACGCGCACCGAGCCGGCCGTGAACGAGTACCAGAGGCCGCGCAGTTCCTCGTCAGAACCGGCGTGCGGCAGGTCGAAGTAGGTCTGGTAGGCGCCGTAGCCGATCGGGCCGTTGCCCTTCTCGTTCTCGTGGTTGCCGGCCGCGGGCATCCAGGGGCGGTGGCGGGCCGAGCGGCTGTTGTTCTCGAACCAGTCGGACCAGGTGCGGACCCGGTCGGTGGCGATGTTGGCGTAGCAGAGGTCGCCGTTGAGCAGGTGGAACAGCGGGGCGATCCGCTCGACCCCGGCGGTGGTGTCGCCGGCGGCGGGGCTGCCGAGGTTGTCGTTGACGTAGCCGTTGGCGGTCTTCCGGCCGAGGGTGGGGGTGCCCTGGTCGCCGAAGCTGGTGAAGGTGAAGGCGGACCGGCCGCGCGGGGCGGTGCGGACGGTGCCCAATTCGGGGGTGGCGCCGTCGTGGAGGGCGGCGTAGACGTAGTCCGTGTCGGGGTGCAGGCCGGTCAGCCGGACGTGGTGCACCTGGACCTCGGTGCCGGAGGCGGCGTCCCGGTAGGTGCGGGTCGCGGCCTGGGTGGTCCGTCCGAAGCCGCCGTTCGAAGTCCCGTACGTCACCCGGGGGTTGGCGACGGACCGGGTGGTGTGCCAGGAGACCACCACCTCGCGCGAGGCGTCCGAGCCGAACTGGAGGTGCAGGCCGGCCACCCGCGGGGCGCCGGAGCGCCCGGGCCGCTGCCACAGCAGCGGGGAGGCGGCGGGGTCCGCGGGGTCCGCGGCGGCGGGAGTGGCGGCGAGGCCGGAGAGGGACACGGCGCCGCCGAGGCCGAGGCCGGAAGCACCGGCCAACAGCCCGCGCCGGCTGACGGGGAGACGTCCACTGGATGCGTTCATGGTGGCCAGCTCACCGTACGGAGGTGAACCGGGCCGGGGCTTCGGCGTGAACTTTCCCGGGTGGCGGCGATACGGGAGACTGCCGGGCGTGACGAGTACGAACGGCGTGACGAGTACGAGCGGTGAGTCCCCGCGGGTGATCCGCACGCTGATCGCGGACGACCAGGAGGCCGTGCGGCGGAGCGTGCGGCGGATCCTCGACGCACAGCCGGACATCGAGGTGGTGGGGGAGGCCGCCGACGGACTGGCCGCGCTGGAGCTGGCGGCCGAACTGCGGCCGGACGTCGCGCTGGTGGACATCCGGATGCCGCGACTGGACGGGCTGGAGGTCACCCGGCGGCTGGCCGGCCCGGGGGTGGCGGAGCCGGTACGGGTGGTGGTGCTGACCACCTTCGACCTGGACGAGTACGTGTACCCGGCGCTGCGCCACGGGGCTTCGGGGTTCCTGCTGAAGCGATCCGGCCCGTCCCTGCTGGCCGAGGCGGTGCGGGCGGCGGCGGACGGGGAGAGCCTGATCAGCCCGTCGGTCACGGTCCGGCTGTTGAAGCACGTGACGGCGCCGCGCCGGTCCGGGCCGTCGGCGCCGGTGGTGCCGTTGACCGAGCGGGAGGTGGAGATCGCCGGGCAGGTCGCGGCGGGCCGCACCAATGCGGACATCGCGGCCGAACTGTTCATCTCGCCGGGGACGGTGAAGACCCACGTGGCCAGCATCCAGCGCAAGCTCGGGGTGGCGAACCGGGTGGGAATCGCCGTGCACGCCTGGGAGATGGGCTACGCGGTACCGAACTAGCGGAGTACTTGGACAGCGTGTCCACCGAGACGGCGTTCACGGACACGGCGTTCACGGACACGGCGTTCACGGACACGGCGTCCACGGAGACAGCGTCCATGGAGACAGCGCGTCCACGGGGCCGAGGGGATGCTCCGTGGACGCGCGGAACCTACGAGGCGGGGGTGGCCTCCGGACGTACTGCTGATGTCCTCCGGCCGGTAGTTCGATCGTCGACCGAGGTAGTCCAGCGGCAGACCCTGATCCGTCTCGATCTGTCGCCACTGCCTCCTGCGGTCGAACTCCTTCAGCTACCTCGCAGGTCCTCTCCCATCATGCGCCTCCTACGCCGCGTGCACCAGGGGTGAACGGCCCGAATTCGGGCAAATTTCGCAAGTTGTCGGGCCGAGTAGTGGGGCCGAGCCGTGGAGCGTCGGCCGGGCGCTACCAGCCGTCGACGAAGCTCAGCGTCCGGTGGTACGGCCCCTCGGGCCCGCTGCTGCGGTAGTCCTCGGTGCTGCTGCCGGTCCGTACGGTGCGGTCGCCGTCGTGGCGTCGGGCGGTGGGCTGCAGGGTGTGGTCGACGGTCGAGCGCTCGGTGACGTGGCCGCCGGTGGCGGTGGTGGAGACGCGGTGGTAGCCGAGGTCCATGGCGGTGTTCTGGTCGGTGTTGCCGGCCGCGTCGTGGCTCACCCGGTAGGTGACGTCCAGCGGTTCGCCCTCGTGGACGGTGGTGGTGCGGTGCGGTCCGCCGCCCCAGGTCGAGGTGGTGCGGGTGAGGTCGGTGCCGTTGTGCAGGGTCACGTCGTTGCCGCTGTCGCGCAGTTGCTGGGCGGAGCTGAAGGCGAGGTCGTCGCGGACCTCGGTGGTGATCCGGCCGTGCGAGGTCTGCACCCAGCCCCGGGCGAGGTCGTGTCGGGCGGCGGTGACCGTCCAGTCCCCGCTGCCGCCTCCGTGGTCGGCGAGTTGCGTGGTCACGTCGGCCTCGGGGGCGACCCGGTGGTCGGTGAGCTGCCCGGTGGTGTGGGCGGCGCCGTGGTCGGTCTCGGCGAAGAGGTTGAGCTGGCCGGTCCAGACGTCGTTGCTCTGGGCCTCGGCCGCGTTGACCGTCACGCCGACGGTGTGCGGGCGGCCGTCGAGCAGCAGGCCGACGTACGGGGTGAGGTCGAGCCGGTAGGCGGGCAGGTCGAAGGCGAAGATGCCGGGGACGGGCCGCCACAGCAGCGGGTCCCAGCCGCCGGTGTAGATCACCGGGTACGGCCAGACGGCCCCGGCGACCCGGCCGTCCACGGTGAGCCGCAGTTCGCGGAACGGCCCCTTGCCGCAGGCGCCGAGGCCGGGGTTGGCGGCGACGAAGGCGTCCGGCGCGGAGGCGTACGCGAACTCCTCGCAGGCGCCGCCGCCCCGGGCGTACACCTCGGCGGTGAGGCGTTCGAGGTTCTGCGGGAAGGTGAGGTCGCGAGCGGCCGTGGGTGCGGCCTGGGTGAGCGCGAACGGGCCGGTGGTGAGCAGCCGGTCGGCGCTCCGGGCGGCCGGCCAGCGGTCGTTCGCGGTGTAGAAGGTCAGGCTCGCGCTGATCGTGAAGACGCCGGTGTAGGTGGCGTCGGTGACGTTGGCGAGGTCGAAGGAGAACTCCTGCGGGCCGGCCGCGAACAGCGGGGCGTAGCGGGTGACGTCGTGCTCGACGTTCCAGGCGATGCCGTCCTTGGACGGCTCCGGGGTGGAGGAGAGCAGCACCTGGACGCCGCCTATGCGGGCGCTGAAGATCCGGTCGAACTGCCGTCCGGCGACCTGCCCGTGGAGGTCCAGGACGACCGCGGACCAGGGGCCCGCGCAGTCGGCGGGCGGGGTGAGGGTGGCGGTGTACGGGGTGTCGGGCGGGTTGCCGTAGCCGTTGCGGAACTCGCGCTGGTGCATCACCTCGACGGTGCAGGAGCGGGTGTCGGGCCGGGTGAGCGGCTTGGTGGCGGTGACCGGGTCGTGGTAGTCGGTGCCGAAGTCGGCGTGGGCGGGGCCGGCGGCGGTGAGGGTGCCGGCGAGCGAGAGGGCGGCGGCGCCGAGCAGGGCGGCGGCGCGGCGGAGCAGCGGGCGCAGGGCCAAGGCGGATCCCCGGGGTCGGGCGGCCCGTGGCGTTGCCGCGGGCCGGAGGGATGATCCGGCATCCTTCCGGCGGTGGCATGCCAGCGTCAAGGGCGGTGGCGGGGATGCCACTTCGGGTGCCGCTGTTGCTCTCAGGGCCTGGTTGCCACCGCTCTCCGCGCGCCGTCGTCACCGCTCTCCGCGCCCCGTCGTCACGGTTCCCCGCGTCCCGCCGTTACGGCTCTTCGAGGGCTGCCGCCTCCTGCCGGATCAGGTCGCGCAGGGTGGCCAGCCGGGGCCGGCGGTCGTCCAGCCGCCACTGCATCTCCAGCGGCAGGGTGGCCCGCCCTTCCAGCCGTACGGTGGCCACGTCCTCGGTGAGGTGGCCGGTCATCGAGCCCGGTACCAGCGAGAAGGCGCGGTTGCGGGCGAGCAGGTAGAGCCGGGAGCCGACGATCCGCGGCGGGCTGACCAGTACCGGCGGGTCGACGCCGTGGTCCGCGCAGACGCCGAGCACGTGGTCGTAGTAGCGGGGGTGCTGCTCGCGCGGCCACAACAGCAGGGGCAGGTCGCGCAGTTCGGCCAGCCGCAGGCCGACGCGGCCGGACAGCGGGTGGTCCCGGCCGAGCGCGACCAGCACCGGCTCCTCGGCGATCCGCTCCAGCCGGTAGCCGTCCACCTCGTCCAGGAAGCGGCCGAGGCCGATGTCGGCGAGTTCGGCGGCCAGGGTGGCGGAGACCTGACCGGTGTCCACGGCGAGTTCGGCGGTGTCGAGCGCGGGCAGCTCCTGTTCGGCGCGGCTGACCACGGCGGGCAGCAGCCGGTTGACCACGCTCGGTGAGGCGACGATCCGGGCCGTGCCCAGCCGGGACTCCTCGTGCAGCCGGACCCGGCTCAGCAGCGCCTCGGCCTGGCCGAGCAGCCGTGCGCTCTCGGCGGCCATCACCTCGCCGGCCTCGGTGAGCGTGACGGAGCGGCGGCTGCGGTCGAACAGCTCGACGCCGACGGTCCGCTCCAGCCGGGCGACCTCCTGGCTGACCGTCGGCTGCGAGATGTGCAGCCGCTCGGCGGCCCGCCCGAAGTGCAGCGTCCCGGCGACGGCCAGGAAGACCTCCAGCTGACGCAAGGTGAAACCCATGCCCGCCAGGGTAGGCGAAGGGTGGACGAACCAATAGGTGATGGGCTATCGGAAACCTCAGGATTGATTCTGGTTTCCGATGCGACCCGTCCATACGCTGACCCTCGCGTTGCCCCACCGCAGTGGCATCTCACAGAGAGTTCGCATCATGACCGGACTTCCCCCCAGCACCTCCGCCATCCGGGTCACCGAGGAGGTCGTGCAGGCCGTCGCCGACGGCCGGCCCGTGGTCGCCCTGGAGTCGACCATCTTCACCCACGGCCTGCCGCGGCCCCGCAACCTGGCCGTCGCGCTGGAGGCGGAGCAGCAGCTGCGTACCGCGGGCGTCGTCCCGGCGACCATCGGCGTGCACGCCGGGGTGCCCACGGTCGGTCTGAGCACCGGGCAGATCACCGAACTCGCCGCCATCGACGGCCTGGACAAGGTCAGCCTGCGCGACCTGCCGGTGGTCGCCGCGCTCGGCCGCCACGGCGGCACCACCGTCGCCGCCACCGCCTTCCTCGCCCACCGCGCGGGCATCCGGGTCTTCTCCACCGGCGGCCTCGGCGGCGTGCACTTCGGCGCCTCCGAGAGCTTCGACGAGTCGGCCGACATGACCACCCTGGCCGCCACCCCCGTCACCGTGATCAGCGCCGGGGTGAAGTCGATCCTCGACATCCGGGCCACCCTGGAGCGCTTCGAGACCTTCAACATCCCGGTCATCGGCTACCGCACCCGCAAGTACCCGGGCTTCTACGTCACCGACTCCGGCCACGAGATCAACTTCAGCGTCGAGACGCCCGAGGAGGCCGCCCGGGTCATCGACGCCCGCGACCGGCTCGACCTGCCGCAGGCCGTCCTGATCGCCAACCCGGTCGACCCGGCCAAGCAGCTGCCGCCGGAGGAGCTGGACGGCATCCTGGCGCGCGCCTGGGCCGAGGCCGAGCGGCAGGGCATCACCGGCAACGCCTCCACGCCCTTCCTGCTCGACCACATCCAGCGCGACACCGGCGGCCGCAGCCTGGAGGTCAACGTCGAGGTCTACCGGGGCAACGTCCGGCTCGGCGGCGAGATCGCGACCGCCCTGGCCGCCGGGGCTGCCGGGGTTGCCGCCGGGCCCGCTGCCGACGCCGCTGGGGCCGTCGGGCCCGCCACCGACACCACCGGGGCCTGAGCCGTGCTGGGGGTGCTCGGGGACCTCGTCGAGGACATCGTGGTCTGGGTCGACGGCCCGCTGCGGCACGGCACCGACTCGGCCGCCCGGGTCTTCCGGCGGCGCGGCGGCAGCGCGGCCAACGTCGCCTGCTTCGCCGCCGGCCAGTACCCGGCGCGCTTCCTCGGCTGCGTCGGCGAGGACACCGCCGGGGACGGCGTGGTCGCCGAACTGCTCGGCCACGGCGTGGACGTCCGGGTCTCCCGGCGCGGCCGGACCGGCAGCGTCGTGGTGCTGATCGACCAGGACGGTGAGCGGACCATGCTGCCCGACCGGGGCGCCGCCACGCTGCTGGAGCGCGTCCCGGACGAGTGGCTGGCGGGCCTGGCCCACCTGCACGTCCCGGCCTACTCCTTCGACGGCGAGCCGGTCGGCGCCACGGCCGTGGACGCGCTCGCCCGGGTCCGGCAGGCGGGCGGCACCACCTCGGTGGACGCCTCCTCGACCGGCATGCTGGAGCAGTTCGGCCGGGAGCGCTTCCTCGCCCTGCTCGCCGAGTTGGCGCCGACCTTCGTCTTCGCCAACCGCTCCGAGTCCGCCTTCCTCGGGCTGCTGGCGGACGGCCGGCCCGGGCCGGAGCGCGCCCGGCTGGCGGCCACCACGGTGGTCACCAAGTCGGGCGCCGAGGCCACCACCGTCGACGTGCCCGGCGAGGGGCCGTTCACGGTGCCGGTGCCGCCGGTGGCGCAGGTGCGCGACCTCACCGGGGCCGGTGACGCCTTCGCCGCGGGGTTCCTGGCGGGCTTCCTGGGTGGAGCGGGTCCGGACGCCGGGGACCTGCGGCGGGCGGCCGGGCTCGGGCACCGCAGCGCGGCCCGGGTGCTGGCATCGCCGGGGGCCTCCTGCGGCCAGGGGTAGCGGTTCTGCGTGGGTGCGCTCAGCGCAGGGCGTCCTTGCGCAGGAAGCGCTTCAGCTTCTGCCACGTCCAGGTGTTGACCACGTCCTCGGCGGTGAGCCAGCCACGCTGCGCCGTGCCGATGCCGAAGCGCGGGTACGCCAGGTGCGGGGTGGCGTGGGCGTCGCTGTCGATGCTGAACCGGACGCCGTGGCGCTTGGCCCGCAGGATGTCCTCGTCGCGCAGGTCGAGCCGCTGCGGGGAGCTGTTGACCTCGATCGCGGTGCCGGTGCGCGCGGCGGCCTCGAACACCGCGTCCAGGTCCACGTCGATCGGGCCTCGACTGCCGATCCGCCGGGTGGTGAGGTGGCCGATGACGTGCACGTACGGGTTCTCGCAGGCGCGGACCAGCCGACGGGTCTGGGCGGCGCGGTCGAGGGCGAAGTGCGAGTGCACGGAGGCCACGCAGACGTCGAAGCCGGCCAGGAACTCGGGTGGCCAGTCCACCCCGCCGTCCGGGTCGATGTTCAGCTCGGTGCCGTGCAGCAGGCGCAACTTCCGGTGTCGGTCGGCGAGTTGCCGCAGCTGCTCGCGCTGGGCGAGGATCTTCTCGTCGGTCATCCGTTGCATCACCAGGTTCGGCGCGTGGTCGGTCACGGCGAAGTAGGAGTAGCCGCGGGCGGCCGCAGTGTCGATCATCTCCTCCAGGGTGGCCAGACCGTCGGTCAGGTCGGTGTGCGTGTGCAGGTCCCCGCGCAGGTCGGACTCCTGCACCAGGTACGGGAGTTCACCCTTCAGCGCGGCCTCGATCTCGCCCCGGTCCTCGCGCAGCGGCGGCGGGATCCACGGCAGGCCGAGCGCCGCGTAGACCTCGTCCTCGCTCTCCGAGACCACCTTCGCCCCGCCGTCGACCTCGAACAGGCCGTACTCGGAGAGCTTCAGCCCGGCCCGGACGGCCATCGTGCGCAGTTTGATGTTGTGCGCCTTCGACCCGGTGAAGTACACCAGCGCCGCGCCCCAGTCCTCCTCCGGGACGACCCGCAGGTCCACCTGGACGCCCTGGGAGGTGCGCACCGAGGTCTTGGTCGTCCCGCTCGCGATCACCTCGGTCACGTACGGGAGTTCGGTGAGCGCGGCCATCAGCGGGGCGGAGTCCTCGGCGGTCGCGAGCACGTCGATGTCGCCCACCGTCTCCCGCATCCGGCGCAGCGAACCCGCGTACGCGCAGCGGGTGCAGCCGGGGACGGCGGAGAGCGCGGCGACCAGCTGCTCGGCGAGTTCGGTGGCGGTGTCCAGCAGGGTCCGGCCGCCGGACTGCCGCATCAGCTCGATGCCGTGCAGGATCTTCTCGCCGCTGCGCTCGCCGAAACCGGCCAGGTCGGACAGCTTTTCGGCGCGCACCGCTTCGGCGAGCTCGTCCACGGAGGCGATGCCGAGGTCGCGGTAGAGGGTCAGGGCGCGCTTGGGGCCGACGCTGGGGACGGCCATCATCTCCCGTACGCCGGCCGGGATCTCGGCGCGCAGCTCCTCCAGGGCGGTGATCGTGCCGGAGGAGAGGTACTCGGCGATCTTCTCGGCGGTGGACTTGCCGACGCCGGGGATCTTCTGCAGACCCTTGACGTCCAGGCCGGCCAGGTCCTCCGGGTGGCCGCCCACCGCGCGGGCGGCCTTCTCGTAGGCGCGGGCCCGGAAGGCGTCCCCGCCGGTGATGTTGATCAGGTCGGCGTACTCCTGGAGCAGCTCCCTGACCTGGTCGTTGAGCCGGGGCATGGGGCAAGTCTAGGTTCGGCGGGGCGGGTTCGCCGGGTGTGGGCGGGCCGGCCTTCCGAGTTCTGGGGTCCGGGGCGCGGCCTCAGTCGTAGGCGACGGTGAGCAGCAGGACCACGGTCAGGCCGCCGCCCGGGGTGGGCTCGACCGCGAGCCGGCCGCCCGCCGCCAGGACCAGGCTGTGCAGGGCCGGTCCCACCGGGCCGTCGGCCCGCACGTCGGGGAGCAGCCATTCGCGGGCCTCGGGCAGCTCGTGGTCGCCACGGTCGGATATCCGGATCTCGACCCGGCCGCGCTTCCGGGTGCCGTCGGGGCCGGTGCCACGCCCGGTGCCGAGCCCGGTCCCGAGCCCGCCGTTGCGGGTGGCGTCCAGGGCGGAATGCCGGGAGGAGTCCCGGGTGACGTCCCGGCCCCGGGGGGCCGGCCCCCGGGGGCGCGCCGGGCGCGGCGGCCACGCGCGACGTCGGCGCGGACCAGCACCCGGCCACCCGGCCGGCTGCGCCGGATCGCGTGGTCGACCAGGCCGGCTACGGCCGCCTCCAGCCGTCGGGCGTCTCCGGTCACCACCGGCAGGCCGGGCGCCACCCGGACCGTGACGGCCGCCGAGCGGTCGCCGCCGCGGATCACCCTGCGGAGCACGTCGGCCACCTGGACGTGCCGGGCCGTCGGCTCGCAACCGGCCTGCCGGTCGGTCCAGCCCAGCCGCTCCAGCTCGGTGCGGGTGAGCGCCCTCGGTGCGGCCATCCCGCCCGGCTGGAACGGGCCGGTGCCGTCCTCGGCCTCGGCGGTGGCCGGCCCGCCCGCGCGGCCCGACCCGCCCCGTCGGCCGGGACCGCCTGCGGTGCCCCCGATCGTGCCGATCGCGCCGATCGCGCCGAGCACTCGGGCTCCCGACGCGACGTAGCCCCAGAGCCTCACGCGTGCCATCGTCCTGCCCCTCGTGCCTCACCGGCGGCCGTCATCGGTTCCGCGGCCGCGCGGGGAGGGCCGCTTCCCGGGCCCTCCTCACAGCCTGCGCCTCACCCGCCCGGGTGACAATCCCGCCCCGGGGTGCGATCCGGGCGCGGGCCCCCGCCGAGCGGCCGGCCGGGCACCCCCCGACCGGCGGGTCGGCCCCGCCGGCCAGGCCGGCCCGAACCGCGAAGGGTTCTTCGCAAAAAACCCTTTGCAAAGAGTTCTTTGCGGTTCTAGGCTCCTTGCCATGACCGATGAAGACCGCGGCTGGAAGCACAGCGACGACCCGCACATCGCCCTCACCGCCAAGGGCATGCGGGCGATGGCGCACCCCGTGCGCATGCAGCTGGTCGGGCTGCTGCGCAGGCACGGCCCGTCCACGGCGACGCGGCTCGCCGCGCAGCTGGGGATCAACTCCGGAGCCACCAGCTACCACCTGCGCCAGCTCGCCGCCGCGGGCTTCGTCGAGGAGGACAGGGAGCGCGGCAACGCCCGGGAGCGCTGGTGGCGTTCGGCGCACCCGCTCACTGTCTGGACGGGGGACGACATGGCGGACGAGGAGTTCGACACGGCCGTCGGCTTCCTGCGCTCCGTCCTCGCCGTGCACGCCCTGACCGCGCAGCGCACGCTGGACGCTTTCGAGACCATGCCGCGGGAGTGGCGCCGGGTGACGGACCTCAGCGACCTGATCCTGCAGCTCACACCCGCGGAGGCCGAACGGCTGGCCGGCGAGCTGTCCGAGGTCGTCGGGCGCTACCGCCGGATCGACGCCGACGGGCCGGTCCCGGAGGGCACCGAGCAGGTCTCGGTGATCGTCCACGTCCTGCCGGACCCGAGCACCAGCACCGAGGGGGAGACCGCATGACCGCCACCGCCGCCACTCCTGCCACCCCCGGCGCCGCCGACCCGGCCGCCGCCGAGTCGACCGGGCGCAGCTACCGGCCGCTGGCCGGGGTGCTGGCCGCCACGGCCGTCTCCCTCACCGGGACACGCGTCTCGGCCATCGCCCTGCCCTGGTTCGTCCTGGCCACCACCGGCAGCGCCACCATGACGGGCCTGGTCGCCTTCGCCGAGATGGCGCCGTACGTGCTGGTCAAGGCGTTGACCGGGCCGGTGGTCGACCGGCTCGGGCCGCGCGTGGTGTCCTGGACGACGGACGCGGTCAGCGCCGCCGCGGCCGGGCTGGTCCCGCTGCTGCACGCGCGGGGGCTGCTGCCGTTCTGGGTGCTCCTGGTGATGGTCGGGGTGATCGGTGCGATGCGCGGCCCCGGCGATCTGGCCAAGTCGGTCATGGTCCCGGAGGCGGCCGACCGCGCCCGGGTGCCGATGGAGCGCGCCACCGGGCTGGCGGGCGTCACCGAACGGCTGGCGTCCACGATCGGCCCGGCGGTGGGCGGCGGGCTGGTCGCGCTGATGGGCCCGCTGGCCGGTCTGGCGGTCAACGCGGGCACCTTCGCGCTCGGCTCGCTGATCATCGCCCTCGCCCTCCCACGCGGCATGGGGCGCCCGGCGGCGCCCGCCGCGGCCGCCCCGACGAGCGGACCGGCGGAGGAGGGAGAGCAGCCCGTCGGCTACTGGCGGATGTTCCGCGAGGGCTTCGCCTTCCTGCGGTCCGAGCCGCTATTGCTCACCGTGATCGTGATGATCGGCATCACCAACCTGATCGACGCCGGTTTCATCACCGTCCTGGTCCCGGTCTGGGCGAGGGAGTCCGGCAACGGACCGGCCGCCATCGGTCTGACGGCCGGTGTCATGGGGGCCACCGCCGTGGTCGGCAGCCTGATAGCGGCCGCCGTCGCCTCCCGACTGCCCCGGCGCACGGTCTTCTTCGCGGGTTTCCTGCTCTGCGGCGCGCCCCGCTTCGTGGTGCTCGCCATGGGGGCGCCAATGTGGGTCGTGCTCACGGTCTTCGCGATCGGCGGTTTCGGCTCCGGCTTCCTCAACCCGATCCTCGGCGCGGTGCTCTTCGAGCGGGTGCCCCGGCGCCTGCTCGGCCGCGTCCACGCCCTCGGCGACTCCCTCGCCTGGGCCGGCATCCCGCTCGGCGGCCTGGTCGCCGGCGCGGCGGTCGCCCTGGTCGGCCTGGCGCCCAGCCTGCTGGTGGCCGGAGCTGCGTACTTCGCCACCACGACCCTGGCGGGATTCCGGCCCGAGTGGCGCGAGATGGACCGCCTGCGGGGCCACGCGGGCGGTGCGGGGGATGCGGTCGGTGCAGTCGGTGCGGGCGTCGAGTCGGAGGCGGTGGGGGCCGCCGCGGATGCAGAAGCCAAGCCGGAACGGGCCCCGGCGCACGGGTATGAGACATGCTCATGAGATGGGAGAGTCGATGAGAGTGGTTCATGGAGCCGGATGGGTGATCCGCCGGCCGGGCTCAGCGTCGGGGGAGTGTCCCGCCCAGCGGAGGAGCAGGAGGGCGGCCAGGGCGGCAAGGGCACACCAGGTCGAGGCGAAGGCGAGCCGCCAGAGCAGTGCACAGACGACGGCCCCCGCCCCGATGACCAGGCCGAGGCGACGGAGCAGGCGGTCGCCGCTCGCGAGGAGGGAGCCGACGGTGGCGAGGAAGTAGCCGGCCGTCAGAGCGGCCGGGTGCGGGATGCCGACGGCGTAGCCCAGGGTGTGGCCGTGAACGGCGGCGGCCACCGGACGGGCGGCGACGGCCACCGCGAAAGGAACGGCGACGCCCGCGCCGAGCAGGGTGAACGCTGCGAGCAGGCGGCGGCGCGGCCCGGCGCTCGCGGACCACACCCCGGCCGGGACCAGGACGGGCAGCAGCGGCAGAGCGATCACCGCCCAGGCCGTACGGGCCGCCGCAGCCGGGGCGGCGGACAGCCCGCCGTCCGTACCGAGCCACACCAGGGCCTCGATCAGCTGGTGCAGTCCCAGCACCAGCGGGACGGCGGCGAGGAGCAGGCGCTCGGGCCGCCCGGCCCGGTGGACACGGACCAGACAGGCCACGCCGACGACCACCACCACCCCGCCGGCCACGGTGTCCGCCTGCGCACTCCAGCACATCGGGGCGCCTCAGGGCGTGCTCTCCCGGCTGCCGTCGGGCTTCTCCTCCGGGCCGCCGTCCGACCTGCCCTCGGAGTCTTCCTCCGGCAAGGCGCCGATGCTCTCCAGGGTCTCGCGGACGGTGCCGGGCATCGCCGGGTGGCGCCCGATCACGATCACCCCGATCACGATGGCCACCAGCCCGGCGGACTGCCAGGCCAGCGCCCCCGGGGTTACTTGCAGCCGGTCGCCGAGGAAGCCGACCGCGCAGGCGATCCCGGCCAGCGGCTGGGCGGCGGTCAACGCGGGCAAGGACATCCGCAGCGGCGCGGCCTCGAAGGCGCTCTGCACCAGCAGCAGCCCGACCACACCCGCCACGACCACCGCGTACGGTTGCCAGCTCTGCAGCACGGCCGTCAGCCCCTGGTGGTCGAGGCGCTGGGTGGTGGTCCTGGTGAGCGCGTCCTGGAGGCCGTAGAGCAGCCCGGCGGCGAGCGCCAGCAAGGTCGCCTCCTCGAACAGCGGCAGCCGCCGCGCCAGCGAGACCAGCAGCACGACCAGGCCGACCACCGTGCCGACCACCAGCCAGTGCCGCAGCTCCCCGGCCGGCGCCCCGCCGCCCGTCGGCCGCCCGCCGACGATGAAGGCCGTCACCCCGAGCCCGAGCAGCAGCACCCCGATCCAGCCGGAGCGGCCCAGCGTCTGACGGGTCAGCACCCGCGCCAGCGCCATCGCGAACAACAGATTGGTGGCCAGCAGCGGCTCGACCAGGGACACCTCGCCCTGGTTGAGTGCCAGCGCCGAGAGGATCAGCCCGCTGACCATGAACCCGGTGCCGAGCAGCCACTGCGGCATCCGCATCAGGTCCAGCAGCAGCCGCCAATGCAGGATGTCGGCACGGGGGGCCCGCTGCGCCGCGTGCTGCTGGAGGACGAAGCCGAGCCCCAGACAGCAGGCTGCGCTGAGGGCGAGGAGGAAGACCGCCACGGAGGGACCACCAGGTTGTCGCTGCCCGCGCCGCGCCGACGGATCCGGGGTGGGGCGGCGGTCGCGGCCGCTTCCGTCAGCGTACCGCCGGGGCGGCGGCCGGGCCGATCGGACGGTGACCCGGTGCCGACCGCGGTGCTGCCGTCGTTACCGCGCCCCCGGAAGCGCTCCCCGGGGACCGCGCCCCCGGAACCGCGCCGCCCCCGCAGCCCCGGTTCGCGGCAACGCCCCCCGGCACACCGGTCGTCGGCGGCCGCGCTTGCCGCCACCGGAGGGGCAGGCGCACGCTGGTGTGAGCGGCCGCCACGGGTCACCGTCCGTGCCGGTCCGGACAGGCGCGACGGGGGCCGGCGCCAGGAGGTGTGGCATGCACAACCAGTGGGACGTGGAGCTGAGCTTCGAGGAGGACGGCGTGCACACGGCGTGCGACGCCAGGTTGACGGGCGCGCGGGCGCCGGGCCTGAGCGCGCACGGCGAGTCCGTGAAGAGCGCCGACGACCGTCCGCTCGCCAGGATCGGCGAGGAGGTCGCGGCCTCCCGCGCCCTGGAGGAACTGTCCCGCAAGCTGCGGGCCCAGGCCACCGGGGAGATCGACGACGAAGGGCACCGCCCGGGGTACCTGATCTACTGACGGCCCGACGGCCCGATGGTCCGGGGCCCGGGAAGCCGTGACCCTACGACTGCCCGGGCGCCCGACCGCCGACGGCGACGAGCAGCGTTCGACTGCTGCGCCACCGTTCTACTGCTGTGCAGCGTTCACCTGCTGCGCCACCAGGGGGCGCGGAGGACGTCGTCGGGGTCGACGGCGCAGTTGGTGCCGCTGACCATCTCGTGGGCGGGGACGTCCCAGCCGACGACGCCGGGGGCCTCGCGGGCCAGCTCGACCAGGCGGGCGCGCTGCGGGCCGGAGCCGGTGTTCACGTCGCACATCAGGACGCTGGTCCAGGACCGCCCGTCGAGGGCCGCGACCACGGAGAACACCGGGAGCACGGCCGGCGTGAGCACCAGGGCCGCGATCCGGGCGGACTCGGCGGCCCGCGGCCAGAAGGTCACGGCGGGCCGGCCGGCGCGGTGACCGGTGGCGGCGGAGCGACCGCCCGTACGGTACTCGGCGATCACCCCGAGTCGCAGCAGGTAGCCCAGGGCGCCCGCGGTCACGCCCCCCCACAGCCCGTTGAAGGCGCCGACCACCACCCCGAGCGCCCCCGGCAGGATCGCCGCACGGGCCACCGTCTCTGCCAACGCCCGCCCCCGGTGCCGGGCGGCACCGCCCTGGGCGGCCCGGACGGCGTACGTCACGTGGGAGGCCACCGCCGCCAGGACGACCGCCAGCACCGGCTCGGCGAAGAACATCCCGATCACGACGTCGACCCAGTTGACCGGGCCCATGGCCAGCAGGGGCGCCCCCGGGCGGCGTCCCCGCCCCCGAGCGTCCAGGCCAGCTTGAGCACCGGAATCGCGAACACGACGGCCGACGCCATCACATGAGTCGCACTCACCCGCGATCCGCCGGCCTGCCCGCCCTCGGTCATCCGCCCACGCTACGGTCCCCGCCCCCCACCCACGTCCACGCTCTCGACACCCGCCCACCGTGCCCGTGCCCATCGTGGCCCGAGCTCAGCGCGGCGGTCCGGGAGGACCGGCGGAAAGCGTGGGAAGTCGGCCTGGTCGACTTCTGGCGCGGGTCGGCCTCGGGACGGGGGTGCGGGAGGGCGGCCTTGTCCGGGGTCGGGGAAACCCCGTCAGGCCCGGGCGCCGGAAAGGAACTCGACGAGGCGCTGGTTGACCTCGGGTGCGGCCGCCATCGGCAGGTTGTGGTGGGCGGTGTCCGGGACGATGGCGACCTCGGCGGCCGGGAGGGTGCGGCGGGCGGCTTCGGCGACTCGGGCCGGATCGTGGGTGCGGCTCCCGGCAGCGAGGAGGGCGAGGACCGGGCTGGTCAGGGTGCGGAGGTGGGCCGGGGTGGGGCGCGGGCCGGTGACGACGCGGGTCGCGGGGAAGTCGGCGTAGCCGAGGGCGTAGAGCTCCCGCCAGTCGGCGTCGAGGCGGGAGCCGCCGGTTTCCCAGTCGAGGTAGGAGCGGGCGCGGTCCGGGGTGCGGCCGGGGAGGAAGAGCGGGAGCGCACGCAGCAGGTAGCCGGGGCGGAAGCCGGCGAAGCACTGGGTGGGGTCGAGCAGGGCGAGCCGGCCGACCCGGGCGGGGGCGTGCAGGGCGTACTCCAGGGCGATCCAGCCGCCGTAGGAATGGCCGCAGACGTCGGTCTCGGGGACGCCGAGCCCGTCGAGGACGGCGTCCAGCCAGCCGAGTAGTCCGGGGACGCCGTCGAGCAGGACGCCGTCGTGGACGCTGCGCCCGGGGTCGCCGATGAGGTCGACGGCGAGGACGCGGTGTCCGGCTTCGGCCCAGGCGGCGGCGTTGGCGAACCACATGGCGGAGGTGGCACCGCCGCCGTGGAGGAGGACGAGGGGGCGTCCGTCGCGGGGGCCGCAGGCGTTGATCCGGGTGGTGCCGTGGGCGGTGCGGACGGTGAGGGCTTCGACCGGAACGGGCCAGCGGGCGAGCAGGGCGTCGTAGGCGGCGAGGAAGGGGGCGGTGCGGGCGGGCATGACGGCCTCCGCGGGTGGGGTGTGGTGTGATGGCGTGCCGAACCACTCGTCGAACAAGCATCTCGCTCGACAAGCATCTTGCTCGGCAAGTATCTCGCTGAACGAGAGAATAGTGGCACGAGAGCGTGCCCGAGGAAAGGACGACAGGGTGTCCGAGGTCGAGGAGCCGATGCGGCTGGTCCATCTGCTGCGCGGTCTGACGGTCGAACTGGACCTGTTCGGGGCCGAGTTCGCGGCCGGCAACGGTCTGCATCCGACGGATCTGCGGGCGCTGATCCATCTGCTGGACGCCGCCAGGGCCGGGGAGGTGGTCACCCCGGGCCGGCTCGGTGAGGCGCTGCGGCTGAACTCGGCCGGGACCACCGGCCTGGTGGACCGGTTGGAACGGCTCGGGCTGATCCGGCGCGAGCGCGACCCGCAGGACCGTCGGCGGGTGCGGCTGCTGGTGGAGGACCGGGCGATGGAGCTGGGGCAGGGGTTCTTCGGCGGGTTGATCGGCGATCTGCTCACCGCGATGCGGCAGTTCGAGCCGGCGGAGCTGGAGACGGCCGGGCGCTTCCTGGCGGCCGTGACCACCGTGGTGGCCGCCGCCAGGCGGGAGACGCAGGAGGCGCGAGGGACGCGGGTGACGCGGGAGCGGGAAGGCGGGGGCGCTACGCCGGCCCGAGGGTCCAGCTGATCACCGACAGCGTCGCCATCGACACCAGCGTCGACCAGAGCACCGCGTCCCGAGCGAGCACGGTGCCCTGCCCGTACTCGCGCGCGTAGGTGTACACGTTCTGCGCGGTGGGCAGCGCGGAGAACAGCACCACGGTGAGGAGTTGGTGCTCGGACAGGTGGAGCAGCGGCCCGGCCACGGCGAGGGCGACCAGCGGCTGGAGCAGGGTCTTGACCGCGACGATCAGCCCGACTTCGGCGCGGCGCGAACGGCCGTCCGCCGGCGGGCGGTTGTGCAGCGACATGCCGAGGGCGATCAGGGCGGTCGGCACCCCGGCGCCGCCGAGCAGTTCGCAGGAACGGTTCAGCTCGGCGGGCAGGTGCAGCCCGGCCGCGGAGACGGCGGCGCCCACCGCGGCGGCCAGCAGGATCGGGTTGCGCACGGGGAGGGTGAGCAGCGCCCGTCGCCCGGCGGCTCCGCCGTCCAGGACGGCGAGCACGGCGGGGGTGACCAGCAGGATCTGGAACAGCACCACTGGGGCCACGAAGGAGGCGTCGCCGACGACCTGCATGGTGACCGGGATGCCGAGGTTGGCGGAGTTGACGTACCCCGAGGCCATCGCGCCGATGGCCAGTTCGCCGGGCTTGCGCCCGAAGACCAGCTTCCCGGCGAGCAGCCCGAGACCGATCGCGACGGCGGTGCCGGCGGCGAAGGCCAGCATCGACGGGTTGGCGAAACGGTCCAGCGGGGTGCGGGCGATCATCAGGAAGAGCGCGGCCGGCATCGCCACGTGGAAGACGAACCGGTTGAGCACCGTCTCGGCGTGCGGCCCGAGCAGCCGGGTGCGGCCGACGACGTAGCCGACTCCGGTGATCGCCCAGATCGGCGCGAAGGCGGACAGCAGCGGGTGCAGGGATGGCATGGTTCCTCGGATCGCTCGGACGTGCCTGCCGGGTACGGCGGGGGTCTCCCGCCGGAGGCGTCGACCCGCGAGCCGGTGGACTCCTGAAGCGGTCGAACCCCCGGGGCAGTAAACCAGCGGCCGTCGAGGCGTCGATCACGGGCCTACGATGAGCCGATGGACGAGCAGACGGACGGGCCGATGGACGAGTCGACGGGCGAGCCGATGGACCAGCCGATGGACGAGTCGACGGAGCGCGAGTCGAGGGAGCGCGAGTCGAGGGATCGCGAGTCGACGGAGCGCGGGTACCTGAGCCTGCGCGAGGTGGAGGCGATCGCGCGCGGCGCCCACCGGGGGCAGGTGGACAAGAACGGCCACCCGTACTGCGAGCACATCGCGGCGGTCGCCCGCGGGACGGCCGCCCGCGGTGGCAGCGAGGCGCAGATCGCGGCGGGCTGGCTGCACGACACCGTCGAGGACGACCGGTTGAGCCGGGAGTGGCTGGCGGCGGCCGCGCTGCCGCAGGAGACCAAGGCGATCGTCGACGCGCTCACCCGGCGCCCGGACGAGCCGGTCGAGGAGTACACCGCCCGCATCCTGGCGACGCCCGGTGCGCTGCTCGTCAAGCGGGCCGACCTGGCACACAACTCCGACCCGGGCCGGCTGGCCTCGCTCGACCGGGAGACCGCGGAGCGCCTGGTCGACAAGTACGCGCGGATGCGCGAGCTGCTGGGGCTCACGGACGAGCTGTGACGGGAGCCCCCGGAGGCCGGGGTCGGGCGCTGTGACCCGGGGCGGGGCGGCGGCGCCGGGGGAAACCACGAGAGGGCCCGGGCCCGCGGGTCGCGCGGGTCCGGGCCCTCTCGGGCACCCCGGTGGTCCCTGTCCGACCCCCGGGGTGAGGGGGAGTGGTCAGGGGACGGGTGGGAGTCGGTGAGCCGATGGGGTCGGCTTAGTACCAGTGGTGGGCCTGCCAGAAGTTCCACGCGGCGTTCGGGCTGCCGTAGCGGGAGTTCATGTAGTCCAGCGCCCACTTGATCTGGGTGGTGGGGTTGGTCTTCCAGTCCGCGCCGGCCGAGGCCATCTTGGAGCCCGGCAGCGCCTGGCCCAGGCCGTAGGCGCCCGAGCTCGGGTTGGTCGCGCTGACGTTCCAGCCGGACTCGTGGGAGATGATCTGGCTGAACGAGGCCAGCTGGTTCGCCGGGACGATCTGGGCGGCGATGGTCTTCGGGGAGGCGGTGGCGGCGTTCGCGGAGGCGGGCAGCACGCCGGCGCCCAGGGCGGTCAGGCCGGCGGCACCGGCAAGAATCGCGGCCGAAGTACGCATACGGAGCTTGAAAGCGGGCATGTAGAACAGGACCTCAATCAGGTTGGGCCGGGTCACTCCCCGCCCGGGACCGTCGGGCCGGACAGGGGCCGTTGCGGTCGCGGGGGTGACTCGGCAGTAAGCCGTTCACCGGCGGGACAGGAGCCGGTGTGGCTGGCGACGAGAGCCATTGTTGGCAGACCGGATCGGTGGTCGCCAAGACCCCCTCGTTACGACGGGCAGTCGTACAGGGGTGGTCGCCGTGGATTCGAAGGGCCGGTCTCGGGGAGCGCGCAGACCCCTTCTGACGTGCGCGAACGAGGGGGTCGTGGGGGCGGCGCGGGCGGTGCGCGGGTGCCTACTACGGACCGTCGTGGGCGCTGATTCCGTGTGAGCGCACTCACCGTTTGAACCGTCGGGGCCGTCACCCGGGGGTCCGGGGGAAGCACTTTGGGTACAGACGATCAACCCGTCGTTGAGACCCGCGCCACATGGCGCGGGCGCCGGCCGTCAGCGCGAATCGCCCAGCCGGCGGTGGCGGGCGGCCCGGGCCGCGAGCCGGTCCGCCTCGGGGGCCGCCAGGGCGCCGAGCGTCCTGCCGAGGGCCCGTCCGAGTCGTGCGCAGAAGGCCTCCGGCTCCTCGGCGGCGTCCGGCAGCTCCGGGACGACCTCGTCGACCAGCCCGACCTCCGCCAGCCGGTGCGCGCCGATGCCCTGCGCCCGGGCCAGCTCGGCGGCGTGCGCACCGTCCCGGTGGACGATCGCCGAGGCGCCCTCCGGGGGCAGTGGCGCCAGCCAGGCGTGGCCGGCGGCGATCACCCGGTCGGCCGGGAGCAGGGCGAGCGCGCCGCCGCCCGAACCCTGGCCGAGCAGCACGGCGAGGACGGGGGTGCGCAGCGCGAGCAGGGTGGTCAGGCAGTGCGCGATCTCCACCGCGATGCCCTCCCGCTCGGCCTGGGCGGACAGCTCGGCTCCGGCCGTGTCCACGACGGTGACCAGCGGCAGCCCGAGCTGTTCGGCGAGCAGTGCGGTGCGTCGGACGGCCCGCAGGTCGGCGGCGGTGAAGGGGCGCTCGTGCTCCGGGGACTGCCGCTGCTGGCCGACCACCACCACGGGACGGCCGCCGAGGACGGCCAGCGCGCGGACCAGTGCACCGCCGCGGCCGCCGGGCGCGTCCAGCAGCACCAGCTCCTCGGCGGTGCGCCGCAGCAGCTCGCGGGTGCCCGGGCGGTCGGGGCGGCGGGTGCGGAGGACGGAGTCCCAGGCGTCGGGGCGCTCGGAGCGGGCGTCGTCCGTCCCCTCTGTAGGGGACGCGGCGTCGTCCGGGGCCTCGGCGGGAGGTGGTGTGGTGCCGAGGACGGCGAGCGTGCGGCGGACCAGTTCGCGCAGCTGCTGTGGCGGGACGACGGCGTCCACCAGCCCGTGCTCGGCCAGCGTCTCGGCCTGCTGGACGTCGGCCGGCAGCTCCACCCCGCGCAGTTCCTCGTACACGCGCGGGCCGAGGAAGCCGAGCCGGGCACCGGGCTCGGCGAGGACCAGCTGGCCGAGCGTGCCCCAGGAGGCGAAGACACCGCCCATGGTGGGGTTGCGCAGATAAGTGAGGTAGGGGAGGCCGGCGGCGCGGTGGGTCTGGACGGCGGCGGTGATGCGCAGCATGCAGAGGAAGGCCGCCGAACCTTCCTGCATCCGCGTGCCGCCGGAGACCGGCAGCGCGAGCAGCGGCAGCCGCTCGGCGGTGGCCCGCTCGACGGCCCGGGTGATCCGCTCGGCGGTCGCGACGCCGATCGAGCCGCCGAGGAAGCCGAACTCGGAGACGACCAGGGCGACAGTCCGGCCGTCGATCAGGCCGAGTCCGGTGAGGACGGCCTCGTCCAGGCCGGTGCGCTCACGGGCCCGGTCGAGCGAGGCGCGGTACTCGGGGTCGGCGGGCGGGCCGGGCGGCGGCTCGTCCCAGCTGTGGAAACTGCCGGGGTCGACCAGCAGGCCGACCAGCTGGTGGGCGGTCAGTGCGGTGGGTGCCGCCAGTGCGCTCGCCGCCGTCCGCGCGGTGTTCTCGTTCGCCGCCACGTCCACCCCTTCGTCCACCGTGTGGTCCACCCCGTCGGAGATCGTTCCGGTCCGTCGTGATCCGTCACTCTATGCGGCCCGCTCCGGGGCGGCGAGGGCCCGCAGTGCGGGGCGGGCGGGCCCCGACGGTAGTTCGATGGCGGTCGACCCATATGCCGCCCGGACGGTTCGTGGACGCTGGCGCGGAGGGCTGCCGGGAGGCGGGAGTACGGGCCAAGTCGGCCCAGGTAAAGGGGAGTTACCCGCTGGTTAATACTTCGGTGGAGGGGTTCCGGTCTTGACGGTGTCTCGCCACACTGGGGGCATGACTCGCACTCTACGCGCGTGGAAGACCCGCGCTGCCGCCGTCACCGCCGTCGCCCTGATGACCCTCGCGCCGGTCGCCGTCGCCACCGAGGCGCACGCCGCCGTGAGCGGCACCGTGTGCCTCTCCGCCCTTCCGTCGGAGGCCACCGACACCCTCGACCTGATCGCCTCCGACGGGCCGTTCCCCTACTCCCAGGACGGCGTGGTCTTCCAGAACAGAGAGAACGTCCTCCCCCGCGAGAGCTACGGCTACTACCACGAGTACACCGTCATCACCCCGGGCTCGCCGACCCGCGGCGCCCGCCGGATCGTGACCGGCCAGGAGTACCAGGAGGACTACTACACCGGCGACCACTACGCCACGTTCTCCCTGATTGACCAGAGCTGCTGACCGACCCCGCATGACGGTGGCCCCGGCTCACTTCCCCGCCGGGGCCGCCGGCCTGACCCCGACCAGAGCGCGGCGCCGCCGCCAGGCCCGCTTGCTAGGGTCGGGGGCATGGCACCGAGCAGCGCGAACCCCCCGGGACGGCTCCGGCGAGACGCGCAGCGCAACCGCGACCTGCTGCTCGCCGCCGCCCGCGACATGTTCTCCCGGCACGGCCTGGACGTGCCGTTCGATCAGATCGCCAAGGAGGCCGGTGTCGGCAACGCCACCCTCTACCGGCACTTCCCGACCCGCGAGGCGCTGATCGGCGAGGTGTTCGCGGACGCCGGCGCCGGGCTGGCCACCGCCGGCCGGGAGGCGCTCGCCGCCGAGGACGCCTGGACCGGCCTCGAAAAGTACGTCGGGCGGATCTTCGAACTCGTCGCCGCCGACCGGGGCATCAACGACCTGGTCACCCAGGCCATCCCGACCATCCCCGGAATGATCGAGATCAGTCGGCAGCACGCCACCACCGTCGGCGCCCTCATCGCCCGCGCCCAGGAACAGGGCACCATGCGCCGCGACGTGGTGACCATGGACCTGCTGTTCCTGCTCGGCCCGCTCTGCCGCGCCCTGCCCGCCGCCGGCGAGCTGCGCCCCGACCTCTGGCGCCGCTACCTCGCCCTGCTCCTGGACGGCTTCCGCGCACAGGCCACCCATCCGCTGCCCGTCCCGCCGATCGGCGAGGAGCACCTGGACCGGATGTTCGCGGACCTCTGGGAGGCGCAGGTGCCCGAGAAGCCCGAAGCCTGAGCGTCCGCCGCCGGGGCGTCAGGGGCGCGTACGGAACACCGGGCACCGCGTCAGGGCGCCGTCAACGGGTCTCGGCCGTACGGTCGCCGGGCGCTTTGCTGGGGCGGGACGGCAGCGAGGAGAGGCCATGGCGGACAGCACGGACAGCACTGACAGCACTGACGGCGCGGACAGCGGTGCGGGCGAGGGCCGGATCGTGGTCGGCGTCAGCGGCTCGCTCGGCAGCCTCGCCGCCCTCCACCGCGCCGTCGCCGAGGCCCGCCGGAGGGACGCCGACGTGCTCGCCGTGCTGTGCTGGACCCCGCCGGGCGACGAGCTCGGCTACCGTCGCAGCCCCTGCCCGCCGGTGGTCACCGCCGGCCGCGCCGCCGCCGTGGCCCGGCTGCGGCAGGCCCTCGACGAGGCGTTCGCCGGACGCTACTCGGGCGTTCGGCTGCGCTGCCAGGCCGTCCGCGGCGACACCGCCCAAACCCTGGTGCGCTGCGCCGACCGCCCGGACGACCTGCTCGTCCTCGGCGCCGGGCGTGATCGCGGCCGCCTCGCCCGGCTGGTGCACCCGTCCGTCGCCGCCTTCTGCGTCCGGCACGCGGCCTGCCCGGTGCTGACGGTGCCGCACCCGCCACTGCAGCGCGACCTCGAAGCGCTGGAGCGCGGGCGCGGGCCGCGCACGCGTCTCGCTCGGACGTGACGGCGGCGGCCGCCTACGACAGCCCGGCCGCCTACGACAGTCCGGCCGCCTCGGCGAGGACGGCGGCGGTGCGGCGGCCGGCCGCCAGGGTGTCGGCGGCCGTGGCGGGCAGGCAGCGCCGGGCCTCGGGGCTGTAGGAAGTCATCACCACGCCCGCGTGGTCGGTGGGGAGTTCGAGATTCCGTACCGTCGACAGCTGCGTTGTCAGGGCAGCGTTCAGCTGCCGGGTGTGCCCGATGTCCACGATCTCGTCCGCCGTGCCGTGGACCAGCCAGAGCGGGACGGGCGAGGGGCCCGCGGCCAGCTGGTCGAGCGGGGCGCCGCCGGTGGTGACGGCCGGGTCGGAGTAGCGCGAGGCGATGCCGACGGCGGCGGTGGGCCGCAGTTCGGCGGCGGTGGACGGGTGGGTGGCCACGGCGACGGCCTCCCGGCCGCCCGACGACCAGCCGGCCAGCACGAAGCGCGACGGGTCCCCGCCGAACCCGGCGGCCATGCGGTGCGCCTGGGCGAGGGAGGCGAGCAGTTCGGCGCTGCCGCCGTCGGGCTGGTCGGCGTTCCAGTCCGGGACGAGCACCAGCAGGCCGAGCCCGGCGGCCTCGCGGGCCAACGGCCGCAGCACATCGCGCTCGTTCGGGCCCCGGCCGTGCCAGAGCAGCACGACGGGAGCCGGCCCGGCGGCACCGGGTGCACCGGCGGCCGGCCGGTGGACGTCCAACAGCCGTCCGTCCGCGTACGGAACGACCTCGGGTGGAGTGCTCGTCATGCGGGGTTCGCCTCCGATTCGGTGTCTGATCACTGAACTGGTACCGTACTTCCTGTCGCGAGGGAGACGATCTCTCGTCAGGCGTCAGCGGTGCTACCAGAGCACGCCCTACTTTCAGTAGGGAGAGTCCGTGCAACCCGGGCCTGGCGCTCCACTGTCGGACGGGGTCCGGTGCCTTTCACAGGCGCCGGGCCCCGTTCGCATTCGTGAGGCGGGCCAGTTCGTCCGGGCCGAGTACCAACTCTCCTGCGGCGGCGGAGTCCCGGATGGTCTCCGGGCGGCTGGCGCCCGGGATCGGGATGGTCACCGGGGAGGTGGCCAGCAGCCAGGCGAGGGCCACGCGCTGCGGGCTGACTCCGCGTTCGGCGGCGATCGCGGCGAACTCCTCGCCGGCCCCGCCGAGTTCGGCGGAGCGGCCGATGCCGCCGAGCGGGCTCCAGGGCAGGAAGGCCAGTCCCAGTTCGGTGCAGAGGTCCAGGACGGGCTGGTGCGTGCGAACGGCCGGGGAGTACTCGTTCTGCACCGAGACCAGGGCGTCGCCGAGGATCTCCCGGGCGAGACGGACCTGTGCCACGTCCGCGTTGGAGATGCCCGCGGCGCGGATCTTGCCCTCCTCGTAGAGCTCCCGGATCGCGCCGAGAGAGTCGGCGTACGGGACGTTCCGGTCCGGGTGGTGCTGCTGGTAGAGGCCGATCGCCTCGACGCGGAGGCGGCGCAGCGAGCCCTCGCAGGCGCGCTTGAGGTGGGCAGGGTCGCCGTCGACGGTCCAGGAGCCGTCACCGGGGCGGCCGCGGCCGCCCTTGGTGGCGACCAGGACGTGATCGGCGCCGGGGCCGTAGGAGGCGAGGGCGCGGGCGATCAACTCCTCGTTGTGGCCGTACTCGTCGGCGTGCCAGTGGTAGGAGTCGGCGGTGTCGATCAGGGTGATGCCCGCGTCCAGGGCGGCGTGGACGGTGGCGATGGCGCGGGCCTCGTCCGGGCGGCCCTCGACCGAGAGCGGCATCGCGCCGAGGCCGATGGCGCTGGTCCGGACGGTGCCGAGCAGGCGGGTGGTGGGCCTGGTGGTCGGGTCGGTGGTCGGGCCGGTGGTTCCGGTGGTCATGCGGGGAGCTCCTGTCCACGGGTGGCGGCGAGCAGGCCGGGCAGCCAGTCGCGGGTGTGCGTGAGGGGGTGTCCGAGCTGCTGCGCCCGGGAGTTGTCCATGCCGTAGTAGCGGTCGAAGGAGAACGGCGAGGCCTGCTGCCCGGGTTCGGGCGCGGCCGTGCGGTACGGGCGGCCGGCCGCGATCAGCTCGCAGAGGTCGGTGGCGGTGAGTTCGCCGTGCGAGGCGAGGTTGACCGGGCCGGTGAACTCCCGGCCCGCCGCCCATGCGAGGAAGGCGGCGGCCTCGGTGTCGTGGGTGTAGGAGGAGGGCAGGTCCTCCGGGTGGACCAGGACGGGCCGGCCGGCGTCGATGCGGTCGGTGTAGTGGGCCAGCCGCCCGGTGAAGTCGGCGGCGCCCAGCACGTGGCCGAGCCGCACGGACACGAACGGGAAGGCCCCGCTGCGGGTGAACACCGCCTCCGCCTGACGCTTGCCCTCGCCGTACGAGGCCTCGACGAACTCCGGCTCCTCCCAGGGGAGTTCGAGCTGAACCGGCCACCGGGCCGGGTCGACGGCGGACTCGGCCAGCGGACTGGGCGGCGGGCTGATCGGCTGCTGTGCACCGGTGTCGTAGACCTCGATGGTGGAGGTCATCAGATAGCGGCCGGTCCGGCCGGCGAAGGCGCGGACGGCGCTCGCGGCCTGCCGCGGGGTGTAGCAGACCTGGTCGATCACCGCGTCGAAGTCGCGCCCGGCCAGGGCGGCCGTCAGCGCCGCCTCGTCCGAGCGGTCGGCGATGAGCGGGGTCACGCCCGGCGGCGGTGGCGCCGAGCCGCGGTTGAGCACGCTGACCCGTACGCCGGAGTCGCGCAGCCGGGTGACCAATTGCCGTCCGAAGTACCGGTTCCCGCCGATGACGAGCACGTTTTCCATGGTCACAAGTGTTATGGTGCGGCGCGGTTCGATGAAGGGGGGATCATGGGAGTTCAGGCGCTGCGACCGAAAGACCCACGGCAGTCGGGCGGTTCGGCCGACGATTCGTCGGCGGGCCCACGGAGCGGGGCCGGCGGAGGTCTGGACGCGGTCGATCTGCGGCTGCTGGAACTGCTCCAGTCCGAGGGCCGGATCACACTCAGCGAGCTGGGCCGACGGGTGAACCTCAGCCCGGCGGCGGTCGGCGAGCGGGTGCGCCGGCTGGAGGCGGGCGGCACGATCACCGGCTACGCGGCGCAGGTCGCCCCCGGGCGGCTGGGGTACGGCATCCGGGCCTTCGTCCGGGTATCGCCGCACGCCCGGATGACGGTGAAGTACCTGCGCAGCCAGGACCTGCTGCACCGGCCGGAGGTGCTGGAGGTGCACCACGTCATCGGCGAGGACTGCTGGGTGTTCAAGGTCGCGGCGCGGGACACCGCGCACCTGGAGGAGCTGATCGAGGCGATCGCGGTGCTCGGCCGTACGACGACCTCGGTGATCCTCTCCTCACCGGTGGAGCAGCGGGTGCTGCTGCCGTCGGACTGACGGAACCGGGACCCGGAGCCGGTAACGGACCGGGGAACAGGTGTTCGGCGGCGACGCTGCGCAGGTCCAGGGTGGTCAGGTAGGACCGGCCGAGGCGCAGTGAGCCGTGGCCGAGCCGGAACCAGCCGGACTCGCGGTCGCGGTCGAGCAGGTGCTCGTCCAGGAGCGGCCCGGCCAGCCGCAGCACGGTGCTCTTGTTGAGGCCGAGGGCGTCGGCGAGTTGGGCGAGCGGGACGCCGCGCCGGTCGGCGTGGTCGCGGACGTAGCCGAGGACGGCGAGTGCGCGGCGCAGTGAGGAGGACTGGTTGCGTTCGGGCGCGGCTTCTTGGGGCCGTCTCCGTCATGGGTCCAGAACGTACCCTTCATCGCGGTGCAGCGCGGCTGGTGTCCGGCCTGGCTGGCGCGGTCAAGGAATGACGGCTCAGGCCGCCGCGGCGGACTCCCGGGGCGGGACGGCGACCAGGACGAACCGCGCCCCGGCGTCGTCCCGGACCAGCGCGGCGCGGCCGTACGGCGTCGGCTCCGGCCCGGACAGGACGGTGCCGCCGAGGGCGCGCAGCCGCTCGGCCGCCCGGTCGGCGTCGGCGGTCCCGAAGTGGGCCAGCCAGTGCGCGGCCGTCCCGGCCGTGGCGGTCGGGCCGATGCTGCAGGCGGGCAGGCCGGCGGCCCGGGCGAGGGTGTGGCCCGCCTTCGGCCGGTCGTAGGTGTAGCCGAAGAGGCGGCGATAGAAGGTGCGCGCGGTGTCCGGGTCGGGGGAGAGGTGTTCGTTCCAGGCCAGGGCGCCGGGCTCGTCGACCAGTCCGGCGCCGTCGATGGTGCCCGCCTGCCAGAGGCCGAAGGGCGCGCCGAGCGGGTCGACGGCACGTGCCGCCCGGCCCTGGTCGGGCACCTCGTAGGGCTCGCGGGTGATCCGGCCGTCGGCGGCGCGGACGAGCGCGGCGGTGCGGCGCAGGTCGGCGCAGGCGAGGTGGGTGGTCCAGGCGGCGGCCCGGGTGGTGTCCGCGTCCTGTTCGACGGCTGCGTCCTGTTCGACGGCCGCGACCTGGGCGCCGTACCGGGTGGCGACCGCCTCGGCGGGGCCGGTCGGGACGAACTCCCAGTCGAACAGCGCGCCGTAGAAGCGCTGCGCGCGCGGGGTGTCCGGGGTGGTCAGGACGACCCAGCACGGGACGCCCTCGTGGTATCTGCCCGCCTTCGGCATGCCGCCCTCCAGATGGGCGCCGACCCCGCCGGTGATGGGCACCGGACCCGCCGGGTGGCGCCGGCCCCCTTTCGCCAGCGTCCGCGCCCGGCCGGTGGGTGGCAAGCGGGGGCGTCAGGCGACGCCGTGCGGCCGGAACTGGATGCTGATCCGGGGGCCGACCGGGCGGGCGGTCTTGGGGATCGCGTGTTCCCAGGTGCGCTGGCAGGAGCCGCCCATCACCACCAGGTCCCCGTGGCCGAGCGGGTGGCGGACGACCGCTGCGCCGCCGTGCCGCGGCCGCAGGGCCAGGGTGCGCGGCTCGCCGACGGACAGGATCGCGACCATGGTGTCCTCGCGGGCGCCGCGCCCGATCCGGTCGCCGTGCCAGGCCACGCTGTCCCGGCCGTCCCGGTAGTAGCAGAGGCCGAGGGTGCGGAACGGCTCGCCCAGCTCGTCCGCGTAGTGCCGGCTCAGTGCCGTCCGGGCCTGTCCGAGCACGGGGTGCGGTGGTTCGGTGTCGGCCGGGTACGAGGCGAGCAGGCGGGGGACGTCCACCATCCGCTCGTACATCTCCCGGCGCTCCGCCCGCCAGGGGACGGTCGTGGCCAGCTGTTCGAACAGCTCGTCGGCGCCGTGCAGCCACCCGGGCAGCAGGTCCAGCCAAGCGCCGTCGCCGAGCACCTGCCGTCGCAGGCCGGAGAGCGGGCCGAGGCGCAGGCCGTCGCGGTCGGCGTCGTCGAACAGCGAGGGCTGGAGCGGGAGGGTGCCGTGCATGGGGCCAGCGTACGCCTTGATTCGAACATTCGCTCGAATCGTGTCTCCCTTTTGTCGGATGCGCCCTAGCCTGCGGGTATGGCGATCAATGGCTTCGGGGTCGGCGAGTTCCAGCTGGTGCTGCTGCGGCGGATGGCCGACTTCCAGCCCGGGCTGGTCGAGGATGCGGTGCGGAGGCTGGGCGCCGACCGGGCCTCGATGCGGGCTGCGAACAAGCGCTGGCAGGCGATGGTCCGGGCGCCCCGGTTCCCGCGCGGCGGCGGCCGGTACGGCGCGGTGCTCGGGCCGGCGGAGGCGAGCGTCCCGCGCCGGATCGGGGACCTCGCCTGCACCGCGCGGCAGTGGGCGCTGCCGCTGTGGCCCTCGCTGCGCTTCGAGGTGTTGCTGGGTCCGGCGGAGATCGGTGCGCCGGTGCTGAACGAGTGGCTGGTGCGGGCGGCCGGCAGCCCCCGGCCGGAGCTGCGGACGGTCGCGGATCTGGCGCCGTGGAGCTGCGTGGTGGAGGACGTCGGCGCCGCCTTTCCGCCCGCTGTGCCGCGGGAGGGGAGTGCGCCGACCCGCTTCCGGCTGGACTTCGAGGCTCCGGACGGCGCGGGGCCGGTGCGGCCCTGGGTGGCCGACTTCACCTGGGGGCTGCTCCAGGAGGTCCGGCCGGCCGGCGGCGGGAACCGCGAATGGGCGAGCGATGCAAGGTGATATTCAGTGAATGCCTTCGATTTGCAGGCTGTAGAGCGAGTGTGGCAGCATAATCGCAGTCACTTAATCAGCTCGGCATCGGAAAGCGAAGGATCATGTCGGACGGCGCTCGCGTCATCGTCGGAGTCAGCGGCTCACTGCACAGCCTCACCGCCCTGCACCGGGCGGCGGAGGAGGCCAGGATCCGGCAGGCCGTCCTGGTCCCGGTGCTCGCCTGGACGCCGGTCGGCGGCGAGCGCAACTACCGTGCGCGACCGTGCCCGCCGCTGCTCCGCGCCTGGCAGGACCTCGCCGACGCGCGGATGGAGCGCGCGCTGGAGCAGGCCTTCGGTGGCCTGTCGGTCGGCGTGCCGGTGCGGCCGCTGGTCGTGCGCGGCGAGGCCGGCGCGGTGCTGACCGAGCTGGCCGACCGCCCGGGCGACCTGCTGGTGGTCAGCACCGGGGCGCAGGGCGGCCTGCGCGCCCGGGTGCAGCGGCTGACGGGACGCTCGGTCACCCGCCACTGCCTCGACCGGGCGCGCTGCGGCGTGCTCGTCGTCCCTCCGTCCACCCTGCACGAGGACCTGCGTGCGCTGCACCGCGGGATCGACCTGCGGGAGCTTGTCGCCGCCTGACGAATCGTCAGGAATGGTGCACGGTCAGGCCGTTCACGACCGTACGGGTGGGCAGCAGCTCCCGCAGTGCGTCCACCGGGCAGTCCAGCGGGTCCACCGGCCACACCGTGAGGTCGGCGAACGCCCCCGGCCGCAGGAGGCCGCGCAGCTCGCTCTCCCCGGTCAGTCGGGCCGCGTTGACGGTGTGCAAGGCGACCGCCTCGGCCCGCTCGATCGCGTGCTCCGGGCCGACCACCCCGGCCGTGGTGCCCCGGGTCGTCATGCCCCACACCGAGACCATGGCGCCGTACGGGCCGACCGGGAAGTCCGAGCCGGCGGTGAGCAGCGCACCCTCGTCCAGCCACTCGCGCAGCGGGAAGAGCGCGGCCGTGCGCTCCTCGCCCCAGGCCCGCTGCTGGGTGAGCGCGCCGTCGTGCAGCAGCGGGTGCTGGACGGTCACCGGGATGCCGAGGGCGATCGCCCGGGCCCGCTGGTCGGGCCGGGCCAGCCCGCCGTGCTCGACCACCAGCGTGCCGGGCGGCAGTCCGGGGCGGCCCTTGAGCACCTGCTCGAAGACGTCCAACAGGACCCGCAGACCGCGGTCGCCCCACGCGTGCACACCGACCCGCCAGCCGCGCCCGACCACCCGGTCCACCGCCGCGAGCAGGTCGGCCGGCTCCCAGAGCAGCCGGCCGTGGTAGCAGGGCTGCCCCTGGTAGGGCTCCTCCAGGGCGCCCGCCTCGAAGCCACCGTCGATGCCGAACTTGACGCCCCACAACCGGAGTCGGTCGTCGTCGCGGCCCTCCGCGCGCCAGGCGTCCATCCGGTCCAGCAGCGCGTCCACCTGCTCCGGCGTCCGGGCGGCGAAGCCGGAGACCAGCGCCCGGACCCGGACGGCGAGCGCGCCCTCGGCCCGGGCCGCGTCCAGCACGTCCAGGTCCTCGACCGGGACGAGGCAGTCCCGGACGGTGCCGATCCCGGTCGCGGCGAAGTCCGCGGAGGCGGCGCGCAGGCCCTCGATCCGCTCGGCCGCGGTGGGGCGCGGCAGCACCCGCTCGACCAGCTCCACCGCCCGGTTGATCAGCCGGCCGGTGAGCCGCCCCTGCCCGTCGCGCTCGATCACGCCGCCGGGTGGAGCCTCGGTCGACTCGTCGATGCCGGCCAGCCGGAGCGCGGCCGAGTTGAGCACCATGTTGTACGCGCCGCGGCGCACCAGCACCGGGTGCTCGGCGGTGGCGCCGTCCAACTCCGCGGTGGTGGGCATCCGTTGGTCGGCCAGCAGCACCTCCTGCCAGTTGACGGTGGTGTGGATCCACTCCCCGGCGGGGGTGCGGGCGGCGCGCTCGCGGATCAGGGCGAGGAACCCGGCCAGGTCGCGGGCCCGATGGACGGGCACGCCGTGGACGCTCTGCGCGGCCAGCACCAGGTGCGTGTGGGTGTCGTCGAAGGCAGGCAGCACGGTCGAGCCCGGGGCGTCCACGACCTCGGTGGCCGGCCCGATCAAGGCGTCCAGGCCGTCGGGGGCGGGGGAGAGGGCGGTGATCCGGCCGCCGGTGACGGCGACCGCGCGCTGCGGCGCCTCGCCGGGGACGAGGGTGTGCACGGCGCCGGCGCGGATCAGCAGGTCCGCCGGGGGGTGGGCGGTCATGACGGCTCCTGGGAGTGGGAGAGACCGGTGACCTTCTCGATGTGGCGCAGGCTGGGCTCGGCCAGCAGCCCGTGCACCTCGGTGAAGACCGCGCGGGCGGGGACGGCGTTCCAGTCGGCGGGCAGCAGTTCTGCGGGCAGCCCGGGGTCCAGGTAGGGCAGGCGGCGCCACTGGGTGAGCATCGGGACGTAGCTGCGGAACGCCTCGGCCGGGTCCGTCCGGGGCTGCCCGCGCAGCTCCTCGGCGACCGGGCGCCAGGCGTCGGCGAAGGCCGCGTACTGCGCCTCGATCGCCGGGAGGTCCCACCAACTCGCCACCGCCGTCCGGAGATCGGCGAAGCCGGCGTACTCGGCGGAGAGGAAGAGGTGGACGTAGGCGCTCAGTCCGAGCCGTTCCAGCAGGCGGCGGGCGTCCGGCAGCAGCCGGGCGGGCGCCAGCCAGACGCCGGGGGCGGCGTTGCCGAAGCCGAGCCAGCTCAGCCGGGACCGCAGCTGGTGGCGGTGCGCGCGTTCGGACTCGGGTACCGAGAAGACCGCCACCACCCAGCCGTCGGAGAGTTCGGCGGGCTCCAGGCTGTGGAAGATCCGGCGGTCGCCCTCCTCGAAGACCGGCTCCATCGCGGGGGCGAGCCGGTAGCCGGTGCCGGTGCGGCGCTCCTGGAGCAGGGTGCCGGCCTTCTTCAGCCGGGAGGTCGCCGAGCGGACGGCCGGGCCGTCCACGTCGAGTTCGGCCATCAGCGCGATCAGGTCGGCGATGGATATCCAGCCGCCGAGGCGGCGGACGAACTCGCCGTAGACGGTGTGGATCAGGGAACTCGGCCGGGGCGTGCTCTCCGACATGCGTGGGCGCTCCTCCCCGGTGGGCGTGGTCGGCCGGGCCGGTGTGGTCGTGCGGTCCGGTGTGGTCGTGCGGTCCGGTGTGGTGGTCGTCCGGTGTGGCGGTCGGCCGGCGGTGACCGGGTGGCCGGTCGTGATCATAGCGGTGGCCCTCGGACTCAGGCCTCCGCGTACGCCCCGGAGAGCAGGTGCCCGGCGCCGGGGGCGAAGGCTGGCAGGTCGAGGGCGCGGAGCAGCTGGTGGGCGGTGCAGATCGCGGCCGAGACCACCGGCTTGCCCAACTGCTGCTCGGCCTCCTCGACGGCGGACAGCGAGGGCATCTGCACGCAGGCGGAGAGCACCACGGCGTCCGCGTCGGCGTGCGCGAGGCCGCGGGCGATCGCAGGCAGCCGGGCCGGGTCGTGGGCGGCCACGTCGAGGTTGTCGGCGATCTCCAGGGCGGCGTGGTCGAGCACCTCGATGCCCTCCCGGGCGAGGTAGTCGACCACGGTCCGGGCCAGCGGCCGCAGGTACGGGGTGACCATCGCGACCTTCTCGGCGCCGAGCGTCCGCAGCCCGGCGACCAGGGCGCCGGCGCTGGTGACCACGGGGGCGGGCGCGCCGTTCTCGACGGTGCGCCGGTGCAGCCGCTGCTCGGCCTCGCGGTGGTAGCCGGGGCCGGTGGCCATCACCGCGACCAGGCAGGCGTAGCCGATCACGTCCACCCGGGCGTCCGAGAGTTCGGCAGCGCAGCGGTCGGACTCGCCGTCCATGGCCCGCAGCTGCTCGGGGGTGACCCTGGTCATCCGCATCCGGCTGGAGTGGAAGGTGAACCGTTCGGGGGCGACCGCCTCGCGGGCCCGCAGCAGGGCGGGGACCTCGGTCTCCATGGTGACGTTGGAGCTGGGGACGATCTGGCCGATCCGGTACGTCGGCATCGGTGGCGCTCCCTTCGGCGGGCGTCGGCGTTCTACGGGCGTCGGCGTAATACGGGCGTGGGGCTCAGCGGGCGTCGACCACGGGGTTGGCGAGCGTGCCGATCCGCTCGATGGTGGCCTCGACCAGGTCCCCGGGCTGCAGGAACTGCGGCGGCACCATGCCCGCGCCGACGCCCGAGGGGGAGCCGGTGGCGATCACGTCGCCGGGTTCCAGGGTCATGCCGGAGGAGATGTCGGCGATCAGCCGGGCGATGCCGAACAGCATGTGGCGGGTGTTGGAGTCCTGCCGCAGTCGGCCGTTGACCTTCAGCGAGAGGTCGAGCCGCTGCGGGTCGGGGATCTCGTCGGCGGTCACCACGACCGGGCCGAAGGGCGCGTAGCTGTCCTGGCCCTTGGAGAAGAACCACTGGCCGGAACGGCGTTGGTCGCGGGCGCTGATGTCGTTGACGATGCTGTAGCCGAACACGTGCCGCAGGGCGTCCGGTTCGGCGACCTGGAAGGCCGGCTCGCCGATCACCACGGCGAGTTCGCACTCCCAGTCGAGCTGCTTGGTGAGGTCGGCGTTGTGCCGGATCGGCTGGCCCGGGCCGGTGACGGCGGTGGACGGCTTGCCGAACAGGACCGGGCGGTCGGGCAGTTCGCGCTCGGTGTCCAGCGTGCGGTGCGACTCGGCCACGTGCTCCACGTAGTTCAGGCCGACGCCGACGATCTTGCCGGGGCGCAGCGGGGCGAGCAGCCGGACCTCGGCGAGCGGCCGGGTGGCCGGCGTGCCGGCGATCAGCTCGCGCGCGGTGGCCAGGGCCGGCGCCCCGGCCCGGATCAACTCCAGGAGGCTGTCCGGGAGTCGGACCCCGGCTGCGGCGGCGAGGGCGGTGAGGTCGGCGACCCGGTCCCCGGCGAGACGTGCGCCGAGGCGCGGGGTGTCGTCGCCGTCCGTGCAGTAGGTCAGCAGGTGCATGGTGGTGGTTCTCCTGGTCGGGCGTCGGGCGTCGGGCGTCGGGCACTGGGTGTCGGGTGTCGCGCGTCGGGCGTCGGGTGTCAGCCGGTGATGGCGGGCTGGTGCCCGTCGGCGTCCGGGTGGGCCTCCTCGCGGTAGAGGCCGAGCGAGTGCATCACCGGGAAGTCGTTGAAGGAGAACAGGCAGGCGTCCTCGCTCTGGTCGAGGTTCGCGTGCTCGTGCCAGGCCCAGGACGGGACGACGAAGATGTCCCCCTGCTGCCACTCGAAGCGCTGCCCGGCGACGACCGAGACGCCGCGCCCCTTGGCCGCCGTGTAGACCACCGAGCCGGTGTGCCGGTGGGCGCGGGTGGCCTGGCCCGGGCGGAGCAGTTGGAGGTGGGCGGCCATGGTCGGCATCACCGGGCCGCCGGTGACGGGGTTGGTGTACTCCATGATGACGCCGTCGTACGGCGAGCCCTCGGTGGCGCGGGCGAGTCGGCACAGCGCGTCGTAGCTGGGCTCCCAGGGCCAGCCGAACAGCGGCGAGTAGGGCCTGGTCCACTTCTCGGAGCCGTACGGCAGCAGGTTGCCGCCGTAGCTGAGCAGTGAGGAGTTCACCACCGGGCCGGGGCGCTGGTACAGCTCCGGGTGGACCTCGTAGAAGTTGGCGTCCAGGGTGTTGACCAGCGGGATGTCCAGGCCGTCCTGCCAGATCACCGGGGCGTCGTCGGCCTCGTTGCCGTGCTCGTGCCAGGTGTTGTTGGGCGTGATGGCGAAGTCGCGCGGGCCGACCTTGAGCTTCTGGCCGTCCACGACGGTCCAGGCGCCGGTGCCCTCGTGGACGAAGCGCAGGGCGGAGGCCTGGTGGCGGTGCGCGGTCATCGCCTCGCCGGGGCCCATGATCTGCAGGCCGGTGTACAACAGGCCGACGGCGGCGCTCAGTTCGCGGCGCCCGGGGTTCACCAGCATCACCACCCGGCGGCCCGCCTCGTCGGCCTTCACCAGGGGCAGCGCCTTGCGCACCAGCGGGCGCAGGTCGGCGTAGCGCCAGAGCACGGGGACGGACTTCGGCTGCGGGTACCAGGGCTCGATCTCGTTCGCCACCGTCCACAGGGCGCCGGCCTCGTGCTTGGCCAACTCCTCGTAGTAGGCGAGCAGTTCCGGGCTGTCGGTGACGCGGGCCCGGCCGATCCGGTCGTCGTTCTGCTCGGTCATGCGCCTTCCTCCTCGTCTGCGGGGAACACCAGGGGCCGCAGCGGGCGGTCGTCCACGTGCAGCCGGAAGACGTCGAAGCGGTTGTAGTGGCCGACGATGTCGTGCATCTGCTTGGGCTGGATGCACCGGCCGAGGTCGATCTCGGCGTAGACGATGCCCTCCTCGTCCACCAGCGGCTCGGTGACGGCGCGGCCGTCCGGGCCGAAGATCCCGGACAGGGCGCTGCGCGGGCGGGCGAGCTGTTTGCGGACCTGCTGGTCCTCGCCGGCGATCAGGTCCACGATCTCGGGCGAGAGGGTGGAGCAGGAGACCACCGTGAACAGCTTGCCCTCGAAGCAGTGGGCGGCGGCGCGCAGCGCGATCGCCTCCGCCATGTCGTAGTCCTCGGGGGCGACCGGCAGGGCGATGTAGCAGGCGGCGTGGACGAGTTCGCCCTGGGCCAGCAGGGTGAAGCGGGCCAGGGTGTTGGTGTTCTCGCCGCAGGCGAGCGCGCCGAGCGGGCCGACGGGGGTGCGGTGCACCTTCAGGGTGCTGCCGTCGCCCTGGGTCCAGGTCAGCTTCTCGGCCCAGGTCGGTACCAACTTGCGGTGGACGCCGAGCAGTTCGCCGTCCGAGCCGATGACCAGCAGGGTGTTGTACAGCACACCGAGGCTGTGTCGACCGCGTTCGTTGACGCCGATCACCAGCACCACCCCGGCCTGCCGGGCGGCGGCGCGCAGGGTTTCGACGTACGGGCCGGGCACGTCCACGGCGGCGCGGTACAGGCGTTCGTACCAGGGCGAGCCCTGCACCGGGTTCATCGTCCAGTTCCAGTACGGGTAGCCGGGCACGAACACCTCGGGGAAGACCACCAGTTCGGCGCCGTGGCCGGCCGCCTCCCGGATCAGCTCGACGGCCTTGTCGACGGTGGCGGCCGGGTCCAGGTAGACGGGGGCGGCCTGCACGGCGGCGGCGGTGAACCTGGGCAGGTGGGGCATGGTTCCTCCTCACTCCTCGGGCCGAGCCCACCCCTTGGGCGGGGTCGACAGCCAGCGGCGGTGGACGGGTGCGGGCGGTTCGCGCAGCAGCTGCAGGCGCGGGGCGACCCGGTCGGCGCCCGGGCCCGGCGGCTTGCGGCTGCCCGCCCGCCAGGGGCCGGGCCAGCGGGCGCCGGGCCCGGTGTAGCCCTGCTCGGCGGCGGCGTGCAGCGTCCACAGCGGGTCGTACAGCTGGGCCCGGCCGACCGCGACCAGGTCGGCGCGCCCGGCCAGCAGGACGGAGTTGGCGTCGTCGGGCCCCGAGATCGCGCCGACCGCGATCGTCGGCAGGCCGGTGGCGGTGCGGATCAGCTCGGCGAAGGGCGTCTGGTAGCCGCGCCCGTACGGCGGCCGCTGCTGTGCCACGACCTCGCCGGTGGAGACGTCCACCGCGTCGGCCCCGGCCTCGGCGAGCGCACGGCAGATCGCCACCGCCTCGGCCTCGGTGGTGCCGCCGGGTGCCCAGTCGCTCGCCGAGATCCGTACCAGCAGTGGCTGCCCGGCCGGCCAGGCGGAACGCACCGCCGCCAGGACCTCCAGCGGCAGTCGCAGCCGGTGGGCGAGCGGGCCGCCGTAGTGGTCTGTGCGGCGGTTGGTGAGCGGGGAGAGGAAGGAGGAGACGAGGTGCCCGTGGCCGAACTGGAGCTCCAGCACGTCGAATCCGGCCCGCGCGGCCCGCTCGGCGGCGGCCGCGAAGTCCGCGGTGACGGCGGCCAGTCGGACGTCGTTGGCTTCGTGCGGCACCGGGCTGTCGGTGTCCCAGGGAAGCGGCGAGGCGGCCAGCAGCGGCCAGCCCTCGGCGAGCGGGCGGCCGATGCCGTCCGGTCCGGGGACGGCGCTGGCGCCGCGGCGGCCGGCGTGGGTCAGCTGGATGCCGATCGGTGTGTCGCTCACCGACCGTACGGCTTGCAGGAGTTCGCGCCAGGCCTGCTCCTGGTGGCCGCTCCACAGGCCCGGGCAGTGGTCGGTGGCCCGGCCCTCGGGGCTGACCGCGGTCATCCCGGCGAGGACCAGCCCGGCGCCGCCGAGAGCGTGCCCGGTGAGCTGGGCCCGGTCGAAGGCGCTGGGCAGCGCGTCGGGGGAGGTGAAGGTCGCCATCGGCGGCACCACGATGCGGTTGCGCAGCTCCAGCGCGCCGAGCTTGAGCGGCCGGAACATCGGCGGGATCCCGGGAGAGCCGCCGAAGGCGGTGTCCACGGCGTCCACGAAGGCGGCGTCGCGGGCCCGGAGGTTGTCGTAGGTCACGCGGCGGCTGCGGGTGAGCAGGTTGAAGGCGAACCGGTCGACGTCCTGCCCGGTGCGCCGCCCGACGGTCTCGAACCACTCCAGGCTGGCCTGGGCGGCGCGCTGGGTGGACTCCACCACCGGGCGCCGCTCGGCCTCGTAGGCCGCCAGGGCCCCGTCCAGGGTGGGCTGTTCGCTCAGCGCGGCGGCCAGGGCCAGGGCGTCCTCCAGCGCCAGCTTGGTGCCCGAGCCGATCGAGAAGTGCGCGGAGTGGGCGGCGTCGCCGAGCAGCACCACGTTGCGGTGGCGCCAACTCGCGTTGCGCACCGTGGTGAAGCGGATCCAGCGGGAGGCGTTGGGGATCAGCCGGTGGCCGTCCAGGTGGCCGGCCAGCAGCTCGGCGCAGCGCCGCACGCTCGCCACGTCGCTCTCGCCGCGACCGAACTCCCGTGCGGCGAAGGCCTCGAAGCCGGACCGGTGCCAGGCGTCCTCGGCGATCTCGACGATGAAGGTGGAGCGGGTGGCGCTGTACGGATAGGCGTGCACCTGCAGTACGCCGAAGTCGAACTGCTCGACGATGAAGGTGAAGGCCTCGAAGACCTTGTCGGTGGCGAGCCAGATGTAGCGGCAGTGCCGCTCCTCCGCCTCGGTGCGGAAGGCGTCCGGGTACGCCGCCCTGGTGCCGGAGCGGATGCCGTCGGCGGCCACCACCAGGTCGTACTCGGCGGCCAGTTGCCCGACGGGCGGGGCGGGCGTGCGGTAGCGCACGTCCACCGCCAGCTCGGCGCAGCGCTGCCGCAGGACGGCGCGCAGCCGGTTGCGGTCCAGGGCGGCGAAGCCGTGGCCGCCGCTGGTGCGGACCTTGCCCGCGTACCGGATGTCGATGTCGCTCCAGCGCGCGAACTCGGCGCTGATCGCGGCGAAGACCTGCGGGTCGGCCTGGGCGATGCCGTCCAGGGTCTCGTCGGAGAAGACCACGCCGAAGCCGAACTCGTCCTCCCGGGCGTCCCGTTCGAAGACGGTGATCTCCCGGTCCGGTGCGAGCTGCTTGGCCAGGGCGGCGAAGTAGAGCCCGCCCGGGCCGGCGCCGATCACTGCGATCCGGTGCGCCGGGGTGGGTACGGCGGGGCTCGTGGCGGCGCTCATCCCAGCACCTCCGGCTGCTGCGGCCCGGCCTCGCTCAGCGCCCGGCGCACCTGCGCGGGCCACGGCTCGGCGCCCTTGGTGTGCGGCGCGGCGTGCACCACCGACATCCGCCCGCTGGCGGCCGGCCCCTGCGGGCCGTGCACCTCGAAGGAGTAGTGCAGCGAGGAGCCGCCGACCCGGATCACCCGCAGCTCGGTGCGGACCACGTCCCCGAACCAGAGCCGTTCGCGGAAGTCGGCCTCGAAGTGCACTCGGGGGATCCGCCCGAACAGTTCCGCCAGCCCGAGCCGGCGCAGCAGCGCGGCCTCCGCCGCCTCGGCCCAGCGCTGCACGGCGGAGAAGTGGTAGTGCCCGGCCGCGTCGGTGTCCGACCACTCGACCCGGCGCTCGATCGTCACGCTGGCCGGGGCCGGGGCCGGGGCCGGTGCCGGTGCCGGTGCCGGCGAGGCCCGTCGCCGCAGTTCGGCGCGGTGCAGCTTGCCGGTCGCGGTGCGCGGCAGCTCGGCGACGAACTCGACGATCCGCGGGTACTTGTACGGCGCGATGGTGCGCTTGACGTGGTCCTGGAGGGCGCGGACCGTGCCGGGCCCGGCCGGCACGCCCGCGCGCAGCACCACGTACGCCTTGACCACCGAGCCGCGCCGCTCGTCCGGCGCGCCGACCACCGCGCAGTCGGCCACGTCGGGGTGGGCCGCGAGCGCCTGCTCCACCTCGGGCCCGGCGATGTTGTAGCCGGACGAGACGATCATGTCGTCGTTGCGTGCCTGGTACCAGAAGTAGCCGTCCCGGTCGCGGACGTAGGTGTCCCCGGTGAGGTTCCAGCCGTCCCGGACGTAGTCGAGCTGGCGCTCGTCGCCCAGGTAGCGGCAGCCGGTCGGGCCCTTGACGGCGAGCAGTCCGGGCTCGCCGTCCGGCACCGGGCGGCCCCGGCCGTCCAGTATCGCGGCGCGGTAGCCGGGCACGGGCTTGCCGGTGGAGCCGGGGCGGATGTCCTGGTCGGCGGCCGAGATGAACACGTGCAGCAGCTCGGTGGCGCCGATGCCGTCGATCAGCCGCTGTCCGGTGGCCGCGTGGAAGGCCTGCCAGACGGCCGCGGGCAGCGGCTCGCCGGCCGAGACGCAGCGCCGCACCCCGGCCAGCCGGTCGGCCAGTCCGGCGGTCAGGATCGCCCGGTAGGCCGTCGGCGCGGTGAACAGGACGCTCACCCGGTTCCGGCGGACCTGTTCGGCCAGCTGCTCGGGCGTGGCCTGCTCCAGCAGCAGTCCGGCGGCGCCGGCCCGCAGCGGGAAGACCAGCAGGCCGCCGAGGCCGAAGGTGAAGCCGAGCGGCGGGGTGCCGGCGAAGAGGTCGTCGGGGGTGGGGCTGAGCAGGTGGCGGGAGAAGGTGTCGGCGTTGGCGAGCACGTCGCGGTGGAAGTGCAGGGTGGCCTTGGGGCGGCCGGTGGTGCCGGAGGTGAAGGCGATCAGGGCGACGTCGTCGGCGGCGGTCGGGACGGCGGTGAAGCCGGGGGCCTTGGCGGCGCAGCGGGTGGTGAGGTCGTCGGGTCCGCTGCCGCCGTACGCGAGGACGCGCAGGCCCGGGGTGGCGGCCCGGTGCAGCTCGTCCAGGTAGCGGTGGTCGCACAGGGCGAGGACGGGTTGCGCGATGCCGTGCAGCGCGGTCAGTTCGGCGGCGCGCAGCAGCGGCACGGTGGTGACGACCACCCCGCCGGCTTTCAGCACGCCGAGCCAACAGGCCGCCAGCCAGGGGGTGTTGGGGCCGCGCAGCAGGACCCGGTTGCCGGTGGCGAGGCCGAGGTCCTCGGTCAGCAGGCGGGCGATCCGGTCGGCCTGGTCGCGCAGCCGGCCGTACGACCACTGTTCGGTGGGGGTGACCAGGCAGCGGCGGTCCGGTCCGAGTCTGGCGATGGTGTCGTCGAGCAGGGCGGCGGCGCAGTTCAGGCGGTCGGGATAGGCCAACTCCGGTAGTTCGAAGAGGAGTTCTGGCCACTGCTCGAAGGGTGGGAGGTGGTCTCGGCAGAACGTGTCCACGTGCGCCGAGGGGGAGAGCTCCATGGGCGGCACCTCGTCGTGCGAGCGGGGAGTGAGGCCAGTATGGCGTGTTGGTGACGCCAGTCAAGAGAGCGATACACGCATTCGGGCGACAGCCCGACCGTCGGCACGGCCGGGGCACGGGTGCGGGGCCTGGGCCCACGGAGGGGTGGGGCGGGCCACACTTCCGCGCTGACCAGGGCCTCGGCGGGCCGACGCTGGTGCAGAGTGGGGGCATCGGACGGAGGTCGAGGAGCGGGGATGATCAGACGATCGGCTGCCTGGGGCGTACGCGCCGGGGTGGGGTTCGTCCGGGCGTGCGCGGTGGCGGCGGTCACCCTGCTGATCCCGGCGGTGTGGGTCGGCGCCGTGGCGCTGGGGATCGACTGGGGGCCGGCCAACCCGTGGTCGTGGCTGCTGCCGGCGGTCGTGGTGGGCGCCGGCACGCTCGCCCTGGCCCGCCCGGTCTGCCGGGCCGTCCGCTTCCTGGTCGAGCGGTGGACCGGCACGGCCGTCCCGGCCGGCTACCGCGAGCCCCGGCCGCTCACCCGGATGTCCACCGGCTACTGGTGGAACGGGCACTCCTACGAGCGCACCCGCCGGGACGCCGAGCTGGACCAGGCCTGGCGGACCCGGTGGGGCGACCCGGCCACCTGGCGCGACCTGCGCTTCGCCGTGCTCGTGCCGTTCACGGCCGGCCTGGTCGCGGCCGTGCCGCCGGCCGCGCTGGCCGCGGCGGTCCTCGCACTGGCCGGGCCGGAGCCCGTCGCCCGCCTCCTCGGCGCGCTGGCCGCGATCGCGGCCGTCGCCTGCGCCCCGTACGCCTGGCGGCTGCTGGAGCCGGTGGCCGTCCGCTTCCTCGGCCCCTCGCACGCCATGCTGCTGGCCGAGCGGGTGGACGAGCTGACCGCCCAGCGCGCGGACGTGACGGTCGCCCAGGCCGCCGAGATCCGCCGGATCGAACGCGACCTGCACGACGGCGCGCAGGCCGGCCTGGTCGCGCTCGGGCTCTCGCTGGCCACGGCGGAGAAGCTGATGGACACCGACCCGGAGCGGGCCAGGGCCCTGATGCGGGCGGCGCGGGCCGGCGCCGCCGGCTCGCTGTCCGAACTGCGGGACCTGGTACGGGGGATCAACCCGCCGGTGCTGACCGAGCGCGGATTGGTGGACGCCGTCCACGCGCTCGCCCTGAACAGCCCGCTCGACGTGACCGTCACCGCCGACCGGCAGTTCCGCCTGGAGCCGCCGATCGAGTCCGCCGTGTACTTCGGCGTCGCCGAACTGCTCGCCAACGCGACCAAGCACGCCCGGGCGACCAGCGTGCGGATCACCATCGGCCACAGCGGGACCGGCATCGTCGTGGACGTCGAGGACGACGGCCGCGGCGCGGTGGTGATCGGCAACGAGGGCGGACTCGCCGGCCTGCGCCGCCGACTCGCGGTGTTCGACGGCACGCTGGAGATCACCAGCCCGGAGGGCGGACCGACCCGAGCGACGATGATGGTGCCATGCGAATCGTCGTAGCCGAAGACCTCTACCTGCTCCGGGACGGCATGGTCCACCTGCTGGAGGCCTACGGGCACGAGGTGGTCGCCACGGCGGCCACCGGCCCCGAGACCCTGCACGCCCTGCTGACCCACCGCCCGGACGCCGCCGTCGTCGACGTCCGGATGCCGCCGACCCAGTCCGACGAGGGCCTGCAGGCCGCCCTTGCCGCCCGCCGTGAGGTGCCCGGGCTGCCGGTGCTGATCCTCTCCCAGCACGTGGAACAGCTGTACGCCCGCGAGCTGCTGGCCGACGGCGCGGGTGGCATCGGCTACTTCCTCAAGGAGAGCGTGTTCGACGGCGAGCAGTTCGTCGACGCCCTGGAGCGGGTCGCCAGGGGCGGGACGGCCATGGACCCGGCCGTCATCGCCGCACTGGTCTCCTCCGCCCCCTCGAACCGGCGGCTCGACCGGCTCACCGAGCGCGAGTCGGAGGTGCTCGCCCTGATGGCCGAGGGGCTGTCCAACCAGGCCATCGCGCAGCGGCTGTTCCTCAGCGACAGCGCGATCAGCAAGTACACCACCTCGATGTTCGGCAAGCTCGGACTCACCGAGGACGAGAACGGCAACCGGCGGGTGCTGGCGGTCCTCGCCTACCTCAACAGGCCCTGACCGTCAGGCTGTAGAGGAAGACGCGGTGGCGTCGGGGGTGCGGCCGTCCTGGGCCTGCCGGGCGCGGTCGGCGAGCAGCCGGGCGAAAGCGGTGAGCCCGGGCGCGGTGACGGCGGCGCCGAGCCCGTCGTCGTGCACCAGGAGCAGCACGCCGCCGACCCGGACCAGGGCCACCGCCGAGGAGGAACCCCGGGTGCGGACGGCGCTCTGGTCGCCGATCGAGGGCAGGGCCACGGCGCCCGAGTCCTCCCCGGCGGTGCGGTCGCGCGTGGTGTCGAAGGCCTGGGCGGCCGCGTCGGGGGAGGCGAAGGTCACCGCGGTGAACCGTACGGTCTGCACCGGGGCGGCGCCGAAGGTCACGGTGGCGTAGGCGAGTTGCCGCTCGCAGGCGTCCGGCAGCAGGCACGGCACCGAACCGGAGCTGCCCGTCCCCGACTCCGGCCCGCTCTGCACCTGCCAGCCGCCCGGCATCGCCCGCGCGTCGGGCAGCACGCCCTGCGCCACCGCGGGGTCACCGAGCGGCTGCGCGGCGTGCGCCAGACCGGGCCCGCCCGGCTTCATCAGCGGCCGCGAGCCCAGGTGGACGGCGACGGCCACCAGCGCGGCGATCAGGACCAGGACCAGCGCCACCACGATCCCGGCGCTGCCCCGCCGGGCCGCCAGCGCCCGGGCCCGGGCGTCGACCGGGCCGACCCGCAGCTGGACGGTCGTCGGGCCCGCCGGCCGCTGGGCGGACTGCGACTTCGTGGACCGCGGCTCTTCGGACGGTGCCGGCGCGGACGGCGGGCCGGTGCGCAACTGGATGGTGCTGGGCGGCTCTGCCCGCAGGTGGACCGTCGGCGGATCGGCGGGCCGCCCCAGCGCGGTGGTGGCCAGGTACTGCGCGAACGCCTCGTCGGCGGCGAGCAGTTGGGCGACGGCGGCGGTCAACTGGGCCCGCGCCCGGACGTCCTGCGGGCCCGCCTCGGCCTGCGTCAGCGCCCGCGCCCCCTCCGGCACCATCCGCAGCCGCGCCCGCACCACGTCCGCCACCGCCCGGTGCGGCCCGCCGCCCAGCAGCGCCTCCACGACCTCGGGCACCATCCCGCGACCGTCCCCCATGGCAACTCCCCTTGCCGCACGAGTCGTTGCCTCCACGATCCCGGACGGAGGGATACTTCGTACCCCCGCCGAACCCCGCCGACACGGAACGGAGACGCAACTGCAACCTCTCCCGGACAGAGCCGGGGCCGTGGTCACCCCACCGGCATGGACATGTACACCGCGCGCCGCCCGTAGCACGCCGGCACCGCCACCTCCCGGTGCGCCCGGTAGCCCAGCAGCCGCAGCAGGATGTCCGCCCCGCGCACCGCGACCATCGAAATCCGCTCGAAGCCCTGCTCGCCCGCCTGCTCCCGGAAGTGCCGGATGAACCCCAGCGCGACCTCCCGGCCGCGTAACTCCTCGGCGATCACCAGGTCGTGCACGTGCAGGTTGGCCGACCGGTGCACCGTCTCCTCCGGCTGGCCGAGGTCCGGGCAGCGCAGCGGCGGGTACGGCAGGCTCAGCAGGTAGCCGACGACGGTGCCGTGCCGCTCCAGCACGAAACAGGTGTCCGGCGAGCTGCGGGCGCGTGACTGCAGCGCCTCCCGGCCCTCGGAGAGGCCGTCGGCCGCGTAGGCGGCGTGCTCCAGGGCGACGACGGAGTCCCAGTCCTGCTCGTCCAGCAGGCGGATCCTGAGCTCCTCGCTCACGCGCCCGGCCCCTCCGCCCGGGGCTCGCTGCCCGCCGCGCGGGGGCCGATCCCCTCGGCGCGGGCGGCGGCCACCAGCGCCGCCCAGGCCTCGATCAGCACCGCCCACCGCTCGGCGTCCGCCCGCGCCTCGTCCAGGAGCTGCTGCCGCCGCCCGGCCACCACGTCGGCGAGCTCGGCGTACTTGCCGCCCAGCTTGCGGTAGCAGCGGTCCAGGACGTCCAGGCAGTGCTCGTTCCCGGACCGGTCCCGGTCGACGCTGCCGCGCACCAGGTCGAGGAGCGGCTCGACCCGCAGGCCGTGCCGCTCGTCCAGCAGTGCGCGGCCGAGGTCGATCATCCCGCCGTAGACCGGGTACAGGTACAGCATCGAGAGCAGGAACTTGACGAACCGCAGCTGGTAGGAGACGAACCCGGCGCCGGTGCGACGCTCGGGCGTGTAGTAGTTGACGATGTGGCGGTTGTGGGTGACGCCGGGCAGCCGGGCGTGGACCAGGGCGTGCAGCAAGGCGTAGTCGCTGCCGATGGTCTCGGTCGAGGGCAGCAGCGGAAGCGCCTCGTAGGCCCGGTGGTCCAGGGCGGTGTTGCACATGTAGACGTCCCAGATGTCGGGCACGCTGAGGACGGAGTCGTCGGCCCCGAACGGCTCGGAGCCGGCGCCCTTGAAGGAGACGTCCACCATCGCGTCCTTCTCCTCCTCCGACCACACCGGCGGGGCCCACAGGCGCACCACCTCGCGGTAGACGGCCGGGTCCAACGCGTGGATCTCGCTGATGTCCACGCAGAGTTCGCCGATGAAGGAGCCGCTGACCAGCATCACCGGCTTGTCCGCGTCGGCCGGGTCGAGCGCGGAGCGGGACACCCCGGCCACCGCCTCGCCGGCCGGTCGGCCGACCGAGAGCAGCTCGTGGTGGATCGGGAAGACCTTCCGGCCGTCGACGACCTGGAAGTCGGCGTCGTCGTTGCGCAGGTGTGCCGAGGTGCAGCCCAGGGCGGCCGCGGCCAGGAAGAGCCGGTTGACGCAGGAGCCGTACGCGACGGCCCGCGGGAGCATCAGGTCGAGCAGCAGCTCGGGGTCGGCGGCGCCGGAGCGCTCGGCCACCCGGCGCAGGAACTTCCGCTGCTGCGCCTCGCCGAGGTGGTGGACGACCACGCCGGGGGTGGGCTCCAACGCGGCCACGGCGGCCGCGTTCTGCGCGAACTCGGCGGCGTCGGTGGTGTCGAGGACGAGGAGGTGCACCTCGACCCCGAAGGTCGCGACGGCGTAGGCCGCCTCCTCGGCGAGTTCCGCGATGGTCTCGGGGCAGGGCCGCATGGTGGGCAGCGCGAGGCAGACTCTCTGCATGGTTCCGGTTCTCCATCGAATCGTCAGATGTGGTGCCACCGTGGCGAGTTGAGCCTGCTCGCAGGCGCGCCGGCACCCCTGGTGCGGGCCTCGACCGGCCCGCCGGACCACGGTGGACTAGACCACTTTTGATGTCAACGATTGACAGCGGGCCCCCGGCGGGGTGGAATGCGCCCCCTCCGCCCGCCCGCCCGGCCCAGTGCGGGCAGCCGGTTCGCACGCGAGGACGAATCCCCCTCGCAGGGTCGAACGGCCGGGCGGTTACGGGTGGTTCACCGCGGCGCGTCGCGTTCCGGGGGCGGTCCGGCAGTCAATCCGGCGCCCGGACCTGCCGATACCGGAAGTGATGCCCTCTTGCCGTTCGGAGGAGACCGCAATGCCCGAACTGTGGCTTCCCGGTGCCGAGATCCACGACCTCGGCGACCACGCGCCGACCGACCAGCAGTACCCGCCGAAGGCCATCGCGCACATCACCTGGGACCGCAACGCCACCGCCGCCGCGCCCCAGGACTGGTGCCCCTACGAGGACCTGGTGAGCTACTTCACCGGCGCCGGCGCCGGCGACGCGCCGCACCTGGTCTGGGACCCGTTCAGCGGCCGCACGGCCCAGCTGTTCCCCGCCGACTCCCGCTCGAAGAGCCTGCTCAGCCCCGCCCAGAGCCCCACCCGCACCAACCGGGCCGGCCGGGTGGTGATCCAGATCGAGGCGGTGTTCTTCCCCTACTGCCGCTACCAGGGCCGGGTCTACCCCCGGCTGGTCGACACCCCGTGCGCGGGCTGGGACCGGATCCACAGCTGGATCGCCTCCTGGGGCGTCCCCGACGTCTGGCCGATGGGCCGGCCGACGGACTTCTCCGGCCACCGCGACGAGCAGGTGTGGGAGACCCGCGGCGGCTGGTTCGCACACGCCCACGTGCCGTACAACGACCACACCGACCCCGGCTCCTGGCCCGACCTCGCGGCCGGCCCCGGCTCCCCGGCCGACCCGCCCTCGCAGCAGCACCCGGTGCCCCCGGCCGACCCGACGCCGGCCCGCTACCAGGTCACCATCAACGGCCTGCCGTACGGCTACGGCGCCCGGGGCTACCAGGTGACGACGGTCGGGCGGGCGCTCGTCGCACGCGGCTTCGGCTCCCACTACCGTTCCGGCCCGGGCCCGGACTGGACGGACGCGGACACCGAGAACTACGCGGACTACCAGGGGAGTCTGGGCTACACCGGACAGGCGGCCGACGGCGTCCCCGGCGAGGGATCGCTGAACCGGCTGCTCGGCTACCTGCCCGGACAGCGGACCGTCTCGGTCGCCCACGTCGCGGCGGCCGCCCGCACCGACCCGGGCGCCGAGCAGGGGCACCGGACGTACGGGGCCGAGGTGGCGATCGTGGAACAGGCGCTGGTGGACGAGGGGCTGCTCGAACAGCGCTGGGCGGACGGCTCCTTCGGTAGCCGGACGGTCACCGCGTACGCGGCCTGGCAGCGGCGCTGCGGGTACGAGGCGGGGGCGGCGGACGGGATCCCCGGGCAGGCCTCGCTCCACCGGCTGGGCGCGGCCCGGGGGTTCACGGTGACCGACTGAGGCCACCGTGGGCTTCGCCCCGGGGTCCGCCCGGCCCGCCCCCGGCGGCGGGCGACGATCGGCGGATCGTCGCCTGCCGCCCCGGGCGCGGGCGCCTGAGCCGTACCCGCCCCGACCGGGGAATGCCCGCGTCGAAGAGGGGCGTTGTCCTCGGACGTGACCAGCGCTACGCCCGTGACCAGGCTCTCCGTGCTCGACCGCTCCCGCACCCGGCAGGGCGAGGAGCCGGCCCGGGCGCTGCGGGAGACGGTGGCCCTGGCCCGCGAGGCCGAGCGGCTCGGGTACCACCGGTTCTGGGTGTCCGAGCACCACGGGGTGCCGGGGGTCGCCGGTTCGGCACCCACCGTGCTGGCCGCGGCGGTGGCGGCGGCCACCACGCGGATCCGGGTCGGCACCGGCGGGGTGATGCTGCCCAACCACCAGCCCATGGTGGTGGCCGAGCAGTTCGGAGTGCTCGCCGCACTGTTCCCCGGCCGGATCGACATGGGGCTCGGGCGCTCGGTGGGGTTCACCGACGGTGTCCGGCGGGCGCTCGGACGGGAGAAGGAGGCCGCGGACGACTTCGGCGCCCAGCTGGCCGAGCTGCTCGGCTACTTCGACGGCTCGCAGCGGGTGCACCGGGGTGTCCACGCCCGGCCGGCCGAGGGCCTGCACGTCCCGGCCTTCGTCCTGGCCACCGGCGCGGGCGCCGACCTGGCCGCCGACGCCGGGCTGCCGCTGGTGATCGCCGCCCCGCGCGGGGAGGGCCGGATGCTGGAGGCCATCGACCGCTACCGCACCCGGTTCCGCCCCTCCGCGCAGGCCGCCGAGCCGTACGTGGTGGTCTCGGGCACGGTCGCGGTCGCCGAGAGTGCCGAGCGGGCCCGCGAGCTGCTGGTCCCGGAGGCCTGGTCCGGCGCGTACTCCCGCACCCACGGCGAGTTCCCGCCGCTGGCCCCGGCCGCCCGGATCCGGGCCCTGGCGATGTCGGAACGCGAGCGGTCCGCCTACGAGCAGTCGCTCAAGGGCCACATCGCGGGCACCCCCGAGCAGGCCGCCGCCGAACTGGCCGCCCTGGTGGAGCGCACCGGCGCGGACGAGTTCCTGGTCACCACCAGCACCTACGACCGCACCGCGCTGCTCGATTCCTACCGCCTCCTCGCCGAGGCGGTCGGCCAGGCGATCAGCCAGGCCTGAGCGAGGCCTGAGCCGGGCCGAACGATTTCTGACCAGGCGCGATGAGCTGCTACTGTTCTTCCCGTCGAGAGGAAATGATCTTCCAAGCGGGGATCTCTCGAACAGGCGTCAGCGGTGCTACCAGAGCACGTCCTACTTTCAGTAGGAAGAGTCCGTGCGACCCGGGCCTGGCGCTCCACAGAAGGGGCTCGTTCCGTCCAACGGAACGGGCCCCTTCGTCATGAGCAACTCTCATGAGCAACCCTCATGAGCAACCCTCATGCGCTCGCCCTCGCAGCCGCCTCCCCTTATCGCACTTCCGGGCTCGAAACCCTTCGGTGCGGCCCGCTATCGGCCAAGGTCCCGTGCCAGGTGGTCGCCGAGCGCCGTTCCCGAACGATCGACCGGCCAGCGGGTTTGCCCGGCAGGCAGGCATGGCGCGCAGTCACACCTTGGCTGGAACTGGTCACTAATGATGTGAATATGCCATTGGAATGTTCGTCATACGGAATCCCGGCAGTAGCCTTCCGTGTCGAACCTGCCACTGCTGGTGGCGACCCGGCCGGTGCCGTGCAGCGCCCGGCCGGCCAGATCCCGCGAAGGAGCCGGTGTGCCGGGTATCGACGAATGCCTCTCCGGAGCGATGGCGATCGCCGGAGCCCGCTCCGCGAGCCTGGTCGACTGGAGCAGCGGGCTCGCCCTCGGCAGCCTCGGGGACAGTCCGACCGGCGAGCACGAGACCTCCGCTGCCGAGGCAACGGACCTGGTGCGGGCGGCGGTTGAGAGTCAGACCTTCACGGTCGCGGAGGACCGGCGGTCCCCGCTGGAGGACATCATCGTCACCGCCGGCCGCAGCTACCACCTGATCCGCTTCATCGACACCGTCTTCGACAACCGGCTCGTCCTCCACCTCTGGCTGGACCGTACGGCGGGCAACCTCGCCGCCGCCCGCTTCCGCCTCCAGGCGCTGGCCGAGGAGCTGGTGCTGGGGTGAACGCGACGCCCGTGACGCCCGATCCGCCCATCCCGACCGTCGCATTTCAGCCGCCGGTCCACCCGACGGCCGGCCCCCCGGCCGGAGCCGGGCCTGGCCCCGCGCCCGCGGCCGTTCCCGCATCCGCAGCCGTTCCCGTGGCCGTCCCGGCAACCGCACCCGTCTCCACACGCGTCTCCGCGCCCGCCTCCCGGCGGTGGCCCGCGTGACCGTCGCCCCCAGCACCGCCCCGCCCCCGGCGGACCGGACTGCGCCCAGGACGCCGGGCGAAGCCCTCGCCCTGCTCGCCGACCGCCGAGCGACCGGCGCCCTGCACGGCCCGCTCGGCAGCCTCCACCTGCTCGACGGAGAAGTGGTCGGTGCCGAGTCACCCCGGGCGCCCGGACTGGCCGACCTGCTCATCGGAACCGGCCGGATCACCCCCGAGAGCTGGGCGGAGCTGGTCCGCGTCCACGGTCCGCAGGGGAGCGTCGGCGACGTCCTGATCGAACGGCGCCTGCTGACCCGGGGAGAGCTCGAACTCGGTCATCTGGGAACGCTGTTCGACGCCGCCTTCTTCGTCCTCGCCGACTCCGGTGGAGGCTTCTGGCGGTTCGAACCCGAGGTCCGGCACTGGCTCGGACCGGTCGCGACGGTCGACCCGGACCGGCTCCGCCGCGAGGTCGAACGCCGACGCCGACTCCTCGACCGGATCTGGCCCTGGGCGCAGCTCGACACCGCGCCCGTCCGCCCGGTCGAGCGCAGTCGCAGGCCGTCCCACCGTCCGCCCGGCCGCCGACGCCGCGAGCTGCTCGACCAGGCCGACGGCCGAAGAACCCCGGCGGACCTGGCTCGCCTGCTGGGCCGCTCCGGCTTCGGCGTCACGGCGGACGTCCGCCGCCTGGCCGCCGCCGGGCTGCTCAACGCTCCGGGGCCGGCCGCTCCGCCGGCCGCAGTGCCGCCGCCAACCGCCCCGCCGCCGACCGCTGAGCCCGTTCCAGCCCAGCAGTCTGCGGTGCAGTCGGTGCAGTCGGAGCAACCGGTCGCGAGCCGACCGTCCGCGTCAGCCCCGCCGGTCGTCGCCGCCGATCACGGCAGGCCGCCCGGCGGCCTGCACCGCCGGATCCCAGGCGCCACCCTGCGCAGCGCCGTAGCCGCCGACGCCGCTCCGTCGGCCACGGCGACGCCGGCCGGTGCGGGAGCCACCGCCCGCCCCGAACGCCAGCCCACCCCGGCAGCGGCTCACCCGCTGACCGTCCCCGACCCGGACATCGCGCTGCTGACCCGGGTCCGAGACCTTCTGGAGGCCCGACTTTGACCCACTCCCCGCCCGCGACCCCGCCGTCCCGGCCATGAGGCGGGCGCTCAAGCAGCGTGTCGGAAGGAGACAACTGATCGCCTTGGAGACCGAGCTGCTCGCGGAACTCCGCGCCGTCAAGCACCGCGTCCCGCACCTCGCGGGCGGCCTGGTGGCCAGCGTGGACGGCCTGCTGGTCGCGCACGACACCCACGGCACCGAACCGTCGGGACTGGCCGCGATGACGGCGGCCTCGCTCTCGCTGGCCCAGCGCCTCGCCGACACCACCGGCCAGGGCGAGTTCAGGGAGTCATTGGTGCGCGGCGAGCACGGCTACGTCGCCACCTACGCGGCCGGCGGCAGCTGCGTGCTGACCCTGTTGGCGCACCCGGACGTCAACGTCGGCCGGCTGCACCTGGAGGCCCGCCGCAGCGCCCAGCGGATCTCGGGCCTGCTCAACGACAGCCTCCTGCCCAAGGACCCGCGTGATCCGGGCTGACCGGACGGCCAGGCCACCGGACCGCCCGACCACCCGAGCCGCCCGACCACCCAACCATCGAACGGGAGTTGCTCAGTTGACATCCTCCCCCGCGAGAGACGCGGGGGATTCCAACCCTCGCGGGTCGGGCTTTCTGCTTCACGGCCGACTGCCGACCCGGGATCACCGGCGAAGGGACGGTGTGCCGCCCAGCGGTCTTGCATCAGCTCCACAGACCTGACTTCCCGCCAGCCGGCGGTAGGCCCGGCCGACTTGGTTGTCGCCGGACGGGCACCACGGAGCCTATCACTCATTCGGACGCCCCTGATTACTGTCAGTGGTGTCGGCGGTCCGCCTCGACGGCGAAATGCCGCTTCCTGACCTGCTCCGCAGGAAGTCCGATTCCTCCTCCGGCTGAAGCCGGAGGTCTCCTCGGAGGTATCAGATGACCGACGCAGCCGCCGCGCTCAAGCAGACCATGACCACCATCGAGGGCGCCATCGGCGCGGCCCTGGTCGACTACAACAGCGGCATGGCGCTCGCCACCCTGGACGGCCCCGGAGGCCTGGACCTCAACGTGGCCGCGGCCGGCAACACCGACGTGGTCCGCGCCAAGATGCGCACCATGGACATGCTCGGCCTGCAGGACGGGATCGAGGACATCCTGATCACCCTGTCCAGCCAGTACCACCTGATCCGCCCGCTCACCGGACGCACCGGCAAGGGCCTGTTCCTCTACCTCGCCCTGGACAAGTCGCGGGCCAATCTCGCGATGGCCCGCCACCAGCTCACCAGGATCGAGGCGGACCTGGAGCTCTGACGGCCGCCCGTCCGCCGATCCGGTTCCGGGCGGAACCGGATCGGCACGGAACCGGAGGAGTCCCCGGCGGCGGCTCAGGCCCCGCCGGGCCCCCTCCCCGGCCCGGCCCCCGGTCCGCCGTCCGGCCCGCTCCCCGGCTCCTCCCACCGGACCTCGCCGCCCGGCAGCCCCGCGCACACCGCCCCCTCGGCGGTCAGCACGCTCCACGGCGCCAGCAGCGCATGCGGCGGGACGGACAGCGCGCCGCCCCCGGCGAAACCCAGCTCCAGACCGCCGGCCAGGGTGATCCGGGCGGCGTCGACACTCCGTCCGACCAGCGCCAGCAGCCCGGGGCTCGGCCGGAAGGTCAGTGCCGGGAAGAAGTGTTCGACCTCCTCGGGTGCGGTGAACGAGGGCGCCGCGAAGCGGAATTCGTGCGCCACCCGGACGGTCAGCTCGCCGTCCAGCCGTAGGTCCAGCCGTCCGCCCCCGCTGACCGACTCCACCCGACGGCCGGCCAGCACCTCCGTGATCGCGTTCTGCATACCCCCAGTCTGTCCCAACCCGGCCCACGTCCACTCGTCCCACCGATCACCGGATCCGTCATCGGAGCCGCCACCCGAACCGTCCGGTCGGCTACCCGACAGCCAGACCGGCCACCAGCTCGACCGGCCCGCCCGTTCCCTCCCGGGCGGCCAGGGCCGCGGCCGTACGGTTCCAGGAGGGCTCGTTCAGCAGCGCCTGCGCCTCGGCCGGAGCGCAGAACCGCCACTCCACCAGTTCCTCCTCCTGCAGCACGATCGAGCCGGGCATCCCCGCCGTCACGGTGCCCCCGTCGTACACGTAGACCAGTACGGCGGTGTCCCGGCCGGTGGCCGGGTTCGCCGCGGGGTCGGCCGCCGCCCCGGGCTGCCAGTCCACGGCCAGCAGCGGCCCGGGCTCGACCTCCCAGCCCAGCTCCTCGCGGATCTCGCGCCGGGCCGCCGCCCGGGGTGTCTCCCGGTCCGCCTCGACCCCGCCGCCCGGCAGCGTCCAGTACGGCACCTGCCCGCGCGGTCCGTCCCACGGCCGCAGCCGGACCAGCAGCACCCGCCCATCCGTGTCGGTGAACAGCGCCCGCGCCTTCGCCCGGATCCGCGGCCGGGTGGCGTAGTAGGTGTCCCGGTCCATCGGCGGTTCCTGCGGCTCCGGCGGCCGCCGCACGCTCCCCGCGGTCGACGCCGGCGCCAGCCCCGGGGCGGCGGCCAGCCCCAGGTACTCGGGCGCCGGCCCGTCGGCGGGCAGCTCCCGCAGCGTGTGCCCGGCCGGCCGGCTGTCCTCCAGCTCCAACGGCCCGGCCGTACGCGGTGCGCGCAGACAGGCCGTCACCCGGCGAGACAGCCGGGGCGGCAGCGCATGGCCCGCCTGCTCGGTGCTCAGCCACGTCCACCCGCCGACCTCCGCCGTGTCCGGCCGGAACTCCGCGGCCTGCTCGGGCGTGAGCGGCTCGGCCCAGTACACGTACGCGACGATCGGCGGACGGCTGCCCGAGAGCGCCCAGTCGACGCAGGCCAGCGGTCCCAGCCGGGGCGTGAACCCGAGCTCCTCGGCGATCTCCCGCAGGGCCGTCTCCCGCGGGGACCGGTCCGTGGGCTCCCACCCGCCGCCGGGGATCGCCACCGGGTGCTTCCGGTCGTACGGCAGCCGCACCACCAGCACGCGCCCGTCCCGGTCCGGGAACAGCACCCCGGCCGCCGCCAGAATCCCCCGCCCGCCGCTCGCACCCGCGTTCTCCACCCCGGCTCCCTCCGTCGGACTCTCCCCGGCCAGGACTGCCCGGGCCACCCCCATGGTTCCCGGCCGGCCCCCGCACCGATCACCACCACCGGGTGACCCAGCGACGCCCCAGCCCAGCCGACGCCTCAGCCCAGCCGGGACCTCAGCCCAGCCGACGCCTCAGCCCAGCCGGGACCTCACCCCAGCGACGCCAGCGCCTGCGCCGCCGCCCGCGCCATCTGCTCGTCGTGCCGCCCGCTCGCCCCGCGCAGGCGGGCCGCGCCCTCCGCCGCCGCGAGGGCGAGGAGCCCGGGCAGCAGGTCGGTGCTGCGGGCGACGACCCAGCGGGTGCCCTTGGTGGCCATCCACCACAGGTCGGCCGCCTTGCCCGGCGGGGGCTCGGCCGGTTCGGCGGCCGGGGGCGGGCCGAGCGGGTGGCCGGCCCCGGCCAGCAGCGCGTGGTAGTGGCGGGCGATCAGGTGGTGGCCTTCGGCGCTGGGGTGCAGCCGGTCCACGCTCAGCAGCCGTCGTTCGCGCAGCCACGGCAGTTCGGCGATGTGCAGGTGCACGGCCCGGTGGCGCACGGTGAGAGCGTGGACGACGGTGTTGACGGCCCGCATCCGTCGTGCCAGCGGGCGGGCGAGTGGCGCCGGGAGGCGGAGCAAGGAGCCCGGGTCGGGCAGGCAGGCGGTCAGCAACACGGCGCCGTGGGCGGAGAGTTCACCCATCGTGGCGTCCAACTCCAACGTGCTGCGCCGGATGTCGAAGCCCGTCCGCAGGGTGTCGTTCCCGCCGACGACCACGGCCGCCAGTTGCGGTCGCAGTGCCAGCGCCGCCGGAAGCTGGCGGCTCGTCAAGTCAGCTGTCTGTGCGCCACTGTACGCCAGGTTGGTGAACTCCACCGCCCGCCCTTCGGGTGCCAACGACTGCGCGAGGAGGGCCGCCCAGCCGCGCCACCTCTCGTCGACCGGATCCCCGATTCCCTCCGTCACCGAGTCCCCGAGCGCGACGAACCGCTCCAACTCGCCCGCCGGAGACCGCTCCTGCGCCGTCCGGTCACGCCCGGTGCCGAGCGCGTCCATCCCGTCCCCCGTCCGCTGTGCCGTCGTTGCGCAGCCCGTGCGCCGCCAGAAATGCGGTGACCGCCGCCGGCCACCCGTACTGCTCGGCCTGTGCCCGGGCCGCAGCCCGCCGGACCCCCTCCGGCCGTTCCAGCAACTCCCGTACCGCGTAGGCGAATCCGGCTCCCGTGTCGGCCGCCGACAGCCCTGCGAGCCCGATCAGACCGGGCAGCGCGGAGGAGCGGCTGGCCACGACCGGCGTCCCGCAGGCCAGCGCCTCCATCGCGGCCAGCCCGAAGGTCTCCACCGGCCCGGGGGCGAGCACCACGTCCGCGCAGCCCAGCAGCCGGGCCAGCGCCCCGCGCCCGGCGAGGTGCCCGAGGAAGCGCACCGGGAGCCCCAGCCGAGCGGCCCGGGCCGCCAGCCGCTGCCGCAGCGGGCCGGTGCCGGCCACCACCAGCACGGCGGGCAGCCGCTGGGCCCGCAGTGCCGCCAGCGCCTCGATCGCCCGCTCGGGCCGCTTCTCCGCCGAGAGCCGCGAGCAGAGCACCAGCAGCGCCTCCTCCGGCGCCGCGTACCGGGCCCGTTCCACCGCCCGTTCGGTGGGCGGCAGCGGCCGCATCGCGTCCAGGTCCACGCCGAGCGGGGCCCGGGCGAGGTTCGGCGTGCCGATCCGTCGGAACTCGGCGGCCGCCCAGTCGGTGGTGCACAGCACCGAGTCGTACGCCCGGGCGGTGGCCGTGTTCAGCCGGTCGGCGGCCGCGCTCGCCAGGGGCCCGGGCACACCTCGGGTGCGCAGCACCCCGGTGGCGCTCTCGTGCGAGACCATGACCGAGCGCACGCCGTGCCGCCGGGCCCAGGCGCCGGTCCAGCGCAGCGTGGTGCGGTCGGACACCTCCAGCCGGTCGGGGGAGAGCCGGGTCAGCTCGGCGGCCACCGCCCGCCGGTCGGTGAGCAGCCGGTAGCCGCCGCTGGCCGGCAGGACCGGGCCGGGCAGGGTGACCACCAGACCCTGCTCGGTCTCCTCCGCCGAGCGCCGTTCCCCGGGCACGATCAGCACGGGCCGGTGCCCGGCCGCCCGGTACCCGGCGCCCAGGTGCCGCAGCGCGGTGCGCAGGCCGCCGGAGACGGGGGTGACGAAGTTGGCGAGCCGGACGATCGTCAGGGCCTCGGGGTCCGCAGTGGCGCTCATGCCGGCAGCTCCTCCGACAGCGCGCCCTCCGACAGCGCACCCTCGGCGGTCGCGCCCTCCACCCCCGCCCCGACCGTCCCGACCGGAGCCCCCGCCCCGACCGGCCCCACCATCGCCCCGACCGCCGCCACCGGCACCCCCCGGTGCTCCGCCAGCACCTCGGCGTAGTGCCGCAACAGCAGGTCCCCGACCGCCTCCCAGGTGCGCGCGGTGACCTCCGCCCGCCCGGCCTGGCCGTACGCGGCCCGCCGCGCCGGATCGGCGGCCAGCTCGGCGACGGCCCGGGCTACCGCCGCGCCGTCCCGGGGTGGCACCAGCAGGCCGGTGCGGTGGTGCCCGACCAGGTCGAGCGGGCCGCCCGCCGCCGGGCCGATCACCGGCACGCCGCTGGCCATCGCCTCCTGGATGGTCTGACAGAAGGTCTCCAGCGGGCCGGTGTGCACGAACACGTCCAGCGTCGCGAAGCAGCGCGCCAGTTCGTCACCGGTCCGGCGGCCGAGGAACACCGCCCCGGGCATCGAGGCCTTCAGCCCGGGCGCGGAGGGCCCGTCCCCGACGACCACCACCCGTACGCCGGGCAGCGCCGAGGCGGCGGCCAGCAGGTCGACGCGCTTCTCCGGCGCCAGCCGCCCGACGTACCCGACGAGTACTTCCCCGCCCGGTGCCAGCGCCCGGTGCAGCGCCTCGTCCCGGTGCCGGGGGTGGAACCGCGCCGAGTCCACCCCGCGCGGCCACAGCTGCACCCGCGGCACCCCGTGTGCCGTCAGGTCCTGTGCGGCCGGGGTGGACGGCGCCAAGGTCCGGGCGGCGGCCCGGTGCACGGCCCGGATCCGCCGCCACGCGGCGGCCTCGCCCAGACCCCGCCCGGCCCGGTAGGCGTGGGCGTAGCCGGCGAGGTCGGTCTGGTAGACGGCGACGGCGGGCACCCCGAGCCGGGCGGCCACCTGCATCCCGCGCGCACCGAGCACGAACGGGCTGGCCAGGTGCACGAGGTCGGGCCGGTGCCGGGCGACGGCGGCCGCGAGCTGCCGGCTCGGCAGGGCGATCCGCACCTGCGGGTACCCGGGCAGCGGCATCGACGGGATGCGCACCACGGGGATCTCGCCCGCCCCGGGACTCCCGAAGGTCTCGGGCGGGCACTGCGCGCCCCGCGCCGGCGCGGGGGTGACGACAAGGGGCTGGTGGCCGCGGCGGACCAGATGCTCGGCCGTCCGCAGCACACTGTGGGCGACTCCGTTGACCTCGGGTGGGAAGGATTCCGTGACGATGACGACGCGCATGCCAGTGTTCTGTCCGCGTCCGGCGTGCACCCGGCCAAAGGGATCTGTCGTACAAGCGAACGCGGGTCGGCGATTTGCACCACCGACCCGCGTCCGTTCGTTCCTGTTGCCGCTCCGGCGTCACACCGACCCGGCCGCCTCCTTGAGCTCCGCGTAGGGGGCGAGCTTGCGGATCGACTCGATGCTCTTCAGGCAGTCGTCCTTGCTCTCCTCCGGGTCTCCGGTCACCACGACCGCCCCGTTGCTCGCCTTGAGCCGGAACCGGTGCATTCCGCTCTCGTCCACGTACAGCTCGAATCTGCCCGCCATGCCGGTATCAGCCTTTCCGCTGGGTTGACCCCCTGGCACCGCACCGTAGGCGGGCCCCCGCCGCGCCGCCCGTCGGCCGTGCCGTTCGAGTGGGCGCGCCGTTCGAGTGGGTGTGCCGTTCGAGTGGGCGCGCCCGGGGTCGGCCGGGCGCCGGAGGGTCAGTCGCGGCGCCGGCCCGCCATCCAGACGTAGACCAGGATCCCCGCGAAGAGGAACAGGACGCCCTGGTAGACGGCGCTGTAGCCGGCGCCCGCGAGGAGCCAGAGCGAGAAGGCGAAGGCGCCGAGCCCGAGGACGGCGTCCCGGACGAACCGCCCGTGGTCCACCTTGTCGCCGGCCCCGCGGACCAGCCAGTACAACTGGGCCGCGGTGGAGAGCAGGTACGGGACAGTCGCGGTGAAGGTGGTGACCAGCACCAGGGCGTCGAACGCCCCCTTCGCCCCGCTGGCGAAGTTGAGCACCGTCAGCACCGAGGCCAGGGCGACGCTCACCACCACGCCGAAGGTCGGCACACCGCGCTGCTCCTTGCCGAAGGCCGCCGGGAAGAGGCCGTCCTTGGCGGCCGCGTACGGCGCCTGGGCGGCCAGCAGGGTCCAGCCGTTGAGCGCGCCGGTCATCGAGACCAGCGCGGCGACGGCGATCGCGGTGCCGCCCCAGGAACCGCCGAACATGGCGTCCACGGCGTCCGAGAACGGTGCGGTGGAGTGGACGAGTCGGGCATGTGCGACGGTGCCGAAGACCGCGAGCGTGCCCAGCAGGTAGACCACCGCCGCGCCGGTAGTGCCGAGCACACTGGCCCGGCCGACGTTGCGCTCCGGGTCGCGGACCCTGCCCGCGCTCATCGCGGCCGACTCGACGCCCAGGTAGCTGAAGAGCAGGATCGCCGCGGCGGCCGTCATGCCGCCCGCCCAGCCCTGGCCGTTCCCGTCGAAGGGCCCGAGGTTCTTCGGGTCGAAGAAGAACAGGCCGCCCACCGAGACCAGCAGCAGCGGGATGAACTTCAGTACGGTGGAGACGAGTTGGATCGCCCCGACGTAGCGCGTGCCGGCCAGGTTGGCCAGCGCGGGCAGCCACTGGAAGGCCAGCGCGGCGGTGATGCTGAACGCGGTGGAGTGGCCGACGGGCAACAGCACGTCGAGGTAGCCGACGGCGGCGACGGCGAGCGCGGCGTTGCTGACCCAGGTGGTGATCCAGTACGACCAGGCGGACAGGAAGCCGGCGAAGTCGCCGAAGGCCTCGCGGGCGTAGACGTACGGCCCGCCGGTGCGCGGGTTGCGGCGGGCCAGTTGCCCGAAGACCAGGGCCAGTGCGATCGCGCCCACGGTGAGCACCGCGAAGGAGACCAGGCTGACCGTCCCGTACGGGGCCACCGCGGCCGGGATCATGAAGATTCCCCCGCCGATGATGTTGCCCATCACCAGGGCGGTCGCGGTCGCCAGCCCGAAGCGGCCGTGCTTCCGTTCGGCCGGGCCGGCTGGTGCCGGGCCGGCCGGTGTCGGGTCGGCCGGCCCCGGGTTCCCGGCGTTCTCCGGATCGCTCGGCCGCGTCGCCTGCCGCGGTACGGCGGGACTGGTCTGCATGAGGGTGGTGCGCCTTTCGTGGTCCTGCTCGCGCTCGGTGGAGCGACCGTTCATGCTCGGACCAGGCGGCATCGTGCACCAAATCGGCGGGATTTGTTCAGTTCGTCCGCTGCCTCACCGCAAGACTTGCGGTGTCACGACGGCCCGACGGGCACTCGTCCGGCGGGCTCCGCCGAGCCGTCCGACCGGATCCGCGCCCGGATCGCCCCGTTCGTCCGGCCGGGGGAGTTGCCTCACCCGAATGCCCCAGCCCGGTTGCGGCGCGCGCCCGGATGTGCGCGTTCGTGTGCCAACCTTGGCGCGGCGCCTCCCCGGTGGGGCGCGGCCCAGCCCGCCGGGCGGCCGAACAGGCCGTTCGAGGGCGGGGGTTGAGGACCAGAGACGAACCAAAAGGACATCAGATGTCGCTTCGTGGGAAGATCCGCAAGCTCGCCGTGATCGTTGCCGTGGCCGGTGCCGTCGTGTCGGCCCCGACCTCGGCGATGGCGGGGGGCCACGCGCCGCAGCAGTCGTCCGCGCAGGTCCTGGAGTCCGGCTCCGCGGGCGTCGGCCTGTTCGGCCCGCACGCCAGCTGGCTCAACTTCGCCGAGCACAGCGAGAGCGACTGCGACTGCTGATCCCTCCGCACCCCGAGCCCGGAGGCCGTCCGTCGGCCTCCGGGCTCACGGCTGCCCCGGCGGCGGAGCCGAGGACGCCGAAGAGGCCGAGGACGCCGAAGGTGCGGACGCCGCCGCGGCGACCGGCACCCGGGACAGTCGCCCCGGCCACCACATGTGCCGGTCGAGGTCCATGGTGAGCGCCGTGACCAGCACCGAGCGCACCACCAGAGTGTCGAGCAGCACGCCCAGGGCCACCGCGAAGCCGATCTCGGCGAAGGCCACGGCCGGCAGGGTGCCGAGCACGGCGAAGGTGCCGGCCAGGATCAGCCCGGCCGAGGTGATCACCCCGCCGGTGGCCGACAGCCCGTTCAACGCCCCCTGCCGGGTGCCGTGCTGGGCGGACTCCTCACGGACCCGGGTCATCAGGAAGATGTTGTAGTCGATCCCCAGCGCGACCAGGAAGACGAACACGAACAGCGGAAACGCGTTGTCCTGGCCCTGGAAGTGGAAGACGTGCGCGAAGAAGAACGCGCTGATGCCGAGCGCCGCCGCGTACGACAGCACCACGGTCGCGATCAGCACCAGGGGCGCCGTGACGGCCCGCAGCAGCAGGGCCAGGATCAGCAGCACCACGCCGAGCACCAGCGGGATGATCGCCCGGTTGTCGTTCCCGGCGGCGCGCCCGGCGTCCAGCACCACGGCCGTACTGCCGCCGACCTCGGCGCCCGCGTCCGGCACGGCGTGCACGGCGGCCCGCACCCGGTCGACGGTGTCCTTGGCGGCCTGGCTGTCCGGCGGATCGGCGAGGGTGGCCCGGAACAGCGCCTGCCCGTCGTGGACGACCGCCGGGGTGGTGGCCGCGATCCCGGGCGTGGTCCCGGCGGCCGCGCGTACGGCCGGGGCGCCGGCCGCGGTGGAGACGATCGTGAGCGGCGCGCCGGTGCCGCCCGGGAAGTGCTGCTCCAGCACCTGCTGGCCGACCACCGAGTCCGGCTTGCCGGTGAAGGTCCCGGCCGTACTGAGGCCGTTGGCGTTCAGCGAGACCAGTCCGACGCAGCAGGCCGCGAGCGCCAGCGCCGTCCCCACCCACACCCTGCGCGGCCGCCAGCCGATCCAGGCCCCGACGTGCGCCCAGCGGCCGCTCCTGGTCGGCTCCGGGGTGCCGTACCCGGGCCGGACCGGCCAGAACACCCAGCGGCCGACGATCACCAGCAGCGCGGGCAGCAGGGTGAGCATGGCCAGCAGGGCGACCAGGACGCCGATCGCACAGACCGGTCCGAGGCCGCGGGTGGAGTTCATCTCGGCGATCAGCAGGCAGAGCATGGACGCGACCACCGTCGCGGAGGAGGCGAGGACGGCCGGCCCGGCCCGGTGCAGGGCGAACGCCATCGCCTCGTGCCGGTCCCGGTGGCGGCGCAGTTCCTCGCGGTAGCGGGCGGTGAGCAGCAGCGCGTAGTCCGTCCCGGCGCCGAGCACCAGCACGACGAGGATGCCGGCGCTCTGGGCGTTGACGGTCAGTCCGGCGTGCTTGGCGAGCAGGTAGATGACCGCCTCGGAGACGGCCAGCGCACCGGCGGCCGAGAGCAGCGGCAGGATCCACAGCACCGGGCTGCGGTAGGTGAGCAGCAGCAGGACGATCACGACGCTGACGGTGGCGGCGAGCAGCGAGCTGTCGATGCCCGCGAAGGCCTCGGCCTGGTCGGCGCCGACCCCGGCGGGGCCGGTGACGTGGGTGGTCATGCCGTGGCTGTCGGCGGCGGCGGTCCGGCGCAGCTGCTCGACGGCGGGCTTGAGGTCGTTCCAGCCGTTGGTGCCGATGTCGATCGGCACGACGGTCTGCATCGCCTGGCCGTCGGCGGAGACCACCGGGCCGACCACCGGCCCGACCACGTGCGGCACGGCGGCGAACCCGGCGGCCTCGCGGGTCGCCTCGGCCCGGTCGGCCGCGGTGATGCCTCCGGCCCGCTGGTAGACCACGACGGCCTGGGCGGTGTCCACCGGCTGGAAGGCCCGCTGCGCGTCCAGCACCCGGGTGGACTCGGCGTTGCCGGGCAGCCAGCTGGACGCCTGGTTGTCCTCGGCGCCCATGAGCTTGCCGGCCAGCGGGCCGACGGCCAGCAGCAGCACCAGCCACACCGCGAGCACCACCCACTTGCTGCGGCGTCCGCACGGCAGTGCGGCGAGGTTCCGGGTGGAAGACATGACGGGAAACCCCCTGGAGGGCCGGCGGCAGTGCGGTCGCTCCAGCCTCGCACCGGCCCTGCCATCCGGCAGCTTCAGCTGCGGACGCGCTCCCTCGGACGGGGGCGTCGGCCCGCTGCCGCCGCCCGCGACCTCAGTTCCTTCAGCACCGCGATGTCCATCGCGTGCCCCGTGCCGTCCCCGCCGTGCTTGCGGTCCGGGGTCTCCACCAGCAGTGGCACACCGGCCGTCTCCGGGTGTTCGAACAGCTCGCGGAACGGCTCCGCGCCGATCATCCCGGCGCCGATGTTGGCGTGCCGGTCCTTGCGGGCGCCGACCACGTCCTCCGAGTCGTTGGCGTGGATCAGCCGCAGCCGGCCGGGGCCGGCTGCGGAGGCCAGGGCGTCCAGGGCAGCCGTCACCCCGCCGGGTTCGGCCAGGTCGTGCCCGGCGGCGAAGGCGTGGCAGGTGTCCAGACAGACTCCCACCTTCGGGTGAGCGTCCAGCGCCTCCACGTACTCGGCCAACTGCTCCAGCCGCGAGCAGAGCGAGTTGCCCTGGCCGGCGGTCGGCTCCAGGAGCAGCCAGGGCGCGTCCTCGCCGAGCGCGTCCAGCTCGTCCAGCAGCGGCCGGACGTCCGCGCGGACCTGCGCCATCGCCTCGGCCCGGCGAGAGCCGCCGCCGGGCGCCGTGCCGACCGCAGAGCCGGTGTGCAGGACGACGCCGAGCGCGCCGATGGCGTGGCCGCGGCGCAGCGAGTGCCGCAGCGAGTCGGCCGAGCGCTCGCGAGTGGCGGGGTTGTCCGAGCCGAAGTTGATCAGGTAGGGCGCGTGCACCCAGGCGGGGACGCCCTGCTCGGCGCAGGCGGTGCGGAACTCCTCGTCCTGCGCCGGGTTGCCCGGGGGAGTGGCCCAGCCGCGCGGGTTGGCCACGAACACCTGCACCGTCTCGGCGCCGACCCGCCGCGCGTACGCCAGGCCCGTCCCGGCCAGCCCCCGCGCGGCCACCGGGACGTGTGCGCCGATCGGGTTGCGGAGGGCGGCGACGGGCGGTGCGGGTGCGGTGGTCATGGCCTCCAGGATGTCACGCGGTCGGCCGACACCCGTCGGGCGGGCCGGTGCCGGGGCCGACGCATTCCCCCTGGTACCCCCCCCGCGCCCGACCGCACCCGCGGTCGGGCGCGTCGTCATCTCCGGCCGCCGCGCGCCACGCCGGGCCGCCCCACCGTCGGCCGACGCCCCGTCAGCCCCGCAGCCCAGCCCTGGTGGCGGCACCACCCGGGCGCCCATACCGTCGACTCGGCCGTACCCACCGGCCGTCACCTCCCGCACACAGCGCGTCAGACCGCACCGCCGGACGCAACGCCACCGCCCCGACAGCGCCACCAGAACCGCGCGCGCCGAAAGACAGGTCACCACTCATGCCCACGCGACGGGTCCACCACCTTGCCGCGGCCACCGCCGCCGCCACCGCCCTGACCACCGCCTTCACCACCCTCGTCACCCTGGCCGCCGCGCCCGCGGCCCACGCCGTCGACCTCGGCCGGCTGCACGTCGTCCAGGCCGGCGAATCGATTCAGCGGGCCGTCGACGCCGCCCACCCCGGCGACACCGTCCTGCTGGCCCCCGGCACCTACCGGGGCAGCGTCCGCATCATCACCCCCGGCCTGACCCTGCGCGGCGCCGGGCCGACCAGCGTGATCACCCCCGGGGACGGTACCGAGAACGCCTGCGCCACCGCCGGGCACGGCATCTGCGTGGTCGGCACCGAGCAGAACCCGCTGCCCGACGTCACGATCGAGGCCCTCGCCGTCACCGGCTTCCGCAAGAACGGCATCGACGCCAGCGGCACCACCGGTCTGACCGTCCGCCGCACCCACGTCCACGACAACGCCCAACAGGGCATCAGCCAGGAGATGTCCACCCGGGCTGCGATCCTCGGCAACCGCTCGACGAACAACGGCCAGTCCGGCGTCTTCCTCGCCAACTACGCCTACCGCGAGGGCGGCGCGCCCGACACCAAGGGCACCGTGGTCGAGGGCAACGAACTGACCGGGAACCGGGTCGGCGTCACCGTCCGCCGCCTGCGCGGGCTGGCCGTCCAGGACAACGACATCAACGGCAACTGCGGCGGCGTCTTCGTGGTCGGCGACGAGGGCGTGCCCCGAGCCGGCGACCTCGACGTACGGCGCAACCGGGTCGTCGCCAACAACAAGTTCTGCCCGGCCAACCCGCGCCTGGGCGCCATCCAGGGCGCCGGCATCGTGCTCACCGGCACCGAGGACACCCGGGTCACCGACAACGAGGTCCGCGACAACACGGGCACCTCGGACTTCTCCGGCGGCATCGTCCTCTTCAAGAGCGTCGTCGGCGTCACCAACGCCCGCGCCACGGTCGCCGACAACCACCTGAGCGGCAACGCCCCGGCCGACCTCGCCGACCGCGACGCCGGCTCCGACACCACCTTCACCCGCAACACCTGCCGCCACTCCGAGCCGGCCGGCCACTGCTGAGCACCCCGGTACCCAGGAAGCCCCGGAAACCCCGGACCCGGGAAACTCCGGACCCCAGGACCCCAGGAACCAAGGAAGCGCCCATGACCACCGCACCCACCCACACCGGCCCGCAGGCCGCGATGCGCCTGCGCGAGCTCGTCTTCGGCGCCGCCTGCGCCGCCGCCGTCCGCGCGGCCGCCCGGCTCGGCGTCGCCGACGCGCTCGGCGACACCCCGACGACCGTCACCGACCTCGCGGCCGCCCTCGACACCGAGCCCAGCCAGCTGCGCCGGCTGCTGCGCGCGCTCACCTGCTACGGCATCTTCGCCGAGACCGGCGACGACCGCTTCGAGCACACCGAGATGTCCCGCCTGCTGCGCGAGGACGCCCCCAACTCCCTGCGCTACATCTCCCTCTGGTGCACCGAGCCGTGGACGTGGGAGGCGTGGCCGAGACTGGACGAGGCGGTCCGCTCCGGCCGCAACGTCTTCCCCGAGCTGTTCGGCAAGGAGTTCTTCGACTACCTGCACAGCGACGGCGGCGACTCGGCGAAGGTCTTCGACAAGGCGATGACCACCTCCAGCCGGCAGTCCGCCCGCGACTTCGCCGACTACCTGGACCTCACCGGCGTCGACTCGGTGGTCGACATCGGCGGCGGCCAGGGCCACGTGCTGGCCAGCCTGCTGGAGAAGCACCCGGCCCTGCACGGCACCCTGCTCGACCTGCCCAAGGTCGTCGCCGGCGCCGACCCCCGGCTGCGCGAAGGCGGCGCCTTCTCGGCCCGCGCCCGCCTGGTGCCGGGCGACTGCCGGGTGGACATCCCGGTCCGCGCCGACCTCTACATCATCAAGAACATCCTGGAGTGGGACGACGACAGCACCCGCCGCACCCTCGCCAACGTGGTGAAGGCGGCCCGGCCCGGCGCCCGCGTCGTGGTGGTGGAGAACCTGGTCGACAACAGCCCGTCGATGCGCTTCACCACCGCGATGGACCTGATGCTGATGCTCAACGTCGGCGGCGCCAAGCACTCCGAGGAGAGCATGGTCCGGCTGATGGAGGAGGCCGGCCTGACGGTCTCCGAGGTCTGCCCGGTCAACCCCTACCTGCACGCCTTCGAGGCCACCGTCCGCGGCTGACCCGCAACCCCCGCGCACCACGACCGCCGGCCCCCATCTACGGGGGCCGGCGGTCGACGTGCGGACGGCGGGTCAGGCCTGGGGCGGCGCGTCAGGCCTTGTGCGAGGACTCCAGGTGTGCGAAGACCACCACGTTGTCCAGGTAGTCCCGCCGCTTCTTGTCGTACGTGCCCCCGCAGGTGATCAGCCGCAGCTGGGCGTCCGGGGTCTTGCCGTACACCTTCTGGTCGGGGAAGGCGTCCTTGGCGAAAGTCTCCACCGAGTCCACCGAGAACACCGCGACGGTGCCGTCCGCGCGGCTGACCTCGACCTTGTTGCCCGGCAGCAGCAGGCTCAGCAGCAGGAACACCGCCGGGCCCTTGGTGGTGTCCACGTGCCCGGCCACGACCGCGCTGCCCCGCTCGCCCGGGGTCGCGCCGTCCCGGTACCAGCCGACCAGGTTCTTGTCGTCCGGCGGCGGCGCTTCGAGCTGGCCGGCCGGGTTGAGGCCCAGCTCGGTGAACGGCGCGTCCACGGCGATCTGCGGGATCCGCAGCCGGGTCGGCTTGGCGCGCTTGAGCGCCGGCGCCGCGGGCACACCGGGTGCCGCCGCCGCGGCGGGCGGGGAAGCGGCGGCCGCGGGCCCGGGGACGGCCGGCGCGGTGGCCGCCGGGGGAGCGGCCTGGGTGGCCGCGGTGTCCGAACTCGGCTCGGTGTCCACCGAGTTGTAGATCAGCAGCAGCCCGACCGCCGCCGCGCCCATTCCCGCGCGCAGCAGCCGGGGCATTCCAGAGGCGGCACCGCCCGTCATTCCTGTCCTCCGTTACTCCGTTGCCACCGGTTCCGCGACGGCCCGCCGCCCCCGGTGCGCCCCCACCCCGGTCGGGGAGGGGCGCCCGGAGGCGGCGGAAGCACGGCGCCTGGCGTCAGGCGACCGCGCCGGAGGTGCGGCGGCCGCGGCGCAGCGCGTAGGCGCCGGCGCCGAGGCCACCGAGCAGCAGCACCGCGCCGGAGGCGAGCCCGCCGCCGGACAGCGCCAGCCCGCCGCCACCGGTGTGCACGCCGCCGTGCGGGGTGCCGTGCTCCTCGCCCTTGGACTCGGTGCCCTTGTGCTCGCCGGAGTCCTTGTACTCGCCGGAGCCCTTGTGCTCCTCCGAGCCCTTGTGCTCCTCGGAGGCGGAGCTTCCGCCCTTCTTGTCGTCGTAGCCCTTCGAGCTGTCGGAGGCGCCCTTCTCGGGCTTGTCCTGCTTCTCCTGCCAGGTGAGGTTCTTGCCCTGGTCGGCGGAGCCGTCGGCGAAGGCCATGGGGGCACCGACGGTCAGGACGGCGGCGACGGCCGCCCCGGCGAGCAGCGTGCGTGCAGAACGCATGAGGATGATCCTTCCGGCGCGCGGACCCGCGACTGCCGGCAGGGTGCCGGACAAGGGGACTCGCGGGAGGGTGGCGCCTGATCCACCGTCAACCACCGTGGCGCCGCCTGCCACCGGAGCGTGGCAGCGCGGGTGCGGAGCGTGCGCCCTTCGGGTGGAGTCCCGGGCGTGTTCACCCGGGTGCCCCGGCGGTTCGGGTGACCGGGACGACCACGGTGACACGTGTGATCGGGGCGACGAGGGCGACCGGACTGGTCGCGGCGACCAGCCGGACCAGCCGGACCAGCCGGACCAGCCGGACCAGGGCGATCCGGGTGATTCCGCGGCCGCCCCGAGGGCGTGCACGCATGGGCCCGCCCCCGGCCGTACGGCCGGGGGCGGGCCCATGCGGTCCGCCGGAGGTCAGCGGTCCCAGCGGTAGAACTCGCGCGCCATCGCGTCCTTGGGCTCGCGCCAGGTGGCCGGGTCGTAGGCCTGGACGAAGGCGGTCAGGCGGTCGCTGACGGTCCGGAACTCCGGATGCCCGACGACCTTGGCCACGGCCGGGCCCGGCGGGCGGTCGGCCTCGATCAGGTGCAGGTAGACGTCGCCGAACTGGAAGAGGCTGCGGCCGGTCACGCCGATCAGGTGCGGCAGTTCGCCCTGGTCGGACTCGGCGAACACCTCGGCGATGTCCGGGGCCGCCTCCGGCTTCATCCGGGCGACGATCAGCGCCCGGTGCATCCCGCTCACAGCTCCGCCGCCCGCTTCTCGACCTTCTCGCGGATCAGCTGCATCTGGATCCGCGAGTTCTTGTTGATGTGGTTGACCATGCCGTTGTCGTCCACCGGGGCGGTGGGCTTCATGGCGAAGTCCTGGACCCAGCGCATCCGCGTGCCGGCCGGCACCTCCGCGTACTCCCAGCGGATCTCCATGAACTCGAACGGGCCGGGCTCGACCCGGCGGGCGTTCACCGCCAGCGAGGCCTTGTCGGTGGTGCGCTCGGAGACCCAGCTCCACACCTGGCCGTTCTCGTCCGGGTGCATGGTGAGCCGGAACTGCACCCGGTCCCCGTCGCGCTCCAGGACCTCGACCGAGGCGTACTCGCTGAACAGGTCCGGCCAGTTCTCCAGGTCGTTGGTGATCTCCCAGACCAGGTCGAGCGGCGCGGCGATGACGATCTCGTTGTCGGTGTGTCCGGCCATCTCAGGCACCCGCCTTCGCGGAGAGGGAGGCGTTGACCAGCTCCAGGAACTCGGCCGGGGACTTGGCTGACTCGGCGCCGGGGGTGACCTTGAGGCCGTGCCGGTTCTCCAGCTCGCCGACGATGCCGAGCAGTCCGAGCGAGTCGACGCCGAACTCGTCGAACTGCACGCCCGGCTGTTCCAGGGCGCTCGGCTCGACGCTGACGCCGGCCCGGGCCTGCAGCAGGGCGGCCAGTTCCGGATAGCTGAGGGTGTTGCTCACGGGGTTTCCCTTCGAAAGACGTGACGGAAGTGGTGGTGGAGGTGTGACGCAGTGGTTCACGGCTGCTCCCCGCGTCGGAGCACCAGCGCGGAGTTGGAGCCCATCAGCCCGCGGCTGAGCACCAGGGCGGTGCGCAGCTCGGCCGGCCGGGCGCGCCCGGTCACCAGGGCGAGGTCGTGGCAGACCTCGGTGACGTTGGGCGTGGGTGGTAGGACGCCGTCCTCCATGGCCAGGACGGCGGCGGTGACGTCCAGCATCGGGGCGCCGCAGTAGGCCCGCCCCGTACCGGTCTTGGGCGCGGTGACCGGGACGCGCTCGGCGGCCGGGCCGAGCGCGTCGGCCAGGGCCAGCGCCTCCGCCCGGTCGGCGGCCGGCACGCCCAGCGCGTCCGCGAAGACCACGTCGACCTCCTCGGCGGCGACCCGGGCCTCGTCCAGCGCGATCCGGATCGCGGCGGCCAGCCCCTCCCGGGACTCCTCCCAGCGGGAGGCCCCGGTGAAGGTGGCGCCGTGCCCGACCAGGTGCGCCCGGACGTCGGCGCCGCGCCGCAGGGCCGCCTGCTCGTCCTCCACCAGCAGCATCGCGCCGCCCTCGGCGGGGGCGAAGCCGCAGGCCTGCGCGGTGAACGGCAGGTAGGCCTGCTCGGCCCGTTCGGCCAGGCTGAGTTCGGGGTAGCCGAGCTGGCAGACCATCGAGTACGGCGCCAGCGGGGCCTCGGCGGCGCCGACCACCACGGCGTCGGTGCCGCGGACGATCGAGCGGGCGGCGTGCGCGAGGGCGTCCAGGCCGCCGGCCTCGTCGCTGGCGACCACCCCGCACGGGCCCTTGTAGCCGCCGCGGATCGAGATCTGGCCGGTGCTGGCCGCGTAGAACCAGGCGATGGACTGGTACGGGCCGACGAACTTGGGTCCCTGTCCCCAGAGTTGCTGGAGTTCACGCTGGCCGAACTCGCCGCCGCCGGAGCCGGCCGCGGTCACCACGCCGACCGCGAAGGGCTGGTCGGCGTCGGGCCGGAAGCCGGCGTCCGCCACCGCCAGGTCGGCGGCGGCCATCGCGTAGTGCGTGAAGCGGTCGGTCTGCACCAGGTAGCGGTTGTCGATCGCCGACTGCGGCTCGAAGTCCCGCACCTGGCCCGCGATCCTGAGCGGCAGCTCGGTGCAGCCCTCGCGGGAGATCCGGTCGAGGACGCTCACGCCCTGCCTGGTGGCCTTCCAGAAGGCGTCGGCTCCGACACCGTTCGGCGCCACCACGCCGAGGCCGGTGATCACCGCCCGGCGGCCCTGCTGACGTGACGTCATGGAACTCACCCCGTTCTGTTGAGCACGACGGCGGACTGGAATCCGCCGAATCCGCTGCCGACCGAGAGGATGTGGCTCAGCGGCAGCTCGCGCGCGGTGCGCGGCACGTAGTCGAGGTCGCACTCCGGGTCCGGAGTCTCGTAGTTGGCGGTCGGCGGAACGACGCCGTGGGCGAGCGCCAGGGTGCAGGCGACGACCTCGATGGCGCCGATGGCGCCGAGGGAGTGCCCGACCATCGACTTGATCGAGCTCATCGGGGTCTCGTAGGCGTGCCCGCCCAGCGAGCGCTTGACCGCCGCGGTCTCGTGGCGGTCGTTCTGCTTGGTGCCCGAGCCGTGCGCGTTGACGTAGTCGACGTCGGTGCGGTCGACCCGGGCGTGGGCCAGCGCGTGGTCGATCGCCCGGGACATCTCCAGCCCCTCCTTGGTGAGGCCGGTCATGTGGTAGGCGTTGCCGAAGGTCGCGAAGCCGCCGACCTCGCCGTAGATCCGGGCGCCGCGGCGGCGCGCGTGCTCCAGCTCCTCCAGCACCAGGACGGCGCCGCCCTCGCCGAGGACGAAGCCGTCGCGGCCGGCGTCGAAGGGGCGGGAGGCGTGCTCGGGGTCGTCGTTGCGCTCGCTGGTGGCCTTGATCGCGTCGAAGCAGGCGACGGTGATCGGCGAGATCGGGGAGTCGGAGGCGCCGGCGATGCAGATGTCGGCGCGGCCCTCCTCGACCGCCTGGAAGCCGTAGCCGATCGCGTCCAGGCCGGAGGTGCAGCCGGTGGAGACGGTCTGCACCGGGCCGTGGGCGCCGGCGCGCTCGGCGACCGCGGAGGCCAGCGTGCTGGGTGCGAAGGCCCGGTGCAGCTGCGGCTGCGCCTGCCGGTGGTCCACGTCCCAGCGCGCGCCGGCGGCGCTGACCAGGGCGTAGTCGTGCTCCAGCCGGGTGGTGCCGCCGACGGCGGTGCCGAGCGAGACGGCGATTCGCCACGGGTCCTCGGCGGCGAGGTCCAGGCCGGCGTCGGCGATCGCCTCGTCGGCCGCGACCATCGCGAACTGCACGTAGCGGTCGGCCCGTTGGACGTCCTCCGGGCCCAGCCCGTGGGCCTCCGGATCGAAGTCGACCTCGGCGGCGATCCGGGAGCGGAACCCGGCGGGGTCGAAGAGCGTGATGCCCCGGGTCGCGGTGCGGCCGGCCGTGAGGAGGTCCCAGAACGCCGGGACGCCGACCCCACCGGGCGCGACCACACCGATCCCGGTGACGGCCACGCGCCGGGTCACGAGGCCACCTTGGTGTGTTCCGGAGGGCCCGAGGCGGCGCTCTCCTCGGTGGTCACGTGGCCGAGGTCGGGGCGCGGGGCGAGCGGGCCGAGGTGGAAGACCATCCGGGCCTCGGTGTCGCCGACGTTGCGGAAGCGGTGGCGCATGTTGATCGGGATCATCAGGCCCTGGTCGGGCTTGAGCGGGTGGGGCTTCCCGTCCAGGTCCACCTCCAGCTCGCCGCAGACGACGAACACGAACTCCTCGGAGTACGGGTGGTAGTGCTCGCCGATCCGCTCGCCGGGCTTGACGATCGCCAGGCCCATGAAGCCGCTGGTCGCCCCGCAGCTGGTCGGGGTGAGCATGGTGCGGAGCTCGGCGCCGTGCCGGCGGTTCTCCGGCGCCTCGTCGACGTTGACGATCCGTGGGTACTGCGTGTTCATGGTGCTCTTCCTCCAAGAGTGACGGAACGTCAGTTTGCGCGGGGGTCGGCCGACTTGCGGTCGGTGACCGGGTTCATGGCGCGGGCTGCGAGGAAGGCGCTGAGGCCGGCGACGGTGCGCAGGTCGCCCTGCGGGCCGAGGTCGAGCAGCCCGGCGAGTACGGCAGCCTCCCGCTCGTCGGCCACGCCGAGGGCCGCCGCCGGGTCGGCCTCGGCCGGCACCCGCAGGTCGACCAGGCGCACCACCACGTCCTCGCGCTGGAAGACCGTGGCCGCCGCGACCGGCCCGGTCGGGTCGGCGGTGGCCAGGTTGTCGTGCTGGGCCAGCCGCTCGGCCACGGACTGGCCGTGGCCCGGGCGGACGGGGTAGAGCACGGCGTGCCGGTGCAGCCGGCCGGAGGCGGGGGAGCTGGCGATCGCCTGGTGCTTGGCGGGCAGCGCCGCCCTGGCGAAGAAGGCGCGCGCGGCCTGCGGGTCGCCCAGCTGGCGGGCCTCCTCCAGGTAGGGGTTGATCGCCTCCTCGACGGCCCGCACCTCGGGCTGCATCGCCACGTGGCGCAGCGCGTCGCCCAGGTTGCCGATCACCTCGACGGCCCGCACCACCCGGTTGCCGTGCATGAACAGCGAGGTGCGCTGCAGCCGGGTGTGCTCGTCCACCTCGGCCCGGGGGGAGGCGTAGCCGGAGAGGATCCGGGCCACCTCGGGCTCGCTGCCGGGCTTGACGGTGAAGGTCAGCGCGTGGCGGACCACGCCGTCCGGGCCCGGCGCGGCCTTCGGCGGGCCGACGTGCCCGGCGGGCGTGGTGCGCGGCAGGCCGGGCGGCACCTCCATCGGGGCGCGGGTGCCGGTGGAGCCGGCCGCCGAGGTCTCGCGCAGCACGGCGTAGCGCAGCGAGCGGAAGTTGTCGCTGACGCAGCCGTGCATCGGCTTGACCATCTCGCGGTGCGCCGGGCTGTCCACCCACTGCAGGAAGGTCTCCTGGTCCTCCCACTCGCTGGTGATCAGCCACTGGCGCGGGTCGTTGATCGACTGGCACAGCTGGTCGCTGACGTGGCCGGGGACCGAGGCCACCTGGTGCCGCAGCTGCTCGTAGACGTCGAGGAAGCGCTGCTGGGCACCGTCCTGGATCTCCAGCATCAGCACCACCCGCAACCGGGTGTCGGACTCGGCCTGCTGCTTCGGCTGGGGTTCGGACAGAGTTGTCATGATCCACTTTCTGCTCTGGGCCGCACGCTGCGGGCCGTGTCGGCCGCGCCCGGCGGGTGCTCCCCGGCCTGGGAGGCGGTGCGACGGCGGTCGGCCCGGGCAGTCGGCGCCAGGCCTGAGGTCGATCGTGGGCGGCGCAGCGGGTGCGGCGCGAGATTTGCGGGCCATCCGGGCGAAGGGGCGGCACAGGCCCCCTCCGGCGGGGGATGGAAGACCGGGGCCCCCGGCTGCGCGGGCCCATCGAGGGCGGCGCCGGGTCCAGTCGCCGGGCCGCGGAATCCCCTGACAGGGCGGAGCAATTGATGAATCCGAAGGTTGACGACCGGGTGCCGGTCCTGATCGTGGGCGGCTCGCTGGTCGGGCTGTCGGCCTCGCTCTTCCTCGGCCGGCTCGGGGTCAGACACCTGCTGGTCGAGAAGCACGCCGACACCTCGCATCACCCGCGGGGCCGGGGCAACAACATCCGCACGATGGAGCTGTACCGGGTCGCCGGGATCGAACCGGCCATCCGCGAGGCCGCCTCGGTCCTCGCCCCCAACCACGGCATCCTGCAGGCCCCCTCGCTGACCGGCGCCGAGCAGGAGTGGCTGTTCCGCGAGATCGACCCGGGTGGCCGGCTGGCCCGCTTCAGCCCCAGCTCCTGGTGCCTGTGCAGCCAGAACGACGTGGAGCCGGTGCTGCTGCGCGCGACCCGCGAGCTGGGCGGGGACGTGCGCTTCAGCACCGAGCTGGTCTCCTTCGAGCAGGACGACGAGGGCGTCACCTCGGTCCTGCGCAGCCGGGAGAACGGCGAGGAGCGGGTGGTGCGCTCGCAGTTCCTGATCGCGGCGGACGGCCCGCGCAGCCCGGTCCGCGAGCGCCTGGGCATCGGCCAGAGCGGCAAGGGCGAGCTGTTCCACAACGTCAGCATCACCTTCCGGGCGAAGCGCCTGGCAGAGGTCGTCGGCGACCGGCACTTCATCGCCTGCTACCTGACCAACCCGGAGGCCGACGGCGCGCTGCTGCCGGTGGACAACCAGGAGGAGTGGGTCTTCCACGCGCCCTGGCACCCCGAGCACGGCGAGCCGCTGGAGGCCTTCACCGACGAGCGCTGCGAGCGGCACATCCGCACCGCGGTCGGCCTGCCGGAGCTGGACGTCGAGGTGACCGGCCGGGCACCCTGGCACGCCGCCGAACGGGTGGCCGATCGGTACGGCGTCGGGCGGGTCTTCCTCGCCGGGGACTCCGCCCACGAGATGTCCCCGACCGGTGCGTTCGGCTCCAACACCGGCATCCAGGACGCCCACAACCTGGCCTGGAAGCTCGCCGCCGTGCTCTGCGGCTGGGCCGGGCCGAGGCTGCTGGAGACGTACGGGCAGGAGCGCCGCCCGGTCGCCCGGGTGACCAGTGAGCGGGCCTCGGCCCGCTCCGCCGAGCACAGCCACCCGGGCTACGCGGTGGTGCCGGGCGTCGGCCGGCAGGCCGGGGTGCTCGCGGTGGCGCTGGGCTACCGCTACCCGGTGGGTGCGGTGGTCGGGGCCGACCGGGAGGGCGCCGTCGTCCCCGAGAAGTTCGAGTCGGCGGGCGAGCCGGGCAGCCGGGCCCCGCACCAGTGGCTGCTGCGGGCGGGGGTGCGGCTGTCCACGCTGGACCTGTACGAGCAGGCGATGGTGCTGCTCACCGGACCCGAGGGCGGCGCCTGGCAGGCGGGCGCCCGGCGGGCGGCGGACCGGCTGGCCGTCCCGCTGGACGCCTACCGGATCGGTGACGGCGCCGAGGACGACCTGGCCCCGGAGCCGGGCACGGACTTCGCCGCCCTGCACGGGATCGGCCCGGAGGGAGCGGTTCTGGTCCGTCCGGACGGCTTCGTCGCCTGGCGCTCGCCCGGCCCGGTCCTGGACCCGGAGCAGGAGGTCGCCACGGTGCTGCGGACGGTGCTCGCCCTCTGAGGGCCGGTCCTCGGCATGCGGAAGGGCCCGCCGGTCGTCGTGCGACGACCGGCGGGCCCTTCGGTGCTTCGGTACTCAGGGGGTGTCAGTGACCGCCCGCGTCGACCACCTCGACGTCGGCGACCTCCCGCTCGATGGCCTCGGCGGGCAGGGCGACCCGGATCGCCCAGAAGTAGATGGCCAGCGCGAACACCGCGACCAGGGCCATGTCGTACCACATCGGGATCCGGCCGGCGCCGTCACCGAAGCCGCCCTGCCAGGAGATCAGGCCGAGGCCCAGCAGGTAGACCGGCAGCCACTGGGCGGACTTCCAGCTCAGCCGGGGCGCGTTCGGCAGGCCCTTGCGGGTGGCGTACCAGGCGTAGCTGCCGAGCAGGCCGTAGCCGAGCACGATCGCCATGCCCAGGCGGGACAGGGTGTGCCAGCCGGACCAGTAGATGATCAGGCTGGAGACCACGAACGCGGCCGGGGAGATGATCTCACCGAAGGGCAGCCGGTAGGAGCGCTCGCGGTCGGGCAGCCGGCGGCGCAGCGCGCCGAAGGCGAGCGGCGCGCCGGCGTACATCAGCACGCTGGCGGAGGTGATGAAGCCGACCAGCTCCTGCCAGCTCGGGAAGGGCAGGAAGCAGATCACGCCGGTGATGAACGACATGACCAGGCCGAACCACGGCACGCCGTTCTTGTCCAGCTTCTCGAACTGCTGCGGCGCGTAGCCGTTCTTGCTCAGGCCGTAGGAGATGCGGGAGGTGGAGGTGGTGTAGATCAGGCCGGTGCCGCCGGGGGAGACGATGGCGTCGAAGTACAGCACCCAGGAGAGCCAGCCGAGGCCGACCAGGGTGGCGAGGCCGGCGAACGGACCCTCGATGCCCGGGAAGTCGAGCTTGTCCCAGCCGTTGACGAAGGAGCTGACCGGCAGCGAGCCGATGAAGGCGACCTGCAGCAGGACGTAGATCAGGGTGCCGATGGCGACCGAGCCCAGCACGGCGCGGGGGATGTCGCGCTTGGGGTTGCGGCTCTCACCGGAGATCTGGATGGCCTGCTCGAAGCCGAGCAGCGCGAAGATGATGCCGCTGGAGCTGATCGCGGCGAGCACGCCCTTGGCACCGAACGGCGCGAAGCCGTGCGAGGTGAAGTTGGAGGCGTGGAAGTTGGTGATCGACAGCGCCAGGATCGTGAGCAGCGGGACGCCGATCTTGAGCCAGGTCGCGATCGAGTTGGTGGCCGCCAGGACCCGCACACCGAGGAAGTTGACCGCGACGAAGACAGCCATCAGCAGGACCGCGACGATGAAGCCGCTGGTGGTGAGGGTGCCGTTGGCGTTCAGGAAGCTCTTGGCGAACTGCCAGTGGCCCGCGTAGCCGATCATCGCCTCGACCTCGATCGGGGCGACGGTGGCGGCCTGGAGCCAGGAGAACCAGCCGAAGGACATGCCGGCGAGGCCGCCGAAGGCGTAGTGCGGGTAGCGCGCGGTGCCACCGGCGACCGGGAACATCCCGCCGAGCTCGGCGTGCACGAAGGCGAGCAGCACGATCGCGACGGCGCCGATGCCCCAGGAGAGGAGGGCCGCCGGTCCGGCGGCGACGACGGCGTTCTTCGCGCCGAACAGCCAGCCGGAGCCGATGATCGAGCCGACCGAGGCCCACATGAGGCCGATGAGGCCCACGTGGCGCTTGAGCGACCGGTTGGTGGTGCCGGATTCGGCGCCGGTGCTCTGTCCGGGCGGCGAGATCTGGTTGAGGGAAGCCATGGGCGATCTCTCTGTGTGTGGGGGCTCCGGGGTGGGGAGCGCGGAGAGTTGCCACACAGTAGGGCTATTCATAGAGCTCTGCACAGATTTCATTACTGAATGTTTACTTTCTTTACCTGATATCCCTGCAGGTAGGCGGCATTCTGTTCAGTTGTCTGTTACGTGACTGGCCAGTAGGTTCAGCATTTGAGCGCGAATTGAGCTTCGCCGTTCCCTCGGGCACCATTGACCACCCCGCCCGATCATAGGGATGGCCGGAATCGCATAGTCATCCCGATGGATGTAAACGGCAATCGATCGAGGGGCGTCCGTGGGGCGCCGGCTCGCGATCGCCCGCGCGTAGGATCGACCCCGTGCGTCTCGTGATCCTTCCCCCGCCGACCCGCTAGCGGGCGGCCCACTCCACCCACCCCGGCCCGGCGGACGCCGCCCACACCCGGGGCGATGACTGCCGCCCGCGTACCCCAGCGGACCCGACCGGCATCTCATCGTGGAGTACCGACGCATGACCTCGTACGCTGCCGTGCCCTTCCGGCACGGCCTGTTGTCCATTTCCGCCGCCGCCGTCGCCTGGGGCGTGGGCGGGGCGGTGGCCGCGCTGCTGATGCGCACCAGCGGCCTCGGCCCGGTGGCCGTCTCCTGCTGGCGCTTCGGAGTCGCGGCGCTCTGCCTGGCCCTGCTGCCGACCGGCGGCGAAGCCCGGGCCGGACGGGGCGCCGTCCGGCGGGGCTCCGCCGGGTGGGGCCCCGCTCGGTGGGGCTCCGCCGTGCTGACCGGGCTGGGGCTGGCGATCAGCCAGTGCGCCTACTTCGGCTCCGTGCACTACGCGGGCCTGGGGCTGGGCACCCTGATCACCATCGGCGCCGGCCCCGTGCTCACCGGGCTCGGCGCCCACCTGCTGCTCGGCGAACGGCTGACCGGGCGTGCGCTCGGCGCGGTCGCCCTGGCGCTGGCGGGCCTCACCCTGCTGGTCGCCGCCCCGGCGGCCGGCCCGCGCCCGCTCCTGGGTGCGGCCCTGGCCGTCCTCGCGGGCGCCGGCCAGAGCGGCCTCACCCTCTGGGCCCGCGGCGGCGGCTCGGCCCGGGCCGGCACCGGCGCCTTCACCACCGGCCTGCTCTGCCTGCTCCCGCTCGCGGCCGTCCAGGGCGTCCTGCCGACGGCCGGGGAACCGGCGGTGACCGGGGCCGCGCTGCTCTTCCTCGGCACCGTGCCCACGCTGCTCGCCTACCGCTGGTACTTCACCGGGCTGACGGCCGTCCCGGGCACGACAGCCTCGGTGCTGGTGCTGCTGGAGCCGGCGACCGCGGCGGTGATCGGCGTGCTGTTCCTCGGCGAGCCGGTCACGGCCGGCCTGCTGGCCGGCTCGGCGCTGCTGCTCGCGGCGATCGCGGCGCTGGCCCGCGGCTAGGGCCCGGCCGGGCCGCATCCGCGGGGGCGTTCCGCCTCTGCGGATGCGGCCCGCCGGGTCAGATGGTCCAGTCGATCGGGTAGTTGACGATCGGGGTGAACGTCACGCCGACCGCTTCCGCCTCCCCGCGGGCATCGACCACCATCTCCTTGAGGTGGTCCAACTGCCGCGCGTGCTCCACGGAGTCCCAGACGCTGACGTGGACGGCCGAGCCCTCCGGTGAGACGCCCGCGTAGAAGTGGATGAGCCCCGGAAGCCGCTGGATGGCCGGAATCAGGTAGGCCGAGGTCCTCGTGTTCATCGCGTGGACCTCCTCGAACCGGCTCGGGTCGAAGGTCGCGCGCGAAAGGCGGACATGGGCGGTTGTCGGCAACGGCTCGGTCATGGTGATCCCCCAGCGTCGATGAGTGACGTGCCGAGCCGGATCATAGGTGTCGAGGCGCGACGGGCGCAGGCGTCGTGGCCACCCGGGCGGGCGTCCTGTGGTCGCAGTGGGCGGGCGGCCGTGCTGGGGTGGTCGGCATGAAGCGCTCACACCTGGCCCGGGTGGCCGCCACGACCGCCTCCGTCCTCCTGTTCGCCCTCGCCGCCGGTGCCGCGGCCGCCGCCGCTGCTCCGGCGGCGGTGACCGGGCTCCGCGATGTCACCGCCGAGCAGTGCCGGGGCGCGGGCGGACACGTCGAGGGCAGCGGCTACTGCGTCGACGCGGTCGGCGAGGACGTCTGGGGCCAGCCAGTCGACGGCCAGGCGATCAACCCGGACCCGCGCCCCGGGCAGGAGTGACTTTCGGGCCCTCGGGCCGGGCACGTCTCAGGGCACCGGCCGCAGGGTCACCGGGGCCGGGGTGAGGGCGCGCAGGACCAGGTCGATGCGGACCCTGGCGGCGCCCGCACGGTGCAGGGCGGCGGCGACGGCCCGTAACTCCGGGAGGCCGGTGCAGGCGAGGCGGAGTTCCAGGTCGACCTCGCCGGCCAGCGCCAGGCCGCTCTGGACGGCCGGGAACTCGGCGGCGAGCCGGTCGAAGTCGAGCGGCACCGGGCCGTAGCTGACCCGGGCGATCGCGTGCAGGGCCCGGGCCGGCCGGGGCCGACCCTCCGGGGCCGGACCGCCCGGGAGCAGACCGCCCGGAAGGAGATGGAGCGGGGCGCTCACCGGTGCTGGAGCTGTGCGGTCGGGGCCGGGGCGAGCGGTGCGGCCGGGGCGGCGGGCGGGGCGACCAACCGGGGGTCCAGGACGAGGGAGTCGACCCCGAGCGGGGCGGTGAGCCCGCGCAGGGCGGGTTCGCCGAGTTCGGTGTACGCCTGGTCCGGTCCGAGGAGGGCGGCGAGGGCTTCGGGGCTGGAGAATCCGACCGCGCAGCGGCGGCCGTCGCGCAGGCGGAAGAGGCGGAGTGCGGTGGTGCTTCCGGTGCCGGAGGCGGTGACCGGAACGTGCCAGACGACGCGGGCCATGCGAATGCTCCCGAGTGGGGTGGTGGTGCCTGCCGGAACTGCTGTCTCGACGCTAGGGCGGCCCGCCCCTGGCGTCTGCGGTCCTGACGCAGCGTTGACCGAATGGGGTGGTGCGTTGACGCACTCCTGACGTTCGGCTCACCCGACCGGACTACACCACTGCCCGGGGGCGCTCGGTTTGCCCCGCGCTCCACCTCGGACGACCGTGGAGTTGGCCCCGCCCGCGTGCGCAGTGCGCCCCGCCCCGCGGCCGCCGGAGCGCCCCCGGCGGGACCGGCGCACGCTCCGGGGCGGGGGGAGGTGGAGCGAGGGGCCCGGGACGAGATATCTTGACGTCAAGACGTTGGAGACGTGAAGCGGAGTACCGATGACTGACTCGACCATCATCTATACGCACACCGACGAGGCTCCGGCCCTGGCGACCTACTCGTTCCTGCCGGTCGTCCAGGCCTACGCCTCGACCGCGGGTGTACGGGTGGAGACCCGCGACATCTCCCTGGCCGGGCGGATCATCGCGAGCTTCCCGGAGCGTCTGACCGAGGCCCAGCGGATCGGCGACGCCCTGTCCGAGCTGGGTGACCTGGCCAAGACCCCGAGCGCCAACATCATCAAGCTGCCGAACATCTCGGCCTCCGTGCCGCAGCTGAAGGCCGCCATCGCCGAGCTGCAGGCCCAGGGCTACGCCCTGCCGGACTACCCGGACGACCCGCAGACCGACGAGGACAAGGACGTCCGCGCCCGTTACGACAAGGTCAAGGGCAGCGCCGTCAACCCGGTCCTGCGCGAGGGCAACTCGGACCGCCGCGCCCCGCAGTCGGTCAAGAACTACGCCAAGACCCACCCGCACCGCATGGGCGCCTGGACGGCCGACTCCAAGACCAACGTCGCCACCATGGGCCGGAACGACTTCGCGAGCACCGAGAAGTCCACCGTGATCGCCGCCGACGGCGCCCTGCGCATCGAGCTGCTGGGCGAGGACGGCACCACCACCGTGCTGCGCGAGAAGGTGCCGGTGCTGGCCGGCGAGGTCGTCGACGCCTCCGTGATGCGCGCCGCCGCCCTGAACGAGTTCCTGGCCGCCCAGGTGGCCCGCGCCAAGGCCGAGGGCGTGCTGTTCTCGGTGCACCTCAAGGCCACCATGATGAAGGTCTCCGACCCGATCATCTTCGGCCACGTCGTGCGCGCCTTCTTCCCGAAGACCTTCGCGAAGTACGGCGAGGTCCTCGTCGCCGCCGGTCTGAACCCGAACAACGGCCTCGGCGGCATCCTGGCCGGCCTCGACAACGTGCCGCACCTGGGCGCCGAGATCAAGGCCTCCTTCGAGGCCGAGCTGGCCGAGGGCCCGGCCCTGGCCATGGTCGACTCCGACAAGGGCATCACCAACCTGCACGTGCCGAGCGACGTCATCGTCGACGCCTCGATGCCGGCCATGATCCGCACCTCCGGCCACATGTGGGGCCCGGACGGCCAGGAGGCCGACACCCTCGCCGTGCTGCCGGACAGCAGCTACGCCGGCGTGTACCAGGCCGTCATCGACGACTGCCGCGCCAACGGCGCCCTCGACCCGGCCACCATCGGCTCGGTGCCGAACGTCGGCCTGATGGCGCAGAAGGCCGAGGAGTACGGCTCGCACGACAAGACCTTCGAGATCGCGGCCGCGGGCACCGTCCGCCTGGTCGACACCGAGGGCAACGTGGTGCTGGAGCAGGCCGTCCAGCCGGGCGACATCTTCCGCGCCTGCCAGACCAAGGACCTGCCGATCCAGGACTGGGTCAAGCTGGCCGTCACCCGCGCCCGCGCCACCGGCGACCCGGCGGTGTTCTGGCTGGACGAGAACCGCGCCCACGACGCCGTGCTGATCGAGAAGGTCAAGCGGTACCTGCCGGAGCACGACACCACCGGCCTGCAGATCGAGATCAAGTCCCCGGTCGAGGCCACCACCTTCTCGCTGGAGCGCATCCGCCGCGGCGAGAACACCATCTCGGTGACCGGTAACGTCCTGCGCGACTACCTGACCGACCTGTTCCCGATCCTGGAGCTGGGCACCAGCGCCAAGATGCTGTCGGTCGTCCCGCTGATGGCGGGCGGCGGCCTGTTCGAGACCGGCGCCGGTGGCTCCGCCCCGAAGCACGTCCAGCAGCTGGTCAAGGAGAACTACCTGCGCTGGGACAGCCTGGGCGAGTTCTTCGCGCTGGCCGCCAGCTTCGAGCACCTGGCCACCACCACCGGCAACGCCCGCGCCCAGGTGCTGGCCGACACCCTGGACCGCGCCACCGGTACCTTCCTCAACGAGGACAAGTCGCCGAGCCGCCGCCTCGGTGGCATCGACAACCGCGGCAGCCACTTCTACCTGGCCACCTACTGGGCCCAGGAGCTGGCCAAGCAGACCGCCGACGCCGAGCTGGCCCAGGCCTTCGCGGGCCTGGCCGAGGCGCTGACCTCGCAGGAGCAGGTCATCGTGGACGAGCTGATCGCCGTCCAGGGCTCGCCGGTCGACCTCGGCGGCTACTACCAGCCGGACCCGGCCAAGGCCGCCGCCGTGATGCGTCCGTCCAAGACCTTCAACGAGGCGCTCGCCAACCTCGGCTGACCCAGGCCGGGCTGAACCACCGGGAGGCCCCCGGGTCCGTCACCGCGGACCCGGGGGCCTCCTCGTGCCGGTCGGTACGACCGCAGACGGCGGAACCCCCGTTCCGTCGGCGGAACGGGGGTTCTCGGGAACGGGGGTTCCGGGTGGTCCCGGGCGCCGGTGACCCTTGCCGGGCTCAGCCCGCCTCGGCCGCGCCCGGGCGCCGGTCGCGCTTGTGCAGCGAGGCCAGGTAGGCGTTGTACGCCTCGAGCTCGGCGTCGCCGGAACGGTCCTCGGCGCGGTCACGGCGGCGGGCCTGCCGCTGCTCGGAGCCCATCCACTGGTAGACCAGGGCGATCAGCACGATCGCGGTCGGGATCTCGCCGAACGCCCAGGTGATCCCGCCGGCCAGCTTCTGGTCCTCCAGCAGGTCCGTCCCGGGCGGCGCGCCCTCCGCGGTGAAGGTGGTGACCAGCGGGTGGGCGGCCATCATCACCGCCACGCCGAAGAACGCGTGGAACGGCATCCCCATGAACAGCTCGATGATCCGCAGCACGTGGCCGGGGCGGTGCGGGCCCGGATCCACGCCCATGATCGGCCAGAAGAAGGCCAGGCCGGTGAGGAGGAAGTGCACCATCATGGCGATGTGCCCGAGGCGGTACTGCATCAGGAAGTCGAACAGCGGGGTGAAGTAGACCCCGTACAGGCTCGCGATGAACAGCGGGATGGTGAACGCCGGGTGCGAGACGATCCGGACGTACCGGCTGTGCAGCAGCGCCACCAGCAGCTCGCGCGGCCCGCGCGGGCGGCCCTTGCCGGCCGGGCGCAGAGCCCGCAGCGCCAGGGTGATCGGGGCGCCCAGCAGCAGCAGGATCGGCGTCAGCATGGAGAGCACCATGTGCTGGATCATGTGCGCGCTGAACAGCACCATGCCGTAGTCGTTCAGCCCGCTGCAGGTCACCAGCAGCAGGGTGGCGACGCCGGCCGCCCAGCCGACCATCCGGCCGACCGGCCAGCGGTCGCCGCGCCGGTACAGCCGGACCACGCCCGCCGCGTAGAGCCCCAGGAGGACCAGGCCGCCGATCAGGAACACCCAGTCCGGGGACCAGGTCCAGACGTTGGAGAAGGTGAACGGGCCTAGCCGGGTCATCCCGCCGTGGTGGTGCATTCCTGACATTCCGTCGCCCATCGGCGGGTCCTGCTTTCCGTCCTGGTGGTCCCCGGTGGGGTCCGGTTCGCCCGTTTTGCTTGGCATACAGCCTAGGTGGGCCTTACCTCGGGCCCTGCCCCCACCCCCTCCGTACGGGTGTCCCCTCCCGTTCTCCCCCCGTCGGCCGGTCGGTTTCCCGCTGGCTAGACTGGCCGGTTGGTCGGCAGGGAGGGCCAGTCATGGCAGCGGAACAGGGAGCTGCGGCGGGGACCACGGTCGCGCTGACCGGCGCGACCGGCTTCATCGGCTCCGAGGTGCTGGCGGCCCTCCGGGCGCGCGGCGCACGGGTACGGGCACTGGCCCGCAGGGTGCCGGAGGGTGCCCGTCCCGGCACCGTCTGGGTGCCGGGCGACCTCGCCGACGCGACGGCGCTGGCGGACCTCTGCGAGGGCGCCGGGGTGCTGGTCCACCTGGCCTCCCGGGTCGACGGCCGCACCGAGGAGTGCGAGGCGGTCAACGTGCGGGGCGCGGCCGCGGTGATGGCCGCCGCCACCCGCGCCGGGGTGCCCCGGATCGTCCACCTCTCGACCTCGGCCGTGTACGGGGAGGGCCCGCACGCGGGCATCGAGGTCGACGAGGTGCGGCCCGCCCCGCTGTCCGAGGCCAGCCGCACCCGGCTGCTCGGCGAGCGCCACGCCCTGGCGGCCGGCGCCTGCGTGCTGCGCCCCGGGCTGGTGACCGGGACGGGCGACCGCTGGGTGGTGCCCGCCCTGGCCGAGCTGGTCCGCCGGGTGCCGGGCCGCTGGGAGGGCGGCGAGGCCCGGATCTCGCTGGTGGACCGCACCGATCTGGCCCGGCTGATCACCGCGCTCGCCCTGGACGGCCGGGGCGCCCCGCCCGGCGTCCACCACGCCTCCCACCCCGAGCCGGTCCGCAGCGGCGACCTGATCGCCGCGCTGGCCGCGCTCGGGCTGCTGCCCGTGCCGGACGGCCCGGACCTGCCGTGGGAGGAGTGCCGCCGGCTGCTGGCGGCCGCCCCCGGCCAGGTGTCCGAGCGCCAGTTCGCCCTGATCGCCCGCGACCACTGGTACCGCAGCGAGGCCGTCTGGCGCCTGGCCGCCTGCCCGCCCGGCCCCGGCCCGCTCGCCCGCCTCCCGCAGGCCACGGCCTGGTACCGCGCGGCGCTCGGCAGCTGAAGGCGCCTGGCGCACGTGCGAAGGCCCCCGGACCGTGGGGCGGGAGTCCGGGGGCCTTCGGCGGGCGGGCAGGGCGAGAGGCGGTCAGAGGACCGTCTCGGCCTCCAGGTAGCGCTCCTGCGGGACGGTCTTCAGCTCGGCGACCGCCTCGGCCAGCGGGACCAGGTTGATGTTGGTGCCCTGCAGTGCGGTGATGTGCCCGAAGGCGCCCTTGTGGACGGCCTCGACGGCGTGCCAGCCGAAGCGGGTGGCGAGGACCCGGTCGTAGGCGGTGGGGGTGCCGCCGCGCTGGGTGTGGCCGAGGATGACCGGGCGGGCCTCCTTGCCGAGGCGGTGCTCCAGTTCGCGGGAGAGCTGGGTGGCGATGCCGGTGAACCGCTCGTGGCCGTAGATGTCCTTGGTGCCCTCCTCCCAGTGCATGGTGCCGGGTTCGGGCTTGGCGCCCTCGGCGCAGACCACGATGGCGAACTTCTTCTGCCGGTCGAAGCGTTCGCGGACGACGGCGGTGAGCTTGTCGATGTGGAAGGGGCGCTCCGGGACGACGATGGCGTGCGCGCCGGCCGCCATGCCCGCGTTCAGCGCGATCCAGCCGGTGTGCCGGCCCATGACCTCGACGACCATGACCCGCTGGTGGGACTCGGCGGTGGTCTTCAGCCGGTCCAGCGCCTCGGTGGCGACCGAGACGGCGGTGTCGAAACCGAAGGTCACGTCGGTGGCGGCGATGTCGTTGTCGATGGTCTTCGGCACGCCGACGATCGGCAGGCCCGCGTCGCTCATCAGCTTGGCGGCCTTGAGGGTGCCCTCGCCGCCGATCGGGATGACCGCGTCGAGGCCGAGGTCGGAGCAGTACTTCTTGGCCCGCTCGACGCCGTCCCGCAGGTGGCTGGGCTGGACGCGGGAGGACCCGAGGATGGTGCCGCCCTGGGCCAGGATGCCGCTCACCGAATCGATGGTCAGGGGGCGGTGGTGGCCCTCCAGGAACCCGCGCCACCCGTCCTCGAACCCGATGATCTCGTCGCCGTGGTCGACCACCCCCCGGTGGACCACGGACCGGATCACCGCGTTCAGGCCGGGGCAGTCACCGCCGCTGGTCAGCACTCCGATACGCATTAGCTTTGCAACTCCCGAGCAGAACCGAGGAAACGGCCGGACTACAGGCTGGGACGACGAGCCGTCACCGCGGCGGGGCGCTCCCGCGCCGGGGTGGCGGGGAGTCGGCCGTGGGGTGAAGGACCGGTCGGTCCGGACAGAACGTCCGAAACCGACCGTGGTGTCGAGCATACGGCCCCTGGTCCGGCCGGGCAGGAGCCGACGCGGGAGCGGCGCCGTCGGCGCCCCCGCGCGGAAGTGCAGCCTGCTGCCGAGGAGGGTGTGCAGTAGGCAGCCCCATTGTCGTACGTCCGGGGCCGCCCGCGGGCCGGGTGACCGCATCGCGGGCACCCGGCCGGGGCGTACGGAGGTACTACTGGGGGCGCGTCGCGGCGGCGATGCGCTCGGCGCGCAGCGCGTCGTACCAGGTGGTGTCCGCCGGCGGCAGGGCGTTGACGTCCAGCGCCAGCTTGATCAGCATGTCGGCCACGGCGGGGTTGCGCGCCAGCACCGGGCCGTGCAGGTAGGTGCCGAAGACGGTGTCCCGCCAGGCGCCCTCGGTGCCGTCGCCGGTGCCGTTGCCCCGGCCGACGGAGACGGTGGCGAAGGGCTGGACGCCCTGGCCGAGGTGGGTGACGCCCTGGTGGTTCTCGAAGCCGGTCAGCTGCGGCAGGCCGAGCCGCGGGTCGACGTCGGCGAGCACGTCGCCGACGCAGCGGGCGCCCTCGCCGCGCTGGGTCCAGACGTCGAGCAGGCCCAGGCCCGGCTCGCGCTCGCCGAGGTCGTTGATGAACTCGTGGCCCATGATCTGGAAGCCCGCGCAGACGCCGAAGATGATCGCGCCGTTCTCGGCGGCCCGCACCAGGCCGGTGTCGGCGCGCAGCCGCTCGGCGGCCAGGCGCTGCGGGCGGTCCTCGCCGCCGCCGATCAGGTAGATGTCGCCGCTGGTGGGGATCGCCTGGTCGGAGCGGACGTCGATCCGGGTCACGTTGAGGTGGCGCTGGCGGGCCCGGCGCTCCACGACCAGGGCGTTGCCCCGGTCGCCGTAGGTGCTGAGCAGGTCCGGGTAGACCCAGACCACGCGCAGGCTGCTCTCACTCATCCTCGAAGGCCTTCCGTCACGTAAAGGTGGGAGTGCGGGCGCGGCATCAGCCGGCCACGACCTTCCGCAGCTGCTGGAAGGCGGTGTAGTTGGCGATGGCCTCGATCCGGCCGGGCGGGGCCATCCGGACGGCCTGCTCCAGGGTGTCCACCACGTGGAACTGGAGCCCGGCGACCTCCAGGCGCACGGCCAGGTCCAGCTTGCGCTGGCCCATCACGAAGACCGGGTGCCCGGCGAGGCGCTCGTAGTCGACGTCCCACAGCCAGGAGGTGTCGGTGCCGTCGGCGTCGAGGGCGTTGACGGAGAGGATCACCGGGGCGGGCGGGCCGTCGATCAGCGAGAAGGTCTCCAGCCAGCCGGCCGGGTTCTTGGCGAGCAGCAGCCGGATGTCGCGGCCCTGGTACTGCACCACGTCGTAGCGGCCGGCCACGGCGGCCACCGAGCGCATCCGCTCCAGGGCGACCTGCGGGGAGACGCCGAACACGGCGGCGACGGCGGCCGAGCTGGTGGCGTTGGCCAGGTTGGCCCGGCCGGGCAGCTGCAGCTGGATCGGCCAGGCGCCGCGCTGAGGGTCGATCACGTGGGTGCCCTGGAGGGCCCAGTGCGGGTTGGGGCGCCGGAAGCCGCAGTCCTGGCAGAACCAGTCGTCGCCGGGGCGCTGCATCACACCGCCGCAGGCGGGGCAGGACCAGGCGTCCTCCTTCCAGGCCTGTCCGGCGGCCACCCAGACCACCTTCTTGCAGGAGGAGGCGGCCCAGGTCACCAGCGGGTCGTCGGCGTTGGCGATGACCACGGCCTCGGTGTTCTGCAGGCCCTCGCGCCACTTCTCGGCCATCATCCGGGTCTCGGCGGCGCGGTCGAGCTGGTCGCGGGAGAGGTTGAGCAGGGCGATCGCCTTGGGGCGGGTGTCGCGGGCGACCATCGCCAGGTACTTCTCGTCGACCTCGATCACGCCGAAGCGGGCCTCGGTGCCGCCCGCCAGGGCGGACGTGATGCCGGCCGGCATGTTGGCGCCCAGGGCGTTGGAGACCACCGGGCCGGCGGCGCGCAGCGCCTCGGCGATCAGGCGGGTGGTGGTGGTCTTGCCGTTGGTCGCGCTGACCAGGACGACGTCGAGGTGGTCGGCGAGGGTGGCGAGCAGGTCGGGGTCGAGCTTGAGGGCGACCTTGCCGCCGATCACCGAGCCGCTCCCGCGTCCGGCCTTGCGCGACACGGCGGCGGCGACCCGGCCGGCCGTGACCGCGATCTTGGCGCGGGCCGGCAGCGAGGCGTCGCGTGCGCCTGTGGGCTCCGATTCGGTGCCTGCCATGCTCAGTGGTTCCTCCTTGCTGCGGCACCACCCGGGTCCGGACAACGGGCCGTCGGGCGGCGGGGACGGGGGTCAGCCTACCGACTCCGTCGCCCGACCGGACGAACCGGACCCCGTGCCGCCTGCCGGGACGCGGCGGTGGGGGCTTCTGACGTTCCGTCAAGGAGGGCCGTGTACGGAGGGAGCCTTCGTTCCTTGACGACGTTCCAGGAGGGCCCCGGGGTTCCGTCGCGCCCCTGGTAAGGATCTGGTGAAGAAATGATCAGCGGCCCGGGTGGTGGGCGTGGGCGACCGGGTCCGCGGCGCCCAGGGAGGCCGTGATCACCAGGGTGCCGCCCTCGGCGCTGAAGTCCAGCGGCGCGGCCAGCCGGCGCATCGCGGCGATCAGACCGGCGTTGGCGGCGTGCGTCAGCGCGTACACCGTCCCGATGCCGGCCGCCCGGGCCGTCGCCGACAGCCGGCGCAGCAGCGCCACCCCCAGGCCGCGCCGCTGCCAGCCGTCCTCGACCAGCACGGCCAGCTCGGCCTCGCCGTCGTCCCACATCAGGTGCCCCAGCGCGAGGATCCGCCCGTCCGGGGCGACCACGGCCAGGCTGCGGCCGTGCCGCGGGTCCAGCAGGTGGTCGAGGTAGCGGTCGGCGTCGCGGACCGGGCCGTGGTAGCGCAACCGCAGCGCGGCGGGGGAGCAGCGGGCGTGCATCGCCAGCGCCGCCGTCTTGTCGGCGGGGCCGGCCGGACGCAGCAGCACCTCGGTCCCGTCCGGCAGGGACAGCCGGGACGGGGCCTGCGGCGCCGGGCCGGCCGGGCGCAGCGACGGCAGGTGCGGCCGGGCGGTCCGGTGCGGGCCGCCGGTGAGCGCGGGCAGCCGGGTGGCCTGGCCGTCGGGCGCCGCGCACCTGCGGTCCGACCTGCGGAAGGGCCGGTGCCAGAGCCGTTCGGGGCGAGTGCGTGATGCCGTCATGCCGCCGACGCTACCGACGCTGCGCTTCCGCTCGGTTACGTGATCGTGAACGGCCGAATGCCCGGGACAGGCCCGGGACCTGCCGGGGCCGGGCCGGGACGGGGCGCCCCCGCCCCCGGGACGCGGCCGGAAGAGGTCCAGACCGGTGCCTCATGCGGGTGGGACAGCGGGCGGCCGACGGTGGATCCCGTAACCGGCGCTCCCGCTGAGCAGGACGCCGGGCTTCCCCCCGTACCACGCACCGAAGGCACTTCCCATGCGCATCGACCCGTCCGTCTCCGCCGCCACCCCCGTCGTCCCGCACGCCCGCCGCGCCCCGGTCGGCACCGCGCTCACCGGTCTGCTCGACCGGCAGGTGCGCACCCGGCCGAATTCCACGGCCGTCATCGGCGAGGAAGGGGGCCTCACCTTCCTGGAACTGTCCGAGACCGCCCGCCGGCTGGCCGCGCACCTGCGCGGGCTGGGCGCCGGCCCGGACGCCTGCGTCGGCCTGTACGTCGAGCCGTCCGTGGGCCTGGTCGCCGGGGCCTGGGGCGTCCTGTACGCCGGGGCCGGCTACCTGCCGCTGTCGCCCGAGTATCCCGAGGACCGGCTCCGCTACATGGTCGAGGACAGCGGCACCCGGATCGTGCTCACCCAGGCGCACCTGCGCGAGCGGCTGGCCGCGCTGGCCCCGGCCGGTACCGAGATCGTCACCTTCGAGGACGCGCCGCCGGCGCACCCGGCGGCCGAGGGCGGCGCCGAACCGGAGTCGCTGGCCTACGTGATCTACACCTCCGGCAGCACCGGCCGCCCCAAGGGCGTGATGATCGAGCACCGCGCGGTCGTCTCCCAGCTGCGCTGGATGCTCGACGCCGGGCACCTCGACCCCGAGGTCACCGTGCTGCAGAAGACCCCGATGAGCTTCGACGCCGCCCAGTGGGAGATCCTCGCCCCGGCCGTCGGCGCCCGCGTGGTGGCCGGCACGCCCGGCCTCTACCGCGACCCGGAGGCGCTGGTCGCGGCCGTCCGGCGGCACGAGGTGACCGCCCTGCAGTGCGTGCCGACCCTGCTCCGGGCGCTGCTGGACACCGAGGGCTTCACCGACTGCACCAGCCTGGCCCGGGTGTTCTCCGGCGGCGAGGCGCTGTCCCGCCGGCTCGCCCGCGACCTGGGCGAGGCCCTGCCCGCGGCCTCGCTGGTCAACCTGTACGGCCCGACCGAGTGCACCATCAACGCCACCGCGCACGTGGTCGACCCGGCCGAGCCCGGCGACGGCGCCGACTCGGTGCCGATCGGCCGGCCCGTCGACAACACCCAGTGCTACATCCTGGACGAGCAGCGGACGCCGGTCGGCGCCGGCGGCGTCGGCGAGCTGTACATCGGCGGCGTTCAGCTGGCCCGCGGCTACCTGCACCGGCCGGAACTCACCGAGGAACGCTTCGTCCCCTCCCCGTTCACGCCCGGCGAGCGGCTGTACCGCACCGGCGACCTCGCGCAGTGGAACGCGGACGGCACCATCCGGTTCGCCGGCCGGGTCGACAACCAGGTCAAGCTGCGCGGCTACCGGGTCGAGCTGGACGAGATCGCCCGCGCGATCGAGGAGCACACCTGGGTGCGCCGCTCCGCCGCGATCGTCGCCGGGGACGAGCGCACCGGCCACCAGAACCTGGTCGCCTGCGTCGAGCTCAACCCGCGCGAGGCCGCCCTGATGGACCAGGGCAACCACGGCGGCCACCACCAGTCCAAGGCCAGCAAGCTGCAGGTCAAGGCCCAGCTGTCCGACCCCGGCCTGCGCGACCCGGCCCGGCTGGCCGGCCGCGAGCGGATCGAACTGCCCGGCCGGCGCGAGACCGAGGCCCAGCGCCGGGAGACCTTCGCCCGCAAGACCTACCGCTTCTACGACGGCGGCCCGGTCACCCGCGACGACCTCACCGCGCTGCTCGCCGCCCGCCCCGCCGGCCCCTTCGGCCGTGAGCCGGCGCTCCTCAGCTTCCCCGAACTCGGCCGCGTGCTGCGGTGGTTCGGCCAGTTCCACAGCGAGGAGCGGCTGCTGCCCAAGTACGCCTACGCCTCGCCCGGCGCGCTGTACGCCACCCAGCTCTACCTGGAGACCGGCGGCCTGGACGGGCTCGCCGCCGGGCTGTACTACTACCACCCGGTCGAGCACAGCCTGATCCGGATCGGGCCCGCCGAGCCCCGCACGGAGGCCTACCTGACGCTGCACTTCTCCGGCCGGCACGGCGCCATCGAGCCGGTGTACAAGAACAACATCCGCGAGGTGCTGGAGTTCGAGACCGGCCACATGCTGGGCGTCTTCGAGGAGGTGCTGCCCGAGTACGGGCTGGACGTGCGCCCGCTCGGCCTCGACCCGGCGGTCCGGGGCCGGCTGGACGTCGCCGAGGAGGACCACTACCTGGGCGCCTTCGCCGTCGTCCGCAACGACGGCACGGCCCGCGCCCGGAGCACCGAGCTGTACGTCCAGGCCCACGAGGGCCGGGTGGACGGTCTGCCCGGCGGCCTCTACCGGTACGCCGACGGCGAGCTGACGCACGTCGCGGACGCGGTGGTGGAGCCCCGGCACGTCATCGCGATCAACCAGTCCGTGCACGCCCGGGCCGCGTTCGGCATCACCGCCGTCAGCCGCGCCCCCGAGGAGTGGCTGGAGTACATCGCGCTCGGCACCGAACTGCACCACCTGCAGCGCAACGGCCTGGGCCTGGGCTTCATGTCCTCCGGCTACAGCTCCAAGTCCGGCCATCCGCTGCCCGCCGCGCGCCGCATCGACGAGATCCTCGCCGGGCGCGGCATCGCCACCGGACCGTCGTACTTCTTCCTCGGCGGCAAGGTGAGCGAGGAGCAGATCCGCAGCGAGGGCATGCACGAGGACGCCGTCCACATGAAGGGCCCGGCCGAGATCATCAAGGACGAACTGGCCAAGCTGCTGCCCGACTACATGCTCCCCAACCGGGTGCTGGTCGTGGACGCCCTGCCGCTCACCGCGAACGGCAAGGTCGACCTCAAGGCCCTCGCCGCCTCCGACGCCGTCCGCACGGCCGACGTCCGCAGCGCCTACGTCGCGCCGCGAACCGAGCACGAGCGGTGGCTGGCCGAGGCCTGGGGGCAGGCACTGAAGTACGAGGACGTGTCGGTCGAGGACGAGTTCTTCGCCGTCGGCGGCAACTCGCTGATCGCCGTGGCACTGGTCCACCGGATCAACCGCGAGTTCGACGTCTCGCTGCCGCTGCAGGTGCTGTTCGAGTGCCCGAAACTGGGCGACCTGGCCGCCCGCATCGACCGGGCCCGCGGCGAGGACGGTGCCGGCCCCGGTGAGGGCGGCGGCGCTGCCTCCTCGCGGCTGATCCCGCTGCACCCGGGCGACTCCGGCCGGCCGGTGTTCTGCTGGCCCGGGCTGGGCGGCTACCCGATGAACCTGCGGCTGCTCGGCCGCGAGGCGAGCCGGGGGCGCCCGTTCTACGGCATCCAGGCGCACGGCATCAACGAGGGCGAGAGGCCGTACCCGACCATCCGGGAGACGGCCGCCGCCGACGTCGCCGAACTGCTCCGGGTGCAGCCCGAGGGCCCGTACACGCTGTGGGGCTTCTCCTTCGGCGCCCGCGTCGCCTTCGAGGCGGCCTGGCAGCTGGAGCAGGCCGGCCGGCAGGTGGACCGGCTGCTGCTGATCTGCCCCGGCAACCCCGAGGTGCGCCGGGACGACGGGGGCGCGTGGGGCCGGGAGGCCTCGTACGCCAACCCCGCCTACGTGACCATCCTGTTCGGGGTGTTCACCGGCCGGATCAGCGGCCCCGAGCTGGAGCGCTGCCTGGCCGAGACGGCCGACGAGGCCACCTTCGTCGCCTCCGTGCACCGGCTGCTGCCCGACCTGGACGAGGAGCTGATCCGCCGGATCACCGGAATCGTCGGTGAGACCTACGAGTTCGAGTACAGCTTCCGCGAGCTGGCCGAGCGGCGGCTGGACGCCCCGGTGACCATCTTCAAGGCCGCCGGCGACGACTACTCCTTCATCGAGGGCAGCAGCGGCTACTCCGCGGCCCCGCCCGCCGTGGTCGACCTGACCGGGGACCACTACGGGGTGCTCAAGGAGCACGGGGTCGTCGAACTCGCCGCCGCGATACGGGCGCTGGAGCGGATCACCGACGAGGAAACCGCCCCGGGCCGCTGACGCGGACACGCTCACGGATGGCCCAGAATCCCTGAGCGGGGGAGCCCCTTCGGATAGGGATGGCTCGGCTTTCCGCCGATCCCGACTCGAACCGAAGGGGCTCTCCCATGTCCGTCAAGAAGTCCGCACTGGCCGCGGCCTGTTGCGCCCTGCTGCTCGCCGCGCCGCTCGCCGCCGCCCAGTCCGCCACTGCCGCCGCCTCCTCCACCGTCACCTCCTCCGGGAACAACGGCCCCAAGACCCCGGAGGAGGCCGCCACCTGCAAGGCCGTCACCGGCACCCTGCTCGGCGGCTTCGGCGCCATGCTCGGCAACGCCGTCTGCGTGGTGCAGCCCGCCGACAAGGGCTGAGCGGGGCGACACGCCCTGGTCGGCTGCCGGCGGCGGGTACGGTCCCCGGGCCCCCGCCGCCGGCGCGTCGGGTGCCATCGGTTGGCCGGTCAGGCGGTCCGGGACGGGCGGTCCGGGGCAGGCGATGCGGGGCAGGCCATGCGGGTCCGGTTCAGGCGATGCGGGTCGGGGTGGCTTCGACGGTGTGGCCGGTGGTGGTGAGGAGGGTGGCGAGGTCGGAGGGGGTGACGGAGTGGGGGGTGCGGAGGAAGAGCTCTTCGGGGTGCAGGGAGAGCAGGGTGATCCGGTGGTCGGCCAGGGTTGCCGGGGTGTGGGCGAGCGCCGTGGTGCGGACCCGCCAGAGGGTGGTCGGGGCGGGGAATGGGGTGACCACCAGGCGTGGAACAGGGCAGTGGCGAGCAGGGCGAGGGCGGAGGTGGCGACGACCACCGGGCCCTCCGGGCCGTCCACGACGAGCTTGGCGATGAGGTCGGTGGCGGTGACGGAGAGGAAGACGGCGGCGAGTTCGACGGTGTCGCGGCGCCAGTGGTGGGCACGGCGGCGGGAAGGCTTCGAGTGCTCCATGACCTCCACCGTGCCCGACCGGTGTTTCCCGATCGCGAACCGACCGTGACCTGCGGGTTAAGGTCCGTTGCGGTGTGTTACGACAGTAGCTCCGCGGCGGCGGCCCTGACCTCGGCGAGGAGCAGGTGCAGGTCGTCCTCGGTCGTCGCGGCGTTGAGGAGGCAGGCGCGGAGCATCTCCTCCCCGCCGAGCCGGGCTCCGGTGACGAAGACCCGGCCGCGCCGCTGGACGGCGACGGGCAGCTCGCGATTGAGGGCGTCGCGGGCAGCCGGGGCCAGCCCGGGGGCGCGGTGGCGGAACGCCACGATGGAGGTCTGCACCTCGGCGAGCAGCTCCAACTCGGGGTCGGCGCGGACGAGTTCGCCGAGGCGGCGGGCGAGCGCGGTGCACCGGGCGATGTCCTGGACCAGGCCGGTGCGGCCCCTGTGGGCGATGGTGGCCCAGACCTTGAGGGCCCGGAACGGGCGGGTCTGCTCGGTGCCGTACTCGGAGAACCAGCCGAGCGCGCCGGCGGCCTCGTCGCGCAGGTAGGACGGGACGAGGCTGAAGGTGCCGCGCAGCTCCTCGGTGTCGCGGACCAGGGCGCAGCCGCAGTCGACCGGGACGCCGAGCCACTTGTGCGGGTCGAGGGCGAGCGAGTCGGCGCGCTCCAGGCCCGCGTAGCGGTGGGCGATGGCCGGGTCGAGCCGGCCGAAGGCGCCGTACGCGCCGTCCACGTGCAGCCAGAGGCCCTGTTCCTGGCACAGGTCGGCGATCGGGTCGAAGGCGTCGACCGCACCGGTGCCGACCGTGCCGGCGGAGGCGACGACCAGGAAGGGCAGCAGGCCGGCCGCGCGGTCGCGCTCGACGGCTGCCCGCAGCTCGGCGGGGTCCAGGCGGCCGTCGGGCCCGGTGGTGACCGTGCGCAGGTGCCGGCTGCCGAGGCCGAGGAGCTCGGCGGCCTTGCGGACGCAGGAGTGGGTCTCGCCGGTGACGTAGCCGACCAGCGGAGGCAGGCCCGCCAGGCCGTCCTCCCGGACGTCCCGGCCGGCCTGCCGGGCGGCGCGGTTGCGGGCGGCGGCGAGGCAGACGATGGTCGCCATCGAGGTGCCGGAGGTGAGCAGCCCGCCGCCGGCCGGGTGCGGGAAGCCGACGAGTTCGGCGATCCAGCGGACGACGGCGCGCTCCAGGTGGACGTCGGCGTGGTCGCCGCCGGCCGAGCTGGGGTTCATCGCGGCGGCGGCGAGGGTGGCGAGCACCCCGGCGGGGGCGGGGGCGGAGTTGACCCAGCCGAAGAAGCGCGGGTTGCCGTTGCCCATCGGGTAGGGGAGGACCTGGTGCCCGATGGCCTCGACCAGCTCGGCGAGCGGGCGGCCGACGGCGGGGAGCGGGGCGTCCAGCAGGGCGTGGCGGGCGGTGTCGGCCACGGGCTGCCAGACCGGGCGCTCGGGCAGCTCGGCGAGGTAGTCGGAGACCAGCTCGGCGGTGGCGTGGGCGGCGGCGCGGAAGTCGTCGGCGGCGCGGTCCTCGGTGGTCATGGCGGGTGTGCTCCAGGGGCCGGGGAGGGGGCGCGGCGTCCTCGGCGCACCGTGATCAGGCGATGGTCGGGTGATCCTACGCAAAGGGCCCGCGCCGTGCGGCGCGGGCCCTCATGGTGAGACCGGGGTCGTCAGCCCGAGGAGGTACAGCCCAGGGGGCGTCAGTTCAGGGAGGCGTCAGTCCAGGGAGGCGGACAGGCCGCTCGCCGAGCGGCAGTAGCCCTGCATCTCCTTGTTGGTGATCTTGGCGCAGAGCCGCCCGGCCGCGCCGGCGTCGGTGTAGTTGACCGTGTAGTAGCTGACCAGCCCCTCCGCGCAGGCCTTGCGCTGCCAGCCGTCGGCGGCCGTGGCGCACTGCTGGGCGGCCCAGTCCTCGCGGTCGAGGTTGTACTTCATGGTCCGCGAGCCGACGCCGCGGCTGCAGTCCACCGCCCCTCCGCCGGCCTTGCCGTTGAGGCACCACTTGAGGGCGTCGGCGTAGACCTCGGGGTGGTTCGGGTAGTCGTGCGAGGAGAGGTAGAAGGTCGGCGCGTAGAAGTAGCAGGCGGACTGGAACAGCGACGGCTGGTCCTTGCACGGATAGAGCGGGTCCTGGGCGAGCTTGTCGGCGGGCAGGTTGGCCTTGGCCTGCTCGTCCTCCTCGTCCGGGCCGAAGAGCTGCATGAACAGGCCCTCGGAGCAGCGGATCCGGTTCTGGTCGGTGGTGAACTTGTTGCACAGGTCCCGCGCCTTGGCGACGTCCTGCTTGGCGACGAACATCGTGCCGTGGCCGACGCCGTGGATGCAGGGGCCGGAGTTCTTGGGCTGGCAGAGCTTGAGCAGGTCCACCTCGGGCTGGGTGGAGGCGTTGAGCATCTCCTCGACGGCGCCGTGCAGGTAGCCGGCCGCACAGGTCTCGTGCGGGAAGGAGATCACCTTCTGGAAGTCCGCGTTGAAGCGCTTGACCGCCGCGTGGCCGAGCTCGTGCGCGATCGGGTGGCAGAAGCGCACGGTGTACGGCTTCTCCTTGGTGATCTTGTCGAGGTCGGCGAGGGCGACACCGGGGTCGGTGGCGTCCATCTCGGCCATCAGCTTGTTGCGCAGCGTCGAACGGGTCCACACCGCCGGGTCGCCGGTCGGGGTGGCGCTCCCGGCGCCCGCGCCGCCCGCGGAGGCCGGCTGGGCGCCGGCGGCGGGGGCCCCGGGCGCCGAGGCGGCCGGGGTCGCGGTGGCCGCCGCGGGCGACCAGTCGGTGACGGCCACCGACCCGAGGCCCAGGACGCCCAGGAGCAGGGCGGTGAGAATCGCGAAGACTCGCGGCTGCATGACGGGATCCCCCGGCGGATCGAGGTGGACGGTTCGCTCCCATCCTGACGGCACGGGGGCGGGAATCCACGATTTCGCCCGCGATTGGGGAGGTGTCGGCGACGCTACCGCACGGTGCGACGCCCGGGCGCGCCGGGATGGTTCCCTCGGGGGCGTGATTCGGCGGTGCGTGGTTCAGAGCTCCAGGGTGACCTGGTACTCCGTCAGCCAGGCGTCCAGGTCGAGCGCGAGGTCCACGCCCAGTCGGACGGAGCGTGGATCGGTGTCCGGGGCGAGCGCGTCGGCGAGGCGCCGCCGGTCGAGCAGGCCGAGCGCCGGGGACGTCCGGGTGGTGCTGAGCCGGGCGAGCTCGGAGCGCAGCCGCGCCGGGTAGTGCGGGTCGGTGGTCACGGGGTACGGGCTCTTCGGCCGGTCGGCGATCGTCGCGGGCAGCACGTTCCGGACGGCGGCGCGCAGCAGGCTCTTCTCCCGGCCGTCGAAGCTCTTCATCGCCCACGGCACGTTGAAGACGTACTGGACCAGCCGGTGGTCGCAGAACGGCACCCGCACCTCCAGCCCGTTGGCCATGCTCATCCGGTCCTTGCGGTCGAGCAGGATGCGGACGAAGCGGGTCAGGTTGAGGTACGAGATCTCGCGCATCCGCCGTTCCAGCGGGTCGGCGGCCGCCAGGTGCGGGACCTCGGCCAGGGCCTCGCGGTAGCGGGCCCTGCGGTAGTCCTCCAGGTCGAGCTTGCGGAGCAGTCCGGAGTCGAGCAGTTCCTCGCGCGGGCCGGAGCCGGCGCCGGCGATGTGGGTGAGGCCGGCCGCCCAGGGGAAGTCCTCGGTGGCGATGCTCTGCGGGTCGTGGAACCAGCGGTAGCCGCCGAAGAGTTCGTCCGCGGACTCGCCGGAGAGCGCGACGGTGGAGTGGCGGCGCACGCCCCGGAAGAGCAGCAGCAGCGAGACGTCCATGTCGCCGACGCCGTTCGGCAGGTCGCGGGCGCGCAGCGCCGCGGAACGCCGGGAGGGGTCGGTGAGCTCGGCGGCGTCCAGCTCGACCACGCTGTGGTCGGCGCCGACGTGCCCGGCGAGCAGCCGGGCGTACGGCCCGTCGGGGGTCTGCCGGACGGCGTCGGAGTGGAAGTCCTCGCCCTGCCCGGAGAAGCCGACGGAGAAGGAGCGCACCGGGCCGGCGCCGGCCGAGCGCAGCAGCCTGGCGGCGATGGCGGTGACGGCGCTGGAGTCCAGCCCGCCGGAGAGCAGCGAGCAGAGTGGGACGTCCGCGTCGAGCTGGCGGTGCACGATGTCGTCCAGCAGGGCGCGGACGGTGGCGACGGTGGCCGGCAGGCTGTCGGCGTGCTCGCGGGCCTCCAGCGCCCAGTACCGGTGCTCGGACACGCCCCCGCGGCGCACCCGTACGACGTGGCCGGGCCGGACCTCGCGGACGTCCCGGTACGGCGTGAGGCCCGGGGTGCGGGTGTGGCCGAGCAGTTCGCGCAGCCCGTCCAGGTCGACCACCGGGCGGACGGCGGGGTGGGCGAGCAGGGCCTTGACCTCGGAGCCGAAGATCACGCCGTCGGGGGTGGCGCGGTAGTGCAGCGGCTTGACGCCCATCCGGTCGCGGACCAGCAGCAGCTCCTCGCGCCGGGCGTCCCAGACGGCGAAGGCGAACATGCCGTTGAGCCGCCCGGCCAGGCCCTCGCCCCACTCCAGGTAGGCGTGCAGCACGACCTCGGTGTCGCTGCGGGTGCGGAAGCGGTGTCCGGCCGCCTCCAGTTCCGCGCGCAGCTCGCGGTGGTTGTAGACCTCGCCGCTGTAGGTGAGCGCGGCCAGCAGCCGGCCGTCCCGCTCGACCGTCATCGGCTGGGTGCCGCCCTCGATGTCGATCACCGCGAGGCGGCGGTGGCCGAGCGCGGCGTGCGGCTGGAGGAGGACCCCGCCGGCGTCCGGGCCGCGGCGCAGCTGGGTGGCCGTCATCGCGTCGAGGACGTCCGCGGCGTCCGGTTCGGCGGTGAGATCGCGTTCGAAGGCGACCCATCCGGTGATCCCGCACATCAGCAAGCCTCCGGTCTTCCGCTTCGTGTTCAGTACGTCACGCTACGTGTGGAGCTGACGCCGCTTCAAGGGTTCGGATGAAGAGGATTGATGGGAGATGAGCCGAAGGTCGCGACTTCTGCCCGATTTCGGGCAGGATCTTTGGCTTCGGCGCTCTCGGCAACCTAGGCTCCTCTCTCGTGCCGAGCTCACCCCACCCTCACGAAGACCTCCTCGCCCACCTCGCCCGGACCAGCCCGCTCGGGCCCCGGGAGGCGGCGCGGGTCGTGGCGGAGGTGCTGGCGTACTTCTCCGAGAGCACCGAGGAGTACGTGCGCCGCCGCCACACCGAGCTGCAGGCACGCGGACTGACCAACGAGCGGATCTTCGCCCGGCTCGCCGAGGAACTCCCGCAGCGCCGTGTCGCGGCGCCGGAGCTCTCGGCCCGCCAGCTGCGGCGGATCGTCTACGGCTGAGCACGGCTCCCGGGCTTCCCGGTTCCCGGGCTCCCCGGCTCCCGGGGAGCGGACGCTCCCGGACACCTGAAGCCTGTGACGACCTGAAGCTTTGGCAGACCCGAAGCTCCCGCAGACCCGAAGCCTGCGAAGACCCGAAGCCTGCGAAGACCCGAAGTTCCGAAGACCTGAAGAGGAGACGACGCATGTGCGGAATCGTGGCCTACATCGGCCCCAAGGACGCCACCCCCTTCCTGCTGGAGGGGCTGGCCCGGCTTGAGTACCGCGGCTACGACTCGGCCGGCGTCGCCGTCACCGGCCGCGGCGGCGGCATCAAGCTCCGCAAGGTGAAGGGCCGGGTCGCCGACCTCGCCGCGGCCGTACCGGCCCGGTTCAAGGGCACCACCGGCATCGGCCACACCCGCTGGGCCACCCACGGCGTCCCCAGCGACGCCAACGCGCACCCGCACCTGGACAACGCCGAGCGCATCGCCGTCGTCCACAACGGCATCATCGAGAACGCCGACGAGCTGCGCGCCAAGCTGGCCGCCGACGGCGCCGTCTTCCGCTCCGAGACCGACACCGAGGTGCTCTCGCACCTGATCGCCGCGCACGTCGCCGAGGGTGTCGAGCTGGAGGACGCGGTGCGCGCCGCGCTCGGCCGGGTGGTCGGCACCTACGGCATCGCGGTGATCGACGGCGAGCAGCCGGACCGGATCGTGGTCGCCCGCAACGGCAGCCCGATCGTGCTGGGCATCGGCGAGAAGGAGATGTTCGCCGCCTCGGACGTCTCCGCGCTGGTCCGCTACACTCGCCAGGTCGTGCACCTGGAGGACGGCGAGCTGGCCACCGTCCGGGCCGACGGCTTCCGCACCTTCACCGCGGACGCCCGCACCACGCACCGCCAGCCGTCCACCGTCGACTGGGAGATCGACTCCTTCGACACCGGCGGCTACGAGCACTACCTGCTCAAGGAGATCCACGAGCAGCCCGGCTCGGTCGAGCGCACCCTCAGCGGCCGGCTCGACGAGCGCTTCGCCACCGCGCACCTCGGCGGCCTCAACCTGGACGCCCGGGAGCTGCGCGAGATCCGCCGGGTCAAGATCCTCGGCTGCGGATCCGCCTACTACGCGGGCGAGATGGGCGCGCAGCTGATCGAGGAGCTGTCCCGGATCCCCGCGCACAGCGAGCCTGCCTCCGAGTTCCGCTACCGCAACCCGGTGATCGAGGCGGACACCCTGTACGTCGCGGTCAGCCAGTCCGGCGAGACCTACGACACGCTGGCCGCCGTCCAGGAGATCAAGCGCAAGGGCGGCCGGGTGCTCGGCGTCGTCAACACCGTGGGCAGCGCGATCGCCCGCGAGTGCGACGGTGGCATCTACCTGCACGCCGGGCCCGAGGTCTCGGTCGCCTCCACCAAGGCTTTCACCTCCACCGTGGTCGCCTTCGCGCTGCTCGCCCTGCACTTCGGCCGCATCCACGACCTCTCGCCCGCCGACGGGCGCCGGATCGTCTCGGCCCTGCAGGCGCTGCCGGACCAGATCCGCGAGGTGCTGGAACAGAGCGAGTCCATCGCCGAACTCGCCGCCGAGTACGCCCAGTCGGCGGGCATGATGTTCATCGGCCGGGTGCGCGGCTACCCGGTGGCCCGGGAGGGCGCGCAGAAGCTCAAGGAGATCTCCTACGTGCACGCCGAGGCCTACCCGGCGAGCGAGCTCAAGCACGGCCCGCTGGCGCTGATCAGCCCCGAACTGCCCACCGTGGCCCTCGTCCCGGACGACGAGCTGCTGGACAAGAACCTGACCACGCTGGGCGAGATCAAGGCCCGGTCCGGGCGCGTCATCGCCGTCGCCCACCGCCGCCCGGAGGAGAAGCTCGCGGACCACTGCATCCTGGTCCCCAAGAGCGAGCCGGAGTTGGACCCGCTGCTGCTCAACATCCCGCTGCAGCTGCTCGCCTACCACGCCGCCGTCGCGCTGGGGCGGGACGTGGACAGGCCGCGCAACCTGGCGAAGAGCGTGACGGTGGAGTAACCGAGCAGTTCGGTGATCGGGTAGCGGTTGCCCTTGATCCCCGGGTCCCGGTCGCTGTGCGGACGACCGGGGCCCGGCGTGCTTTCTCGTCCTTCTTCGTACGGCTTCGTACGGCTTCGTACAGCCTCGTGCGGCTTCGTGCGGCTTCGTACGGCTAGAAGACCGAGCAGCCCGAGAGGGTGGTCAGGGTGTCCAGGGCGGTGACTGCGGCGACCGAGTTGCCGGCCTGGTCGAGGCGCGGGCCCCAGGCGCAGACCGTGGCGTGGCCGGGGAGTATGGCGAGGATGCCGCCGCCGACGCCGCTCTTGCCCGGAAGGCCTACGCGGAAGGCGAACTCGCCGGCGGCGTCGTAGGTGCCGCAGGTGAGCAGTACGGCGTTGAGGCGCTTGGCCTCGCTGCGCGACATCAGGCGGGTGCCGTCGGCGCGCACGCCGTAGCGGGCCAGGAAGGAGCCGGCCAGAACCAGGTCGCGGCAGCTGGCGGTGAGCGCGCAGTGGGCGTAGTAGTGCTCCAGGACGGTCTCGACCGGGTTCTCCAGGTTGCCGTGGCTGGCGATGAAGTGGGCCAGGGCGGCGTTGCGGTGGCCGTGCTCGGCCTCGGAGGAGGCGACCACCGGGTCGGTGTCGAGGGTGGCGTTGCCGGACTCGCGGCGCAGGAACTCCCGTACCGCGCCGGAGGCGTCGCCGGTCATGCTCTGCAGCCGGTCGGTGACCACCAGGGCGCCCGCGTTGATGAACGGGTTGCGCGGGATGCCGTGCTCCGTCTCCAGCTGTACGAGGGAGTTGAACGGGTTGCCGGACGGCTCGCGGCCGACGCCCCGCCAGAGCGCGTCACCGCCGTAGGCGACCGCGAGCGCCAGCGAGAACAGCTTGGACACGCTCTGGACGGAGAACGGCCGCTCCCAGTCCCCGACGCCGTACAACTCCCCGTCGACGGTGGCGACGGCCATGCCGAAGGCCTCCGGGTCGGCGGTGGCGAGCGCCGGAATGTAGTCGGCGACCTTCCCGTGGCCCCTGGTCGCCCGGGCGGCCGCCTCGGCGGCCTCCAGCAGCACCGGCCAGTCCAGGATCTCCCCGCCGGGCACACCGTTCAACGCACTTCCTCCACCGGCACCGCGTACGGACATGATCGGGACCGGGCGCGCGGTGCGGGTGGCGTCCGGTCCGACCAGGATTATCCGTGTTCGGGAGGGGGGTTCGGTACGGGGTGTCGGTGTGCGGGTTTCGCCGGTGGGCTACGGGGCGTTGGTGGGGGCCTCGACCGGCGGGCCGGTGAGCAGGGTGCCGGTCTCCGAGTACGGCCGGCCGTTCGGGACGCAGCCGTGCAGGCCCTTGATCTGCTGCATCATCACCGGCGCCGGGGCGCCCGGGGCCGGGCAGTCGACGTGGCCGTTGCCGAGGATGTGGCCGACCTCGTGGTTGACCGCCAGCGCGTGGTACAGCTCGGGCTCGCCCCGGTAGTACTCGGACAGCTCCGTCCAGCGCTTGAGGTTGATGACCACCTGGTGGGTGACGCCGCAGTTCACCCAGCCGCCCGTGTCCAGCCCGTACTGGCCGCAGATCCGGTCGGTGGACTGCGGGGTGGCCAGGTAGACGGTGAAGTCGACCGGGTCGGCGGGCATCCGCTGGAAGGAGGCCGTACCGCCGGCGGCCCAGCCGCGCCGCACGTCGCCGAGCACCGCGTCCACCTCGGCGGCGAACTGCTCGGGGCTCTCCGCGATCCCGTTCTCCACCCGCACCTTGTAGCGGTACAGGTGCTCGCCGGTGCCGAAGCGGGCGGAGCCGCCGGGCGCGGTGGTGAACGCGAGCGGGGCCGGGCCGCGGCCCCGCTCGCTCCACGGCTGCCACCAGAGCAGGCCGGCCGTCAGCGCCGCGACCACGGCGAGGGCGAGCGCGCCGTGCCAGGGCTTGCGGGGGCGGCGCTGTCCCAGTCGCGAGCGCTGTCGCAGGGGGAGGAAGTGGGTGCGTGTCCTCAACGGCTGCTCCCTGCGGCGAGGTGGCCGTACACCCCGCGCATCCGGCGGTGATGGGCGGGCAGGGTCAGGCGGAAGGCGATGAAGCCCCGCAGCCGGCTGGTGGTGGCGCGCAGGTGGGCGAGTTGCTCCGGGCTGCCGTACGACAGCAGGACGCCCTCGACGCGGGACTGGTCGGCGGGCGGGACGCACCACCGCCTGGCCTCCTCGAACCGTTCCCAGGCGGACATCGGCAGGAGGGCGTGGATCGCGTCCAGGCAGGCCTCCTCCTTCGCGGCCAGGTATGTGCGGACGGCGGCGGCCAACTCGGTCAGGGGATCGGCCAGTTGGTCCAACGGGGCGCCGGTGGCGGCCGTACTGGTCGCAGCGGTACCGGTCGTTGCGGTACTGGTCGCGGCGGTACCGGTCGTTGCCGTACCGGTCGTTGCCGTACTGGTCAGGGCTGTACTGGTCAGGGCGAGCCGGACGCGGGTGACCGGGGTGGCCAGGGCCGCGCGCTGCGCCTCCAGTACGTCCAGTTCGGGCCGCAGGTAGGGCGCGGCCGCGGCGAGCATGGGCCAGAGCACGTCCTCCTCGGCCTCGTGGAGGTGGCGCAGGACGCCCAGCATCAGCGCGACGTGGTCGGTGATCCCGGCCCGCAGCGGCTCCGCGCCCGGGGCGCGGCAGGCGATCGCGAGGCGGGCGAACTCCCCGCGCAGGGCGGTGTGGGACAGCAGGAGGGCGGTGGTGTCCGGTCGGGCGTGTATCGGGGCCAGGGTGGACATGGTGGTACGGCTCCAGGGCGGGATCGGCGGTCATCGGTGGCCATCGGCGGTCGGGGCGGCCGGGGCGGCTGATGGGTGACCGGGGACCGGTGACCGGTGACCGGTGACCGGGGACTGGGGACTGGGGACCGGTGGGGCCGGTCGGGCCGAGTCCCGGTTCGGCGACGGGGTTGTACCTGGAGCTACGGGAGGGGGTGCGGCGGCGGTTCAGGGGTGTGGGGTTGGGGGGGCGTCGGGTCTCGGGTTCGGGCGCGGGGTCTCGGGTTCGGGGGTGGAGGGCTCCTGTCGGATGCGGGGCACGGCCGGTTCCCGGAACCGCTCGATGGTGTCATCCGTGCGGCGTGTCCCTGGGCCCGGCCGCCGGATTCCGGTGTTGTGGTGCGGGTCGATCCACCTCACGGAAGCGCCATCGGAGGCACCGCCATGTCCACCACTGCTGTTTTCACCGTCGACGGGATGAGCTGCGGCCACTGCGAGAGGACGGTGAGCGCCGGGCTCGCCGCGCTTCCCGGCGTCACCGACGTCGTCGCCGACGCGCCCACCGGGCGAGTCACCGTGGCCTCCGCGCAGCCGCTGGACGAGGGCGTGGTCCGCAGCGCCGTCGACGGGGCCGGATTCACGCTGGTCGGGCGGGTCTGACGGCTGGGTCGGCCATCTACGGGTCCACGGGGTCCGTCGGCGGAGGCTGACGGACCCCGTGGCTTGCCCGGCTCGGCCGGTGCCCCGGTCAGCCCATGCTCTTCGCGCCGTCCAGGGACTCGCGGATGATGTCGGCGTGGCCCGCGTGCTGGGCGGTTTCGGCCACGACGTGCAGCAGCACCCGGCGGGCCGACCACTCGGCGCCCGGCTCGAACCAGGGGGCCTTCGGCAGCGGCTGGGTGGCGTCCAGGTCGGGGAGGGCAGCCACCAGGTCGTCCGTACGGCGCGCCACCTCGGCGTACGCGTCCAGGACGCCGGCCAGCGTCTCCCCGGGCAGCATCCGGAACTCGTCCGCGCGGCGGGCGAAGTCGGCCTCGGTCCAGGTGGTGAAGTCGGGCATCGCGGACGGACCCGCCACGATGAACTCCGCCCAGAGCCGCTCGACCGCGGTCACGTGCTTGATCAGGCCGCCCAGACAGAGCTCGCTCGCGGTGGTCCGCAGACCGGCCTGCTCGTCGGTGAGGTCGCGGGTGGTGAAGCGCAGGAAGTGCCGCTGCTTCGCCAGCGCGACCAGGAGGTCGGCGCGCTCGCCCGTGACGGTCGTCGTGTCGGTCGCGGTCGTCGTGGTGTCGGTCGTGCTCGTCGTGGTCATGGTGCTGGCCTTCCGTTCGGTTCCTTGCTCCTTCGGACAAGACCAACGCTACGGACCATAGCGGCCACTTTCCGTCCTGAATCCCGGCGAGAATCGGAGGCATGGCGAACACCAGCACCCGAACGCTGCGACTGCTCTCCCTGCTCCAGACCCACCGCTACTGGCCGGGCGGGGAACTGGCCGACCGGCTCGGCGTCTCCGTGCGCACCCTGCGCCGGGACATCGATCGGCTGCGCGAGCTCGGCTACCCCGTGGAGGCGCAGCGCGGCGTCGACGGCGGCTACCAGCTGGCCGCGGGCGCGGCGCTGCCGCCGCTGGTCATCGACGACGAGGAGGCGGTGGCGCTGGCGGTCGGTCTGCAGGCGGCGGCGGAGAGCCCGGTGGAGGGCGTCGCCGAGGCCTCGGTGCGGGTCCTGGCGAAGGTGGTCCAGGTGATGCCGGGACGGCTGCGGCGCCGGGTGGAGGCGCTGCGCGCGGTGACCGTCCCCGTCGACTGGGGCACCGGGGCGGGGGCGGGCGTCGACCCGGACGTCCTCACCGTGGTGGCGTTGGCCTGCCGGGACGGGGAGCGGATCCGCTTCTCGTACACCGCCGCCGACGGGCGCGGGTCGGAGCGGCAGGTCGAGCCGCACCGGCTGGTGTGCCTCAACCGCCGCTGGTACCTGGTCGCGTACGACCTCGACCGCGCCGACTGGCGCAGCTTCCGCCTCGACCGGCTGGCCGCCCCGCAGGGCGGCGGCGCGCGCTTCGCCCCGCGTGCGCTGCCGGCGGCCGACGCGGCGGAGTTCGTTCGCGCAGGCCTGCAGGGGATACCCCGTCCGCACCGGGTGGAGGCGCTGATCGAGGCACCCGCGGAGTACGTCCGCGCGCGGGTCGGGCGGTGGGGGACCGTCGAGCCCGTCGCCGACGGCGGCTGCCGGCTGCTGATGACCGCGGACTCCCTCGACTGGCCCGCCATGGCCCTGGGCTCCCTGGGCGCCGACTTCCGGGTGATCGGCCCTCCGGGCCTGCTCACGCTGCTGGAGGACTGGAGCAGCCGCTTCGGGCGTGCAGCTGCGGCGGGGGGTGGGGCCGGGGCTGGGGCTGGGGAAGCGGCGGAGTAGGAAGTCGGGCGGGCCGACTTCTGGTGCGGGCGGGGAAGCAAATATGCAGACCGGTCTACTGAATCGCTGGGGGTTGGAGGGCGGGGTCCAGGAGGGGTGCACAGGAAGTCGGGCGGGCCGACTTTTGGTGCGGGCCGAGGGCGAACAGAATATGCAGACCGGTCTACATATTTTCCGCGGGTCAGGGGGCGATGGCGTCGAGGGTGGTGCGGAGGCGGGTGAGGGCGGGGTGGAGGTCGGCCAGTGGGGGTGTGGCGAGGGCGAGGCGTAGGGCGTTGGGGTGGTGGGGGGTGGTGGCGAAGGCGTCGGCGGTGGAGATCAGGATGCCCTCGGCGGCGAGGGCTGCGGCCGCGTGGTCGGGGCGCTGGTGGGGTTCGAGGGTGAGCCAGAGGACGTAGGACGCGGGGTGGCCGGTGGTGGTCAGACCGGCGAGGGCCGTGCGGGCGACGGCCTGACGGGCGGCGGCGTCCGTGCGGCGCTGCTGCTCCAGGCAGGCGACCGTGCCGTCCGCGAGCCAGCCGGTGGCGAGGGCGGTGACCAGGCCCGGTGCGCCCCAGGCCGCCGTCCGCAGACTGGTGGTCGCGGCCCGGAGCAGACGGTCGGGCAGGACGGCGAAGCCGAACCGCAGCCCGGGCGCCACGTTCTTGGACAGGCCGGCCACGTAACAGGTGTGCTCGGGTGCCAGGGCCTGCAGGGGCGGGGGCGGCGCGGCCTCCAGGAAGGCGTACGTGCCGTCCTCGATCAGCAGGAAGTCGTGGTCGGCCGCGAGGCCGGCGAGGCGTTCGCGCTGTGCCCGGTCGAGCACCCAGCCGAGCGGGTTGTGGACCGTCGGCATGGTGTACACCGCCCGCACCGGGCGGGTGCGGCAGAGTCGGTCGAGCGTGTCGAGGTCCGGGCCCGCGGCGGTGACCGGGACGGGTGCCAGGTCGAGCCGGTGGGCGGCGGCGAGCAGCTTGATGCCGGGGTAGCTGAGGGCATCCACGGCGAGGACGTCGCCGGGGCGGGTGAGGGTGCGCAGCACGCAGTCCAGCGCCTGCTGCGCACCGCTGGTGAGCAGCACGTTCTCCGGTGCGGTGTCGATCCCGCGGTCCAGCAGGTAGGTGGCCACGGTGGCCCGGTCGTGCCGGTGGCCGCCCGGCGGGTGCTGGCGCAGCAGCGCCTCGGCGTCGCCCGAGGAGGCGAGTGCCCGCAGGGCCTGCCGGAGCAGGTCGCCCTGGTCGGGGGCGAGCGGCTGGTTGAAGGAGAGGTCCGCCACCCGGGGCACCGGGAGGGCGCGGGAGGGTTCGATGCCGTCGTAGCCGGAGCGCACCCGGACGAAGGTGCCCCGGCCCCGCTCGCCCACCACCAGTCCGGCGGCGGCCAGTTCGGCGTACACCCGGGTGGCGGTGGCGAGCGCGATCCGCCGGTCGCGGGCGAGCATGCGGTGGGTCGGCAGTCGGGTGCCCGCGGGGAGCGCGCCGGAGCGGATCGCCGCCGCGTACTCGTCGACGACGGCCTTGTAGGAGGGGGGTCGCACGGTCACCTGCCGTTCCTGCTGGTCCTGCCGTTCCTGCGGTTCCTGCGGTTCCTGCTGGTCCTGCGGTTCCTGGCGCGCGGGAGTGTATCCAGGACAATAACTGGATTGTCCTGGACGGGTGTTCCTAGCCTCGATGCGTCCGGCAGTGAAGCCGGGATCAGGGCCGGGAGCAGGCCGGGAAACGGCCGGGAACGGAGCAGGCGCCCATGACCATCCGCAGCGAGCAGGACGGGCACGTCGTCACCCTCACCATCGACCGGGAGAAGAAGCTCAACGCCCTCGACTACCCGACGATCGACGCGCTGCTCGCCGAGCTCGACCGCATCGATGCCGACGACACCGTCCGCGCCGTGATCCTCACCGGAGTCGGGCAGCGGGCGTTCAGTGCGGGCGCCGACATCCCGTCCCTGGCCGCCGGCATCGCCGGCGGGCCCGAGCGGGCGCTGCGCGAGTTCGTCCGGCGCGGGCACACGCTCACCCGGCGGATCGAGGAGTTCCCCAAGCCGATCATCGTGGCCGTCAACGGCCTGGCGTACGGCGGTGGTTGTGAGGTCACCGAGGCCGCGCCGCTGGCGGTGGCGGCCGAGCACGCAACCTTCGCCAAGCCGGAGATCTCGCTCGGCTTCCCGCCGCCGTTCGGCGGTTCGCAGCGGCTACCGCGCCATGTCGGCCGCAAGCGCGGGCTGGAGATGATCCTGACCGGCGACCCGATCCCGGCCGCCCGTGCGGCGGAGCTCGGCCTGGTCAACACGGTCGTCCCGGCGAGTGAACTGCTCTCGGCCGCACGGGACTTGGCTGATCGCATCACCCGGTACGCGCCCACCGCGGTGGCCGCCTGCCTGCGGGCCGTGACCCGGGGTATCAACCTGCCGATCGACGAGGGCCTTGCGGTGGAGGCGGCAGCCTTTGCGGCGACCGTGCCCACCGAGGGCGTACGGGACGGGGTGCAGCGCTTCCTGGACCGGACCTCCGCTGCGCGCTGAGACGAATGGGCGGGGCTGATCCGTTGGGGCTCAGGCGGCGATCCGGCGGCGATCCGGCGGCGATCCTACGGGGATCGGGCGGCGATCCGACGGGGATCGGGCGGCGATCCGACGGGGATCAGCGGGGCGGTGGGGCGGCGTGGGCGGCCACGGTGTCGGCGAAGGCGCGGGCGAGGGGGCAGAGGTTCTCCCAGTCGCGGATGGCCCAGCCGGCGGTGAGGGCGGGCAGGTCGGGCAGCGGGAGCAGCCGTAGGCCGGGGTGGCCGGGGCCCTGCCACTGGGGGAGGGCCGGGACGACGGCGTGGCCGAGGCCGAGTTCGGCGAGCAGGATCGCGGTGTCCCAGTCCGCGACGCTGGTGTCGAAGACCGGCCTGATGCCCGACTTCCCCAGCCAGGAATCGAGTTGGGAGCGGGCGACCGAGTTCTGCGGCAGCCCGATGAGCCGGGCGTCCTGCAGGTCGGCCGGCTCGATGCGGGCCCTGGCGGCGAGCGGGTCGCCCGCCGCGACGGCCAGCACCCACGGCAGGTCGACGACCGGCCGCTGGTCGATGCCGCGGACCGGGGTGCCGAGGGTGATCCAGGCGAGGTCGACCCGTCCGGCGGTCAGCGACTCCAGGCAGCTGCGGCTGGAGACCTCGGTCTGGAACTCCAGGCTGACCTGCGGGAAGCGCCGCCGGAAGGCCACCACGGCCGCGGACATGAAGTGCCGGACGCTGGTGGCGCCGGTGGTGATGCGTACGGATCCGCCCTCGCCGCGCGCGAGTTCGGCGATCCGGTGCAGCGCGTGGTCGATGCTGCCGAGGCCGGTGACGGTGGCGGCCTGGAGGACCCGGCCCGCCTTGGTGGGCACCACCCCGCGCGGGTGCCGTTCGATCAGGGAGAGGCCGAGTTCCCGCTCCAGCCGCTTCACGTGCTGGCTGACCGCGGACTGGGTGCAGCCGAGGTCGCGGGCGACGGCGCTGAGCGAGCCGGCCCGGCAGACCGCGGCGAAGACACGGAGGTCGTCAATGGTCACGATGGTCCAAGGTATCGCTTGGGTGTCCCCCAGCAAACCCGTGGATTGACTTGGGTGTTCGGCGGGATCGATCATCGATCCAGGGCCCAGGGCGGCAACCCGCCCGCTTCCTTCGCGGCGTTCCGGACGCAGCGTCGGGTGCGGCGGGCGGGTGTCGACCCGCATCGATGCAGCAGGTCAGCAGCAGGTCAGCAGCAGGACACGAGACGCAGGACGGCGTCGCGCCCGGACGGGTGTGACGTGCGAGAGGAGGGGGAACGGCCATGCGGTACGCCGACGGTCCGGGTACGCAGTGCGAGGTGTTCGTCGAGGCGCCGCTGGAGCGAGTCTGGGAGCTGGTCACGGACATCGGCCTGCCCGCCCGGCTCAGCCCGGAGCTCCACCGCGTCGCCTGGCTGGACGGCGCGGACGGCCCCGCGCCGGGCGCCCGCTTCGAGGGCCACAACCGCCGGGCGGGCATGCCGGATTGGCGGACGGTCTCCGAGGTGACCGAGCTGACCGGCGCGGACGACCGGGCCGATGCGGCCGGCGCGGCCGATGCTGCCGGTCACCGCGTGTTCGCGTGGGCCGTCATGGACGCGGACGGCCGCTACGGCGAGCCGGTCTCCGAGCCGGCGGGCGCGCTGGCCCGGTGGCGCTTCGACCTCACCGCGGAGGACGGCGGCACTCGGCTGCGCGAGTCGGTGGTGATCGGCCCCGGCCGCAGTGGCGTCAGCCTCGCCATCGACGCCAGGCCGGAGTACGAGGAGAAGATCGTCGACTTCCGGCTGGGCGAGCTGCGCACCGGAATGACGGCCACCCTCGAAGGCGTCAAGTCGGCGGCCGAGCAGGGGGAGTAGCGGGGCCGGTGGTCCCGTCGGGCGGGGTGTCCGGCGGACCGCCGGGCACCCGTACGGCGCGGCGCCCGAGGGGTTTGCTGCTCAGCGGTCGGTGTCCGGGCCACGAGGCCCTGACGGGACGGTGTTTCCAGCCCCGTATCCCGGGTGCACCGTGGCGTCGGGAGGGTGGTTCGCAGTTCGGGGGCGGAACGGTCGGCGGGAGAGTGGGCCGGCGGTCACCGTGGGCCGGGGGACACGCTCACCCAGGACAGCGGGTAGCGGACCGGGTGCCCGCCGATCCGGCCGGGCAGCAGGCCGATGAGGACCAGGAGTGTGGTCGCCAGCGCGAGCAGCGGGAGGAAGGGCACGAGGTGCGGAGCCTGCAGGACCACGAGGAGGGCGCTGGCCGCGGCGGGGGAGTGCGAGGTGTGGGTGAGCAGCATCGCACCGAGCGAGAGACCGGCGGCGATGGCCGCGCCCCAGGTGGTGCTGCCGGTGACGGCGAGGGTGGCGAAGCCGATCAGGGCGGACATCAACTGACCGCCGACCACGTTGCGCGGCTGTGAGATCGGCAGGCCGGGCGCGCCGTACACCAGCGCCGCGCTGGCCGCCAACGGCGGTATCAGCAGCGGTTGGTGGAGCAGCACGCCGACTGCGGCCAGCACCAGCAGGGCGCCGATGGCGAAGACGGTGGACCCCAGGACGTGCAGCGGGTGCGGCCTGGGTGTGGCGGCGGGTGGTGGCGTGGGCATGCGTGGGTGCTCCGGATGGGGGATGGGAAACCCGGAGATGATAAGCAGACTACCGAGAGAAACGTAGGATGTTTTACCTGCTGGGAAAGGTCGTCCACGATGTGAGGCAGCCGCGCGAACCGGTGGTCCGCGCGGGCCGGGTGGTGGCGCGGGACGGCTGCTTCACGGGGTGACGGGTGATTGCTGCTCGGCGGCTGGTCGGTGGGTGCTGGTGACGGTGCGGGCCGCCCTCGGTCAGAGGGAGTCGGTGCGGTGGGTCGGCAGGCCGTCCAGGACCGTCAACAGGACGGGGAGGTCTGCCAGTTCGGTGGCCGGGGTGGTGAGCGGGTCGGCAGCCAGCACGGTGAGGTCCGCTCGGTGGCCGACCGTGATCCGGCCCGCCAGCTGCTCCTCGCCGCCCGCGTGGGCGGCGTTGGCGGTCATCGCCGACAGCGCCTCCAGGGCGGTGAGCGCCTGGCCCGGGTTGTGCGGGGGGCTGCTGAGGTCGCGGGTGGGGCGGCGGTGGCGGGCGCCCGCCATGACGCCCAGCGGCGGGTAGGGGGCGATCGGCCAGTCCGAACCGAGGACCACGGTGGCGCCCGCATCCCACAGGTCGCGGCAGCGCCAGGCGCGGTCCGCCCGCTCCTCGCCGAGGCGGCGGGACCAGTTGTCGGTGTGGTCGGCCCGGGTGAAGTCGCAGCAGTGGGTGGGCTGCATGGAGGCGATCACGTCCAGCTCGGCGAAGCGCCGGACGGCCTCGTCGGGGACGGTCTCGATGTGTTCGATCCGGTGCCGGACGGGGGTGGTGCGAGGGCGGGCGGTGGCGGTGCCCGGTCGTACGGCGGCAGTGCGCTGTCGTGCGGCGGTGGGCCCCTCGTGCGACGCCTTCTCGATCGAGTCGAGGGCGTGCCGGACGGCGGCGTCGCCGATCGCGTGGGTGGCGGTCGGCACTCCGGCCCAGTGCAACTCCTGGACGACGTGGGTGTAGTGCGCAGGATCGGGCCAGAAGGCGTGCGTGGACTCGCCGTGGCAGTCCGGCTTCTCCAGCCAGGCGGTGCCGTTGTCGATCGTGCCGTCCATGAACAGCTTGACGCCGTCCACCCGCCAGAGCCGCCCGCCCCGGCCCTGCTGCTCGATGAGCGCGCGCAGCCCGTCCCGGTCCACCCCGGGCTGGCACCAGGGGGCGACCCGCAGACGCAGCGGCAGCTCACCGGCCTCGTCCAGCTCGGCGTAGAGGTCGAGGCTGTCGCCGTTGGCGTCCATCGCGTGGCCGCCGGTGAGGCCGGCGGCGGCCATGGCGCGCAGTGCGGCGGCGAGGCGTTCGCGGCGCTCGGCGCGGGTGGGCTGCGGGGCGGCGCGCTCGACCAGCTCTCCGGCGGCGTCCTCCAGCAGGAGCCCGGTGGGGCGTCCGTCGGCGTCGCAGACCACCTCGGCGGCTTGGGCGAAGGTGCGCGGGCCGTCCACGCCGGCCAGCTCCAGGGCGCGCGGGCTGGCGAGCATCGAGTGGGCGTCGAAGAGCTGGAGCAGCGCCGGGACGCCGTCCAGGACGGGGCCCAGCGCGGCGGACTCCACCGGGCGGTCGCCGAAGACGTTCGGGTCCAGGCCCCAGGCGTGCAGCCAGGCACCGGGGGCGAGCCGGCGGACCTCGGCGGCGAGAGCGGCCCGGACGGCGGCCAGGTCGGTGCAGCCGGAGAGGTCCAGGCCGTGGGTGAGTTCGGCGCCGCTGACCGGGTGCAGGTGGCCGTCCACCAAGCCGGGGGTGACGACGGCGCCCTTGAGGTCGATCACCGTGGTGGCGGGGTCGGCGAGTTCGCGGATCGTGCGGTCGTCGCCGAGCGTGGCGATCCGGCCGTCCACGACCGCGAGGGCGGTCTGCGGCAGGAAGCCACCGGAGGCGGGGTCGAGCAGGCGGGCGGAGAGGAGGACGAGGGAGGTGCGCACTTCGGCTCCAGCGCTGGTGCGGGGTGGGGGAGTTGGGGGCGTCGGCGGCGTGGGGGAGGTCGCGATCCGGTGGGGTCAGGGCTGTTCGGGGGAGGAGCCGGGGTGGGGGCGGCAGCGTCCGGGGTGTCGGCGGGGTCGGGGGTGTCGGTGGGGCTCAGCGTGCCGTCGGCGAGGCCGAGTTCGCGTTCGGCGGTGGCGGCGGCGAGCCGGGTGACGCCGGACGGGTGGTTGCGCAGCCCGGTGTTGGCGTGGCCGGCCAGGCCGTCGATCACCACGAGGATCCGGACCGCCGTCAGCACCGGGTCCTCGGCGCGGAACTCGCCCTGCTCGACGCCGGAGGCGATGACGCCGCTGAGCCGGCCGCGCCAGCCCTTCTCCTGTTCGAGTACACGGTCGCGCAGGACGGGGCGGTAGCGGCTGAGGTGGCGGGCGTTGAGCCAGAGCCGGCTCATGTCGTCGTAGGCCGGGCCGGTGGTACGGGCGAAGAAGCGGGAGAGGTGCCGCAGCGGGGAGCCGTCCTGGGGGTCGGCGGGTAGCAGCGTCTCCAACTCCGCGGTGGCGGCGCTGCCGAAGGCCTCGGCGACGAGGTCCTCCACGGCGGGGAAGTAGTGGCTGATCAGGCCTGGTCTGACGTCGAGCTGCTCGGCGATCCGGCGCAGCGTGATGCACTCCAGACCCTCGGTGAGGGCGACCTCCGCCGCGGCCCCGACGATCTCCGCCCGCCGGTCGTCGGGGGATTTGCGAACCCGTTTGCGCTGAACGCTTGACGTCATGTGCCGGATGCTATTGAGTGTGCGACCAATAAGCAAGCAGGTGGGCACGACACCCCCCACGGAGGGCCCCCAATGGCGTCCACGCTCCCGGACCACCCCCACAGATCCCCGGACCCCCACAGATCCCCGGGCCTCTCCCGGGACCCCGCCCCGGACCCCGCCGCACCACCCCGGCCGGAACGCGGCGGACGGGTCGAGGTCCACGGCATCGACCACATCCCCGACACCGAGCGGCGCGGCCGCGCCCGCGAACTCTTCGCCGTCTGGGCGGCGGCCAGCGTCAACTACCTCAACCTGGTGGTCGGCGGCGCCCTCGTCCTGACTGGCCTCAGCCTCTGGCAGGCCTTCGCGGTCGTCGTCGTCGGCAACCTCTTCTGGCTCGGCACCGGCCTGCTCGCGGTCTCCGGACCGGCCGCCGGCGCGCCCAGTGAGGTCATCACTCGCACCATGTACGGCATCCGCGGCAACCGCGTGAACAACGCGGTCACCGGCTGGATGATCTCCGTCTGCTACTTCGCGCTGAACCTCGCCGCGGCCGCCGTCGCCGCCTTCTCACTCGTCGAACGGATCGGGATCACCCCCACCACCCCGATCAAGATCGCCATCGTGATCGCGATCGTCGTGGTCACCCTCACCATCAGCGTGTACGGCCACGCCGTGATCGTCCGGCTCTACCTGCCGATCACCCTCGTGCTCACCGCGGCCTTCGCGGTCGTCGGGTACGCCATCGTCCGGCACGCCGACTTCGGCTGGACCCAGCCCGAACCGCTCACCGGCAGCGCCCTCTGGGCGGCCGTCCTCGCCGGAATCGCCCTGATCGCCTCCGGCCCGCTCTCGTACACCACCAGCGCCGACTTCTCCCGCTACCTGCCGACCAGTACCTCCCCGCGCGCGGTCCTCGGCTGGACGGCCCTCGGCGGCTTCCTGCCGAGCGTCGCGGTCGGCGGCCTCGGCGTGCTCGGCGCCACCGCCGTCGACATGACCGACGCGCAGGCCGCCCTGCAGACGATCCTGCCCGGCTGGTTCAACCCGGTCTTCCTGCTCTCGCTCGTCGTCGGCACCATCGCCGTCAACGCCCTGACCGCCTACAGCGCGGGCCTCGCCCTGCAGGCCGTCGGCATCCGCATCCGCCGCACCGTCAGCGTGCTGGTGGACGGCGCGGTCGCGGTCGCGCTGACCCTGTACGCGCTGCTGGTCTCCAACTTCCTCGACACCGTCAGCAACGTGCTCCAGCTGACCGTCGTCCTCCTCGGTCCCAGCACCGCCATCTACATCGCCGACATCCTGCTGCGCCGCAACCGGTACGACGGCCACGCCCTGGGCGACGAGACCCCCGGCAGCCCCTACTGGTACCGCGCCGGCGTCAACCCCGCGGGCGCGATCGCCCTCACCGCGGGCGTGGTGAGCGCGGCCCTGTGCGTCGACACCCTCTACACCGGCCCGGTGGCCGCCCTGGTGGGGGTGGACCTGGCGCTGCCGGTCGGGATGGTCGTCGCGGGGGCCGCCTATGCACTGCTGATGCGCCGCCGGGTGTGACGCGCCGCGGGTGACGGCGGGGTCGGGGCTTGACGGGGGGTCTGCCCGACGACCGCCGGCCTGCCGCTCGTCTGGCCGCCGCCGGTCTGCCCACCCGACCACCCGCCCACCTGCCCGTCTGCCCGCCGGGCCACCGCCGTCGTCCGGTGGTGGCCGGTGTGGCGGGGGCCGGGGCGGTGAGGGCCGGGGCGGTGAGAGCCGGAGCGGAACAAGGAAGCGGACATGGAAACGGCAGGGAGATCGCGCTCCCTGCCACTACCAAGCTATAGCCCACCCGGGGGCTTGCGGCAAGGCCCCCGTCCTCCCGCAGAATCTCTGGTCTGACGGCCATGACCTGCGGAAACGGGAGTCTCGAAATGCGTGTGTTGTTGACGACGTGGGGATCACGCGGTGATGTCGAACCGCTGGCGGGGCTGGCGGCGGCGCTGCGGGGGCTCGGTGCCGAGGTGCGGGTGTGCGCGCCGCCGGACGAGGAGTTCGTGGGGCTGCTGGCGCGGGTCGGCGTGCCCTTGGTGCCGCTCGGGCCCACGGTGCACTCCGTGGTGGCCGGCCCGAGGCCGCCGACGGCGCAGGACGCGTTCCGGCTGGCCCCCGAGCTGGTCGCCGCACGCTTCGAGACGCTCACCGCGGCGGCCGAGGGCTGCGACGTGCTGCTGGCGACCGGCCTGATGCCGGCCGGTGCCCGGGACGTGGCCGAACACCTGGGTATTCCGTACGTGCTCGCGTGCTTCCACATCTTCGGACTGCCGTCGCGGCACTTCCGCCCCGGAGCGCGGCCGGGCACGCCCTCCCCGCAGGACGAGACCGACCCCCGGGTGCTCTGGGAGCAGGACGCCCAGCGGGTCAACGGGCTGTACGGCGAGGCGTTGAACCGCCACCGGGCGGCGCTCGGCCTGCCGCCGGTGGAAAACGTCCGCGACCACGTCCTGACCGACCGCCCGTGGCTGGCCGCAGACCCGCTGCTCTGCCCGTCGCAGGGCATGACGGAACTCGACCCGGTACAGACCGGGGCGTGGATCCTGCCCGACGACCGCCCGCTCCCGGCCGACCTGGAGGCCTTCCTGGACGCCGGTGAGCCGCCCGTGTACGTCGGCTTCGGCAGCATGGCCGCGCACGCCCCGCAGGGCATCGCCCGGGTGGCGACCGAGGCGGCCCGCGCACACGGCCGCCGGATCGTCCTCGCCCGTGGCTGGGCCGGCCTGACCCCGGTCGACGACCGTGACGACTGCCTGGTCGTCGGCGAGGTCAACCAGCAGGCCCTGTTCCGGCGGGTGGCCGCCGTCGTGCACCACGGCGGGGCGGGCACCACGACGGCGGCGGCCCGGGCCGGCGCGCCCCAGGTGGTCGTTCCGCGGATCGCGGACCAGCCGTACTGGGCCCGCCGCGTGGCCGAGTTGGGCATCGGCGCGGCCCACCTCGACCCCGCGCCCACCGTCGACTCCCTCTCCGCAGCGCTCGCCACGGCCCTGGCGCCCGAGACCCGGGTCCGGGCGGAGGCCGTGGCCGGCACCATCCGTGCCGACGGGGCGACGGTGGCAGCGAAGCTGTTGTTTGAGGTGGCGGCCGGTCGGGACGGGCGGCCCGGGGTCGGGTGAACCGCCTCGCGCACCGGAGTCGGGTGAACGGCGGCGCGGACCAGGTGAGTTCGGCGGTCGGATCAGCCTCCGTTCGGTCGGTCGAGGGTGGATGCCGGCCCGCACCGGGCCGGTTCCGGCACCGAACCGGTGAGCGGGCGGGCTCCGGCCGTCGGTGGTCTCGGCTAGGGTGCCGACCGGCGCGCCTGGCCACCGCAGGCCGGCGCCAGGGGAGGGCGGCATGACGGACGGCACGTGCGAAGGAGCGGGCGAGGGCGGCGACGGCATCCGGTGGGGCGACGGCATCCAGTGGCTCGCGGAGATCGGCGGGCCGCGCACCGGCGGGTCAGCGGCGGGCCGGCCCGACGAGGACGGTGAGATCGGCGGCGTGGTGTTCGCCCGGGGGATCCCGCCCCGGGAACTCGCCCGCCGGATGGGCGCCGATCCGGCCGCCGGCACCGAGCCGATCAGCGACACCGAGGTCCGCGACCTGGACATCGAGGTCTACCGCCCGGGCGACGACGGCGACGGCGTGATCAGGGTCGGCGAGTGCGGAGGCTGGTCGTTCGCGATCGAGTACGGCGACTCCACCGGCGGCGAACTGCTCACCGAGATAGCGCGCGACGGAGTCGAGGTGGTGCACTTCCGGCCGATGCCGGAGCAGCGGCCGGCACTGCTCGACTACGCCCGCGACGGCGCCGTGCTGTGCGGCTTCGGCCTCGGCGAGGAGCGTTGGCGCTGGGGGCAGGAGCCCGACCTGCTGGTGCCGGACCTGGTCGCGGCGAGCGTGCTGGAGCGGGACGGCGTCACCCCCTGCGACCCCGAGGTGGCGGGCAGTGCGGGTGCCGGAGCCGGTGCCGGCGCTGCCCACCGCCGCGCCCTCGGCGCCGTCGAGCGGCGGTTCGGGCTGAGCCTGCCCCGGGCCGCCCTCGACGGCCTGCGCCTGCCGGCGTACGCGGTGCGCGGGAAGCCGGGAATGCAGCCGCGCTGAGCCTTCGGAGGCACCAGCGGGAACGGCGGCGGAGAAGGCCACGGCGGACAGGGCAGCGACGGACAGCGTGAGCACGAGTGACAGCACGGTCATGGGAAAGCTCCTTCCCGGGCTCCGCCGAGGAGCCCCGATGACCGTCATCCTGACGCGGCGTCGCTTTCCGCACATGTGCCGATCGGGAGGTTCCTGAGGGGAAAGGCTCCTGGAGCCCCCTGCCGATCGGCAGGGGGCTCCCCTCACCCGGCCGGCAGGGGGCTCTCCTCACTCGGCCGGCCGGTGGCAGACCGAGCGGCGCACGCCCTCCGTCCGGAGGTTCCCGGAGGGCATGCGCGGTCTCCGGCCCCTAGGGTCTGTGGTGCGTCGACCGCGCCGCGCGCCGGGCGTACGCCGTCCCGCCGCGCGCCGGGTACCCGGCAGACCCGAGAGGTGGACCCGCCCCATGCACACCGTCGTTCGCGGCGCAGGAGCGCTCGGCCTGACCGCGCTGCTGCTCACCGCCGCCACCGGCTGCCAGGGCGACAGCTCCTCCGCCGCCGAGCCCGCACCGACCTCCCCGGCCTCCCCGGCCTCCGGAACGGCGGCAGGATCGGGCGGCGGGTCGGCGACCGGATCGCCCACCGGGCTGGCCGCCCAGAAACTGGACTGGCACGCCTGCGCCGCCCCCAGCACCGCCCAGGGCGGCGGCACCGCGCCCGCCGGCGACTGGCAGTGCGCCACCCTCAAGGCCCCGCTGGACCACGCCAAGCCGGACGGCAGGACCATCGACCTGGCCCTGATCCGCAGCAGGGCCAGGGACGAACAGCAGCGGATCGGCTCGCTGCTGTTCAACTTCGGCGGCCCCGGCGCCTCCGGGGTGGCCACCCTGCCCGCCCTCGCCCAGACCTACGCCTCCCTCAACTCCCGCTACGACCTGGTCAGTTTCGACCCGCGCGGGGTCGGCGCCAGCGACGGCGTGACGTGCCTGGACGACCAGGCGATGGACGCCGGCGTCGCCGCCGACAGCACCCCCGACGACCCGGCCGGGGTGAAGGCGCTGGACGACAGCAACGCCCGGTTCGTCTCCGCCTGCGAGCACAACTCCGGCCCGGTGCTGCCGTACGTCGACACCGAGAGCGCCGCGCGGGACATGGACCTGATGCGGCAGGTGCTGGGCGACCGGAAGCTCTCCTACTTCGGCATCAGCTACGGCACCCAGCTCGGCGGTGTCTACGCGCACCTGTTCCCGCAGGAGGTCGGCCGGCTCGTGCTGGACTCGGTGATCGACCCGACCAAGGACCCGCAGCAGTCCGCGCTCGGCCAGGCCCAGGGCTTCCAACTCGCCCTCGACGACTTCATGAAGGCCTGCGCCGGCCAGGCCGGCAGCTCCTGCCCGACCGGCGCGGGCGGCGAGGAGGGCACCGCGAAGGTCACCGCGCTGGTGCGCAAGCTCCAGCAGTCGCCGCTGCCCACCCAGAGCGGGCGGCAGCTCACCGAGAACCTGGCCGTCACCGGCATCGCAGGCGCCCTGTACAGCCAGGAGACCTGGCCGGTGCTCGCCGCCGGGCTCACCGAGGCGATGGACCAGGGCACCGGCAACACGCTGCTCCAGCTCGCCGACGGGCTGAACGGGCGCGACGCGCAGGGCCACTACAGCAACCTGAGCGCCGCGAACCGGGCGATCGGTTGCGTGGACGCGCGGCAGCGCTACTCCGACCAGGACGTCCAGCAGCAGCTGCCGCAGTTCCAGGCCGCCTCCCCGGTCTTCGGCGCCTTCACCGCCTGGGGCCTGACCGGCTGCACCGGCTGGCCCGTCCCCGGCAAGGGTGACCACCCGGAGGTCGCGGCCCCCGGCGCCGCCCCGATCCTGGTGGTCGGCACCACCGGTGACCCGGCCACGCCGGTCGAGGGCGCCCGGGCGATGGCGCAGCAGCTCGGCGCGGGCGTCGGCGTCACCGTCACCCTGCAGGGGGAGGGGCACGGCGGCTACAACACCGGGAACCCCTGCCTGAAGCAGACCGTGGACGCCTACCTGCTGGACGGCACGGTGCCGGCGGACGGGACGACCTGCAGCTGAGTGCCGGCGGAGGGTCGAAGCGGCGGCTCCAAGCGCCCGTCCCGCAACGGCGGCCCGAATCGCCCTGAAGCTCCCTGAATCGCCCTGAAGCGACCCGAAGTGGCCCAATAAAACGCCTACTAATTGGCACTGCAGAGCGGTCCACTCGACCGCTAATCTCATCGGTATGACGAACACCCTGACGAACAGCGCGACCGACACCCCGGCCGACAACCCGACGAAGCCCACCAAGGTCGACTTCTACTTCGACCCCGTCTGCCCGTTCGCCTGGATCACCTCCCGGTGGATCCTGGAGGTCGCGCGCCACCGCGAGCTCGACCTGACCTTCCGGGTGATGAGCCTGTCCGTCCTCAACGAGGGCCGCACCGACCTGCCCGAGCGCTACCAGCGCCTGATGACCACCGGCTGGGGCCCCGTCCGGGTCTGCATCGCGGCCGCCGAGAAGCACGGCCAGCACGTGCTGCGCGACCTGTACACCGAACTCGGCACCCGCTTCCACAACCAGGACCGGCCCGCCGACGACACCGTCATCCGGGAGGCCCTGGTCGCGGCCGGCCTGCCCGAGGAGCTGGCCGACGCCGCGACCAGCACCGAGTACGACATCGCGCTGCGCAAGAGCCACCACGAGGGCATGGACCCGGTCGGCGAGGAGGTCGGCACGCCGACCATCCACGTGGACGGCGTCGCCTTCTTCGGCCCGGTGCTCAGCGCGATCCCGCGCGGCGAGGACGCCGTACGGGTCTTCGAGGGCGTCCGGCTGCTGGCCGGGTACCCGAAGTTCTTCGAGCTCAAGCGCACCCGGACGGACTCGCTCGACTTCTCCTGAGCCGCGCTCGACCATGGAGACGGAGGCCCGGAGGCCTTCGAGAGGTGGTGAGCGTGGATGATCGTACGAATCCGGCTGTACGCTGCCCGCCACCCCGCGACACCGCCGGGCTCCGGGGCGGGACCTGACCCCGGCCGAGCATCCGGCTCCGGACCTGGCTCCGGCGGCTCTGGCCCCGGCCCCGGCCCCGGCTGGGGCCAGGGCCAACGCCCCGGTCAACGCCCCGGCCAGCGCCCGGGACAACGCCCCGGCCCCGGGGGCCCGGGCGCCAAGCCCCCGCCGCCCTCGTGGCGCCGCTGGCTGCTGCCCGTCGCCGTGCTGGTGACGCTGCTCCTGCTGGTCCTGTTCTCCAACCCCGGCAAGCCCGGCACCCGCTACGGCTACACCGACTTCGTCAACCGGGTCGACGCCGGCCAGGTGCAGACCGTGGACGTCAGCGACACCGGCGGGGTGAACGGCACGCTCAAGGACGGCACCCACTTCACCAGCCAGATCCCCACCGCCCTGGACACCGCCCAGCTCAGCAAGACGCTCACCGACCAGCACGTGACCGTCACCGGCAGCCGCTCCGGCAGCGGCAACTCGATCTGGTCCACACTGCTGCTGTTCCTGCCGCTGCTGCTGTTCGGCGGGCTGTTCCTCTGGTCGGGCCGGCTGGCCGCCCGGTCGCTGGGCGGCGGGCTGAGCGCCATCGGCCGTTCCCGGGCGAAGATCATCGAGGCCGAGCGGCCCGCCACCGGGTTCGCCGACGTCGCGGGCTACGAAGGGGTGAAGCAGGAGGTCAGCGAGGTGGTCGACTTCCTGCGCAGCCCGGAGCGGTACGCCGCCGCCGGAGCCAAGGGGCCGCGCGGAGTGATCATGGTCGGGCCGCCGGGCACCGGCAAGACCCTGCTGGCCAGGGCCGTCGCCGGAGAGGCCGAAGTGCCGTTCCTCTCGGTGACCGGCTCCGGATTCGTCGAGATGTTCGTCGGCGTCGGCGCCTCCCGGGTCCGCGACCTCTTCGACGAGGCCCGCAAACGCGCGCCGTCGATCATCTTCATCGACGAGATCGACGCCGTCGGCGGCCGCCGCGCGGGCGGCACCCGGCTCGGCGGAAACGACGAACGCGAGCAGACCCTGAACCAACTGCTCTCCGAGATGGACGGCTTCGACCAGGGCACCGGCATCGTCGTCATCGCCGCCACCAACCGGCCGGACGCCCTCGACCCCGCCCTGCTGCGCCCCGGCCGCTTCGACCGGCAGGTCACCGTCCCGCTGCCCAACCAGGCCGAGCGGGCGGCCATCCTCACCGTGCACACCCGCGGCAAGACCCTCGCCCCCGGCGCCGACCTCGACCGGATCGCCCGCGGCACCCCCGGGTTCTCCGGCGCCGACCTCGCCAACCTGGTCAACGAGGCCGCCATCAACGCCGTCCGCGCCGAACGCGCCACCATCACTGCCGACGACCTCGACGCCGCCCGCGACCGCGTCCTGCTCGGCCGCCGGGAGTCCTCCAACGCGCTGCTGCCCGAGGAGCGGCACGCCGTCGCCGTGCACGAGTCCGGGCACGCCCTGATGGCCGCGCTCTGCGAGCACGCCGACCCGGTCGCCAAGGTCACCATCCTCCCGGCCGGCGTCTCCCTCGGCTCCACCGAGCAACTGCCGGAGGCCGAGCGGCACCTGTACAGCGAGAGCTACCTGACCGACGTGCTCACCGTCCAACTCGGCGGCCGGGCCGCGGAACTGGTCGTGTTCGGCGAGGGTTCCACGGGCGCTGCCAACGACCTCGCCAACGCCACCTCGGTCGCCACCCGGATGGTCCGCGAGTTCGGCCTCTCCCCGGAGCTCGGCCCGGTCGGCTACTCCAGCGGCACCCCGCACTACCTCGGCGACAACCCCGAGGACCTGCTGCGCCGCCCGTACTCCGAGCAGACCCAGCGCGCCGTGGACGAGGCGGTCGCCGCCCTGCTGCGGCAGGCGGAGCGCCGGGCCGTCGGCCTGCTCACCGAACACCGGCACCACCTGGACGAGTTGGCGAACCTGCTGGTCGCCCAGGAAACGGTGGACGGCGGCGTGGTGCTCGACATCCTGACGCACCCGAAGGCGCCGGCCGGCCCGGTGTCGCTGACCAAGCCGGAGGGGCCCGGGGCGGCCGAAGGCTAGGGTGCGGGCGGCCGTTCGAAGAAGGTCTCCAGGACGACGGTCGCCTGTGTCCCGTTCACGCCCTGGATCGCGTAGAGCCGCCGCAGCACGTCCTGGAGCTGTTCGGTGGTCGCCGTCCGCACCTTGACCAGCACCGAGGCGCTGCCGGCGATGACGTGCGCCTCCTCGATCTCGGGGATGGCCGCGAAGGCCTTCGCCGAATCGCCCATCCAGGCCGAGGAGTCCACCATCACGAAGGACAGCACCCCGAGCCCGAGGGCCTTCGGGTCCACCTCCACCGTGGTGCGGCGGATCACTCCGCGCTCGCGCAGCTTGCGCACCCGCTCGTGCGCCGCCGCCGTGGAGAGCCCCACGGCCTTGCCCAGGGCCGCGTACGGCTGCCCGGCGTCCTGCTGGAGCAGGAGGAGCAGTGCGCGGTCGGTGTCGTCGAGGTGCTCGGTGCGGGTGGGGGCCATGGTGGGACCATACCGCGCTCTGACATACTCCGGTTCACCGGAACAGATCCGGTCAATGACTGCGCGGGGTGAATGATGTCTGGCTCCATCGAGTTCGGCCTGTATGAGATCCTGGATGACAGGTTTCGCTACTGCGTCAACGGCGACACCCGGCTGGAGAAGCTGCACGGCGACTGCCGCTGGGCCGAGGGCCCGCTCTACCTGCCCGCCTGGCGCCAGCTGATCTGGAGCGACATCCCCAACGACCGCCTGCTGCGCTGGGACGAGGCCACCGGCACGGTCGGCGTCCTCCGCTCCCCGGCCGGGCACACCAACGGCAACACCCTCGACCGCGAAGGCCGGCTGATCAGCTGCGAACAGGGCAACCGCCGGGTCACCCGCACCGAGCACGACGGCCGCACGACCGTCCTCGCCGACCGCTACCGGGGCAAGCGGCTCAACTCGCCCAACGACGCGGTGGTCCGGTCGGACGGCGCGATCTGGTTCTCCGACCCGGACTTCGGCATCACCAGCGACTACGAGGGCCACCGCGCCGAGTCCGAGATCGGCGCCTGCCACGTCTACCGGATCGACCCGCGCAGCGGCGAGGTCCAGCTGGCCGCCGACGGCTTCACCGGGCCGAACGGGCTGGTGCTCTCCGCCGACGAGCAGCGGCTCTACGTCTCCGACTCCCGGGAAGGCCACATCCGGGTCTTCGACATCCGCGCGGACGGGACCCTCGCCGACGGCGGCGTCTTCGCCAAGGGCGGCGACGGCCCCGCGGGGCGGATCCGCTTCGACAACATCCGCTTCGACTGTGACGGGCGGCTCTGGGCGGCCGCCTTCGGCGACGGCATCCACTGCTACGCCCCCGACGGCACGCTCATCGGCCGTATCCTCGTCCCCGAGCCCGTCTCCAACCTCACCTTCGGCGGCCCGAAGAACAACCGGCTGTTCATCACCGCCACCACCTCGCTGTACTCCCTGGTGACGTCGATGACGGGCACCCACCGCGTCCGCTGCCCCGAGGAGTCGGAATGACCGAGCCCCTGACCGCCGACCTCCAGCGGGAGATCGCCCGCGCCCTCGGGGTCGTGCCCGTCGCCGACCCGCTGCGGGAGGCCGAGCGGCGCGTCGCCTTCCTCGCCGAGCAGGTCCGTGCCGCCGGCGCCCGGACGCTGGTGCTCGGGATCAGCGGCGGGGTGGACTCCACCACCGCCGGGCGGCTCTGCCGGCTCGCCGTGGACCGGCTGCGCGCCGACGGGTACCCGGCGGCGTTCTGTGCGATGCGGCTGCCGTACGGGGTGCAGGCGGACGAGGAGGATGCGCAGCGGGCCGTCGCGTTCATCGAGGCGGACGAGCTGCTGACCGTCGACATCAAGCCCGCCACCGACGCCGCCCTGGACGCCCTGCTGGCCGCCGGGCTGACCTTCACCGACCACGCCCACGAGGACTTCGTCCGCGGCAACGTCAAGGCCCGCCAGCGGATGGTGGTCCAGTACGCAGCGGCCGGTGCCAACGGCGGTCTGGTCGTCGGCACCGATCACGCGGCGGAGGCGGCCGTCGGCTTCTTCACCAAGTTCGGCGACGGCGCGGCCGACGTGATGCCGCTGTCCGGTCTGACGAAGCGTCAGGTCCGTTCACTCGCCGAGGCGTTGGGTGCACCGGCCGAGCTGGTCAAGAAGACCCCGACCGCCGACCTGGAGAACCTCGCCCCCGGCCGCCCCGACGAGGACGCCCTCGGTGTCACCTACGACGCCCTGGACGACTTCCTGGAGGGCCGCCCGGTCGCCGAGGACACCGTCACCACCGTCCTCGGCCACTACCGCCGTACCGAGCACAAGCGCGGCCTCCCGATCGTCCCCGGCCGCGCATGACCCCCACGCCCGACCGCCCCGACCGCCCCGACCGCGAGGCCGGGGCGGTTGACGGGTCGGCCGGGGGTGGCGGCGGACCGGGGGCGGAGTCGGGTGTGCGGGTCGGTGTCGTGGATCCGTGAGCCGGAGTCAGTTGGTGACGGCCAGGGGCGGGTGGTGGTGGCGCCTTGCGGCGATGACCTCCTCGGGGCCGGCGGGGCCGGCGGGTACGCACCCATCCCCCCGATGCCGGCCCGCTCGCGTGCCTCGCTACCGTACGGGGGGTCGGTTCAGCACCGAAGGGGACGGCGTGATGGGGGATGACATGGCGGGGGACGGGCTCGCGGTGGTGTCCGGCGGGGGTACCGGGATCGGGCGGGCGATCGCGGCCCGGCTGGCCGGGGAGGGGCGCCGGGTGGTGACCGTCGGGCGTCGGGCGGCTGTGCTGGAGCAGGCCCGGGAGGAGATCGAGCGGGAGGCGGGGCCGGGGCGGATCGTCCCGGTGGCGGCCGACCTGACCGATCCGGCGGCGGTGGCGGCGGCGGCCGACCGGATCGCCGGACTCGGCCCGGTGGACGCCCTGGTGAACAACGCGGGCGCCATCGTCACCCCGCCCGAGGACGACAGCCTGGCCGCGCTGGCCCGCTCGTGGCGGCACGACCTGGACGTCAACCTGCTCACCGCCGTGCTGCTGACCACCGCCCTGCAGGGCGCGCTGCGCCGCCCCGGCGGCCGCTTGGTGGTGATCAGTTCGGCGGCGGCCCAGCGCGGCGGGGCGGGGCCGCACTCGGCCGGCTCGTACGCCGCCGCGAAGGCCGCCCTGCACGGCTGGGCCTTCGGCCTGGCCCGGCAGTTGGGGCCGGACGGGATCACGGTCAACGTCCTCGCGCCCGGCTACATCGAGGAGACCGAGATCTTCGGCGCGGGGTGGAGCGAGGAGTTCCACGCCCGGAAGGTGGCCGACACCCTGGTCGGCCGGGCCGGAACGCCCGCCGACGTGGCCGACGCGGTGGCCTACCTGGTCTCGCCGGCCTGCGGGTACGTCACCGGCCAGGTGATCGGCGTCAACGGCGGCGCGGTGCTGGGGCGCTGAGGGCCTGCAGGACCGGGGTGCCGAGGCGTTGATCGGTCGTCTGCCGGAGGTCCGTACGGTGAGCGCCGACCACGAACCGAGTGGCCCGAGCACGACCGAGGAGCCTCCGCTGTCCAGGATCATCACCACCGCCCTGCCCGCACACGGCCACACCGGCCCGCTGCTGGCCGTCTCCGCCGACCTCGCCGCCCGCGGGCACGAGGTGGTGTTCCTGGGCGGCTCGCGGTTCGCCGGCGCGGCCGAGCGGGCGGGGGTGCGGTTCGTCGCGCTGCCCGCCGAGGCGGACTTCGACGACCGCGACCTCGACGGCAGCTTCCCGGGACGGTCGAGCCTGCCGCCCGGTCCGGAGCGGCTGGCCTTCGACGCGCGGCACGTCTTCCTCGACCCGATCCCGGCCCAGTACCGGGCGCTGCTCGCGCTGCTGGCGGACTTCCCGGCGGACGCCGTGATCGCGGACGCCTTCCTGCAGGGCGCGCTGCCGCTGGCGCTGAGCCGGCCGCGGTCGCAGCGCCCGGCGCTGATCGGCATCGGGGTCACCCCGGCGATGCTGCCCAGCGTGGACACCGCGCCCTTCGGGCCGGGGCTGCCGCCGCTGCCGGGGGAGGAGGGCCGGGCCCGCAACCGGGCGCTGCAGGAGGAGGCGGACCGGCGCGCCGAGCCGCTGCGGCGGTACACCGAGAAGGTGTACGCCGGGCTGGGCGTCGAGGCGCCGCGGGGGCCGCGCGGGCTCGCCGCCGTGACGGTGCCGGACCACTTCCTGCAGCTGACCGTCCCGGGTTTCGAGTACCCGCGCAGCGACGCCCCGGCCGGCTTCCGCCTGATCGGCGCGCTGCCGGGCGCCGTCGGGGACGAGCAGCCGCTGCCCTCCTGGTGGGGCGAGCTGACGGCCGGCCGGCCGGTCGTCGTGGTGACCCAGGGGACGCTGGCCAACGACGACCTCGGCGAGCTGGTCGCCCCGACCGTCACCGCGCTGGCGGAGCGGGACCTCCTGGTGGTGGCCGCGACCGGCCGCCAGGGCGGCCCGCAGGCGCTGGCCGGGCTGCTCGGCGGGAGCCTGCCGGGGAACGTGCGGGCCGTCGACTACGTCCCGTTCGAGCGGCTGCTGCCGCACACCGACCTGCTGGTCAGCAACGGCGGCTACGGCGGGGTGCAGACGGCGCTGCGGTACGGGGTGCCGCTGGTGGTGGCCGGGGCGAGCGAGGACAAGCCGGAGGTGGCGGCCCGGGTGCAGTGGTCGGGCGTGGGGCTGGACCTGCGGACGGGCCGTCCGGCACCGGTGGAGGTCGGCGCCGCCGTCGACCGGGTGCTCGGCGAGGGCCGGTTCCAGGAGCGGGCCCGCGCGCTGGGCGCGGAGCTCGCGCAGTACCGGCCGTTCGACACGATCGCCGAGCTGGTGGAGGCGGAGGCGCACTCCGTGCCGGTCGGACGCTGACCGGACGTCCCGCCGACGGACGGTCCGTCGGCGGTCCGTCCGTCGGCGGGCGGCCCGTCAGTCCCCGTCGGCGTCGGCCTCGGCGGTCGGCGCGCTGCCGGAGCGGATGCCGAGCTTGACCTCGGCCGTGGTCCAGTCGGTGGCGATCGCCTGCTGGGCCGCGGCGAGGGTGACCTGGCCCTTGCAGATCGCGGTGTGCAGGTGCGTCTCCACCGAGTCCTTGGGGTTGTTCGGGCCCTTGCCCGGGACGTGGTCGGGGGAGGGCGGCTGGATCCAGAGGTTGCGGGCGTCGTTGGGGTCGCCGCCGAGCTGCAGGCTGATCAGGTGGTCGTACTCGGCGTCGCCCATCGGGCCGGTGTAGCCGTAGGACTTGGCGTTCTCGGCCTTCTCCTTGCCGGTGAGGCTCGCCGGCGGGCGGATGCCCGAGGTGTAGCCGCCCTGCTTGCAGATGGTGTCCTTGAGGTTGTCCTGGTTGACGGCCGGACTGATCGCCCCCGGGGTGCAGTTCGGGTCGGGCAGCGGCTGCTTGTCCGCGGTGTAGCGGTAGTGGCAGCTGCCCGGCGCGGGCTGCGGCTGGACCTCGTACGAGCTCTTCGGGCCGGGCCCGGTCACGATCGCGGCCGGGGCGGGCTGGGCGGCGTCGCCGGCGGCCGGGGCGGAGCTGTGGCCGGCCCCCTTGGCGGTGTGGCCACCGCCGGACGAGCAGCCTGCGGCTGCGGCGAGCAGGACGGCCGCGGCCACGGCCAGGGCGCGGCGGGCGGGTGCCGGCACGGGTTCTCCTCCATCTGGGTGTGCGTGAGCGGCGGCCACCGGGCGTGCCAGGACCGCCAGCGGACACTACCGTGTCGATGGGGCCGAACGGGTGACGGCACGTCCGGGCGGGGGAAGCCTTTACCGGGCGCGCGGAATCGTTTCCGCAGCCGGCGCGCTCCGAAAGCCGCCCCGACCCGCTGGTGCGCGGCGGTCTAGTGCGCCGCGATCCAGTCCGAGACCAGCTCGTCCAGCACGCCCAGCGGCAGGCTGCCGTGCCCGATCAGCTGGTGGTGGAACTCCCGGACGTCGAAGCGGGCGCCGAGCGCGGCCTGCGCCCGCTCGCGGTGCCGGACGATCTCCCGACGGCCGATCAGGTACGCCGTGGCCTGGCCCGGCCAGGCGAGGTAGCGGTCGATCTCGTTGCGGACGTTGGCCTCCGGGGTGGCGGTGTTGTCCCGCATGAAGGCCATCGCCCGCTCCCGGGACCAGCCGTAGTGGTGCATCCCGGTGTCCACCACCAGCCGTACCGCCCGCAGGGCGTCCATCGAGAGCATGCCGAAGCGGGAGACGTCCGAGCTGTACAGCCCCATCTCGTCCGCGAGCCGTTCGGTGTAGAGGCCCCAGCCCTCGACGTGGGCGGTCAGCTGGCCGCTCGGCTTCTGCCGGAACTGCGGCAGGTGGTGCAGGGTCTGGGCGACGGCGATCTGCAGGTGGTGGCCGGGCACGCTCTCGTGGAAGGCGATCGCCTCGTACTCGTAGCTGAACCGGGTCTCCGGGCGCAGCGTGTTGATCCAGTGGGTGCCGGGCCGGCCGCCCGGGCCCGGCGGCTGGTAGTAGGCGAGCGGTGCGGTCTCCGCCTCGATCGGAGCGATCTCCCTGGTCACGCAGTCGGCGACCGGGTACGGGTGGAACCAGTCCGGGGCGGCGGCGCGGGCCCGCTCCAGGGCGCCGTCCACCAGGGCGAGCATCTCGGCGGCGGTGGTGAAGCGCAGCGAGCGGTCCTCGCGCAGGGCGGCCAGCACGCCCGCGGGGTCGGTGATGCCGAGCACCTTGCCGCCCAGTTCGGCGAACTCCTCGCGCAGCGCGGCGACCGCGTCCAGGCCGATCCGGTGCACCTCCTCCGGGGTGAGCCCGGGCCGGGTGAAGCGGCCGACGGCATCGGCGTAGCCCTCGGCCCCGCCCGGCAGGTGGCAGACCCCGGCCCGGTCGTCGGGGCGGGCGGCCGGCGCCAACTGCCCGGCCAGCCCGGCGCGGTAGCGGGCCAGCGCCGGGCGGACGGCGTCGCGCACGATCGCCAGGGCGCGCTCGTGCTCCGGGCGGTCCCGCAGCGGGCGCAGCAGGGTGTCCTCGTCGGGGGCGGTGGCGAGGTGGGAGTCCAGCTGGGTGACGGCGGCGTCGACCCCGCTGCGCAGTGGGTGGCGGCCCTCGGCGGCGGCGTCCAGGGCGAGGCGCAGGGCGGCGTCGAAGTAGCCGGGCAGGGCGGCGAGTCGTGCCAGGTAGGCGTCGGTGCCCCCGTGGTCGACGGGGGCCATCGTGAGCGAGGTGATGGCTTCGTTGTGCTTGGCGACGATGGTCGCCGAGATCGAGAAATCGTCCAGCCCGTGGGTGAGCCGGCCGATCCCGTTGTCGATCAGGCGGGCCAGGACCCGGTGGGTGGTGCGGTCCTCGCCGGTCAGTCGGTCCAGGGGGATCGCGGCGAGCCGGACTCGGAAGCCCTCCAGCGCCTCGCGGTGGTGCCGGGCGGCGGCGCGGGACGGGTCGGGCAGCAGGTGCGCGTAACCCTCGACGCCGCCGAGGGTCGCGTCGAACGGGTTGTGGGTGTTCTCGGCGTCGAAGTAGTCGTCGGCGAGTGCGGCGAGTGCGGCGAGTGCGGCGGGTTCGGCGTGCTGGGACTGCTCGATCAAGGATCCCCCTGCTCCGGTGCGGTCGGTGCAGTCCGGGGTGCCCTGGGGCAGCCCGAACCGCACCGATTATTCGGAGCGACCGGCGATGCGGTCAATACACGGCGGAGGAGGGGGAGTTCCTGCCGTGGCGGTCGGTGACGCCGTCGACGGCGGTCACCCTGCAGGCGAGCGCGGGAGGGTCAGCGGCCCTGGGCGGCCTTCGACTCCTTGGCGGCCTTGGCGGCGGCCTCCTTCTCGTGCTTCTCCTTGATCCGCAGGGTCTCCTTGCGGACGTCGACCTGGTTGGCGCGCTCGTGCTGCAGCCAGAGCGGGTTCTCGGCCTTGATCGCCTCGATCTGCTCGGTGGTGAGCGCCTCGGTCACGCCGCCGCGGGCCAGGCCGGCGATCGACACGCCGAGCTTGGCGGCGACCACCGGGCGCGGGTGCGGGCCGTGCTGGCGCAGCTCCTGGAGCCACTGCGGCGGCTCGGCCTGCAGTGCGTTGAGCTCCTCGCGGGAGACCACGCCCTCCTGGAAGTCGGTCGGCGCCGCGTCGAGGTAGATCCCCAGCTTCTTGGCCGCCGTGGCCGGCTTCATGGTCTGGCTGGTCTTCTGCTTGAGCGATGTCATGGTGACAAGGGTAAGGGAGCGCGCGGGCGCTCCTCGTCACGGTCGGTAGCCTTGCCCTGTGACAGACATGCAGGTGAACCCCTCCTTCCGGCTCGTGTACGTCCCGGGCGTGACCCCCGGCAAATGGGTCCGGGTCTGGGACGAGCGGCTCCCGGACGTACGGCTCGACCTCCTCGCGGTCCCGGTCGGTGACGGCGAGCGGACCCTGCGCGAGGGCGGCGCGGACGCCGGGCTGGTCCGGCTGCCGGTCGACAAGGACGTGCTGAGCGCGATCCCGCTGTACACCGAGACCACCGTCGTGGTCTTCCCCAAGGACCACTGGCTGGCCGCCGCCGAGGAGGTCGCGGTCGACGACCTGGCCGAGGAGGTGGTCTTCCACCCGCTGGACGACACCCTCGGCTTCACTGCCGACACCCTGCCCGGGCGCCCCGCCATCGCCCGCCCGGACACCACGGCGGACGCGATCGAGCTGGTCGCGGCCAACGTCGGTGTGCTCCTGGTGCCGCAGTCCCTGGCTCGGCTGCACCACCGCCGGGACCTCACCTACCGGCCGGTGACGGACGCGCCGCAGTCCCAGGTGGCGCTGTCCTGGCCGCTGGAGCAGACGACCGACCTGGTGGAGGAGTTCATCGGGATCGTGCGGGGCCGTACGGTCAACAGCTCGCGCGGTCGCGGGGCCGGGCAGGCGGCGACCGAGGCGAAGCAGCAGAAGTCCTCGGGCGGCCAGAAGGCGGGCGGGCAGAAGGCAGGGGCGCAGAGGGCGGGGGCGCAGAAGCAGCAGCGGGCGGGCGGGCAGAAGCCGAAGGCCGCGCCCGGCGGGCGGGGCGCGGCGGCGGCCCGGCGCGGCAAGCCGAAGCGGCGCGGTTAGCGGCCGTGGCGTAGCGTCGGCCCCGTTCCGTCGAGTCGCGGTGGGAGCGGTGGGAGGAGCGGGGCCGTGTGGCATGACCTGCTGGTCGTCCAGATGCCGATCGTCGAGAAGGTCCTTCGGACCGTCGCCGTCTACGCGCTGATCGTGTTGCTGTTCCGGCTCGCCGGGAAACGCGGGCTGGCCGGGCTGAACACCTTCGACATGGTGGTCGTCTTCCTGCTCTCCAACGTGGTGCAGAACGCCGTCATCGGCAACGACAACAGCCTGCTCGGCGGCGTGATCGGGGCCGTCACCCTGGTCGCGGTGAACTCCGCCGTCACCCGCTGGCTCGCCCGGGACCCGAGGGCCGCCCGGCTCCTGGAGGGCACGGCCACCACCGTGGTCGAGGACGGCGAGCTGGACCGCGCTGCGCTGCGCGCCCTGGCACTGCGCCCGTCCGAGCTGGAGCACGCCATCCGGATGCAGAACGGCGACACGGTGACCGATGTCGCCCGGGCCCGGCTGGAGCCGGACGGGCAGCTGCTGGTCACCCTCAAGGCGGCCGAGCAGAGCGCCACGCGGGGCGATGTGGAGGAGCTGCGGCAGCGGCTGGGGACGATCGAGCGGCTGCTCACGGACCTCTCCGCGGACCGGCGGCGCCTGTCGGGCCTCCGGTGGTGGTCACGGCTGGGCGTCGGCCGTGGCCGGGGCGGCGGCCCGGCGTCGTCGTGACGACGCCACCGCCACCGCACCGGCCACGGCGAAGCCGAGGGCGGCGGAGAGCAGGTGGCCGACGGTGGTGAAGTCCGGCAGCGGGCCGGGCCAGTCATGGCCGCCGGAGAGCGGCCAGGCGAGGACGAAGGCCGCCCAGGGGAGGCGGGCCCAGCGGGGCAGGGCGAGGGTGGCGAACGCGAGGGCGGTCTGGGCGCCGTAGCTGATGCCGTAGTCGGAGGCGTGCCGCACGCTCTCCGGGTACCAGCCGTGCCGCAGGGCGAGCAGGATGACGGCGGTGGTGACCAGGGTGGCGCCGATGTGTCCGCCGAGGAAGACGGCGGCGGCGCGGAGCCCACCGAGGCGGCGCTCCGCCCAGGCGAGGCAGCAGCAGACGCCGAGGCCGAGGGTGATCAGGGTGCCGCCGAAGCCGGTGGAGGCGATGTCGGTGAGCGTTCCGTCGTAGAGCAGGGCGCTGCCGAGGAGTGCGGTGACCGGGTGGTCGTGCAGGTTGTCGAGGTTGGTGCTGATGTACTCCCGGAGGGCGTCGGCCCGGGCGGGGGAGAGCAGGTCCTCGACCCAGACGTGGCCGAGCAGGAGCAGGCCGACGTAGCCGAGCGTCACCGGCGAGCGGCGCGGGTACGTCCGCACGGCGCGGAGCAGCCTGGCCGGCAGTCTCCGCGGCGATCGAGCGTTCATGGTCTGGTGCCGTCCCGTCGAGCCGAATCTCCGACCGGCGCAACCCCGCCGGCTCCGCGGCGACAGTACCGTCCCGGCTTCCGGCGGCGGGTCAGCGGGGAGGGGCCGCTGCGGGTGGCGGTGGTGGAGCGGGCCGGGGCGGGTCATCGGGGGCGGCGGGTCAGGGTGGCGGTGAAGGGGCGGGGGGTGAGGGAGGCGCTGCGGGTGGGGCGGACGGGGCGGCCGGGGGTGGGGGTGACGGTCCAGCGGGCGGCGATGGTGGCGATGGCGAGGACGGCTTCGGTGGTGCCGAAGGTGTCGCCGATGCAGCGGCGGGCGCCGAGGCCGAAGGGGGTGTAGGTGCCGGGGGCGGGGTGGGCGGTGGTGAGCCAGCGGTCGGGGTCGAAGCGGTCGGGGCAGGGGAAGAGGTCGGCCCGGCGGTGCAGCAGATACGGGCTGAACAGGATGGTGGCACCGGCCGGGACGCGGTGGCCGCCGAGTTCGGTGGCGGTGGTGACGGTGCGGCTGAGCAGCCAGACCGGGGGGTGGAGCCGCAGGGTCTCGCTGACGATCCGGGCGGTGAGCGGGAGGGCGGGCAGGTCCTCGTGGCGGGCGGGGCGGCCGTCGAGGACGGTGTCGAGTTCGGCGTGCAGGCGCCTGCGGACGGCCGGGTTGGCGGCGAGCAGGGTCCAGGCCCAGGAGAGGGTGGCGGCGGTGGTCTCCGTGCCGGCGAGCAGGAAGGTGATCACCTGGTCGTGGATCTCGGCGTCGGACAGGCCCTTCCCGTCCTCGTCCTGTGCGCCGAGCACCACGGAGAGCAGGTCCCCGTGGTCGGTGCCGGTGGCGCGGTAGTCGGCGATCAGCTGCTCGGTGGTCTCCCGCAGGGTCTGCCGGGCGCGTCGGAAGCGGCGGTTGCCGGGGGTGGGGAGCCGGTCGAGTCCGGGCAGCGGCAGCATGACGCGCCGGCCGACGCCGCGGGTGATGACGTCCGCGCTCTCGTGCAGGGGCAGCGAGCCGGCCCGGTCGTGTGCGGCGAACAGGCAGCGGGCGGTGACGGCGGTGGCGAGCCGGTACATCGCGGCGGGGAGGTCGACGGTGTCGCCGTCGCGCCAGGGGGCGGTGGTGGCGGCGATCTCCTCGGCCATCAGCGCGGCGTAGCCGGGCAGCCGGTCGCGGTGGAACGCGGGCTGCAGCAGGCGGCGTTGGCGTCGGTGGGCGGCGGCGGGGCAGGTGGCGAGGCCCTCGCCGAAGACCTCCCGGGCTTTGTCGAGGACGAGCCCGCCCTTGTCGTAGGTGCGGTCCTGGGTGAGCAGTCGGCGGACCAGTTCGGGATGGCAGGCGACGTACGCGTCGAGCGGGCCGAGCCGCAGCCGGACGAGGTCGCCGTGGGCGGGCAGGCCGGCGACGAAGGCGTGCGGGCGGTGCAGGAGGGCGGGGGCGTGGCCGAGCAGGGGGATGGCGCCGGGAGCGGTGGCGGCGGTGAACCGGGGGGTGGGGAGGACGCGGGTCGGCACGGGCATCACCTCGGGTCGGGTGGGCGGACCGGAGTGTTCGTGAACGTGATCTTTCCCGGCGGCCGCCGGCGAAACGGTCGCGGACCGGCGGGTGGGGTGAACACGGGGGCGCAGGCCGAACGCCCGTGCTCCATCGGTGCGGTGATGGGTCGTTTACCCGTGGACGGGTCGGACATTCCACTGGCTCCGCCCGGCGCATAGACTCGAACCCTTCGCGAGACTACCGGCCAGTAGAACTGGGCGGTGCTACCAACCGGTTCGACGATCGGACGGTCCACCGTCCGGCAGGGAATGGGGAGTTCGGATGACCGACGAGCGGGTCCACGCGTTCACCGACGACGCCCTCGGCTCGCACGACGCGGTGGCCCTCGCCGCCCTGGTGCGGGCCGGTGCGGTCAACCCCCGGGAGCTCGTCGGCGCGGCCGTCGCCCGTGCCGCCCGGGTGGACGGCGCCCTGCTGCCGGTCGCCCATGCTTCGTACGACAAACCGCAGATCAGCCGGGAGGGCATCGGCGGGCCGCTCTGGGGCGTACCGACCTACCTCAAGGACAACGTCGACCTGCGCGGCCTGCCGACCGCCATGGGGAGCGAGGCGTTCCGGCCCCGACCGGCCCGCCGCAACGCCAGGTTCACCGACCAGTTCCTCGCCACCGGTCTGGCCGTGCTCGGCAAGACCCGGCTGCCCGAGTTCGGCCTCAACGCCTCCACCGAGTTCGCCACTGCCCAGCCGGTGCGCAACCCCTGGAAGCCCTCGCACTCGCCCGGGGCCTCCTCCGGCGGCGCGGCGGCCCTGGTCGCCTCCGGCGTGGTGCCGATCGCGCACGCCAACGACGGCGGCGGCTCGATCCGCATCCCTGCGGCCTGCTGCGGCCTGGTCGGGCTCAAGCCCACCCGGGGCCGGCTGGTCACCAACGCGCAGAGCGGCAAACTGCCCATCGACCTGGTCACCGACGGAGTGCTGACCCGCTCGGTGCGCGACACCGCCGCCTTCTTCGCCGCCGCCGAACGGCACCGCCGCAACCCCGAACTGCCCCCGCTCGGCCTGGTCGAGGGCCCCGGGAACCAGCGGCTGCGGATCGGCCTGGTGGTCGACTCGCCGATCGCCAAGACGGACGAGGCGACCCGCCGGGTGGTCGAGGAGACCGCCGCCCGGCTGGAGGCGATGGGCCACCTGGTGGAGCCGACCGCCCTGCCCTTCGGCGAGGAGTTCTCCCGCGACTTCGTCTCCTACTGGGGCTACATCGCCTGGGCGCTCGCCTTCACCGGCCGACTGCTGATCGACCAGAGCTTCCGGGTCGGGAAGCTCGACGGGCTCACCACCGGGCTGCGCCGGCGGTTCCAGGCGGAGTTCGCGCACACCCCGGGCGTGCTGCGGCGGCTGCGCCGCGCCGAGGGCGTCTACCGGCGGGTGTTCGACCACCACGACGTGATCCTCTCCCCGGTGCTCGCCCACACCGCCCCGCCGATCGGGCACCTCAGCCCGAACGTGGCCTTCGACGAACTGATGGACCGGCTGCTGCGCTACGTGGCCTTCACCCCGGTCAACAACGTGACCGGCGGCCCGGGCATCGCCCTGCCGGCCGGCTCGACGGCGGGCGGCCTGCCGGTCGGGGTGCACCTGTCGGCGGCGCACGGGCAGGAACGGGTGCTGCTGGAACTGGCCTTCGCGCTGGAGGCGGACCGGCCCTGGCGGCGGATCCAGGACTGAGCTGACCGGATCCAGGACCCGAGCCGGGCGGGGGCGGGGCCGGGGGCCGGGCCGAGTCGGGGACGGCCGGATCAGGGCGCCGGTGCGGCGGCCACCGACCGCGCCGCGTGGACCTCGTGGTGCAGCCGGGCCAGCGCGCAGTCCGGGGCGAGCACGCCCGGAGCCGTCCCGGACAGCGGCCGGCCGGTGCGCAGCGCCTCGGCGAGGTCGGCCAGCTCCCGCGTCACGGCGCCGACCTCGGCCGCGGTCGGTACGGGCGCGCCGTGCTCGATCCGTACCCGGGTGGCGGTGGTGGTGTCCACGATCCGTTCGACCGCGATCACCACCGGCCACCACGCCTCCGCCCGGGCCCCGACCGGCGGCGGCTCGGTGAGCGCCCGCTGGAACTCGCTGCGCACCGCCGAGAGATCTCGGTAGAGCCGGCGCCGGTAGCGGGCCCGGGCGGGCTCGTCCGCGCCCGGCCCGGTGGTGAAGGCGAGCGACACGTACGAGGCGGTGTCCTGGACGGCCTCGGCGAGGCGGTCGCCGATCCGGGTGTGCCAGGACTCCGGCCACAGCAGGTAGCCGGCCAGCAGCGAGATGCCGCAGCCGATCAGCGAGTCGTAGAGCCGGGGCAGCACCAGGTGGAAGCCCTGGTGGTTGAGCAGGTCGGAGAGCAGCAGGATCACCGGGGTGATGGCCGCGGTCTGGAAGGCGTAGCCCTTGGCGGACAGTGCGGGGATCAGCGTCGCCAGCACCGCCATCACCGGCACGTCCCACCAGCCGCGCGGCACCGCGGCGAGCACCGGGGTGGCGATCAGCAGCCCGACCGCGGTGCCGAGCGCGCGCAGCACCGCGCGGGAGAACACCGAGCCGAAGTCCGGCTTCATCACGAAGGTCACGGTCAGCGCCACCCAGTACGAGCGGGGCACCGCGATCACCGAGACCAGCACCTGGGCCAGGCCGATGCACAGCGCCAGCCGCAGCCCGTACCGCCAGGAGGCGCCGGACAGCAGCAGCGCCCGGGCCGCCCGGCGGGCCCGTACCTCCAGGGCGGCGGGCCGGCCGAGCCGGTCGGCGGCGGCGTACGGGTCGGGCGCCGGTTCGGCGATCACGGTGCCGGCGTGCCCGATCGCCTCGACCAGGGCGCGGGTGGACGGCCCGGCGGGCACGGGCAGTTCGGGCGTCGGGGCGGGCCCGGTGCGGCCCTGTTCGACGGCGTCGGCCAGGGCCCGGACGGCGGCCGGGTAGGCGGCGGGCAGCGGGCCGAACTGGGGCGGCCGCAGGTGCGCGGCGGCGGCCGCCTCGACCACCGGGATCGCCGCGTTGAGCTGGGCGAGCAGCCGCACCAGGGTGGGTGAGCGCCCGTGCCGTCGGGCCCGCCGGGCGAGCAACAGGTCGTAGGAGTGGTTGAGCGACTGGGTGAGCTCGCGGCGCCGGTCGTCGTACTCGGGGGTGCCGGCGGCCTCCAGGAGGTCGGCGACCGCCCGGTAGGTGCCGGCGACTACCGCGCGTTCGGGCAGGCCGACGCGCAGCGGCCAGGCCAGCAGGGCCAGGACGAGCACCACCAGGCCGCCGAGCAGCAGCAGGCCGGGCGGCAGCCACCAGGGGGAGGGCAGCGGCAGGCCGGCCCCGACGACCGCGTTGAGCAGCAGGAGCAGCCCGGAGACGGAGGCGACCGCGCCGATCGAGGAGATCATGCCGGAGACCAGCGCGATGACGGTCAGCACGGCGACGGCCGTCCAGCCGGAGCCGTGCACCTGGGCGCCGAGCAGCACCCCGAGGGCGCCGAACAGCTGGGGGACGGCGATGTTGAAGACTCGCATCCGGTAGGCGTCGGCGGTGTCGCCGATGACCGCGGACAGCGCGCCCATCGACACCAGCGCACCGTAGCCGGGGCGGCCGGTGGCGGTGCCCACCGCGAGCGGGGCGGCGAGCGCGACGGAGGCGCGGGCCACTGCCGCCCAGGGGATCGGCGCGGCGCGGGGCCGCAGGCTTTCGGTCAGCCAGTCGGGCGGGGTGAGTCGGGCGGCTCCTGGGCGTGGCACGGTCCCAAGCTACGGCGGGCGGGGGGCGGTTGCCCGGCGTAACACGCCTCGCGCGGGCAACGCTTCGCGCGGGCAGCGGTGCGCGCGCGGTAACGGTTCGTGGGGCCGGTGGGGTTCACCTCCTCCCGGTTATGTCAATTTCCGAAACATACCCGCTCTTATGTCCGCCTGCGAAACATAAAGCGAACCGCGAGAGGCGGCGTGAGCTGCGTCGATTTTCCCAATCGGCAACCCGCGGGAAAGGGTTGACACCATTAGTTGGTCTAGTCCAATGTGTGGGAGGCGTGGTTCGGCAGGGCCTGAGACGTGGTGAGCGGCCGTGCCGGGCAGGTGAGTTGGCCAGTCGTCGGGGCGCACGGGCGTGATCGGCGGCCGAGCCGACAAGGAGCGTATACGGACCGCCGAAGGTCCGCGGGAGGAATTCCCGACCCGGCCGGAGCCCCGGCGGATTGGCTCCCGTGCCCGCGCCGCCCGCCGAATCAAGCGCCGCGTCGACTACGAACCATGGAGTGACTGCCCATGCCGAGCACTGACGGACAGGCCGAGGAGTATCTCCACCGCGCCGCCTCGCAGCGCCCCTACTTCAGCGCGGACACCGAGAGCTACCTGGCCCGCACCGCCCTGCGGGAGATCCGCAAGAAGCACCCGCTGCGCGTGCTCTCCGAAGCGGACTACGCGTTCTGGCAGACCCACGGCTACGTCGTGGTGCCGCAGGCGATCCCCGCCGAGGCCGCACAGCGCCTGCTCGACTTCGCCTGGGACTTCCAGGGCCTGTCCCCCGACCGCCCCGAGGACTGGTACCGCGAGCGGGACTACCGCGACGAACTCGACCGGCACCTGCACATCTACGGCTTCGTCGAGGCCTACCACCACCAACTCCTCTGGGACAGCCGCCAGTCGCAGCGCGTCTACGACGCCTTCGTGGACGTCTGGGACTGCGAGGAGCTGTGGGTCACCCTCGACCGGCTCAACCTCAACCCGCCCAACGTCCGCAACCGCGACCGCGCGCTGATCGAACCCACCGACCGCGGCTTCGACATCGAACTGCACTGGGACGTCGACACCACCCGGGGCGTGCTGCCGCAGCGCGTCCAGGGCATCATCGCGCTCAACGACACCGCCCCCGACCACGGCGGCTTCCAGTGCAATCCCGAGCTGTTCCGCCGCTTCAACCAGTGGCAGGCCGTCCAGCCCGCCGACCGCGACCCGATCCGCCCCGACGTCGACCGGGACGAGTACCCCGTCGTACGGCCCGAGTTGAAGGCCGGCGACCTGCTGATCTGGAACGGCCTGCTCGCCCACGGCGTCGAACGCAACACCTCCGAGCGCGGCGTGCGCGCGGTGCAGTACCTGTCGATGATGCCCGCCCTGGAGGAGGCCGAACAGCTGCGGCGCTCCCGGGTCGAGTCCTGGCGCACCCTCGCCACCCCGGACTGGAACCGCACGCTCGTCGGCGATGCCACCCGGCACGAGTCGCTGCGCTACGGGACCGCCGAACTCACCGAACTCGGCGAGAAGTTGCTCGGCCTGCGGTCCTGGACCGGCCGGACCTTCGAGCAGCAGAAGGACGCCGACGGCCGGGGGAGCCGGCATGCGTGACGTCTGCCTGACCCTGCCCACCAACCGCGAGTGCGCGGACACCATCACCGCCGTCGGCGCCGAAGCCGCCTACGCCGTCCGCCGGTTCGACGTCCGGGTGCACCTGCTGGTGCTGGACTCCGCCGACCCCGCCACCCGCGCCCGGCACGCCCGGGCGGTCGCCGCCCTGCCCGCCGTCGACGGCGTGCACGTCCACCACCTCGACGAGGACGCCCAACGCGCCTTCCTGCGCGAGGTGATCGACCGCTCCGGCGTCGCCGGCCCCGACAAGCTGCTGGACCTCATGCTGCCGGACGCCGTCTCCTACGGCGCCTGCACCAACCGGGCGTTCCTGATCGCCGCCGCGCTCGGCTGCGCCTCGGTGCACCGCCGCGACTCCGACAGCCGCTACCAATGGCTCCACGGCGAACCGGTGTTCCCGATCGAGCACGAGCTGGCCACCCTCGGCCGGAGAGCCGCCGACGCGGCCGCCGGCGTCACCGAGTACACCCTCGACCCGGCGCACGCGGACAAGCCCGTCGCCCTCGTCGGCGCCTCCTTCGTCGGCGAACTCTCCGTCGACATCGGCGAGATCCTCGAACTCGACCCCGAGGTCTACCACGACGTGGTCGCCCTCTGGGCCCCCACCGGCGCGAGCGAACAGGAGAAGCGCGAACTCGTCGCCCAGTCCTTCGTCGGCGGCGGCACCGAACCGTTCACCACCGACCGCACCGTGCTCGACCGGCCCGGCATCTGGCACATCGACATGTGCAACATCGGCCTCCACCACGAGGTGTACGAGCGCGTACCGCTGCCGCCCGCCACCGAGACCATCGGCAGCGACTACTTCCTCCACCACCTGGTGTACGACGCCACCCTGCCCGGCGTCACCCACAACCGCCACATCGTCAACTACTACACCCCGGAACGGCGCACCGGCCCCGGCTTCACCGCCTACCAGCTGCGCTACGCCAAGTTCCTGCTCTCCATGCTCTACCTCCACCCCGTCTACGCCGAGATGACGGAGGCCGGCGGAGCCCTGCTGGACGAGCAGCACCGCGTCCGCCCCGAGGCGATCGCCGACTCCGCCCGCCGCAGCGCTACCACCGACCGCGCGGAGAACCACCGCCGACTGGCCGAACTGGACCGCTGCTACCGGCAACTGGGCGGGAAGTACGCCGAGTTCGCCGACCACCTGGCATCCCGGCGAGTACGCCTGCTCGACGAGGCGCAGGCCGACATCGAGGACTTCGCCCTGCTGATCGACGCCTGGGGCCCGCTGGTGCGGGCGAGCAGGACCACCCCCGCCGACCGGCTGCCGGGGCGCGTCCGCGCCGGGAGCACCACGTGATACGCCAGACAGACCGGACGCCGGGCGCACCGCCCGCCCACCGCTCCCCGACCGGGAGCGCCGTCCACAGCCGCGCACCCCACCCCGACCCGCACGACCGCACCGCACTGCGCGCCGCCCTCGCGGCCGCCACCGACGACCGGATCATCTACGACCTGGACGGCATCGGCGGCCAGTACGCCGCCCTCCGCGACGAACTGCCCGGCGTGGCCGTACGGTTCGCCATGAAGGCCTGCCCGGTCGACGAGGTGCTGGCCCACCTGGCTGCCCTCGGCTCCGGCTTCGACGCGGCCGGCCCGCAGGAGATCGCCCAGGCGCTGCGCACCGGCGTCCCGCCCGAGCTGATTCACTACGGCAACACCATCAAGTCCGACCGCAACATCGCCGAGGCCCACCGGCTGGGCGTGCGCGACTTCGCCACCGACAGCCTGGAGGACGTCGCGGCGATCGCCGAACACGCCCCCGGCTCACGGGTGTTCTGCCGGATCGCGACCACCGGCGACGGCGCCCTGTGGGGCCTGAGCCACAAGTTCGGCTGCTCGCCCGAGGACGCCCTGCGGGTGCTCGGCGAAGCCCGTACCTCCGGGCTGGTGCCCTCCGGCCTGTCGGTGCACGTCGGCTCGCAGCAGATGACCGCCGAGGCCTGGGGCGCCGCCCTGGACTCGCTGGCCGCCGTGCTGGAAGCGCTCAACTGGCGTGGCATCACCCCTGATCGGATCAACCTCGGCGGCGGCCTGCCCGCCCTCGGCGTCCTCGACCGGCGCGGCCGGCCGCTCGACCCCCCGCTGGACAAGATGTTCGCGGTGATCCGCGAGGGCATGGACCGGCTGCGCGCCGTCAACGCCGGGCCGCTGGAGTTCCTGGTGGAGCCCGGCCGCCACCTGGTCGCCGACCACGGCGCCATCCGCGCGCACGTCGCCCGGCTCACCTCCCGCCACCGGCTAGACGGCGGCCGGGAGGACTGGCTCTACCTCAGCTGCGGCAAGTTCAACGGCCTGTACGAGATGGACCAGTTGCAGTACCGGCTGGAGTTCCCCACCCACCCCGGCGGCCAGTTCGTCAACGCGGTGGTGGCCGGCCCGACCTGCGACAGCGACGACGCGTACGCCCAGGACGGCGGCCTGGTGCGGGTCCCGCACGCGCTCGGCTCCGGTGACCCGGTCTGGATCCACTCCTGCGGCGCGTACGCCACCGCCTACGCGACCCGCGGGTTCAACGGCTTCGCGCCGCTGCCCTACAGCTGCATCGGCGGCACCGGACCCGGAACCGGACCCGGAACCGGCACCGGTCTCGATGGAAGCAACGGCCCCGACGGAGGCACCGCATGACCGACACCCGGATCCGACTGCTCCGGGAGGACGACTGGGACGCCGTGGTCGCGCTGGAGGAGCGCGCCTACGCCGCCAGCGGCCTGTCCGAGGGCCGCGAGGCGCTGCAGTCCCGGCACCGCGCCTCACCGGACACCTGCTTCGTCCTGGAGCACGCGGGCCGCCTCGGCGGCTACCTGCTCGCCCTGCCGTACCCGCTGTTCCGCTGCCCGGACCTCAGCCGCAGCGAGGAGCGCGGGACCGGGACCGGGGAGGGGGCGGCGCCCGGCAACATGCACGCCCACGACCTGGTGATCTCCGAGGAACTGCGCGGCCGGGGCCTGTCCCACCGGATGCTGCGGCACCTGGAGGACACCGCCCGGGCGGCCGGCCACCGGACCATCTCGCTGGTCGCCGTCCGCGGTTCGCACGTGCTGTGGACCCCGCTGGGCTACCGCGCCCGGCCCGAGGTCGAACTGCCTGCGAGCTACGGCTCCCGGGCGGTCTACATGGCGATGCCGCTGGACCCCGGCCGCCCGGCCGCCGACCTGAGCATTGACCTGACCGCCGACCCGACCTCCGACTTGACCGCCGACCCGACCGCCGGGCCCCGATCCAGAGCCGAAGTGGGCTGATGCCGATGTCCCCCGTTCGCGACGAGTTCCGCCGGCCCCAACTGGCCATCGGCGCACTGTTCTTCGTCCTCGGGTTCCAGTACGCGACCTGGGTCTCCCGGGTGCCCGCGCTCAAGGCCCGGCTCGACCTCGGCGAGGCCCAGATCGGCCTGTTGCTGATGACCTGCGGGATCGGCGCGGCGGTGTCCTTCCCGCTGGTGGCGGTGCTGATGCGGCGGTTCGGCTCCCGCCTGCTCTCGGTGCTGTCCGCGCTCGCGCTCGGCGTCGTCCTGCTCGCGCTCTCGGTGGCGCCGAACTACCCGGTCACGCTGCTGGTGCTGTTCTGCGACGGCGTCGCGGTCGGCTGCCTCAACGTCGCCATGAACGCCCAGGGCGCGGCGCTGGAGGCCCGCTTCGAGCGGACCACCATGTCCAGGCTGCACGCCACCTTCAGCGCCGGCTCGCTGCTGGCCGCCCTGCTGGCCTCCGGCGTCAACGCCTTCACCGGGACCCTCGCGGTGCACTTCGGCCTGGCCGCCGTGCTGCTCGCCGCCCTGGTCCTCGCAGCCCGGTCGGGGCTGCTGGCCGACGACTCGCAGGAGGCCGCCGAGCCGGGGGACGAGCAGCCGGGGGACGAGAAGCCGGGGGAGCGGAAGCAGCGCCGGGGCTTCGTGCTGCCGACCGTCGCGACGCTCTGGATGGGCCTGGCGATGGTCTTCGGCACCGTCACCGAGGGCGCCATGAACGACTGGTCGGCGCTCTACCTCAAGGACGTGGTGGACGCGGGTGCCGGGCTCGCGCCGATGGGCATCGCCGTCGTCTCGGTGATGATGGTGTGCGCCCGGATCTTCGCCGACGGCTGGCGCACCCGCTTCGGCGACGGCCGCATCGTGCGCACCGGCAGCCTGCTGGCCGGCCTCGGCCTCGCCCTCGCCCTGCTGGTCGGCGGAGTGGTGCCGACCCTGCTCGGCTTCGCCTGCGTCGGCCTCGGCGTGGCGGCGGTCACCCCGTGCGTCTACGTCGCCGCCGCCCGCCGCGGCGCCGACGCCCTCTCCCTGGTCGCCGCGATGGGCACCACCGGCCTGCTCGCCGGCCCCGCCGTGATCGGCTTCATCGCGGGCGCCACCAGCCTCGTCTGGGGCATGGCCGCCGTCGCCGCCTCCGCGGCGGTCGTCTCGCTCTGCGCCACCCGCATCAGCTGGCCCGCCACCCAGTCGGCCCCCGCCCCCGAGCCCCGCCTCGCCGCCGACCCCAGCTGACCACGGCCTGCGGTCCCCGGCCGCTAGGGCCCGTCTTCAAACCCCCGTCGTTCGCCCGGAGGGCGGGCGGGGCGGCGTTGGGGTGCGTGCATCGCAAGGCGGAGGAGGGAGCCCAATGCAGCGCATTGGCGACCGACGACAACGCGGCGAGGTGCGTGCCCCGACGTCGGCCCGCAGGCGGGGGTTTGAAGACGGGCCCTAGCCTCGCCTCCGGCCCCTCAGCTCTCGCCCGGTACGTCTGCACCCCCGTTGCGGATGTGCCGGGCGAGCCTGTCGCGGAGCGTGGTGAGGCGGGCGATCTCGGCGTCGAGGGTGGCGAGGCGGGCGGTGACGACCGGGGCGAAGGTGTCGGGGCCGGGGGAGGCGGAGCAGCGCTGCGGCGGGTCGTACGCCAGCATGTCGAGGCGGTGGGCGCGGCTGGCCAGGTCGTCCACCGTCAGTCCCACGGCGAGGAGTTGGCGGATCACCCGGACCCGGGCGACCTCGGCCGGGCCGTACTCGCGTTGGCCGGAGGCGGTGCGGGCGGGCGGCGGGAGCAGGCCGCGTTGCTCGTAGAAGCGCAGTGCCCTGGGGGTGGTGCCCGCCGCTGCCGCCGCCTCGCCGATCCGCATGCCTGCCCTCCGTCGTCAGAGCTCCACGATGGTGGTCCCGAAGGTGTCCCCGGTGAACAGTCCGGTCAACGCCGCGGGGGCCCGATCGATGCCCGTGACGCTGGTGCGGGGGAGGGCGAGTTGCCCGGCGCGCAGCCAGGCGTCGAGGCGGTCGCGCCACTCGGCGTCGAGGTCCGGGTGGGTGAGCTGGGTGAAGCCGCGCAGGGTGAGGCCGAGGGTGATGACCCGGAAGGTGTCGATCACGGCCGGTGCGTCGCCGCCGCGCCGGTCCGGTGCGAGCTGGCCGTCGAGGGCACCGACCAGGGCGAACCGGGCGCCGGGGCGGGCCGCGTCGACGGCGGCGGTCAGCTGCTCGCCGCCGACCAGGTCGAGGACGACGTCGAGCCCGTCCGGTGCGGCCTCGGCGAGTTGGTCGGCGAACGGCCGCTCGCCGGGCACCAGCACCGCGTCGTAGCCGAGTTCGGCGGTCAGCCGCTTCGCCTTGGCGGGCGTGCGGGTGGTGCCGATCACCCGGGCGGCGCCGAGGAGCCGGGCGAGCTGCCCGGCCGTGCTGCCGACCGCGCCCGCCGCGCCGGTCACCAGCACCACGTCGCCCGGGCGCACCCCGGCGACGCGGGTGAGCCCGCCGTAGCCGGCCGAGGAGGTCGAGATCAGGGCGAGCGGGTCCGGGAAGTCCGGGGCGACGGGGGTGAACTGCGCGGCGTCCGCGAGCGCGTGGTCCCGCCAGCCGTGCAGATGGGTCACCAGGTCGCCCGGGCGCAGCGGACCGCCCTCGGGTGCGGCCAGCACCTCGCCGAGGGCGGGCCCGAACAGGGCGTCCCCGCGGGCGATGTGCGGCAGGGGCAGGCCGCCGCCCTCGACGGCGATCAGGGTGCGCAGGCCGGGGAAGACCAGGAAGGCCCGGTTGCGGACGAGGACGTCCCCGGGGCCGGGGGCCGGCAGCGGCTCCTGGGCGACGGTGAAGTCCTCGGGGGCGGGCAGCCCGGCCGGGTCGGCGGTCAGCCGGACGACGCGGGCGGTGGTGGGCAGGGCCATGGCGGTGCTCCTCGTGAGAAAGGGGAAGCCCGTTGTGGGGCGCGCCCGGACGCTAACCCTTGACCCTTGGGTCAGGGGCAAGCGCTCCAGGCAGGAGGGTGTCTGACGAGGTGTGGGGGACGCCGGTCTTCTAGAGTCGCCTGCGGTACGACCGTACGAAGTTGTGAGCCGCACCGAGAAGGACGACCCGCATGACCGAGCAGACCCCCGCGCCCGTCGAGCCCGCGCCCTACGAGCCGGTGGACGAGGACTGGCAGACCGCGCTGGCGATCGTCGCGCACCCCGACGACATGGAGTACGGCGGCGCCGCGGCCGTCGCCCGGTGGACCTCCCAGGGCAAGAAAGTGGTCTACGCGATGGTCACCAGCGGGGAGGCCGGGATCGACTCGATGGACCCGGCGGAGTGCGGGCCACTGAGGGAGGCCGAGCAGATCGCCTCGGCCCGCGTGGTCGGCGTGGACACCGTCGAGTTCCTGGGCCACCCGGACGGTGTGGTGGAGTACGGGCTGCCGCTGCGCCGGGACATCGCCCGCGTGGTGCGCCGGCACCGCCCGGACATCGTGATCACCAGCAACTTCCGGGACACCTACGGCGGGGTGTTCCTCAACCAGGCGGACCACATCGCGGTCGGCCGGGCCACCCTGGACGGGGTCCGGGACGCCGGGAACCGCTGGGTGTTCCGCGAGCTGCTGGCGGAGGGCCACGAGCCGTGGAACGGCGTGCGGCAGATCTGGGCGGTGGCCTCGCCGGAGTCGGCGCACGCGGTGGACACCACCGAGCACTTCGACCGGGGCGTCGCCTCGCTGGAGGAGCACAAGGCGTACCTGGCCGGGCTCGGCGGGGAGATGGCGAATGCCCGGGAGTTCCTGGAGGGCTTCGGGCGGGGCGCGGGCAGCCGCCTGGGGACGCGCTTCGCGGTGCCGTTCGAGGTGTTCCCGCTGCGCTAGTCCGAGCCCTCGTGGGAGGCGGCGTCCGGGCCGGGTCCGGAGTCGGGCCCGGGTCCGGCGTCGGCGTCGGCGTCCGCGCGGCGCCGGCGTCGGTAGCGCAGCACCTGCCGGAGCAGGAAGGCGGCGACCAGCACCCCGAGGCCGATCGCGAACCACAGTTGGTAGCGGATCGCCGTCCGGTACACGGCGCCGATGTTGGCCCCGGCGAGGTAGCCGAAGGTGCCCCAGACGCCCGTCCACAGCGCGGCGCCGAGCAGGTTGAACGGCAGGAAGCGGCGCCAGGGCATCTCGGTCGTCCCGGCGATGATGCCGTTGGTCTGGCGCAGCCCGTCGACGAAGCGGGCGACGGTGACGACCTTGCCGCCGTGGCGGGCGAAGAAGCCGTCCGCGCGCTCCATCCGGGCCGGGGTGAGCAGTACGTAGCGGCCCCAGCGGTGGACGAAGGCGCGCCCGCCGGTGCGGCCGATCAGGTAACCGAGGCTGTTGCCGAGCGCCGCGGCGACGCCCGCGATCAGCAGGACGGCGGCGAAGTCCAGGTGCCCGGCGCCGGCGTACACCGAGGCGAGCACCAGGATGGTCTGCCCCGGCACCGGGACGCCGCAGTTGTCGAGCAGCACGAGCAGCGCCACCGCCAGGTACCCGTAGTGGTCCAGCAGTGGCGCGAGCCCGGCGAGCGCCCCGGGCAGCGGGGTCGTGGGTGCGGACACCGCTCCTCACCACCGCGCGCGGTCGGGCCGCGGGGTGGCGGGGGCGTCGGTCAGCGGTCCGCCAGCCGCGGTTCGATGTTGCAGTCGGGGCCGGGGTAGATCAGGCCCTGGTGGCCGTCCTCGAAGCGGACCACGTACGGCGGCTGGCCGTCGGCGCCGCGCACTTCGACGATCTCGCCCTTCTGGTCCACCATGCCCACCGACCTGCTGTGGATGTGGAGCTGGTCACCTACCGCTGCGTGCATGGTCTGCTCCTCGGGGTCGTGTCCTCGGGTCGTGTCCTGGGTCGTCGGCTCGTGGGTCGTCGGGTCGTGGGGGCCCGCCTCGGCGACCGTTCCGCTATCCACTGTGCTTCGGGGGCGGCGGGCTCGCAAACGCCGTGGGCGAAGGTGCCTCAGCGGGCGGGCAGGTGTTGCGCGAGGTAGCCGCGGACCAACCGCTTGCACTCGGCGATCAGGGTCGGATCGCCGTTCGGGTCCCCGCGGAAGGCCAGCTTGAGCACGGCGTCGGCCGCCTCCAGGGCGACCCGCAGGGTCAGCGTGGTGGCCGCCGGGTCGTCCGCCCGGAACATGTCGCCGCCGAGTGCCTGCAGGCGCAGGGCGACGGCGGTGTTGTTGTCCACGCCGGTGTCCAGCAGGTGCCGGTCGTCCCGGACGCCGGCGGGGACGGCCGGGCCGGCCAGGCCGAAGTCGACCTGTCCGAAGCCGGGGACCGCGCGCTTCATGGCGACGAACTCCTCCACCGCGAGGTCGGTGAAGGCGGCCGGGTCGATCGGCGCGGCGGCGGCAAGCCGGGTGTCGAGGCGCCGGAGGTACTGGTCGAGGTTGCGGCCGGCGAGTGCGGCCAGCAGGTCCTCCTTGCCGGCGAAGAACTGGTAGAGGGTGCCGATCGGCACCTGGGCGCGCTGGGCGACCTGCTTGGTGGTGAGCGCGGTGGCCCCGACCTCGTCCAGCAGTCCGGCGCAGGCGTCCAGGATGCGGCCGTACCGCTCCTGGCTGCGCTGTTGGACCGGGCGTCGACGGGCCGACGGGCCCATCCGGCCGGCTGCTTCGTGACTCCGGGTGTCCGAGCTCATGGGCTCACTCTGCCGCATCCGCTGTTCCGGCGGCGAATCACCGGGGCGCAGCGCGGCCGGAGTGCTCCGTGGGGGAGGAATCGACTGGTGGCCGGAGCTGAACGGCACGGTGGCGGGAAGGTGTCCACGAGGAGGCGATGGCCTTGTCGTGGACGCGAAGACCGGTTCATACTCCTGGGGCGCACTACCTTGCGTGATCGACGCGTCTCTCTTCGTGGTGATCACGGTTCAGTCGTGGCGGCTGTGGCGACTGTGACGGACGCTCCGCCACCACCCGAGGTCTGGATGGAACCCGTGTGCCTCCTTGCTCGTGCCACGTCCCGTTGTTCGTCCCGCCGAACGGAAGGAGGGGGTCGGTTCGGTGACGTTGTCCTCCGGAGGGCGTGAGGCCCTCGACATCGAGCACCACCGCAAGTTCCTGGAGTCCGGGTACCTGGTCCTGCCCGGCCTGGTGCCGGAAGCGCTGCGCGAACGGCTCGTCCCCGAGGTGGACCGCTGGGTCGACGAGGGCCTGCGGGCCCGGTCGATCGCCGCCTGCGCCGACCCCGCCCGGCACGGACCGCCCCCGCTGCTGGAGCTGGAACTGCCGGCGCACGGCCAACTGCTCACCCATCCACCGCTGTTGTGGACCCTGACCCGCCTGCTCGGACCGTCCTTCGTCTTCCACCACCTGCACAGCGACCGCCAGGACCCGGGCATCCCCGGCAAGCCCTGGCACCACGACTGCGAGCCCAACGACCGCGCCGACCCGTCGCTGCTGATGGTCCACGCCCTGCACTACCTCGGTGGACTGGACGAGAAGGTCGGCAGCCTCGCCGTCCTGCCCGGCTCGCACCAGGGCGCCTTCGGCAAGGCCGCCTTCGCCCACCACGGCACGGCGGAACTGCCCGGCGAGGTGGTGATCGACCGGCTGCCGCCCGGGACCACCGTGCTGCTCAACTCTGCGCTGTTCCACACCCGCAGGCCCGCGCCCGACGGGCCGGGCCGGCCCCGGTACTTCATCGACGCCTCGTACTGCCAGGTGGGGGCGCGCTGGCGCCCGGTGAAGCCGTACTGGCGGCGGATGCTCGCCCGGGCCCGCGAACTCGACCTGGCCGACGGGCAGTGGCCCGAGCTGTTCGCGGAACGGCACTTCACCGAGTACACCGGAACCGCGCACACCGGCGCTGCGGGTACGGGAACGGCGCACACAGGCACCGCGCGCACCGGCACCGCGCACACCGGAACCGTCTGAGGAGCACTGCTGTGGAGATCGTCACCGCCGTCGCCTACCCCGAGGTCCACGACGCCTACCTGCGGGACCATCCGGTGGAGCGGGCCCACGAGGCGAACAGCAACATGTACGCCGAGGAGAACCTCGAACGCGCCGACCGCATCCCCGGCGGCTGGTGGCGCGTCCGGCTCTCGCGGGCGGACGTCCTCGGAGTGGTGCTGCCCTGGCACATCAGCGAGGGCGGGGCGCTCGAACTGGTACCGCGCTCCGGCCTGACCGTGAGCGAGGCGGCGGAACGGATCCGCTCCGCCGGGACCGCCTGGACGGCCGCCAACCCGGTCTGCTCGGCGAAGCTGCGGCTGCTGCGGCGGGCCCCGTTCACCCCGCTCTTCCTCAGTACCGCCCCGGTGGAGCACCCCGACTACGGGGAGCTGACGGTCCGGTCCGGGCTGATCCACCTGGACGGCCTGCACCGCATGCTGGCCTGGGAGTTGGCCGGTCGGCTGCCCGAACGGGCGGTGCTGGACGGGTACCTGGTGGGTGACCCACGGGTGGCGGCCGGCCCGGTCCGCACGGGACGGACGGGACGGACGGGGGACGAGTCGGCGTGACCTCCGCGACGCAGCACGTCCGGTCCGCACCGTCCGGCCGCTCCGGCCCCGCCCGCTCGCTGCCCGGGCTCCTCGCCCGGCTCGCCCGGGCCCACCCGGACCGGCCCGCGCTGAGCGACGGAGTCCGTACGGTCGACTACCGCACGCTGGACGCCTCGGCCGCCCGGATCGCTGCCCGGCTGGCCGCCGCCGGCACCGGGCGGGGGGACCGGGTCGCCCTGGTCGGGCCCCGGGACGCCCGGATGCTGGTGCTCCTGCACGGGGTGTTGCGCTCGGGTGCGGCGGCGGTGCTGGCCGACCCGGAGTGGTCGGCGGCCGACCTGGCCCGGCGGCTGGCGGCCGTCCGGGTGGGGCGGGTGCTCGCGACGGAGGGCGGGCTCGGCGGGGAGGTGGTGGACGTCCTGACGCCCCGGCCGCCGGCGGCGTCGCCGTCCGGCGAGGCGGAGGCGGAGGCGGGCGAAGCAGAGGGGGACGTCGAGGCCGTGGACGCCGAGGACCCCGCGTACCTCTCCTTCACCTCCGGGTCGAGCGGCGAGCCCAAGGCCGTCGCCGTCACCCACGCCAACGCCGTGCACTACGCGCTGGCCCTGGCCGGACGACTCGGCCTCACCGAGGCCGACGCGCCGTGCACCGCGCACGTCACCACGCTGGCCGCCGACCTCGGCCACACCACCTGGCTGCTCGCCCTCGCCACCGGGGGCTCGGTGCACGTCGTCCCGGACCGCGAGGTGCGCGACCCGCAGGCCTTCTGGGCCTCGCTCCGGCACGCCGGGGTGAACGTCCTGAAGACCACCCCCTCCCACCTGAGCGCCCTGCTGGAGGGCCGCCCGGCCGACACCCCACCGCTGCACACCCTGCTGCTCGGCGGCGAGGCGCTGCCGCGCCCGCTCGCCGCCGCGTTGCTCGACGGCGGCACCACCGCCCGGCTGGCCAACCACTACGGCCCGACCGAGACCACCGTCGGCGCGACCTGTCTGCTCGCCACCGACGCCCGCGAACTGCCGGCCGAGGAGCCGACCGTACCGATCGGCACCGGGATCGGCGAGGTGCTGCTCACCGTGGTGGACGGCACGGGCCGTGCGGTTCCGGACGGCACCGTGGGGGAGCTGCTGATCGGCGGCCGCGGCGTCAGCGCCGGGTACTTCGGCCGGCCGGACGAGACCGCCCGCGGCTTCGTCCGGCGCGACGGCGGCCTGGTGTACCGCACCGGTGACCTGTGTCGCCGCCGGGCGGACGGGAACCTGGTCTTCCTCGGCCGGGTGGACCGCCAGGTGAAGGTCCGCGGCTACCGGGTCGACCTCGCCGAGATCGAGCGGGCCATGGACGGCTACCCGGGCGTCGCCCGCTCGGCGGTGCTGCTGCGGGAGACCGCCGTCGGCGGCCAACTGCTCGGCGCGGTACGGCCGTCGGAGGGTTTCGGCGGCCTGGAGCTCCTGCGCGCGCACTTACGGGACCGGCTGCCGGGCTACTCCGTGCCGCAGCCGATCCTGGTGCTGCCGGAGTTCCCGGTCGGGCCGAACGGCAAGCTCGACCGGGGACGCCTCGGCGAGCTGGTGGCCGAACTGGTGGAGGCCCGCGCGGAGTCGGCGGGAGCTGCGGCGACAGGCCCGGCAGCGACCACTCTGGCGGCGGAGATCGGCCGGTTCTGGGCAGGTGCGCTCGGCCTGCCCGCCGTCGGGCCGCGCGCCGACGTGCTGGGCCTCGGCGGGGACTCCATCCTCGCCATGCGCACCATCGCCTTCCTGCGGCGCTCGGGCCTGCGCGTCGCCTACGAGGACTTCTACCGGCACCCGACGGCGGAGGGCCTGGCCGCAGCCGCAGCCGCAGCCGCAGCCGTCGCCACGCCCCCGAACCCGGCCACCCCTGGTGCCCCGGCCGCCCTTGCCGCGCACGCCGGGGGCGGCGGCGGCCGACTCGCCCCGGCGCAGCGCTGGTTGTACCGGCAGCGGTCCCTCCGGGACGTACGGCACTGGAACCAGTCCGTGCTGCTGCGCTGCCGGGCGGCGGTCGACCCGGCGGCGCTCTCGGCGGCGGTCGCGGCCGTCCTGGAACGCCACCCGGCGCTGCGCCGCCCGCTCTCCCCGGACGGCTACGGCGAGCCCCGGCCGGTGGCCGAGCTCGACCCGGTCTCCTTCTCCCGGATCCCGCGCGCGGCCGGAGCGATCGCCGACACCGTGGCCGGGGTCTGCACCGAACTCCACCGCAGCATCGACCCGTTGGCCGGCCGGCTGCTGCGCGCCCACCTGTTCACCGGCCCGCCCGGCACCGACGACCGGCTCGCGCTGATCGCGCACCACCTGGTGGTCGACGGGCTGTCCTGGCGGATCCTGCTGGACGACCTGGCGCACGCGTACCGGGCGGTGCTGGACCGGAAGCCGGTCGACCTGCCGCCGACGGCGGACTTCTACGCCTGGGCGGCGGCCGCGCCGGTGGCGGAAGCCGATGAGCCCGCCGCCGACCTTGTCGCTGAGCCCGTCGCCGACCCTGTCGCCGAGCCCGTCGCCGAGCCCGTCGCGGTCAGTTGGGCGCTCGAAGCGGAGGCCACCGCCCGGCTGGTCGCGCGGCACGGTGCCGGGGCCGGGCTGGAGGCCGTCCTGCTCGCCGCCTTCGCCGACGCCGTCACCGGCTGGAACGGGCGGGCCCGGCTCGTGGTGGAGGTCGAGACCCACGGCCGGGACGTCGTCGGAGATCCGGGCGAATTCCTGGACACCGTCGGCTGGTTCACCGCCGTCAAGCACCTCGGCCTGGAGGCCGGGGCGAGTCCCGAGGCGGTGGCGCGGCGGCTTCGCGAGGCGCCCGTCCGGCCGATGGACGCGCCGGGGCGGCGGCCCGCCGTCGGCTTCAACTTCCTCGGCACCTTCCGGCTGCCGGAGGAACCCGCGCTGGACTGGACCGTCGCCGCCGAGCAGGCCGGGGTGGCGCGCTGTCCCGGGGGCGATCCGATGTACGAACTGCGGCTCACTGCACGGGTGGTGGAGCAGCGGCTGGTCGCCGACCTGGTGTCCGGGCGGCCTGGTCCTTCGGGCCCCGAGGCCGAGCGGATCACCGCCGCCTTCGCAGCAGCCGTAGCGGCGGAAGCAGCGGAGGCGGGGGCACCGGCAGCGGGGGCGCGGCCCGTCCGGGCGCCGCTGTCCACCTCCGGTCAGCTGCTGCACCCCGGCGTGGCGCCGACCGCCCGGGCGACGGTGCGCGAACCCGCCCGGGTGCTGCTCACCGGCGCCACCGGCTACCTGGGGCGGCACCTGCTGGACGCCTTCCTGCGGCGCGGCGCCGAGGTCACCTGCCTGGTGCGGGCCGCCGACGACGCGCAGGCCCTGAAACGACTGGGGGCCCGAGCGGTCCACGCCGTCGCCGGGGACATCGACCGGGACGGCCTCGGCCTCTCCCCGGCGGGGCTGGAGCGCGCCCGGGCCGCGCGGATCGTCGTGCACGCAGCGGCGGACGTCCGGCTGGTGGCCTCGCCCGACGAGCTGGAGCGCACCAACCACGCGGCGGTGCGCCGGCTGCTCGGCTGGACCGGGGAGCACACCCCGCAGGCCGCCTTCCACCACGTCTCCACGCTCGCCGTCTCGGGTGGCGTGGACGGCCCGCCGCGGCGCTTCGGCGAGGCGGACCTGTGGATCGGCCAGCACTTCCGCACCCCGTACGAGCGGACCAAGTACCGCGCCGAGCAGGCCGTCCGGGCCTGGGCCGCCGGCGGGCACGCCGCCTATCTGCACCGCAGCGGGCACATCGCGGCGCACAGCCGGACCGGCGCCTTCCAGGCGAACACCGGCGACAACCGGATCTACCAGCTGATCCGCGGCTACCTGCTGGCCGGCGCCGCCCCCAGCCGGCCGGCGACCGCCTTCGCGTTCTCGCACGTGGACACGGTGGCCGCCGGGATCGCCGCGATCGCCCTCGACCCGTACGCGGCACCCGGCGCCTACCACGTCGAATCGCCGTACGCCGTCGCCCACGACGAGCTGGTGGGGTGGCTGGCCGGGCTGGGCCACCCGGTGCGGCTCACCGACGAGGAGGCCTTCGCGGCGGCCCTCGCCGCCGCCGAGCGGCGGCACCCGACGGCCGTCCGGTTGGCCGCCGTCTGGGCGCAGCAGGAGGAGCGCAACGTCCGGGTGGACAGCGCGTACACCACCGCGGTGCTCGACCGGCTGGGCGTCCACTTCGATGCCCCGACCCCGCAGTGGTGGTCGGCGGCGCTGGCCTGGGCCGCCGAGGCCGGCTACCTGCCACCCGCCGGACCGTCCCGACGCGGCCCCGAGCCCTCCCCTTGACCTTCCTGAACTCCCCCTGACCGTCAACGAGTTCTCTCCCGAAAGCAGGACCCAGCGTGAAGGCAGGATCCGTGACCCAGCTCTCCCCGATGCTCAAGCAGGCCACCCCGGTCGTCGCCGTGCGCGGCGAGGGCCTTCACCTCTACGACGCCGACGGCCGCCGCTACCTCGACTTCACCTCCGGCGTGGGGGTGACCAGCACCGGCCACTGCCACCCGCGGGTGGTGGAGGCCGTCCGTGAGCAGGCCGGCCGGCTGATCCACGGGCAGTACACCACCGTGCTGCACGACCCGTTGCTCACCCTCACCGGGCGGCTCGGCGAGGTGCTGCCGCCCGGCCTGGACTCGCTGTTCTACGCCACGGCCGGCACCGAGGCGGTGGAGGCGGCGCTGCGGCTCGCCCGGCACGCCACCGGGCGGCAGAACGTGATCGTCTTCGAGGGTGCCTTCCACGGCCGCACCATGGGCGCGGCCTCGCTCACCACGGCCGGCACCCGGTTCCGGGCGGGCATCGGCCCGCTGATGCCCGGGGTCGCGGTGGCGCCGTTCCCGGCCGCGTTCCGGCTGGGGCTGTCCGAGGAGGAGGCGGTCGCGTTCGCGCTGCGCGGGCTGGACGAGGTGTTGGCCACCGCCTCCGCGCCCGCCGAGACGGCGGCGATGTTCGTCGAGCCGGTGCTCGGCGAGGGCGGCTACGTGCCCGCCCCGGCCGGCTTCCTGGCCGGGCTGCGCGAGCGCGCGGACCGGCACGGGATCCTGCTGGTGGTGGACGAGGTGCAGACCGGCTTCGGTCGCACCGGCCGGTTCTGGGCCCACCAGTACGAGGACGGCGTCCGGCCTGACGTCCTGATCACCGCGAAGGGCCTGGCCAGCGGCTTCCCGCTGTCCGCGATCGCCGCGCCGGCCGCCCTGATGGGCCGCGCCTGGCCCGGCTCGCAGGGCGGCACGTACGGCGGGAACCCGGTGGCCTGCGCCGCCGCCCTGGCCACCCTGGACGTGCTGCGCGAGGAGCGGCTGGTCGAGAACGCGGCCGAGCAGGGCGCGCGGCTGCTGGCCGGGCTGCGGGCCGTCGCCGACGGGGCGCCCGGGATCGCCGACGTCCGGGGCCTCGGGCTGATGGCCGCCAGCGAGTTCTGCCGCCCGGACGGCTCCCCGGACCCGGAGACCGCCCGGCGGGTCCAGCAGGCGGCGGCCGAGCACGGGCTGCTGCTCCTGCTCTGCGGGATCCACCTCAACGTGGTCCGGATGATCCCCGCGCTGGTGGTCACGGCCGGGCAGGTCGACGAGGCGCTGGAGCTCTGGGCGAAGGCCGTCGCGGCCGGGAGCCGCTAGGGAGACCGGCAGCGGTCGGCGAGGAGGAGGAGACATGGATGCGGTGACCGAAATCGGCTGGAGCAGCCTGGAGTTGGCGGCGCGGCGGCACTTGTGGTCGCTCCCGCTGGGGGAGGTGGAGCGCCGGCTGCTGTGGGCCGACGCGCTGGCCGGACGGTGGGGTGCGGCCGAGCCGGTGCGGGCCAGGCTGCGGGACTTCGTGCGGGACGCCGTCGCCTCGGTCGGCATCACCCACATCGGCGGGCTGGTGGACCCGGCGCACCCGGAGAAGCGGATCACCGAGGTGCTGTCCTTCCTGCTGGCGGACTACGGCCGGATCGTGCCGCAGAACGGGCGCGGCGACCTCACCTCCGTGCTGCACGACCAGGACGGCGACGGCAACACCGAGCTCGGCTTCCACTGCGACACCTGCGACCTGCTCGTCCTGCTCTGTCTGCGGCCCGCCTTCGACGGCGGCGGGTTGACCAAGCTGGCGAGCGCGCGGCACGTCCACGACCTGATCGAGCGGGAGCGGCCGGACGCCCTCGCCACCCTCTGCGAGGACTGGACCTTCGACCGGACCGGCCGGGCCGGCCCGCAGGTGGTGGTCACCCCGATCCTCTACCACCAGAAGGAGGGCACGGTCGGCTGCTACTACCAGACCCGCACCGTCCGCTCCTCCCCGGACCGCGGCGGACCGGAGTTGACGGACCGTCAATGGGAAGCGCTGGGCGTGCTGGACGAGGTGCTGTACCGGCCGGAGATCGCCTTCGGGCTGCCGATGGCCGCCGGCGACCTGCTGATCATCCGCAACAGCCGGGTACTGCACGGCCGTTCGCCGTACGTCGACGAACCCGGGCCGTACGCCCGGCGGATGCTGCGGATCTGGGTCAACGAGGGGGACACATGGGCGCGTTGAGCGAGCCGCACGGACGGGTGGCGATCGTCACCGGCGGGGGCAGCGGTCTCGGCCGGGCCTCGGCACTGGCCCTGCTCGCGGCCGGCTGGACCGTCGCCGTGGCCGGGCGCCGCAAGGACGCGCTGGAGGAGACCGCCGTCCTCGCCGGCCCGGCCGGCTCCCGGGTGCTGGCCGTCCCGACCGACATCCGCAGCCCGCAGGAGGTCGCCCGGCTCTTCGACACCGTCCAGGACCGGTACGGGCGGCTGGACCTGCTGTTCAACAACGCCGGCGCGGCGGCCCCGCGCCGGCCGATCGCCGAGACCCCGTTCGAGGACTGGAACCGGGTGCTGGACACCATCGTCACCGGCGGCTTCCTCTGCGCCCGCGAGGCCTTCCGGGTGATGAGCACCCAGACCCCGCAGGGCGGGCGGATCATCAACAACGGCGCGCCGTCGGCGTACGTGCCGCGCCCCAACTCCATTGCGTACACGGCCGCCAAGCACGCCGTCCTCGGGATCACCAAGGTGCTCGCCCTGGACGGCCGCCCGTACGGCATCTCCTGCGGGCAGATCGACGTCGGCAACGTCACCCCCGTCGACGGCTCGCCGCAGCCCGCGGCGATGCAGGCCGACGGGACGACGGCGGTGGAGGCGACCATCCCGGTGGAGCGCTTCACCGAGGCCCTGCTGCTGATGGCCGCGCAGCCGCCGGACACCACTATCCAGTCCCTGGTGGTGCTTCCGACCACCATGCCGTTCGTCGGGAGGGGTTGAGCCGTGCTGGTCAGCGCACGCTCCTTCGAGGAGTACCGGGCGATGTTCGCGCTCACCGACCGCGACCTGGCCGGCCGGCGGGTCCTGGACTGCCCCGGTGGCGCGGCGAGCTTCGTCGCCGAAGCCGGGCGCCGGGGCATCGACGCCGTCGCCGTCGACCGCCAGTACGCGCACCACCGGGGGGAGTTGGGCCTGCTGGTGGAGCGCGAGACGGCGTTCAAGCGGGAGCTGCTGGTGCAGGAGACGGCCGGCTACCCGTCGAGCTGGTACGCCGACGTGGACGACCTGATCCGCCAGTGGACCGCCAACGCCCGGGACTTCCGGGCCGACATCGCCGCCCGCCCGGACCGCTACGTCGCCGGCTCGCTGCCCGAACTCCCCTTCGCCGACGACTCGTTCGACCTGGTGCTCAGCTCGCACCTGATCTTCTCCTACGGCAACCGGCTGGACGAGGAGTTCCACCGGGCGGCGCTGCTGGACCTGGCCCGGGTGGCCCGCCGGGAGGTGCGGCTGTTCCCGCTGGTGGTGTACGACACCGGCGTCCGGTACCCGGGCCTGGAGCGGCTGCGCGAGGAGCTGGCGGGCCTCGGGATCCCGAGCCGGGTGCAGCGGGTGGCGTACGAGTTCCAGCCGGGGGACGACGAGATGCTGGTGCTCTCCTGCGCGGACCACCGGGCCCCGGCCCGGCCGGTGCGCAGGGCGGTCGCCGTCGATGACCGGGTGCGCTGGCGGCACCGGGAGGGTGTGCCCTCGGGGTCCTGACCGGCCCCGGCCACCGCCCCGGCCGGCCGGTGCCTGCGCCAGGCACCCGCCGGCCGGGGCCGCCGGTCAGTTGACGTACACCGCAGGGCTGCCCGGCTGCGAGGTGTCCGTGACCGGGCCGTACGTCGCGGAGAAGTACCCGTCGGCGGGGCAGAGGGACGAGCCGCCGCTCTTGGCGAAGTGCTCGGTGCGGAACGCCAGGCTGTGCGCGCTGTTGTCGGCGCTGCCGGTGAACGCGCCGCTGAGCTGGTAGGAACAGGTGATGGTGCCGAACCAGCTGTTGAGGACGGCGGTGGCCTGGATCGTCCCGGCCGAGCCGCCGCCGAGGGTGACCGGCAGCCCCGGGGCGTCGGAGACGGTCAGGGCGTAGGGGAGGTTGCCGACGGTCAGGCTGCGCACCGAGGTGACGCCGGTGACGTTGCTGGTGCAGGAGCCGAAGGTCAGCCCGGTCAGCGATGCGGTGGCCGAGCCCGGGGCCGCCGGGTTGGTCTGCACCGAGGCCGCGAGCGCGGAGGTGGCACAGGTGACACCGGTGGTGCTGGTCGCGGTCGAGTAGAAGGTGGCGACCGTGCCCCCGGCCAGCGGTGCGGCGAGCGCATCGCCGGGGGCGACGCCCGTGCCGCCCGCGCTGCCGGCGGTGAGTACCGGAGCGGCGGCGACGGCCCGGGGTGCCGCGGCGGCGGGCACCGCGACGACGGCGAGCGCGGTGGCGGCGGCGAGGGCAGCGACGGCGGCCGCGGGGACGGCGGAGGGGACGGCGAGGTGGCGGCTGGAACGGCTGAAACGCATGGGAAAGCCTCTTCCTCGGTGAGGGGCGAGAAGACGACCTTTCGCTGCTCCCGTGATGCGGTGGGGGGACCGGGGGAGCTGACTACGTTCTAGGACCGTGACCGTGGGTCGTCAAGGCGCTGCGCGGAACTTGCTGACAATTAGTCAACAAGACTGCCGTAGGGTACGGGCCGTGACGCCCACCACCGAGCCCACCCGCGCCGAACTCGCCGCCCTGCTCGCCGACGTGCGCGGCTCCGCCGGGCGGCTGGTCGCCGCCGTCGGCGGGCTGAACGATCGCGGCGCCCGGGAGGCGTCCGCACTGCCCGGGTGGAGCCGCGCCCACGTCCTCACCCACCTGGCGCGCAGCGCGGACGCGTACCGGTGGCTGCTGGCCCTGGCCCGGACCGGTGTCGAGCCCGGGCCCCGGGCCGATGCGGCCGCGTTGGAGCGCGCGCTGCGGGAGGGGGCCGGGCGCGGGGCTGCCGACCTGGTCGAGGACGTGCGGCGCAGCCTGGACGGTCTGCTCGACGAGGCGGCGGCGATGCCGGCCGAGCGCTGGCCCACCCTGGTATCGGCCCTCGCGGGGTGGCGGCACCCCGCCTGGTTCACGCTCCACCGGGCCCGGCGGGAGCTCGAAACCCACCACGTCGACCTGAACCTCGGCTACAGGACGGCCGATTGGTCCGCCGACTACGTCGCCTGGGCACTGGACGCGACCGCTGCCGCCCTGGCCGCGCACGGCTTTCCCGTCGGCCGGCTGGAGGCCACCGACCTCGGGCGCGCCTGGACGCTCGGAGCGAGCGGCCCCGTCGTCACCGGCCCGGGGCACCTGCTGCTGGGCTGGCTCGCCGGCCGCGGCCCGGCCCCGGAGGGCGTCGGCCCGTCGGTGCCGCCGCCGTGGCCGCTGCCGCCGGCACCCGGCTGGGGCCGGGACGGCGGCTGAGGGCGGACCGGCTCCGAGGTCACCGCCCCGACTGCCCCCGCCGGCCGCGCCAGGTCTCCTGCGCCAGGTCTGCCGGACCAGGTCTGCCGGGCCAGGACTCCCAGGCCGGGCCGCCCGTTCCGCCACCCGAGGGTAGGCTGGGTGACGAACCGATCAACATCCGTACGGTTCCGTCAAGTTGGCCGGATCGCGGCCCCGTCGGCGGCGTCCGGCGGGGAGCAACCGGAGGAAGCCGGGGCACGATGCGACGTCCGACACTGGTGGCCGTCAGCGGCCCGCCCGGCGCGGGCAAGACCACGCTGGCGCACGCCCTGGCCGACGCGCTCGACTGGCCGCTGGTCTGCCGGGACGAGATCAAGGAGCGCATGGTTGCCGCCACCGAGCCCGCCGCCGCCACCGAGCCCGCCGGGGACCCGGACCTGAGGACACTGCACGCCTTCTTCCGCACCATCGGTGAACTCCTCGGGGCCGGCCGGAGCCTGGTTGCCGAGGCGGCTTTCCAGGACCGCCTCTGGCGTCCGGGTCTGGAAGCGCTCACGGAGTCGGCCGAGCTGCGCGTCGTGCGCTGCGTCGTCGATCCGGACCGCGCCCGGCTGCGCATCGCCCGCCGGTCCGCGGACCTGCCCTCGCGCGCCGCACACGCGGACGCCGCACTGCTGCGGCGCATCGCGGCGGGGGAGCGGCCGATCGAGTCGTGGGTGCCGATCGCGCTCGACGCCCCCTGCCTGGTCGTGGACACCACCGAGGGGTGGGAGCCGCCCCTGGCGCGGATCGTCGGCTTCGCCGCGGGTGCGCCGTAGCGCTGCCCCCGGCGCCGCCCCCGCCGCCCGCGGCCGGCGTTACCCTCGGCGGTATGGACGGGTCGGAGAGCTCGGCAAACTCGGCAGTTTCGGAGCACCCGGAGACCGTCGCCCCGGAGACCGTCGCCCCGGCAGCGTCGCGGAGCCCGGCGGGCGCGGCGGAGCTCGTCGGGCTGCTGGACCGGCGCGGCGCGGTGGTGCTGAGCGGCGCGGGCCTGTCCACCGAGTCCGGCATCCCGGACTACCGCGGGGCCACCGGGCGCCGCCGCAGCGGCACCCCGATGACCTACCAGGAGTTCACCGGCAGCGAGGCCGCCCGGCGCCGCTACTGGGCCCGGAGCCACACCGGCTGGCCGCTGTTCGCCCGGGCCCGGCCCAACGCGGGCCACCACGCGGTGGAGCGGCTGCGCCGGTCGGGGCACGTCGCGGGGGTCATCACCCAGAACGTCGACGGCCTCCACCGCGCGGCCGGGACCAGGGAGGCGGTGGAGCTGCACGGTGGGCTCGACCGGGTGGTCTGTCTGGACTGCCGGCGGACCAGCTCCCGGGCCGAACTCGACCAGCGCCTGGAGGAGTTGAACCGGGGGTTCCGCCGCCCCGGGGCCGTCCTGCGCCCGGACGGCGATACGCAGTTGGCGCCGGAGCTGGTGGCGGGGTTCCGGGTCGCGCCCTGCGCGGACTGCGGGGGCGTGCTCAAGCCGGACGTGGTCTTCTTCGGCGAGAACGTGCCGGCCGCCCGGGTCGACCGCTGCTACGAGCTGGTCGACGCCGCCGGGGCGCTGGTGGTCCTCGGGTCCTCGCTCACGGTCCTGTCGGGTCTGCGTTTCGTCCGCCGCGCCGCCCGCGCCCGGCTGCCGGTCGCCATCGTCAACCAGGGCCCCACCCGCGGCGACGACCTGGCGGCGCTGCGGCTCGACCTCCCGCTGGGCCCGACCATGGCCGAGGCCGCCCGGCTGCTGGGCGCGGACTGAGGCTTCCGTCCTCTGCCTCTCGACCCCGCGCGCCCGTCACGGCCGCCCCGGCACCCACAGCGGTGCCGGCCCGCCCCGCGGCATGGCGCGCGCCGCGTCCTCCTCCAGCCACCCGGCGACCCGCTCCGGATCGCCCTCGCAGAGCTCCACCAGCGCGGCCGCCGCGATCCGGGTGCAGCCCAGCACCAGCGCGAGGGTGTCCCGGCGGCGGTGCCGGTCCCGGACGTACGCCTCGACCCGCTCCTCGATGCGCCGGTCGTGGTCCGCCGCGGCCCCGGCGGCCGCCGCCTGGACGCCGTGCCAGACCAGGGTCAGTGCGCAGGGCTCGGCCGGGTGCGCGAGGTCGTCCCGGTGGGCCTGCTCGCGAGCCTCCGCCGACCGGCGGCCCAGCCACTCCAGCGCCGTCGGCTCGTCCCCCGCGCAGGACCGTACGACCAGGTCCGCGGCCCGGCCGACGACGGCCCGCAGCACCGCGGGCGCCGGCACCCGCAGGCCGGGCGCCGCCGGGTCGTCGAAGGCCAGCCAGGCGTCCGCGTAGGAGGCAGCCCTCAGGCCTCCCACCCAGCCCGGCGCCCCGGCGGCCGCGCCCAGCCACTCCTGTGCCCCCAGCCGGACCAGCCCGACGGCGACCAGGAGGGCCGCACCTCCGTCCAGCCCCAGCAGTCGTCCACTGCGCATCGCACACCCCCACCTGCGGTCATCACCCCGTGACCCGCACATCCCACCACACCAGGACGGGAACGAACTAGACAGGGCCACGTCACAAATCGGAGCCGATGTCGCGCGGCACGCCGCGTCCGGCCGCGCGGGAGGGGCGACCGACCGGGGGATGTTCCCGTCGGCGCGGCGGCCGGTCGGGGGCGGCGCTCCGTCAGGAGTGTTCTGCTGACGGGCAGGCGACCACCGCCGACCCCGTCGATCAAGGAGAGAGCCCATGCCCCGCCTGCTCGTCCCCGCGGCCTGCGCCGCCCTGGCCCTGCTGGCGGCGACCCCGGCCGTCGCCGTCGCCCCGCCGCTGTCCGCCCCGCGGATCATCGCCCACTTCGACCTGGCCAAGGGCCAACAGCCCGAGAACATCGCCCTCGAACCGGACGGCTCCGCCGACCTCACCCTGTCCTTCGCCCGGCAGATCGGCCGGGTCGACCCGGCCGGGCAGCTCACCGTCCTCGCCACCCTGCCCGCCCCCGCCACCCCCGCCACCCCGCTCATCGGGGCCGCGGTCGTCAGCGGCATCGTCCGCGCCCACGACGGCACTCTCTACTTCGGCTACGCCACCGGCACCGCCGACCTCCAGGGCATCTGGCGGCTCTGCCCCGGCGGCACCCCCGAGCGGATCGCCGCCCTGCCCGTCACCGGCCTGCCGAACGGCCTCGGCCTCGACGAGCGCGCGGGCCGCATCTACGTCACCGACTCCGCGCTCGGCGTGGTGCACGTGGTCCCGGTGGACGGCGGCACCGCCACGACCTGGTCCGACGACGCCCTGCTCAAGCCCGTCAGCGCGTTCGGCGCCAACGGCCTCAAGCTGCACGACTGCGCCGTCTGGGTGACGAACACCGACACCGGCAACCTGCTGCGCATCCCCATCGGCGAGGACGGCACCGCCGGGCCGGCCGAGGTCCGCGCCGGCGGCCTGCCGGGTGTGGACGACTTCGCCTTCACCGGGCACGGCGACGCCCTGATCGCCGCCCTGAACACGAGGAGCGAGGCCGTCTACGTCGAGCCGGACGGCAGCCACCACACCGTGCTCACCGCCGCCGACGGCCTGTCCAACCCGACCTCGGTCGCCGTCCGGGGCGACACCGTCTACGTGCCGAGCGCGGCCTACTTCACCCACACCGACCCCAACCTGCTGCTCGCCGACCTGCAGCGCTGACCAGCCGCGTCCATCCCCCGGCGGCCCCCTCCCGCCGCCCGCCCCGGTGCGGGCGGCGGGAGGGGGCCGACGGCGTGCCAGCCGGTACCGCGTGGGGTCCGGACCGTACGGTCGGTGCATGATCGTCGGGCTGTTGTCTGCTCTGCTGGCCGCGTTGCTCACCGGCTCGGCCACCGTCCTGCAGGCGGTCGGCGCCCGCCGCGCCGCCACCGCCGGGCCGGAAACGACGCCCGAAGCGGGGCCGGAAGCGCGGCCGGCGCCGGAGGTGGGGGAGGCCGCCGCGTTGGCCGGGGCGCTGCGGCAGTGGCCGTTCCTGGTGGGGGTCGGGATGGACATGTGCGGCTTCGCCGCCGAACTCGTCGCCCTGGAACGCCTGCCGCTCTACGCGGTCGAGGCCGCGCTGGCCTCCGCGCTCGCCGTGACGGCCGTCGGGGCGGCCCGGGTGCTGCGGGTGCGGCTGCGCGGCAGCGAGTGGGCGGGGGTGGCGGCGGTCTGTGCGGGGCTGTGCCTGCTGGCGCTCACGGCCGGGCGGGACGGGCGCGGCACGGGTGACGACGCCCTGCGGGTGGGCGTGCTGCTGGTCGCGGTGGGGCTGCTCGGCGCGGGCTGGGCGGCGGTGCGGTACGGCCGGGCCCGCCGCGCGCCGCTGCTCGGGTTCGTGGCGGGCCTGCAGTTCGGGGTGGTCGGGGTGGCGGTGCGGGTGCTGCCCGAGCCGCGGCTGCCGGACCTGCTGGCGGAGCCGTCGGCGTACGCCGTCGCGGTGGCCGGGCTGGGCGGCTTCGCCGCACTGACCTGGGCGATGCAGCACGGTTCGGTGACCTCCGCGACGGCGGCGATGGTGCTGGGCGAGACGGTCGGCCCGGCCGTGGTCGGGGTGCTGGTGCTCGGCGACCACACCCGGCACGACCTGGCCCCGCTCGCCGTCCTCGGCTTCGTGGCCGCGGTGGCCGGGGCACTGACCCTGGCCCGCTTCGGCGACGCCGAGCAGCCGGCCGTGACGGCCTGAGCGGGACGGCCTGAGCGGGACGGCCTGAGCGGGACGGCCTGAGCGGGGTCGGCCTGAGCCGCGACTGCCTGAGCAGCGACGACCCGGGCCTGACGTGCCGCGCGTCGTCCGTGCCCTGACCGAGCTGTTTCACCCGTCGGTCAAGGTCATGGCTGTGCACCGGAGCTTTCGAGAAGGTCGACCGGGCACGTTCATCAGCAGCAAACTCCGTCGCCCGGCGGAACGGAAGGATGGTTCGCGTGAAAAGGCTCGTCCTCGAACCCAACGAGAGCAGGCAGATCGATTGGCTGGTCGACGAGGTGCTCGACGAGTACGGCCCGTGGGATCCGGCCGAGTTCCTCCCGCACGCCCGGATGGTGGCGGAGTCGCTGCCGATCCGGGTCCGCCAGTTCTTCCGGCGGGTGCAGTCGGACGAGACGGACGTGGCGGTGGTGTCCGGGCTGCCGCTGAGCCAGGACCTGGAGCCGACGCCGACCGGCTGGGACATGGCGCTGAAGACCGGCGCCGGCCTGCGCGAGGAGGTCGTGCTCACCCTCCTCAGCGCCGGTCTCGGTGAGCCGTTCGCCTGGGGCGACCAGCAGAACGGCCGTATCGTGCACGACGTCTGCCCGGCGCCCGGCAAGGAGACCTCGGAGACCAGCGGCAGCAGCACGGCCCCGCTGTCGCTGCACACCGAGGACGCCTTCCACCAGTGCCGTTGCGACTACGTGGCGCTGTACTGCCTGCGCAACCAGGAGCAGGTCGGCACCACCGTGGTGCGCGCCGACAAGCTCGACCTGCCGGCCCGGCTGGCCGGGATCCTGTCCGAGAAGCGCTTCCACCACCGCCCCGACCAGTCGCACGTCGGCCCGCAGGGGCACTCCAGCGGCGCGGTCGACCGGGACGCGATCCTGTTCGGCCCGGCCGAGTCGCGGTACCTGCGGATCGACTTCGACGACACCTGCGCCGCGGACGAGGACGACGTCGAGGCGACGGAGGCCATCGCCGAGCTGTTCACCCACGTGACCGGCGCCCTGGAGCGGGTGGTGCTGCAGCCCGGCGACGCCATCTTCCTCGACAACTACCGCGTCATCCACGGCCGGGAGCCGTTCCAGCCGCGCTACGACGGTACGGACCGCTGGCTGAAGCGGGTCAACCTGATCCGCGACATCCGCAAGGTGTACACGGCGACCGAGTCCCGGTCCCGCGTCATCGTGTGACGTGTCCACCGGTTCCGGGGCCGTCAACCACCTTGAATCGTAGGGAAAACACCTAGCGGTGGCCTTGTGCGCCGGTGCCGGCCTGTATTGGCTTGGTACGTGGAAATCTGCACTGGTGTCACGGTTTGGTGATCTCGCAGCCGAGTGCCGACCGGCGGGCGTCCGCGAACGCGGGCCCGCCGGCCGCGGCCCCGCTGAACTGCCGGCAGGCGCTGACCCTCGGTCCGCGCCTGCTGCTCACGTCCGGCTGGCCGTGGCGGTCGCTCGGCTACCTGGCGTGCGGCGGGGCCGTCGTGTTCCTGGTCATGGCCGCGGCGATGAACGGGCTGATCTACGTCGACACCCTGCCCGACTACGCCCAGTTGATGGTGGTGGTGGTCCTCGCCGCGGCGCTCGGCATGCCGGTCGCCGCGGCGGAACGCCTGCGCCTGCGGCTCGTGGACACCGAGTGCGTCGGCAACCCGCACGTGGCGCCGGACGCGCCCGGACTGAAGGCGTGGCTGTGGCTGCGCATCGGCGAGGCCGCGACCTGGCGCGAGTTCAGCTACGCGATCGCGCTGACGGCCGTGCTGCCACTGATCGACTTCGGCGGCGTCCTGCTGGTGGGGAGCGTGGTCATCCTCATCGCCGCCCCCTTCCTGGAGCCCTTCGTCGACCTCGGCCCGCTCATCGTCTTCGGCTACTGGCACATCTCCACCCCGCTCGACCGGGTGGTGGTGGTGCTCGTCGGCCTCGTCCTGCTGCCGGCGGCGGGCTACCTGGTGACCGCGCTGGCCGCGGGCCGGGCGGCCTTCGTGCGCCTGCTGCTGGCCCCCCGCGAGTCCGAAGTCGTTGCCCGCGTCCAGGAGTTGACCCGCTCGCGGATCCGGCTGGCGGACGCCTTCGAGGCCGAGCGCAAGCGGATCGAACGCGACCTGCACGACGGCGCCCAGCAGCGCCTGGTCGGGCTGATCATGACCCTGGGCATCGTGGAGCACGGGCTGGTGGAGGAGCGCTCCGACCGTGCGGTGCTGGTGGCCAAGGCCCGCCGGGAGGCCGAGGGCGTCCTCGCCGACCTGCGGGAGCTGATCCGCGGCATCCACCCCCAACTGCTCACCGACCGCGGGGTGCCGGCCGCGGTGGCCGAGATCGCCGACCGGAGCCCGGTGCCGGTGCACGTCGACATCACCCTCGCGGAGCGGCTGGTGTCCGCCGTGGAGACGGTGGCGTACTTCGCGGTGAAGGAGGCGCTGACCAACGTGGTGAAGCACAGCGGCGCCCGTACGGCCTGGGTGACGGGCCGCCGGGAGGGGGACCGCCTGGTGCTGTGCGTCGGTGACGACGGCGTGGGCGGCGCCCGGCCCGAGGACGGCCGCGGCCTGCAGGGCCTTGCCGATCGCGTCGCCGTGGTGGGGGGCAGGCTCAAGCTGCTCAGCCCGTCCGGCGGCCCAACCGAACTAGTCGTGGAGCTGCCGTGGCGAACGCCCGATTCCGCATAGTGCTCGCCGAGGACGCGGTCCTGCTGCGAGAAGGACTCGTCGAACTGCTGGAGCGGTTCGGGCACGAGACCGTGGCCGCGGTGGGCGACAGCCGCGACCTGATCAAGGCCGTCGAGGAACACCGGCCCGACATCGTGGTGACCGACGTGCGGATGCCGCCGGACTTCAACGACGACGGGCTGCGCTCGGCGATGGACCTGCGCGGCCGCTACCCGGAGCTCGCCGTCCTGGTGCTCACGCAGTACGCCGCGACGGCGTACGCGTTCGAGCTGCTGGAGTCCGGCGAGCACTCCCGCGGCGGACTCGGCTACCTGCTCAAGGACCGGATCGGCGGGGTGGCCGAGTTCCTGGCGGCGGTCGAGTGCGTGGCCACCGGCGGCACGGTCATCGATCCCGAGGTCGTCCGGCAGCTGCTGCGGCGCGGGCAGATGAACGAGCCGCTGGGCCGGCTCTCCTCGCGCGAGCGGGAGGTGCTGGGGCTGATGGCGGAGGGGAAGACGAACGCCAACATCGCGGCGGCGCTGAGCGTCAGCCAGCCCACGGTCGCCAAGAACATCGGCAGCATCTTCCTGAAACTCGGGCTGTCCGAGGACGACGGCCACCGCCGGGTGCTGGCCGTGCTGACGTACCTGCGGTCCTGATCGCCGGGCCCGGCGACCCGGCGCTGACTGCCCAATTTCACCTGTCGGTCAAGGACGTGGCTGTGCGCCGGTGGTTCGGCGAGGCTCGACCAGACACGTTCGTCAGCAATCGACAAAGGGACCTACATGGCTAACAGCGTGGTGATCGTCGGCGGCGGTACCTCGGGCTGGATGACGGCGACCTACCTGAAGGTGGCATTCGGTGACCGGGTGGACGTCACCCTGGTGGAGTCGAAGAACGTGCCGGCGATCGGGGTGGGTGAGGCCACCTTCAGCACGATCCGGCACTTCTTCAACTACCTGGGCCTGGACGAGCGCGAGTGGATGCCCGAGTGCCACGCCACCTACAAGCTGGCGGTCCGCTTCGAGGACTGGCGCGAGCCGGGTCACGTCTTCTACCACCCCTTCGAGCGCAACCGCGTGGTGGACGGCTTCGCGCTCACCGACTGGTGGGTGCAGAAGCAGCCCACCGGTCGCTTCGACCGGGACTCCTTCCTCATCGCCAACATGTGCGACACGGAGCGCTCGCCGCGCTACTACGACGGCTCGCTCTTCGACAGCACCTTCGAGCGGGGTGAGGAGTACCGCACCACCCTCACCGAGCAGAACACCCAGTTCCCGTACGCGTACCACTTCGACGCGACGCTGCTGTCGAAGTTCCTGACCCGCTTCGGCACCGAGCGCGGCGTCAAGCACGTCCTCGACGACGTGGTGGACGTGGCGCTGAACGACCGCGGCGAGATCGACCACGTCCGCACCCGCGAGCAGGGCGACCTGCACGGCGACCTGTTCGTCGACTGCACCGGCTTCCGCAGCCTGCTGGTCGCCCAGGCGCTGAAGGAGCCGTTCATCTCCTTCCAGAACCACCTGCCCAACGACAGCGCCGTGGCGCTGCGCGTGCCGGTGGACATGGCCGAGTACGGCCTGCGCCCGGCCACCACCGCGACCGCGAAGGACGCCGGCTGGATCTGGACGATCCCGCTGTTCGAGCGGCTCGGCACCGGTTACGTGTACGCCAGCGAGTACAGCACCCCGGAGGAGGCCGAGCGCACGCTGCGCGAGTTCGTCGGCCCGGCGGCGGAGAACGCCACCGCCAACCACATCAAGATGCGCATCGGCCGCAGCGAGCGCGCCTGGGTGAAGAACTGCGTCGCCATCGGCCTCTCCAACGGCTTCGTGGAGCCGCTGGAGTCCACCGGCATCTTCATCATCCAGAACGGCATCGAGCAGCTGGTCAAGAACTTCCCGGTCGGCAACGAGGACACCGACCAGCACCTGCGCAACGCCTACAACCGCCAGGCCGCGAACATCATGGACGGTCTGCGCGAGTTCATGGTGCTGCACTGGTACGCCTCGAAGCGCACCGACAACCAGTACTGGAAGGACACCAAGACCCGGGAGATCCCGGACGGTCTGGCCGAGCGCCTGGAGCAGTGGAAGGTCAAGCTGCCCGACCAGGAGTCGATCTACCCGCACTACCACGGCTTCGAGTCGTACTCCTACCGCGCGATCATCCTCGGCCTGGGCGGGCTGCCGGTGCAGCCGCTGCCCGTGCTGAGCAAGCTCGACTCCACCGCTGCGGACCGCGAGTTCCAGCTGGTGGCCGAGCAGACGGCCGCGCTGCACGAGAAGCTGCCCAGCCAGTACGAGTACTTCGCCCACCTGCACGGCCTGCCGCCGGCGCAGCGCAAGGCCGGCTCGGCGCGATGAGGGACGGCGGCTCCGCGGGGAGTTCGGCCACGGTGACGACGGTCGCTCCCGAGCAGTTCCGTTCCCTGATGTCGACGTTCCCCAGCGGTGTGGCCGTCGTGACCACGTCGGACCTCGACGGGAAGCCGTGGGGGATGACCTGCTCCTCGGTGTGCAGCGTGGCGGTGGAACCGGCGACCCTGCTGGTGTGCCTGCGGGCGGGGAGTCCCACCCTGGCGGCCATGCTGCGCCGTTCCACCTTCGCGGTGAACCTGCTGCACACCCGGGCCAGGGGGACGGCGGACCTGTTCGCCTCCGGGACTCCGCACCGGTTCGACCTGGTGCGCTGGTCGGCCGACTCGGAGGCGGCCGGCCCCCACCTGACCGACGACGCCCACTCGGTCGCCGACTGCCGGATCAGCCGGACGGTCGACGTCGGGGACCACACCGTGGTCTTCGGCGAGGTGTTCCGGGTCGAGCACCCGGAGGCGGACGACAGCTCGCCGCTGCTCTACGGGCTCCGGAAGTACTCGTCCTGGTCGGCCGTCTGACGGTCCGACTCCTGACGGTCCGCCGCCTGACGGTCCGCCGCCTGACGGCTAGTCGTATGACGTAGGGTCAGCAGAACCGAATCGACCGGGAGAGCCGGTCCGTGCGGGTCATCGAAGTCGATGGCTCCGCACGGACCGGCTTTTCCGCGTGCTCCCCGTGCCGTTGGGGACCACGCGATCGGTCGGCCCGTACGGGGGAACGGGTCGACCACCGGGAGAACTTCCCGGCGTGTTGTGGTGTACGTCCAGTGAACCACCGTGGGCCGGGGGAGCGCTGTAGCTCTGGTTGTAAAAAAACGGTATTGCTAGGTATACCGAGGGTCGGGTACTGAGGCCCGTCGGGTGCCCCGGTCCGCCGGTCGGGCACCCGGTCCGCCCCGTCGGGCACCCGGCCGCTGCGGGAGCAAAGAGAAATCCCCCCTCCCCGGCGCAGGGCCGGGAAGGGGGGATTGTCTCAGGCCGTCGGAGGCCCGCGCTACGACTTAACGCGCGCCCATCGCCTCCTGGAGGCTCTTGGGCCGCATGTCGGTCCAGTTCGCCTCGACGTAGTCGAGCGCCGACTGCCGGTCGGTCTCGGTCAGGGCGACCGTCCAGCCGGCCGGCGTCTCGGCGAAGGACGGCCAAAGGGAGTGCTGGCCCTCGTCGTTGACCAGCACGAGGTAGGTGCCGTCCGGGTTCTCGAACGGGTTGGTGCTCATCGTGTTCCCTCCGTGGGTGGTGGTGGGCGCGTTCCCGCGCCCTGGCCGCGTTCCTAGGTCCTGGCGGAGTGCCGCTGCCGCAGCAGTGCCACGCCGAGCGGCGTCAGCGAGTGCAGTGCGGTGTTGCGCTTGCGGGCCGTGGTGACCAGTCCTGCCTTGCGCAGCACCGTGGCGTGCTTGCTGGCGCCGGCCAGGGAGATGTTCAGCCGCTGGGAGAGTTCACCGGTGGTGCAGCTCTCCGAGAGCATCTGGAGCGCGGCGGCGCGGGTGTGTCCGACCAGGGCGCTCAGCGCCTGCTCGCTGCCCGCGTTGTGGCCCCAGAACTCGGCCTCGGTGGCCGCGTCCAGGGGTACCGAGAAGACCAGGACGGGAGCCCCGCTCTCCTGGACGTCCTCCAGGACCATGCAGGCCTTGCCGGCCAGGAAGAGTGACGGGCACAGCACCAGGCCCCGCCCGTTGAGGTAGATGTCGCGATCCGGTTCTCCGGCGACCTCCAGGACCGGAGGCTTCCAGTTGAGCTTCGGGTGGAGGTTGTCCAGGAGTGCGTGCATCCCGTTGGCGATGCCGATGCGGCCGCATGAGTCGCGCACCGAGGCCATGTGACCGCGCATCTGTCGCCAGTGCGGCAGAACGGCCGCTTGGCAGAATTCGAAAAGGGTCGCCCTGACCCGCTGTCGGGCCCGGTCGTCGACCCCGAGGTCCTGACCGCCGCCCGAGTGCAGCTTGAGCAGTGGTAACAGCTCCTGCACGTCGTACCGGTCGGCCAGCTGCTCGACCTCGGCGACCCGGGTGCCCAGCTGCTCTCGTACGCTCTTGCGCCAGCCGTGGAAGCCGGCGTTTCCCTGCCTGCCGAACTGTTTGAGCGCGAATGCGCTTTCTACGACAGGCCCTAAACTTGCAATCATACTTAATTGCGCGAGGTCGTCAACCGTGAAGTGGATTCTCAAGTCCCCGTCTCCCACACACGTCAAATCTGGCGGGTCGACGTCTCGGCTCGCCACCACGATCCCCCGAGCTACGGCACGCGCTCGACGGTAGAAGTTCGCGGGAGAACCCCGCAGAACTGTGGTCACGTTCCCAAGCCGATTCGAGTCGGCCCCCCAAGTGGCGGCCCCAGTTGACCACCACTTATCAAAACAATAAGGCGGAAGTGACGACTCCAGTACGTAACGATGATCACGCTGCCACGATCTTGACAAGCAGTCGCGGCTGTCGTAAGCGTTCCGTCCCGACTCCGTCGCTGTGCGCATCCGTCCGTCCGGTGCAGGTTACGCCCGGCACGGCTCCTTGAACGACAAGGCAACTTGCTTGAGGGCCCTCGCGGGCCGCCCCTAGCTTCGTCTCGCGGAAACGGAAAGAGCGATGTGGAGAACTGACTGATGCTGCCCAGCGCGTTGGAAAAGGCCGTCTACGGCGTGTACGCGACCACTGCCATCCATCTGGCGGACAAGCACGGCGTGTTCGGGTTCCTGGTGGACCAGGCGGCACCCACCGCCGAGATCGCCGACAAGCTCGGGCTCGACGGGGAGACCCTCGACCGGCTGCTGGTCCTCCTCGACTCCTTCGGCGTCATCGACCGGAACGAGGACGGCGCCTACCTGGTCACGCCGGAGATGGCGCCCTACCTGGACCCCCGGAGCCCGCGCTCCGTCGGCGGCTTCCTCAGCCACGTGATGGGCAGCACCATCGGCCGACTGCCGCACCTGGACGGGTACCTGACGGACGGGAAGTCGGCCGTGGACGCCGCCCTGCCGGCCCCGTTCGAGGTGATGTACAAGACTCCGAAGCTCACCGAGGAGTTCCTGGCCGCCATGTGGGAGCTCACGTACGACGTGTCCCGCGAACTGGTGCCGATGGCCGGGCTGGACCAGGTCGGGCACCTGGTGGACGTCGGCGGCGCGAGCGGCCCGTTCTGCGTGGCCGCGCTGGAGGCGACCCCCGGTCTGCGCGCCACCGTGTACGAGCTGCCCGAGGTGGAGCCCTACGTGGCCGACACCGTCGAGAAGTTCGGCCTGCAGGGCCGACTGGACTTCGCCGCGGGCGACTTCCACCGCGACGAGTTCCCCGCGACCGACTGCGTCGCGTTCGGCTACATCCTGTCCGGCTGGACGGACGAAACCGGCCTGGAACTGCTGCAGAAGGCGTACCGCGCCTGCTCCGACGGCGGGCGGGTCCTGATCATGGACCGCCTGTTCGACGACGACCGCCGCGGCCCGCTGCCCACCGCGGTGATGAACCTGTCGATGCACGTCGAGGCCAAGGGCCGGCACCGCACCTCGGCGGAGTTCATCGGCCTGCTGGAGGCCGCCGGCTTCGTCGACTGCGAGGTGCACCGGTCCACGCAGGACAAGCAACTGGTCATCGGCCACAAGAGGTGAAACCTCGTGCCACGGGTCGGCGACGACCCGAGGTCCCGACCGCAGCCCTGGAGGACAGATGGAAACCGCACCGGCGACCTTGCAATTTCCGGGACGATGCGACGAGGTCGCACAGATCCAGGAGAGGGCGGGCCGCGAGGCGCTGACCGCGGGTGAGCGCGACCTGCTGACCAAGCTCTACGAAGAGGCCTACTCCGAGCAGAGTTGCGCGAGCGAGGTGATGCGGCTGCTGACCCGCTCGTTCAGCCGGGAGCCCATCCCGCAGTACTACCGCTACGCCAACCTGCACGTCTACTCGTGGTTCCTCGACCTGCACCCGACCGAGCCGGTGGCCGGCGCGGTGCTCGCCCTGGAGGCCACCCTGGCCGACCTGGACGCGGTCGAGCGCCGGGCCGCGCCGCGGCTCACCGAGGCCGACAACACCGAGGAGCGCTTACGACGGCTGGACGTCCTGCGCGAGCACGTCCGGCAGTTGCGGGTGGAGACCGGCGGCGACACCACGGGCGGCGAGATCATCGACCGCTCGCGCGACGACGACCTGGCGCGATGGCAGGCGTCCGTCCTGACCCGCTGCTCCGGCTTCCTCGCCTCCGGCGACCACCACGAGCACATGTTCCTGCGCGCGGTGCAGGCCTGCGAGTTGGCCTTCTACCTGATCCGCTACTTCACCGTGCGGGCGCGGATGGCGATCGGGCGCGACGACGAACTGGCGAAGGCGCTGATGGCGCAGCTCACCCAGTACGCGGAACTGCCCAACCACATCTTCCACGTGCTGAAGACGCTCACCCCCGAGCTGTTCCTGGTGTTCCGCGACGCCACGGGCGAGGCCAGCGCCGTCCAGTCGCTGAACTACCACATGATGGAACTGGTCATCTACGGCTACGACGCGCGCAAGGTCGAGGCCTACACGAAGTTCGACCACCTCTACGAGCTGACCGTGCCGCCGCTGCGCTCGGTGCGTCCGCTGCGCGACGCGGTGCTGGAGGCCGGCGTTCCGGCGCTGACCGAGGGCTTCGCCGAGGTCGAGCGCACGCTGCTGACCTGGCGCGGCCGGCACTACGGGTTCGGCCGCCGCTACCTGCCCGGAATGGAGGGCTCCGGCGGCACCGAAGGCGCCGGCTACCTCCGGCGGTTCGTCCACAAGGACAACCTGGTCCCGGAGCCCATCACCACCGCACCCGGACTCGACCTGCTCGGATTCGCGTTCCGCTGATTCCGGCCGTCCCATCCGCCCCGACCCGTCCCGGCACCGACCGGGACGGGTCGGGGCGATTTGGTGTCGGAATCATTCACGGCGCAGCGCCGCACACGCCCGAATTCACAATTCCTGCAAGGAGTTTCTGAGAAATTCCCTTGATCGGAGGACAGGTGGCGGCCCGCCGCGAGATCTGGGTAGGCTCCCTGACATGTCTCGTTCTGCATCCCAAGCCACACCCACTGACTGGTCGATCCGCTTAGATTCGGTGTCCAAGGTCTACGGATCGGATAAAAGCCCGGTGCAGGCGTTGGATGCGGTGAGCATCGAACTGCACCGCGGCACCTTCACCGCCGTCATGGGACCGTCCGGTTCCGGCAAGAGCACCTTCCTCAACTGCGCGGCCGGCCTGGACCGGCCGACCTCGGGCGCGGTCTGGCTCGGCGACGTCGAGCTGTCCAAGCTCGACGAGGTCCAGCTCACCGAGGTGCGCCGGGAGCGGATCGGCTTCATCTTCCAGGCCTACAACCTGCTCGGCTCGCTGACGGTGGAGGAGAACGTCACGCTGCCGCTGCGGCTCGCGGACAAGAAGATCGACCACGCGTTCCTGCGCGAGGTCCTCACCGCCGTCGGCCTCGGCGAACACCTCAAGCGGCGGCCGGCCGAACTCTCCGGCGGACAGCAGCAGCGCGTCGCGGTCGCCCGCGCGCTGATCACCCACCCGGACGCGGTGGTCGCGGACGAGCCGACCGGAGCGCTGGACTCCCGCTCCAGCAAGCAGGTCCTGGAACTGCTGCGCCACGTCGTCGACTACATGGGGCAGACGGTGCTGATGGTCACCCACGACCCGGTGGCCGCCTCGCACGCCGACTCGGTCGTCTTCCTGGCCGACGGCAAGCTCGCGGGCGAGCTGCACCGGCCCACCCCGGAGCAGGTCGCGTCCCGCATGACGCACCTGGGCGAGTGGTGATCCGGTTCATTCGGCGACTGGTCCGCCTCGTGGTGCCGTACCGCAAGGACCTGTCGCTGGCGTGGAGCACGATCAAGGGGCGCAAGGGCGGTTTCGTCGGCTCCTTCGTCGCGATCGCCGCGGGCTCGGCGGTCATCACCGCCTGCGGGATCCTCCTGATGTCCGGGCTCAGCACCGGTGTGACGCCCGAGCGTTACTCGGGCACGACGGTGGTCCTCAGCGCCGAGCAGTCGTACTGGCTGGACGAGAGCTCCGAGGTCCGCTACAGCGAGCGCGTCACCCTGCCCGCCGACAAGGTGGCCGCCGTCGCCGCGGTGCCCGGCGTCCAGTCCGCCGTCGGCGACATCGACGTCCAGGTCAGCGTGGTCACCCAGGACGGCCACACGGTGGGCGGCCCGGACGGCTTCCCGGTGTTCGGGCACGGTTGGTCCGGCGCGGCGCTCGGGCCGTTCACGGTCGGCACGGGCAAGGCGCCCTCCGCGGCCGACGAGGTCGTGCTCGACGCCGACCTCGCCGCGCGCGCCCACCTGTCGCCCGGTGCGACGGTGCGCCTCGTGGTCGGCTCGATCGCCTCCTCCTACCGCGTGGTGGGCATCGCCGAGCCGCCCGCGGGCGGCCTGGCCCGGCAGTCCGCGGTCTTCCTCACCGACGAGCAGGCGCGCAAGCTGTCCGGGCGACCCGACCGGGTGGACGCCATCGGCGTGAGCGCCGCCTCCGGCGTCGGCGCGGGGGAGTTGGCCAAGCGGATCACGGCCGCCGTCCCGGGCCTGGTGGCCCACACCGGCGCCGAACGCGGCGACGTGGAGTTCCTGGACGTGGGCGACGCCCGCAGCCTGGTGGTCGAGTCCTCCGCCTCCTTCGGCGGCACCATGGTGCTGATCGTGGTCTTCGTGGTGGCGAGCACCCTCGCGCTCTCGGTGCAGCAGCGCCGGCGCGAACTGGCCCTGCTGCGCGCCATCGGCGCGACGCCCAAGCAGATCCACTGGATGATCGGCGCCGAGATGACCCTGGTGTCGCTGGCGGGCGCCGTGGTCGGCATGATCCCCGGCATCGTCCTCGCCTTCGGGATGCGCGAGGTGTTCATCCTCGCGGACGCGATGCCCCCGGACTTCCGGATGGAGATCGGCTGGGTGCCGTTCCTCGCCTCGCTGGTGCTCTGCATGGTCAGCGCCCGGCTCGGCGGCTGGATGGTCGCGCGCCGGGTGGCCAAGGTCAGCCCGGTCGAGGCGCTGGGCGACGCCGCCATCGAACCCAAGAAGCTCGGCTGGGTCCGGCTGGCCATCGGTGTGCTGCTCATCCCGCTCGGTCTGCTGCTGACCCTCAACAACGTGGCGGTGTCGGGCGATTCGGCCGCCGACACCGCGGCGAGTGCGGTCCTGCTGTTCGTCGTCTCGGTGGGCTGCATCGGACCGCTGCTGTTCCGCGGCGCCATCGCGGTGTTCGGCAAGCGCCTGAACCGGCAGTCCACGGCGCACGGCTTCCTCGCCCAGGCCAACGCCCGGGCCAACTCCCGGCGCCTCAGCACCGCCGCCACCCCGCTCGCCATGGGGGTGACCCTGGCCGCCGTGCAGGTCTTCGGCGCCTCCACGACGATCGCGGCCTCCCAGGAGCAGATGGAGGCCGGCCTGCGCGCCGACCACGTGCTGACCGCCTCCTCCGGCGCCGGGGTCTCCCCGGAGGTCGTGGACGCGGTGCGCGGGGTGCCCGGCGTCTCCGTGGTGACCCCGGTCGCGCGGATGCAGGTGCTGCTGACCTTCCCGTCCGAGGACAGCACCGCCACCAAGGTGTACGCCGCCCAGGGCGTCACGCCCGACCGGCTCTCGGACACCATGGACCTGCAGACGATCGACGGCGACACCGCCCAACTCCAGGGCGAGACCGTGGCGTTGAGCCGGGTCGTCGCGGAGACCGTCAAGGCGAAGATCGGGAAGACGGTCGACCTGCGGCTCGGCGACGGCACCGTGGTCAAGCCGAAGGTGGTGGCCACCTACGAGCGCGGCCTCGGCTTCGGGGACGTCACCCTGCCCAACGACCTCGTCGTCGCCCACACCACCGCCCGGGTCGACGCCGCGGTGCTGGTCAAGGCCGCGGACGGGACCGACAAGAAGGCGTTCGACGGCGCACTGCGCAGCGCGCTCGACCGCTACCCGACCGTCAAGGTCGGCGACCAGGACGCGTTCCAGAGCGCGCCCGGATCGGGCGGATCCGGCGACTGGGCGCTCAACCTGTTGTTCCAGACCGTGCTGCTGGGCTACATCGCCATCGCCGTGGTGAACACCCTGGTGATGTCGACGGCGGCGCGGGTCCGCGAGTTCGCGATGCTGCAGCTCATCGGCGCCAAGCCGGACCAGATCCGCTCGATGATGAACGGCGAGGCCAGGATCGTGACCTTCTCGGCGCTGCTGTTCGGCCTGCTGGCCACGGCCCCGCCGCTGATCGGCATGAGCGAGGGCCTGACCAAGTCGCCCGTGCCCAGCGTGTCCGTCCTCGGTCTCGTCGTGATCGTGGCGATCACCGTCGCGCTCTCCTGGGGCTCGATCGCGATGGCCACCCGGTTCGCCATGCGGCCGGCGCCGGTCGACGCGATCGGCGGACGCGAGTGAGCCGACCCGCGGGCGGCTGAGGCCGCCGACCCCGCAGGCGAGGGCGCCGCCGGAGGACCGACGGCGCCCTCGGCGTTCCCGGGCCCGGTTCCGGGCCACCTCCCACGCCGCTTCCCGGCCCGCGCCCCGGATCGCCCCCACAAGATCGGTAGCCGGCAAAACGCCTGCTGACCGCCCTTCTTCGCTCTTCCGTCAAGTGTGTGGCTGGGCCGCCTCCCCTCTGGGGAGACTGGGCGACCAGGCACGGCCTCCGCCGTGTCAGCGATGCGCAGACCGAGGGGGAGACCGCACGTGACCCACGAAGGGTTCCTGGCAGCAGGGCCGGCGTCGGACCAGGCCGTCGAGCACGCGGTGACCCGCTTCCCGGTGGACCGCCCACGGCCGGCGACGCCCGCCGAGGCCACCGCGACACACCGCTTGACGCTCGACAGCGCGCTCACGCAGGGCCTTCGGCAGCTCGCCGAGTCGGCCGGCGGCACGCTGTTCGGCGCGCTGGCCGCCGCCGGCCAGGTGCTGTCCGCCGTGTACGCGGGCGAGGACGAGGTGACCGCCGTCGTGCGCGGTCGCGCCACCGGGGACGACGGCGCGTCCGTCGTCCTGCGGACCACCGTCGACGGCGCGCTCCCGTTCGAGCGCCTCCTCGGCGAGGCCTCCGCCGCGGCGGGCGCCGCACTGCCCGGCGAGTACGCCGTCGCCGACCTGGTGCTGCGGTTCGCCGAGACCGACGGCGCACTGGAGGTGTGCGTCGACCACCACCCCGAGGTGCTGGAGCCCGCCACCGTCGAGCGGTTCGCCGAGGCCTTCCACACCCTGCTGACGGGCGTGGTGGACCGGCCGGGCCGGCCGCTGGGCGAGCTGGCGCTGGCCCCCGAGGCCGAGCTGCGCCGCCTGCTCGTCGACTGGAACGACACCACCCACGAGTTCCCCGCGCACCGCAGCCTGACGGACGTCTTCGCCGAGCGGGTGCGGCTCACCCCGGACCAGCCGGCCGTGCTCTTCGGCGACCAGCGGCTCAGCTACGCCGAGTTGAACGAGCGGGCCAACCGACTCGCCCACCGCCTGCTCGCCGAGGGCGTCACCACCGAGTCCCGGGTCGGCCTGCTGCTGGACCGCTCGGTGCACGCGGTCGTCTCCATCCTGGCCGTGCTGAAGGCCGGCGGCGTCTACGTCCCGCTGCACGCCGCCTACCCCGAGGACCGCGTCCGCTTCGTCCTGACCGACGTCGGCGCCGAACTGCTGCTGACGGACCGGGCGATGGCGGCCAGGGCCGCCGCGGCCGAGGTCCCGCTGCTCGTGGTGGACGACCCGGCCACCACCGAAGGCCGGCCCGCCCACGACCCCGAGGTGGAGCCGGACGCCCGGCAGCTCGCCTACATCATGTTCACCTCGGGCTCCACCGGCACGCCGAAGGGCGTCGCGATCACCCACTCCGACGTGGTGGCCCTGGCCTGGGACCGCCGCTGGCGCGAGGCGGCGCACCGGCGCATCGTCTTCCACTCCCCGCACGCCTTCGACGCCTCCACCTACGAGCTGTGGGTGCCGCTGCTGACCGGCGGCGAGATGGTCATCGCCACCGAGGAGCCGACCCCGGCCCTGGTCCGCGAACTGATCACCGAGCACGGGGTGACGGCGGTCTTCCTCACCTCCGCGCTGCTGCGCCTGTTCGCCGAGGAGGCCCCCGACTGCTTCGCCGGCGCGGCCACCGTGATCACCGGCGGCGAGGCGCCCTCGCCGGAGGCGCTGGAGCGGGTCATCACGCACTGCCCCGGCACCGTGGTCATCAACGCCTACGGGCCGACCGAGGCCACCACCTACACCCAGTTCCACGAGCTGTCCCTGGAGCAGGTGCGCGCCCGCGTCGTGCCGATCGGCCCGCCGCTGGACAACACCCGGCTCTACGTCCTCGACGCGTGGCTGCGCCCCGTCCCGGTCGGCGCGCCCGGCGAGCTGTACGTCGCCGGCGACGGCCTGGCGCGCGGCTACTTCGGCCGGGCGGCGCTGACCTCCGAGCGCTTCGTCGCCGACCCCTTCGGGACCGGGCAGCGGCTCTACCGCACCGGCGACGTCGTGCGCCGGCGCGCCGACGGCTCGATGGACTACCTGCGCCGGGCCGACAACCAGGTCAAGATCCGCGGCTTCCGGATCGAGATCGGCGAGATCGAGGCCGCGCTCACCTCGCTGGAGGACGTCACCGACGCCGCCGTCGTCGTGCACGAGGCGCGCGGTGCCAAGCACCTGGTCGCCTACGTGGTGGCGCAGCGCGGCCGGGAGGCCGACCCGGAGGCCTGGCGGGAGGCGCTGGCAGCGCGGCTGCCCAGCTACGAGGTGCCGTCCTGGTTCGTCACCATGGACGCGCTGCCGCTGAACAACAGCGGCAAGGTCGACCGCCGCGCGCTGCCCGAGCCGCAGATCGAGCTGCCGACCGCCGCGGAGCACGTCGAGCCGCGCACGGACACCGAGCGGCTGCTGGCCCGGCTGTGGGCCGAGGTGTTCGGCGTCGAGCGGGTGGGCGTCACCGACAACTTCTTCGAGTTCGGCGGCGACTCCATCCTGGCCATCAAGGTCGTCTCCCGGGCCCGCGCCCACGGCATCCGGCTGACCGCCAAGGACCTGTTCCTCACCCCGACCGTCGAGGAGTTGGCCCAGGTCGCGGTCCGTACCGAGGACGCGGCCGGTGCAGCCGGCGCGGCCCCGGCGGAGCGTCCGCTGGTGCAGCTCACCGACGCCGAGACCGAGCGCCTGGCCGCCGGCGGGGCCGTCGAGGACGTCTACCCGCTGACCCCGATGCAGAGCGGGATGCTCTTCGACGCGCTGATGACCGGCGACACCGGTCTGCACCTGATCCAGTTCGACCTGGTGCTCGACCACGTCGAGGACCCGGACCTGCTCGCCCGGGCCTGGCAGCAGGCGGCCGACCGGCTGCCCATCCTGCGCACCGCCGTGGTCTGGGAGGACGTCAGCAGCCCGGTGCAGGTGGTGCGCGCCGCGGCCACCCTGCCCGTCACCGTGCACGACTGGCGGGAACTGGCGGAGGCCGACCGGCAGGAGCGCTGGGAGGCGCTGCGCGCCGCCGACCGGGCGGCCGGCGTGGACTTCGCCGCCGCGCCGCTGGCCAGGGTCGCGATCATCCGGCTCGGCGACAGCAGCGTCCGGGTGCTGTGGTCGATGCACCACATCGTGATGGACGGCTGGAGCGGCGCCGAACTGCTCACCGAGGTCGCCGCCGAGTACGCCCGGCTGCGCGACGGCGAGGGCCCGCAGCCGCAGCCCCGGGTGCCGTTCCGGGACTACCTGCACTGGCTGGACGGGCAGGACCAGGCCGCCGCGGAGGCGCACTGGCGGGGCGTGCTCGGCGGGTTCGACGCGCCGACCCGGCTGCCCTACGACCGTCCGACCGCGCCGGAGTACCGGCCGCGTGCGACCGGGATGGTCGAGGTGGACATCGCCGCCGAACTGTCCGCCCGGCTCGTGGACATGGCCAAGCGCACCAAGCTGACCCCGAGCACGCTGCTGCAGGGCGCGTGGGCGCTGCTGCTGTCGCGCTACAGCGGGAGCCAGGAGGTCTGCTTCGGCGGCACGGTCTCCGGCCGCACCCCGGACCTGGCGGGCGTCGACTCCATCGTCGGCATGCTGGTCAACACCCTGCCGGTGCTGGTGCACGTGGACCGCGACCAGGACCTGGTGGCCTGGCTGGCCGCGCTGCAGGCCGAGCAGGCCCGCGCCCGCGACTTCGAGACCGTGTCGCTGACCCAGGCGCAGTCGTGGAGCGGCCTGTCCGCCGGCGACAACCTGTTCGACAGCATCATCGTCTTCGAGAACTACCCGTTCGACGAGCGGGCGTTCAGCGCGCACGGACTGGAGCTCAGCCACTTCGACACCGAGACCGGCTCGGGCGCCGCGCTGGGCGTCGTGGTGCTCCCCGGCGACCGGATCACCGTGCGGCTGCACTTCGACCCGGCGCTGTTCGAGGCCGACACCGTGCGCCGGATGGCCGACTACCTGCGGACCCTGCTGGAGGCCTTCGCCGGCGAGCCGGGGCGCACCGTCGGCGAGCTGCCGGCGCTCTCGGCCGCCGAGCACCGGGTGCTCGTGGGCGGGGCGGCGGGCGCCGCCGAGGACCGCTCCATCGAGCACCGGATGCACGAACTGGTCGAGGCGCAGGCGCAGTTGCGCCCGGACGCGGTCGCGGTGGAACTCGACGACCAGCGGCTGACCTACGCCGACCTGGACGCCAGGGCGAACCAGCTGGCCCACTTCCTGATCGAGCGCGGCGTCGGCAGCGACGTGCTGGTGGGCATCGCGACCGAGCGCAGCCTGGACCTGTTCGTCGCCATCCTCGGCATCCTCAAGGCCGGCGGCGCGTACGTGCCGCTGGACCCGGACTACCCGGAGGAGCGGCTGGGCTTCACACTGGCCGAGACCCGCCCCCCGGTGGTGCTGGCCCACGAGCGCAGCATCAGCCGGTTCCCGCAGACCGACGCGGACCTGGTCTTCCTGGACCGCGACTGGCCGGCCATCGCCGAGTACCCGGAGACCGACCCCAAGGCGGCGGGCAGCCCCCGCGACCTCGCCTACGTCGTCTACACCTCCGGCTCCACCGGCCGGCCCAAGGGCGTGGCGGTCGAGCACCGTTCGCTCTACAACACCGTGACCGCGGTGGTCGGGCCGTACGGGCTCACCCCGGACAGCCGGGTGTTCCAGCTGTGCTCGATGAGCTTCGACACCGGAGTACAGGACCTGTTCACCACCTGGGCCGCCGGCGGCACGATGGTGGTGCCGGCCCCGGACGTCGCGCGCAACGGCGCCTACCTGGTCGAGCACATGCTCGCGGGCAGGGTCACCACCGCGTCCATCCCGATCACCGTGCTGTCCTCCCTCGACCCGGACTCGCTGCCCGGGATGGACACCGTCCGGGTCGGCGGCGACGTGGTCGTGCCCGAGGTCGCCGAGGCGTGGGCCCGCGACCACCGGGTGATCAACAACTACGGGCCGACCGAGGCCGGCGTGACGGTCAGCCTCTTCGAGGTCGAGCAGGGCGCGGGCTACCGCAACGTCCCGCTGGGCGCGCCGCTCGCCAACACCCGGGTGTACGTGCTCGACGACCGGCTCTCCCCGGTGCCGATCGGGGTGCCCGGCGAGCTGTACGTCGGCGGCGTGGGCCTGGCACGCGGGTACGTCGCCAACCCGGCCAAGACCGCCGAGCGCTTCGTCGCCGACCCGTTCGGCCCGGCCGGATCCCGGCTGTACCGCACCGGCGACGTGGTGCGCCTGCGCCCCGACGGCATGCTGGAGTTCGTCGGCCGCACCGACCACCAGGTCAAGATCCGCGGGTTCCGGGTGGAGCCCGGCGAGATCGAGAGCGTGCTGCTGCGGCACGACGCGGTGGCCGAGGCCGCGGTGACGGTCTGGCCGGACGACAAGGGCAACAAGCGGCTCGTCGCCTACTTCGTGGCCCGGCCCGGGGCGCCGGCGCCGACCGCGGAGGAGCTGCGCCGCCACCTCGGCGGCACGCTGCCCGACTACATGATCCCGGCCGCGATCGTCCTGCTGGAGCGGATGCCGCTCAACCACAACGGCAAGCTCGACCGCTCCGCGCTGCCCGCGCCGAGCCGCCAGGACGGCGCCGACGCCGCGTACGTCGCCCCGAAGGACCCGACCGAGGAGGCGCTGGTCCGGATCTGGTCCGAGGTGCTGGGCATCGAACGGGTCGGCGTCGAGGACGACTTCTTCGCCCTCGGCGGGGACTCCCTCAACAGCCTGCGCATCGTCGCCCGGATGCGCACCGCCTTCGGCGTCGAGGTCACCCCCCGGGACCTCTTCGAGGGGCTGACGGTCGCCGCCCTGGCCACCACCATCCGCGACCGGATCCTGGCCAAGGTGCTGGAGATGGCCGCAGCCCAGTCCTGAACGCGTCGGACCCGAGCTTCTGAAAGTGAGAGAAGAGAACAGCATGGAACTGCCATCCGCCGCGAAGGACCAGCTGTCGGCGCTGCCCGACCATCTGCGGGAGCTCCTCCTGCGCCAGCTCGCCGGTGAGGCCGAGTCCGTTCCCGAGGAGGACGCCTCGATCGCCCCGGTGCCCCGGGACGGCGCGCTGCCGCTGTCGGCGAGCCAGCAGGGGCTGTGGTTCCTGGCCGAGCTCAACCCGGGCAGCGTCGAGTACAACGCGCCGCGGGTGCTGCGGTTGACCGGCGACCTGGACGTCGAGGCGCTGCGCGCGGCCCTGGACGCCGTGGTCGCCCGGCACGAGGCGCTGCGCACCACCATCGGCGAGGTCGAGGGCCGCGGCACCCAGGTGGTGCACGAGCCCGGTCGGGTGCCGGTCGAGGTCGTCGACCTCGCCGGCCTGCCGGAGCCCGAGCGCGCCGCCGAACTCGCCCGCTGCCTGGAGCGCGAGGCGTCCACCCCGTTCGACCTGCGCCGCGGTCCGCTGTTCCGGGTCTCGCTGGTGCGCCTGGCCGCGGACGAGCACGTGCTGGTGCTCGGCCTGCACCACATCATCGGCGACGGCTGGTCCATCGGGCTCCTGGTGGACGAGCTCAACGCCGGGTACGCGGCGCGGGTGCGCGGCGAGCAGGCCGACCTGTCGGAGCTCCCGGTGCAGTACGCCGACTACGCGGCCTGGCAGCAGGAGCGGCTGGCCGGGCCCGAGGTGGCCGGTCAACTCGACTACTGGCGCAAGCAGTTGGCCGGGCTCTCGCCGGTGGAGCTGCCCTCGGACCGGCCGCGGCCGCCGGTGCTCGGCTCGGCCGGCGCGATCCACGGGATCACCGTGCCCGCGGAGCTGACCCGGCGGCTGACCGAGCTCGCCTCGCGCAGCGGCGCCACGCTGTTCATGACCCTGGTGGCCGCGAGCCAGCTGATGTTCGCCCGCTACTCGGGGCAGCAGGACATCGCGGTGGGCTCGGTCACCGCGGGTCGCGGCCGGGTCGAACTGGAGCGCCTCATCGGCTACTTCAGCAACACCGTGGTGCTGCGCTCGCAGGTGGACGAGGCCCGCTCCTTCACCGACTTCCTCGGCGACGTCCGCTCCACCGTGCTCGACGCCTTCGCCAACGAGGAGGTGCCGTTCCAGCGGCTGGTCGACCTCCTGCGCCCCGAGCGCGACCCGAGCCGCCCGCCCCTGGTACAGGTCATGGTCAACCTGCAGAACGCGCTGGAGGCGAAGACCGAACTGCCGGGCCTGCGGGTCACCGAGGTCGACCCGCCGCTGCACGTGGCCAAGCTGGACGTCTCGCTCGACTTCTTCGAGCAGGACGGCGCGCTCACCGGCTACATCGAGTACAGCACCGACCTGTTCGACCCGGCGACGATCGAGCGGATGAGCGGCCACCTGGTGACCCTGCTCGACGCCGTCGCCGCCCGGCCGGACGTCCCGATGCGCGACCTGCAGATGCTCCCCGACGCCGAACTGCACCTGCTGAACACCGAGTGGAACGGCCCCACCGTCGAGTACGGCCCCTCCCGGTGCGTGCACGAGCTGTACGACGAGCAGGCCGCGCTCACCCCCGACGCCGTCGCGGTCAGCTGCGCCGGCCGGGAGCTGACCTTCGCCGGGCTGGCCGCCCGGGCCAACCAGCTCGCGCACCACCTGATCGGTCTGGGCGTCGGCCCGGGCACGCTGGTCGGCGTCTGCGTCGAGCGCGACGTGGACGCGATGGTCGCCCTGCTCGGCGTGATGAAGTCCGGCGCCGCGTTCGTCCCGCTCGACCCGGACTACCCGGCCCAGCGGATCAGCATGATGCTGGAGGACGCCGCCGCACAGGTGGTCGTCACCCAGACCTCGGTGGCCGACCGGGTCGCCGGGCACGAGGCGACCACGGTCCTCCTCGACCGCGACCGCGCGGTGATCGACGCCCTGCCCGACACGGCGCCCGAATCCGGCGTCGCCGTGGACGACCTGATCTACGTGATCTACACCTCGGGCACCACGGGCAAGCCCAAGGGCGTGAAGATCAACCACCGCAACGTGCACCACATCCTGCGGGCCTGGAACGCCCAGTACGGCCTGGACGAGATCCGCGGCCGCGCGCTGTGCGTCGCCAGCTTCGGCGTCGACCTGTTCCTCGGCGACTTCCTGTTCTCCGCGCTCTTCGGCGGCGAAATGGTGGTCTGCCCCGCCGAGGTGGTCACCGACCCGCCCGCGCTCGCCGACCTGATCGCCGAGATCCGGCCCGAGATCCTGGCCACCACCCCCTCGCTGGCCCGGGCCATCAGCACCGAGCTGGCCTGGCGCGGCGGTGGCGGCCTGGAGTCGGTGCGGCTGCTCTCCCTGGGCGCCGAGGGCTGGCTGGCCGGCGACGCCGCCGACCTGCTCGAACACGTCGGCCCCGACACCCTGACGGTCAACGCCTACGGCGCGACCGAGACGACCGTCGACTCCACCGTCTTCGCGCTGCGCGGGGACCCGGTCGAGCCCTCGCCGATCGTCCCGATCGGCAAGCCGATGGTCAACACCACCGTGTACGTCGTGGACGAGCTGCTGCGCCCGGTGCCGATCGGGGTGCCCGGCGAGCTCTACATCGGCGGCGGCGGCATCGCCCAGGGCTACTGGGACCGGCCCGAGTTGAGCGCCGAGCGGTTCCCGCTCGACGTCCGCGGCCCCGGCACCGGCCGGTTCTACCGCACCGGCGACGTGGTGCGCTGGCGCGGTGACGGCAACCTGGAGTACCTCGGCCGCGCCGACGACCAGGTCAAGATCCGCGGCTTCCGGGTGGAGCTCGGCGAGGTGGAGACCGCGCTGGCCCGCCACCCCGGGGTCGCCACCGCCGCGGCCGTCGCCCGGCGGGTCGAGGGCGGCCACACCCGGCTGTTCGGCTACGTGGTGCCCGCCGGCGACAGCGCGCCCGACCTCGCCGACCTGCGCGCCTTCCTGGCCGGCAACCTGCCGAGCCAGGCCGTCCCCTCGGCCATCATGGTCCTGGACGAGCTCCCGATGACCCCGAACGGCACCCTGGACCGGCGCGCCCTGCCCGAGGTGGCCGAGCCCGAGGCCGACCCCTCCCAGCGCGTCGCCCCGCGCACGCCGGTGGAGACCGTGCTGGTCGACGTCTGGGCGAAGGTCCTGGGCGTGGAGCCCGACCGGATCGGCGTCGAGGACAACTTCTTCAACCTCGGCGGCGACTCCATCCTCAGCCTCCAGGTGGTCTCGCTCGCCCGGCGCGCCAACCTGCGGCTGACCACCAAGCAGATGTTCCTGCGCCAGACCATCGCCGAACTGGCCGGCGAGGTCACCGTGCTGACCTCGCCCGACGCCGAACAGGGCCCGGTGGTCGGCCCGGTGCCGCTGACGCCCGTCCAGCACTGGTACTTCGAGGAGTTCCCCGACGCACCCGGCCACTTCAACCAGTCCCTGTTCCTCGAACTGGACCCCGAGGTCGACGCCGCCGCGCTGAGCGCCGCCTTCGCCGCCGTGCTCGACCACCACGACATCCTGCGGATCAGGGCCGAACGGGTCGGCGGGGTGTGGCGCCAGCGCAACGACGCCGCCGAGGCCACCACGGCCGACAACGCCCCGCTGGACGTCGTCGACCTGTCCGGCCTCGACGACACCGCCCGGGACGAGGCGCTGCGCGCGGCGGTCACCGCCGTGCAGACCGGCTTCGACATCCGCACCGGCCCGCTGTTCCGGGGCGTGCTCTTCACCCTCGGCGCCGGCCGGGCCCCCCGCCTGTTCATGGCCGCCCACCACTACGTCGTGGACGCCGTCTCCTGGCGGGTCATCATGGCCGACCTGGACACCGGGCACCGGCAGGCCGCCCTCGGCCGGAAGATCGACCTGGGCCCCAAGTCCACCTCCTTCCGGGACTGGTCGCAGCGCCTCACCGCCCTGGTGGCCGACGGCGGCTTCGACACCGAACTGGAGTACTGGACCGGCGTCGAGAAGGCCACCGCGACCGCGGCCGCACTGCCGGTCGACCTCCAGGGCGACAACACCGCCGGCTCCGCCCGGACCCTGACCCGGCGCCTGAGCGCCGAACGCACCGACGCCCTGCTGCGCAAGGTGCCGGAGGCGTACCGCACGCAGGTCAACGACGTGCTGCTGAGCGCCCTCGCCCGGGTGCTGCGCGACTGGGCCGGCGGCACCGTGCCGGTCGAGCTGGAGGGCCACGGACGCGAGGACCTGTTCGACGACGTCGACCTCTCGCGCACCGTCGGCTGGTTCACCACCGTGTTCCCGGTGGCGCTGGAGCTGCCCGAGGGCGACGACTGGGGCGCCACCCTGAAGTCCGTCAAGGAGCAGCTGCGCACCGTGCCCTCCCGCGGTCTGGGCTACGGCGCCCTGCGCTACCTCGGCGAGGCCGGCGCCCTGGGCCGGGGCCGGCAGTGCCAGGTCGGCTTCAACTACCACGGCCGCTTCGACGCCGGCAGCGGCGAGGAAGGCCTCGTCCGCGGCTGGTGCGAGAACCCGGGCGTGCCCGACCGCAGCCCCGAGCAGGCCCGGCAGTGCCTGATCGAGGTCACCGGCATGGTCCGCGACGGCGAGCTGGAGTTCGGCTGGGAGTACTCCGGCAACGTCCACCACGAGGAGACGGTCGCCCGGCTCGCCGAGGCCTTCCTCGCGGCGCTGGAGCAGATCGTCGAGCACTGCGCCCGGCCCGGCGCCGGCGGGTGCACCCCGTCGGACTTCCCGCTGGCCGGGCTGGACCAGGCCGCGGTGGACCGGATCGCCGGCGACGGCCGCTCGGTCGAGGACGTCTACCCGCTCACCCCGATGCAGAGCGGCATGCTGTTCCACTCGCTCGGCGGCGACGGCGACGTCTACCTCACGCACTTCGGCGCCGTGCTGGACGGCGTCGCCGATCCGCAGCGCCTCGCCGAGGCCTTCCAGCGCGTGGTCGACCGCACCCCGATCCTGCGCACCGCCGTGGTCGGGGCCGACGTGGACGTCCCGCTGCAGGTCGTCCGCCGCGACGTCCGGCTGCCCGTGACCCACCTGGACTGGAGCGGCCTGTCCGCGCAGGAGCAGCAGGCCCGCGCGCAGGAGCTGTGGGAGAGCCTGCCCGCGCTGGAGGTCGACCTCGCCGAGGCGCCGCTGATGCGGCTGACCATCGCCCGGCTGTCGGCGGACAGCGTCCAGGTCTACTGGTCCACCCACCACCTGCTGCTGGACGGCTGGAGCTTCGCCGACGCGCTGAACCAGGTGTTCGAGGAGCACGCCGCGCTCGGCGGCGCGCCCACCCCGGCGCCCAAGCCGCGCCGCCCCTACCGGGACTACGTCCAGTGGCTGGCCGAACAGGACGACGCCGCCGCCGAGGCGCACTGGCGCCGCACCATGGCGGGCTTCGCGGCGGCCACCCCGCTGCCGTACGACCGGGTGCCCTCCACCGCGCACGGCGCGCGCTCCTCGCGCGACGTCAACCTGCGGCTGCCCGCCGAACGCTCCCGCCGGCTCTACGAGTTCGCCAAGGGCGCCCGCCTGACGGTGAACAGCGTGGTGCAGGGAGCCTGGGCACTGCTGCTCGCGCGGCACAGCGGCGAGCACGACGTCTGCTTCGGCGCGACGGTCTCCGGCCGGCCCGCCGAACTCGCGGGCGCGGACGAGATCGTCGGCCTGTTCATCAACACCCTGCCGGTGCGGACCACCGTGGACAGCGGCCTCGACCTGGTGTCCTGGCTGCGGCGGATGCAGGACGAGCAGGTCGAGACCCGCCAGTTCGAGCACGTGTCGCTGGCCCAGGTGCGCGGCTGGAGCGAAGTGCCGCGCGACTCGGACCTGTTCGACAGCATCGTCATCTTCGAGAGCTTCCCGTACGACCGCGACGCGCCCGCCCGGCACGGCCTCGTGGTGCGCGAGAGCAACGGCGCGGAGGAGACCAACTACGCGCTCACCCTCACCGCCTACACCACCGACGAACTGCACCTGCGCCTCGGCTACGACCCGCGCCTGTTCGACGCGGACACCGTGGAGCGGATCGCCGACCGCCTGGCCACCCTGCTGGACGCCTTCGCCGACCACGCGGAAGCCCCGATCGCCCGGCTGCCGCTGCTGCCCGCCGCCGAGCGGACCGTCCTGCTGGACGAGTGGAACGCCACCGGCCGCGAGACCGGCCAGGCCACCACCATCGAGCTGTTCGAACAGCAGGCCGCGGCCACCCCGGAGGGCACCGCCCTCGTGCACGGGGACACCAGGCTCAGCTACGCCGAACTGGACGCCCGCGCCAACCGCCTCGCCCACCACCTGCTGGCGCACGGGCTGCGCCCCGAACAGATCGTCGCCCTGGCCTGCCCGCGCACGCCCGACCTGCTGGTGGCCATGCTGGCGGTGCTCAAGACGGGCGCGGCCTACCTGCCGCTGGACCTGGACCACCCGCGCGAACGCCTGGCCTTCATGGTGCAGGACGCGGCGCCGGTGCTGGCCCTGACCGGCGAGACGGCCGTCCTCGACCTGCCCGAGGGCACTCCCGCCCTCGCGCTCACCGACCCCGAGGTGATCGCCGCGCTGGCGGCCCGCCCGGCGACCAGGCCGGAACCGGCCGCGGCGTCGAGCCCCGACAACGCGGCCTACACGCTCTACACCTCCGGCTCCACCGGCAAGCCCAAGGGCGTCGTGGTCACCCGCGGCAACCTGCGCAACTTCGTGCTGGACATGCGGGAGCGCACCGCGATGACCCCCGCGGACCGGCTGCTGGCCGTGACGACCGTCGGGTTCGACATCGCGCACCTGGAGCTGTTCGTGCCGCTGGTCAGCGGTGCGGCCGTGGTGCTGGGGGACAAGGAGCTGGTGCACGACCCGGAGGAGCTGCGCCGGGTCGTCGACGCCGAGGGCGTCACGGTCGTCCAGGCGACGCCGAGCCTGTGGCGCGGCGTGGCCGAGGGCGCCCCGGACGTGCTCGCCCGCATCCGGGTGCTCGTCGGCGGCGAGGCGCTGCCCACCGAGCTGGCCGAGGCGCTGACCGCCGGATCGCCGTCGGTGACCAACGTGTACGGGCCGACCGAGACCACGATCTGGTCGACCGCCGCCGAGCTGACCCGCGGCGCCACCGGTGCGCCGCCGATCGGCCGGCCGATCGCCAACACCCGGGTGTACGTGCTCGACGCCGGCCTCCAGCCGGTCCCGCCCGGCGTGCCGGGCGAGCTGTACATCGCCGGTGACGGCGTGGCGCGCGGCTACGCCAACCGCCCCGACCTGACCGCCGGCCGCTTCGTCGCCGACCCCTACGGGCCGGCCGGGGAGCGGATGTACCGCACCGGCGACGTGGTCCGCTGGAAGGCCGACGGTGTCCTGGAGTTCGTCGGCCGCGCCGACGACCAGGTCAAGATCCGCGGCTTCCGGATCGAGCTCGGCGAGATCGAGACGGTGCTGGACGGCCACCCCGAGGTCGGCTCGGCCGTCGTGGTGGCGCGCGAGGACCGGCCCGGCGACAGGCAGTTGGCGGCCTACTTCGTGCCGGCCGGTTCTCCCGGCGTGGCAGCCGCGGAGCTGAAGGCGCACCTGGCGCGGCAGCTGCCGGCGTACATGGTGCCCGCGTTCTTCGTGGAGCTGGACGCCTTCCCGCTGACGCCCAGCGGCAAGGTCGACCGGCGGGCGCTGCCCGCCCCGGGCACGGTGGCCGACACCGACGCGCCCCGGGTCGCCCCGCGTGACGCGACGGAGGCCGCGCTGGCCGCGATCTGGGCGGACGTGCTCGGCCGCCCGGTCGACACCATCGACGTGACCGGCGACTTCTTCGACCTCGGCGGGAACTCGGTGCTGAGCGTCCAGGTGGTCTACCGCGCCCGGCGGGCCGGCTGGCACCTGGTGCCGAAGGACCTGTTCGCGCACCCGACCATCGAGCGCCTGGCGGCGGTCGCCGAGCCGACTGCTGTCTCGCCGGCCGTCACGGAGCCCCGTGCCACGGAGCCCGTTGCCGCCGAGCAGCCCGTCGCCGGGCGGCCGGCGCGGACCGAGGCGCCCGGATACGCCGGGGCGCCTGCCCTCAGCGGCGAGTTCCTGGCCGCCCGGCTCGCCGAGCTGGCGCGTGCGCACCGAGTGCCGGGCGCGCAGCTCGCCGTGCGCCACGACGGCCGTCTGCTCACCGTCGAGACGGGGGAGCGGGTGGCCGGGAGCGGCCTGCCCGTCACCACCGACACCGCGTTCCCCATCGCCTCCCTCACCAAGCCGGTGACCGCGCTGCTCGTGCAGCAGCTGGCGGCCGACGGGCGGCTCGACCTCGACGCCCCGATCGGCGCCTACCTGCCCGAGCTCTCCGCGGCCGGCCCGGTCGGCCGGGTGACGGCGCGCCAGGCCCTCAGCCACACCGGTGGGCTGGTCGCCGCGATCGAGGAGCGGGTGCCGAGCGCCGACCGGCGCACCTGGGTCGAGAAGCACTGCGGCGAGAGCGCCGTGCTGCACCAGCCGGGCACCGCCTTCTCGTACTCCGACCTCGGCTACGTGCTCGCGGGCCGGCTGATCGAGGTGCTGACCGGCACGGACTGGCGGACGGCCGTGGAGTCGCTGCTGCTGAGCCCGCTCGGGATCACGGCCGCCTCCAACGGGCAGCCGGGGGAGCGGCCGGTGGCCCAGGGCCACGTGCTCCAGGGCAGCGGGGCGCAGGACGGTGCTCTCCTGACCGTGCCCGAGCAGTCCTTCACCCCGATCGACGACCCCGCCGCGGGCCTGGCGGCCAGCGCGGCCGACCTGGTGCGGCTGGCCGGCGTGCACCACCGGACCGCGTCCGCGGTGCTCGACCCGGCGGCCGCCGAGGCGATGCTCCGCGACCTGACCGGCGGGCTCGCCGTCGGGCCGTTCGGCCTCGCCGACGGCTGGGGGCTCGGCTGGGCCGTCTTCCGCGGCACCGGCGGGGACTGGCACGGGCACGACGGCAGCGGTGACGGCACCTGGTCCCACCTGCGCTTCGACCCGGCGACCGGGACGGCGGTGGCGCTCACCACCAACGCCGGCACCGGGGCCGGGCTCTGGGAGGACCTGCTCGCCGAACTCGGCGCCGCCGGGCTCCCGGTGGCCAACCACTCGCTGCGGGAGCTCACCGACCCGGGAGCGCCCGTCGCCGGCCCGGCCGAGTGCGCGGGCGGGTACGCCAACGGCGACTGGGACTGCCTGGTCGAGGCGGGCCCCGACGGGCTCACCCTGTCCGTCGGCCACGGGCCGCGCTCCACCCTGACCTGCTACGCCGACCTGAGGTTCACCACCGGAGGCGGCGGCGGGGTGCCGGGCACCGGCCGGTTCGTCCGCGACCCCGGGACGGGCCGGGTCACGGCGCTCCAGCTCGCGGGCCGGCTGCTCGGGCGCACCGGGACGACGGCCGGATGACCGTCGAGCTGAACACCGGTTCCGTGACGGCGGCGGCGCTGCCGCCGCTGTCGCGGAACCGGAACTACCACGTGCTGTGGGGCAGCCAGCTGGTGTCCGAACTGGTCAGCCAGCTCTGCCTGATCGCGTTCCCGCTGACGGTGCTGGCGGCGACCGGCTCCGCGGCCCGGATGGGGGCCGTCTCCGCCGTCATCGCGGCCGCGCACATGGCGGCCAACGTCCCGGCGGGCGTGCTGGTGGACCGCTTCGACCGCAAGCGGGTCATGCTGGTGTGCCAGTGCGCCCGGGCGGTGGCGATGGCGAGTCTGGCGATCGCCCTGTACGCCGGCCACTTCTCCCTGGCGCACCTGCTCGCGGTCGCGGTGGCGGAGGGGCTGCTGGGCGCGGCCTTCGACCCGGCGGAGCACGCCGCGCTGCCGCAGGTCGTCCCCGAGGAGCAGCTGTCGCAGGCGGTGGCGCGCAACACCGCGCGCCGCTACATCGCCACGCTGCTGGGCCCGGCGGGCGCGGGCTTCCTGTTCGCCGTCGACCGGATGGCGCCGTTCGCGGTCGCCGTCGGGCTGCTGGTGGCGTCCTGCGTGGTGCTCTGCTTCCTCCGCCTTCCGCGGCCGGTGCCGGCGGGGGAGTCCGAGAGCGCGGAGGAGCCCGAGAAGGCGGGCCTGCTCGCCGACGGGTTCCGGTGGGTGCTGGGGCACCCGGTGATCCGGCCGACGCTGGTCTGGCTGATGGGCTGCGAGCTGGTCATCTCCGCGCTGATCATCATCGTGCTGGCGAGGTCCGGCGAGGGCGACCTGGCCCCCGGCCAACTGGGCGTGATGATGACCGGGTTCGGCATCGGCGGCCTGCTGGGCGCCGCGGTCGCGGGCCGACTGCACGCCGCCCTGCCCGCGCCCGCCGTCATCCTGGGCTTCCCCTGGACCGCGGCGGCGCTGACGCTGCTGCTGGCCCTGGTACCGGCCGGGGTGCCGACCGGTGTGGTGCTCGGCGGGATCGCCTTCCTGATCCCCACCGCGTTCACCACGGTCATGACCTACCAGCTGACGGTCGCCCCCGACGAGCTGCGCGGCCGACTCAGCGGTGTGGTCGGGCTGTTCGCGGGCGGCGCCGGCGCGGTCGGCCCGCTCGCGGGCGGGCTGCTGATGTCGGGCGGGAGCAGCCGGCGCAGTCTGTTGATCTGCTGCGCCTGCCTGGCCGTCGTCGCGGTCGGCACCACCCTGAGCCCCAAGCTGCGGCGGTTCCCCACGTTGAAGTGAGGTACCGAGCACCCGGGCAAGACCGTGGCCCCTGTCCCTCACACCGGTGAGGGACAGGGGCCACGGTCGTGTCGGGGACAGGCCCGCTCAGTCGGTCAGCGAGCAGCCCTTCTCGCTCTTGGCGGTGATGGCCTCGGCCGTGTACGGGCAGCTGAAGCCGATCCAGGTGAGCTTGGGCCACAGCTTGGCCCAGGGCTCGCGGGGGTTGTGGCAGACCAGGAACGGGGTGTCCTTGTCCGCGACGGGCAGGTCCGTCTCGAACTTGCCGACGGAGTCGCAGCTCTCGAACAGGGCCGAGAACTGGTCGCGGTTCACGCCGACCGCGATGACCACGTTCTTGTCGTCGCCGGGGGTGCCGAAGTCGGCGTAGGAGTTGTGTCCGCTGTAGACCTGCGGCAGGCCGTTCTGCGGGCCGAACTTGTCCAGGGCGCCCGCCAGGCCGTAGTGGTTGGCGTAGACGACGGCGTGCTCGCGGTCCTGCGGGGAGAGCGAGCGGTTGACGGCGGCGACCTCCTCGGCCAGCTGCGGCCAGCGCGACTGGTCGAGCTGGAAGACCCCGAGCGACTTCAGCACCGGGTTCGACCCGTACACCGCGATGGGCAGCACCGGGAGCATCAGCACGGAGGAGAGCACCAGGTTGGCCACCAGGGCGGTGCCGGCGAGCGAGCGGCGGACCCGGGTCTTCGCCCAGTCGACCGTCGCGACGGAGCCGGCCGCCAGCAGCACCAGCGGCAGACCGCCGGTGTACTCGGGCTTGCCGCCGATGGCGAGCAGCAGCACCACCAGGAACAGGTAGCCGACGCCGACGAACCGGAAGTCCCGCCACGCCGGGCGGCGCAGCAGCGCCACCAGCCCGGCGACCCACACCGGGGTGAGGAACAGGCCGATCAGGATCACCTGGAACGGGACGAAGGCGACCCGGGAGTCGTCCCCGAGGGCGACCTTCAGCGCGTCGCTCATCTCCACCGCCGGCCAGCCGTGCGAGATCTGCCACAGCACCATCGGCACCGCGAACACCGCGGCGATCGCGGCCCCCAGCCACAGGTGCCGGCTGCGCAGGACCGCCCGCGGCCCGGCCACCAGCAGGCCCACCAGCAGCGAGAGGACCAGCAGCACCACGAGGTTCTTGGCGAGCAGGCCCACCCCGGCGACCGTACCGATGGCCAGCCAGAGCCGGGTGTCCCGGGTGCGCTGCAGGCGGATGAACAGCCAGCCCAGGGCGACCCAGGTGAGCAGGTCGGGGATGTTGGTGGTCAGCACGTGCCCGGCGTTGAGCGTGACGACCGTCGCGCCGGACGCGGCGGCGGCGAAGAGCTGGGCGCCGCGCGCGCCGCCGAGTTCGCGGGCGGTGAGGCCGGCCACCCACACCACCAGGCAGGCCATCAGCGCCGGCACCACGCGGAACCCGACCAGGGTGTCGCCGAACAGCGTGGTCTCCAGCTTGGCGATCACGGAGACCAGCGGGGGCTGGTCGACGTACCCCAGGGCCAGGTGCCCGCCGGAGGCCCGGTTGTACAACTCGTCGACGTGGTAGCCGTTTCGCCCCGACAGGGCCATCAGCACCACGCCCAAGCCGGCGGAGACGGCGAGCAGCGGCCGCCGGTACAGCACGGGAACCGCCGTTAAGCGGTCCTGGGAAGGGGCCGGAGGAACTTCAGTCGTCGTCGCCACGTGTCCACACTCTTTCTGTCCGCGGTTTCGGCCATGCGGATCGGATTGTCTCGGCCACGTGGCCGACGGGCGACCATGTTGACTCGTAGGAAAAGCTCCCAGGCGCCGACTCGGGCTCAGGCTCGGGCTCGGGCTCGGCCGTGACGACCGGTCGGCCCCTCGCCGGACGCGCGGGGCGTCCGGCGAGGGGCCCGGTTCCTGCTCTCGCGCCCTACTTGGTGTAGTACCAGAACTCCGGCTGGTAGCCCTCGAAGGGGTCCTGGACCGGCATCCGGAGGCCGTCGGCCACCTCGTAGATGGCCACGATGTCGTCGGTGTAGATCACCGGCTGGTGGTCGTTGACGTAGTCCTCGTAGGCGTACATGTCCTGGATGTCGTTGCTGGTGATCGTCTTGGCGATCAGCTGGTCCAGGTGCGGGTCCGAGTAGCCCCAGACGTTCGCCGCGGCGCCGGTGGCGAAGAGGGAGTCACCGGTCGGGTAGAGCTGGGGCGAGTAGACCCAGCCGCCGTAGAGGGCGGCGTCCCAGGCGCAGCCGGCGGGGTTGGCCGGGGTGCACAGGGAGGCTTCGCTCTGGAGGTGGTCCACGGGCACCTCGGCCAGGTTCACGGAGATCCCCGACTGGGCGAGGTTCGTCCGGTAGGCGGCCATGATCCCCGGCAGGTCGGCGTTGCCGGCCTGGTAGTCCAGGTCGAACTCCGCCTTGTCGCCGGCGGCGATGTCGGCGCCGCACTGCCCCGGGCCGGTCCCCGGGTTGCGGCACACGGCCGGGGTGGTGCTCAGGTCCCAGCCGTTGGCGGCCATCAGGCTGCGGGCCTCGGCGAGGTCGAACTTCATCCGGTGCTGCTGGGCGTTGGGCGACAGCGGGTTGCCCTCGGGGAGTGCCGGCACGGCGCCGATCGTCGGGTGGCCCCAGCCCTTGCGGGGGCCGTCGATGACGCCCTGCTGGTCGTAGGAGTCCTGGAGCGCCTTGGTGAAGTAGGCCTGCCGGAACAGCTTTCCGTGCCGGCTGCTGCGGAAATTGAGCTGGTAGTAGCTGATCGAGTCCAGGTAGGTCAGGGGAGCGATGTGGTAGCCCTGCCCGGCCAGCGGGTTGCCGGCCTGGAGGTCGGCCGGGTCGTACCGGGCCGCGTGGGCCTTGGGCAGGATGCCGATCTGCAGGGCGTTCGGGCTCGACGCGCCGGCCTGCAGGTCCGCGTACTGGGCCTCGGCGTTCTTGTACGGGACGAAGTCGACCTCGTCCAGGTACGGCTTGTGGACGCCGGAGTAGGCCTTGTTGCGGACGATGGCGTAGGCGCCGGAGGCCGCGTCGTAGGACTTGAGCTTCCAGGGGCCGTCCGAGATCTGCCAGAGCGGGTTGGTCGCGAAGGTCTTCTTGTCGACGGAGGCGGCGCTGAGGTGGCGGAAGACCGGGTCGCAGTCGGCCTTCAGCGTCGGGGTGTCCACGGCGTCCGCCGAACATCTGCCGCGCGCGCCGTCGGGGCCGGTGACGTCCCAGGCCCGGGGCATCGGGGTGATCGTGGTCAGGACGTTCTGCAGCACCCAGGTCCGGTTGTAGGCCTGGTCGAAGGTGATCGAGATGCCGTGCTCGGCGACCGAGGTGGAGACCACGTTGTCCGGGAAGTAATTGGTCGTCGTCCCCGCGATGGTCATCGGCGGCGTGTAGTAGCCGTCGTGTTCCTTCTCGGCCTTGGCCATGTTGATCCAGAACTGGACGTCGCGGCCGGTGAGTCGTTCGCCGTTGCTCCACTTCCAGTTCTTGAGGCGGATGGTGACGGTCCGTCCGTCCTCGCTCCAGACCGGGGCCTGGGCCGGCGACAGGTCGTCGTCGATGGCGATCCTGTCGTCCCGGCCGGCGAAGTACAGCGGGCGGAAGAAGAACTGCTGGAACTCGCCGATGTTGATCGAGGTGACCTGGTTGACGTCCATGAACGGCCAGATCACGTTGGGGCTGTCGTTCGGCCGCTGGGCGATGCGGACCGTTCCGCCGTGCTTGGGCTGGGGCTTGCCGACCGACGTGACACCGGTGACGCCGGTGTCGTCGGCGGAGTTCGCGGCGGCGGCGGTCGTCGCCGCTCCGACGGTCACGAGGGCGACGGCCACCACACCCGCCTTCGCCAGGATGCTGCGGACTGTGCCGTTGTGCATGGGGACCTTCCGTTCGAAGCGGGACGCCGGGGTGGTCGTGAGCACCGCCGGGTCAGCTAGGCCCGATGTCGGCGCCTCCGCCGGAGCCTCCCGTGTACGCGGAGTGCGGTGCCGCGTCCCCGGCCCGGACGGAGATCTTCTTGACCATGCCCCTTGATGCCCTCTCGTGAGTGAAACCGTTTCCAGTGCCTGGTGCCTGGTGCCTGGTGCCTGGTGCGGTGGTGCGTGGTGCTGGTCATAGCCTCGTGCATGACAATCCCGGGCAGTTCCCGTTTCGATACCGCCCTGTGGGGATCGATACCGCTCGATGAGGGATCGAGTTCGATCGGTTCAGGGGGCTGTCGGACGCAGCCCGGACGGAGCGTCAGACCGGGATGCGCCCCGGGCTGGGCCGGTCCGCGCCGTCGAGCACGGCGGCCGCCGCCTCCATGCCCTCCAGGGCGCGGGCCGCCTCGATCCGGTACCCGATCGTGCTCGCGTGCCGGTAGGCGTAGCGGTGCGCCTTCAGCGCCCCCTCGAAGTCCCGCACGGCGAACCGCGCCCGGCCCACGATGTTCGCCACCGCCGCCTGGCGCACCGGAGTCCGGCTCGCCTCGGCCAGCCGCAGCGCGCTCTCGATCGGCTCGACGGCCCCCGCCTCGTCCCCGCTCAGCGCCGCGACCTCGGCACAGACCGCCAGCAGCAGGGCGACGTTGCCGGGGAGCTTCGACTCGTCCGACAGCGGCCTGGCCTGGTCCACGCAGGCCCGGGCCTGCGCCAGTTCACCGCAGCGCAGATGGGCGACGGCCTTGTCGGTCAGAGCCGCGACCTCGATCTCGACCGCGTGCAGCCGGCGGCTGATGTCCACCGCCGCCTGGGCCGACTCGACGGAGCGGCGGAAGTCGCCGCAGTTCTCGTGGAGCATGCTCAGCACCGTCAGCGACTCGGCGGTCTCCCGCTGCAGGCCGGCCTCGGTGCCCAGCGCGATGCTCCGCTCCAGGTGCGGCAGGGCGGCGTCGTAGGCGCCCACGGTCGTCAGCAGCATCCCGAGGGTGCCCCGGCAACGCGCCTCGGCGTGGGCGTCGTTGATGGCGATGGAGGCGGCAAGCCCCTCCTCGGCGGCCGCGACCCCCTCCGGGAGCCGGCCGACCTTCCAGCACACCGCGGCCAGGTTCGACAGGCTCAGCAGCAGCAGCGAGGAGTCGCCGAGGCGCCGGGCGCAGGCGACGGCGATCTTGGCGACCTCGTAGTAGTCCTCGAAGTAGCCGCGCAGGTTCAGGTGGTAGGCCAGGTTGCGGGCGAGGTACGCGGCGTGCAGGTCCAGCCGCTCCTGCTCGGCCCGCCGGACCACGGCGATCAGGCTGGAGTGCTCGCGGTCGAGCCATTCCAGGGCGGCGCCGTGGTCCGGGAAGCGCGGCAGGTACGGTGACTCCGGCCGGAAGGTGGTGTCCAGCCGGCGCCAGTACGGGAACACCCGCGCGCAGGCGTCGTCGGTGGTCTGGCAGTAGTGGTCGAGCAGCCGGCGCAGGGCGATGCCGGCCTCGCCGTCCGCGTCGGGCAGCCGGAGCGCGAACGCCCGCACCAGGTCGTGGAACCCGTACCGGCCGTCGTTGCGCAGCTGCAGGAACCGCACGTCCAGCAGCGACTCCAGCGCCGAGTCGGCGGCGGACAGGTCGCGGCCGAGCAGGGCCGCCGCCGAGTGGACGTCGAGCGCGCCGCCCGGGTGCTGGGCGGTGAGCCGGAACGCGGTGCGCACCGGCGCTTCCATGGCGTCGTAGGAGGACCGGAGGGTCGCCTCGACGCTGCGGTCCGTGCTGCTGAGCTCGTCCAGGCGCCGGGTCTGGTCGGCGAGCCGGCGCACCATCCGGTCCAGCGTCCAGCCCGGGCGGTTCAACAGCCGGGCCGAGGCGATCCGCAGCGCCAGCGGGAGGTGGCCGCAGAACTCGGCGAGGTCGTTGGCGCTGCGCAGGTCGGCGGCGACCAGGTCGGGGCCGAGGGTCCGGGCCAGGAACGCGGAGCTCTCCAGCGGCGAGAGCTCACCCAGCGAGACCCACCGGGCGCCGTCGAGGTCCACCAGCCGGGCCCGGCTGGTGACGATCGCGATGCTGCCCGCGGTGGCCGGCAGCAGGGGCCGGATCTGGCCGACCTCCCGCACGTTGTCGAGGACGAGCAGGTAGCGGCGGTCGGTGAGGCAGCTGCGCCACATGCCGGTCCGGCCCGCGAGGTCGTCGGGGATCTCGTCCGGGCGCTTGCCGAGGGAGCGCAGCAGGATGTCGAGCGCGGTGTGGGCGCTGATCGGCTCCTCGCCCGGGCTGTGGCTCTGCAGGTCCAGGAAGATCTGGCCGTCCGGGAAGGCCGCGGTGATGGTGTGGGCGGCCCGGATCGCGAAGGAGGTCTTGCCGCAGCCGCCGATGCCGTCGACGGCGACGATCCGCCCGCCTGCCCGTCCGGCCTCGGCGGCGGCCGCCACGACCGCCGCCAGCTCCGCGGTGCGCCCGACGAAGTCCGGCAGGTCGCTCGGGAGCAGGCGGGGAACGGCGCCGGGCTGCTGCGGGGGCTCGGCCGGCTCGGGCGCCGTCCGCGCCGCGGGGGAGGCGGCCAGGAGGTCCGGGCTGTCCTTCAGGATCGCCTCGTGCAGGCCGATCAGCTCCGGGCCCGGGTCGACGCCCAGGTCCTCGCGCAGCAGCCGCCGGACGGAGCGGAACACGTCGAGCGCGTCGGCCCGGCGCCCGGAGCGGTACAGGGCGAGCATCAGGTGGCCGTACAGCCGTTCCCGCAGCGGGTTGGCCGCGACGAGGTCGCGCAGTTCGCCGACGAGTTCGGGGCCCTCCCCGGAGTCCAGCCGCAGGGCCAGCAGCTGTTCGAGGGCGGCCATCCGGCGTTCCTCCAGGGCCGCCGACGCCGCCGAGATCACCGCGCTCCCGTGGTCGTCGAGGGAGGCGCCGCGCCACAGGTCCAGGGCGGTGCGCAGTTCCTCCGCCGCCAGGTCGCTCCGGTCCTCGCCGAGCAGGGCCTGCGCCCGCTGGACGGCCGCCGCGAACCGCATCGCGTCCAGGTGGTCGTCGTGCACGGCGATGCGGTACCCGGTGCCGACGGTCTCGATGAGCTGCTTGCCGCCGGGGAGCCGGGTGCGCAGGCTGGAGACCGCCTTGCGGACCTGGTGGGTGGCGGTCTCCGGTGCGGCCTCGCCCCAGATCCCCTCGACGATCCGGGACACGGACAGGGCCTGTCCCGGAGCCAGTAGCAGCAGGGTCAGGACCTTCTCGTTCACCCGGCCGCCGAGCGGAATCCGCCGGTCCCCCGCCCACACCTCCAAGGGCCCCAACAGCAGGAACCGCGGATCGCCCACAATGCCCCTCTCCCCGAATACGCGCACCGTCGGCACAACTGCCCGCATTCTACGGCCGGGGCTGATCCACCGGACGCGAGCTTCCTCACTTTTTCAGGGATTTGACGTGCGGCAACACCGGGGCGACCGGCCAGTGAATTGTGCGCCGGCCCGAACGGGGCCGTAGCATTTCCGGCATACCAGCCGGAATGCCGATGATCCTGCGGTCGATAGGTCTGATTTCGGTACCTGTGGGTCACAACCTGCCGCAAAGTCAAAAGTCCGGGTTTGCAAGGCTTTTGACTCGATTCGTGCACCCGCCGACCCGTGTTACCTGGCGTTACAATTCGAGCTTTTCCAGGCCCCTTCCGGCCGTCCCTGATCGCGTCCCCGAGCGTGTCCCGGAGCGCCGCCGGGACCGCGTCCGGGAGCGGTGCGGGAACGGATCGGGAAGCGTCCCCGGCAGTCTTTTCGTCAGCGGTGCAGCGGCTGCACGCCGCCTCGAACGCATCGCACTTGCCAGCGGAGAAACGAATGACTGCCGAGATCCTGGAAACACCGACAGACGCGTCGATCCTGGACCCACTGCGGCTCCGGCTCGACGAACTCAAGGCCAACCGGCTCTACCGGGACTTCCTCCCGGTCGCCCATCAAGCGGCCCGACCCGGCCACACCTGGCACGACGACCGCCTCGTGCAGGTCTGGTGCAGCAACGACTACCTGGGCCTGAGCCAGCACCCGGACGCCATCGCCGCGCAGCAGGCCTCGGTCGCGCAGCACGGCACCGGCACCGGCGGCTCGCGCAACATCGCCGGCACCAGCGTGGCGCACGTCGAGCTGGAGCGCCGGATCGCCGAGTGGCACGACAAGGAGCGTGCGCTGGTCTTCTCCAGCGGCTACGTCGCCAACTTCGAGTCGCTCAGCACCCTGATCGCCGCCACGCCCGGCATGGTGGTGTTCTCGGACGCGCTCAACCACCGGTCGCTGATCGAGGGCATCATCCGCTCCGGCGCGCCCAAGCAGGTGTTCGCGCACAACGACGTGGCCGACCTGCGCGCCCGGCTGGAGGCGACCCCCGCCCACCTGCCGAAGCTCATCGTGTTCGAGTCCGTGTACTCGATGGACGGCGACACCTCGCCGCTGTCGGAGATCCTCGACCTCGCCGAGGAGTTCCACGCGCTGACCTGGCTGGACGAGACCCACTCGATCGGGGTGCGCGGTGCCACCGGCGCCGGCCTCAGCGAGGAGCTCGGCGACCACCGCGCCACCTTCGTGCAGGGGGTCTTCGGCAAGTCCCTCGGCACGGTGGGCGGTTACGTGGCCGGCCCGGACGTCGCCCTGGACTACGTGCGGTCGCAGGCGCCCGGGTTCATCTTCACCACGGCGCTGCCCCAGGCCTCCATGGACGCCACCCTCTGCACGCTGGACATCGTCCAGAAGGGGATCGAGCTCCGGGCCGAGCTGGACGCCAAGGTCGCCCTGCTGAAGGCCGAACTGCGCGTGCGCGGCATCGAGTTCCTCGACGCCGACAGCCACCTCGTGCCGGTGATGGTGCGCGGAGCCGAGCGCGCCCGCCAGGTGGCCTCGATGCTGCTGGAGCAGCACGACATCTACGTCCAACCGATCAACTACCCCTCGGTCGCCAAGGGCAGCGAGCGCTACCGCGTGACGGTCGCCCCGTTCCGGACCCCGGAGCAGATCGCCCGCTTCGCCGAATCGCTGCACCACTGCCTGCAGGCCTTCGACCCCTCGACCCCTTTCACGGAGGAATCGCGATGACCGCCAAGAAGCCGAGCAACCCGTACGTCGGCGTGGAGTTCACCGACGTCACCTACGAGGACCTGCAGGACCCGGCCCTGTGGGCGGACCTGGTCGACTCGCTGCACGCGCACGACGTGGTCGTGGTCCGCTCCATCGACCTGACGCCCGAGCAGCAGATCGAGCTCGCCCGCCGGCTGGGCCGCCCGGTGCCGTTCGTGATCAGCAAGTACCGGCACCCGGAGTACGAGGAGATCATGATCTCCTCCAACGAGCAGAAGGACGGCAAGCCGGTCGGCGTCGCCCGGGTCGGCAACTTCTGGCACCAGGACTCCACCTTCGTCGCCGATCCCGCGCCGTTCACCATGCTGCACGGCGTCAACGTGCCCTCGACCAGCGGCCACACCAAGTTCGCCAGCGCGGCGGACGTCTACGACCGCCTCCCCGAGGAGTGGAAGGCCCGGCTGGCCGACCGGACCGGCAACCACACCGTGAGCAAGCGGCTGCGCATCCGTCCGGAGCACGTGGGCCTGTCCGCGGCCGAGTTCCGGGCCCAGGCCGAGTTCGAGCACCCGCCGGTCCAGCACCCCGTCATCGCCAAGGACGAGCGCTCCGGCCGCTCCTACGTCTACGGCAGCCGGGAGTACATGGACGGCATCGAGGGCTTCGACCCCAACGAGAACGAGGCCTTCTTCGCGCTGCTGGACGAGCTGATCACGGACGAGAGCCACGTCTACACCCACCGCTGGACGCCGCACGACCTGGTCATCTGGAAGACCCGCACGACCTACCACATCGCGACCGAGGTCGAGCCCGGCGTCGGGCGCACCGTGCACCGCGTCAGCATCGAGTCGGCGGACAGCGACGCGAAGCCGGTCGAAGAGCGGGTGCAGTGAGCGCCATCGCCGACTTCGCGGTCCGGTACCCCGCGGGGCGGGTCGACGTGCACGACCTGCACGCCGCCTCCGGGGTGCCGTTGGCCGACATCCTCGCCGTCACCCACGCCGAGGGGTTCCCCGGGCTGGGCGAGGAGGAGGCCTCCTGGGAGCTGGCGCGGGACGCGGCCCGCGCCGTCCTGGAGCGCACCGGGATCGCCCCGGAGCGGATCGGCACCGTCCTGTACGCCGGCTCGGGGGAGTGGGACCACCCGTTCTGGTCCCCGGCCGCCAAGGTCGCGCACGCACTGGGCATCGAGCGGGCGCACTGCTTCGAGGTCGGCAACTTCTGCAACGCGGGTGCCACCGCGCTGCAGATAGCGGGCGACCGGCTCGACGCGCAGGGACCGGACCCGGACCAGGGTTACGCCCTGGTGCTGATCGCCGACCGGCTCAGCCGCCTGGTCGACCGCTCCGACCCCGCCAGCCTGGACCTGTTCAACTTCGGCGACGCGGCGGCCGCGGTCCTGCTCACCGCCGGGCCCGGGTCCTTCACCCTCGCGCACTCCGCCATGCGCACCGACGGCAGCTGGGCCGACTACTACCGCGGGGAGCACCGCCCCGAGGGCGTGGTGATCCGCCAGGAGCCCCACCGGCGCGGTCTGGCGGACGCCTACGTGGAGAACTTCCGCACCCTGGTGGACGAGACCCTTCGGGCGCTCGGCGCCAAGATCGACGACGTCGCCCAGCTGCTGATCAACCACGGCGACCGGTGGATGCACCAGCGGCTGCTGGCCACCCTCGGCCTGCCCGAGGAGAAGTCGGTGTTCGCCTACGACCGGCAGGGCCACATGGGCGGCGCGGACACCCTCATCGCGCTGCGCGAGCTGGTGGACCAGGACCGGGTGCACGACGGCGACCTGATCCTGCTGGCCACCAGCGCGATGGGGTTCACCTGGGGGATCACGGCCCTGGAGTGCAGACTGTGAAGATCCTGGTGATGCATCAGGTCCCGTACCGCAAGATCGACTACCACCTGGGGCTCGACCACGAGGCCCACGACGTCACGTACTTCGGGACGGCCGACTCGATCGCGGAGATCCCGGAGCCGCTGCGCTGCGGGCGGGTGGTCCTCGACGGTCCGGACGGGCTCGCCGAGCAGATCATCGCCCGCACCCGCCGCGAGGACGGGTGGGAACAGGTCCTGGCCCTCTCGGAGTTCGGGATCCTGGAGGCCGCGGCGATCCGCGAGCACCTCGGCATCCCGGGCCCCGAGCGGGCCGACCTGGAACTGATCCGCGACAAGGTCGCGATGAAGCAGGCGCTGGTCGACGCCGACGTGCGGCACCCCCGGTTCGTGGCGGCACCCCCGGCCTTGGGCCGGCTGCCGTGGACCGGCCGTACGGTCGTCAAGCCGCGGCTGGGCGCCTCCAGCGACGGGGTCACCGTCCACGCCACGGCCGAGGAGGCCGTCGCCCACCACCGCGGCCTGCCCGACCGGGAGGCCTACCAGCTGGAGGAGTACGTCGAGGGCGAACTCCTGCACGCCGACGGGCTGGTGACCGACGGGCGGGTGAGCGACCTGGTGGTCAGCCGGTACGTCGGCAAGCCCGTCGACTTCGCCGCCGGCGCCCCCATCGCCACCGGACAGCTACCGCCCGACCCGCGCCACACCGCCTTCACCGAGCAGGTGGTCGAAGCGCTCCGGATCGCAGCCGGCTGCATCCACCTGGAGTTCTTCGAGACGGCCGCCGGGGAGCTGGTCTTCCTGGAGGTCGCCAACCGGCTCGGCGGCGGTGGCATCGTCACCTCCCACCTGCGGCACACCGGGGTCCACCTGGCCCGGCACGAGATCGCGATCCGGCTCGGCCTGCCGCGCCCGGACCGCCTTGCGCCGAGCGGGCGCTACCACGGCTTCGCCATCTTCCCCGGGCACCGGCTGGACCCCTCCCGGCCCTGGCGGACCGAGGTGCCCGAGCACCTGCGCGAGCACCCGGCGCTGGACCGGCTGCACCTGCTCGACGACCCCGGCACCGACCCGGAGGGCGGCTCCGCCCGGATCACCTACCAGGAGTGGCAGGTCCCCGCCTTCATCGAGGCCTCCCACCCCGACCCCGACGAACTCGCCCGTTTCCTCGCGGACTGCACCCGTTCCATCCGGGTGAGCCAGCCCGAGCCCGCCCACACCCCAGGAGGTCCCAGGCCGTGACCGCCACGACCACCCCGATCCGCTCGGCGGCCGAGGCGCGGACCGCCGACGCCGGGCCGTACCACCCGACCGATCTGCTGCTGGCCGTCGAACACGTCGAGCAGGTGCTGGCGCGCGACCCCGGCTCGCCCGCGGCCAAAGCGCTCGTCGACGCCGGCGCCGCCTTCCTGTTCCGGACGGAGGAACTGGCCGAAGGGCTGGACGAGCTCTTCGGCGGCGTCAGCCAGTACCCGTGGCGTCCGCTGCGGGACAGCGACGACGTGATCGTCTTCTCGCCGGTCGGCACGGTCGTCCTGGACGACCCGGCCGTTCCGCAGGCCCCGGCCGTCGGCTCCGCGCCGGCCTCCGCCGAGCCGGCCGTGCGCGGTCTGCTGCTGGCCTGGGCCTCCGGCGACGAGGTCATCGTCCGGACCACCCGGCCGCAGTGGTGGCGCACCGTCGAGGACCTGCTGCGCGCCCCGGGCTTCCCGCTGCCCGCCCTGCGCACCGCCGAGCCGGGCGAGCCGTTCCCGGACGCCGTCGCGGTCGAAGTCCCGCCGCTGCCGGCCGTCGCCGGCACGACCCCGGACGCCGCCGTCGAGGCCCGGCGCTTCCGGCTCGACTGCACCTCCGGCTGGGCCCAGGCGCTGTCCCGGCGCACGTACCTCCCGGGCACCACGCTGGCCCAGGCCCGGGCCGCGGCCGCCGACGGGCTGGACGGCCGGGTGGCGGCGCGCCTGCGCTACCTGGTCGAACGCGCCCGGCGCACCCCGTACTACGCGGGGCTCGACCTGCCCCGGGTGACGGCCCGCGCCGACCTCCAGCGGCTGCCGGTCCTGAACAAGTCGGACCTGGAGCAGCACTCGCTGCCGACCGCGCGCGACCTGTCCAGCGGCGACCGCCCCAGCGGCGAGGTCCTGCGCAGCGGCGCCACCGCCGGAACCCCCCGCTACATCGTCTACTCCCGTGCCGACTGGACCAACATGGTCCGCGAGGCGATCCCGGTGCTGTACGCGCTGGGCCTGCGGCCGGGCGACCGGGTGATCAACACCCTGTTCGGCGGGGAGCTCTACGGCGGGCTGGTGACCAGCCAGAACGAGCTCTCCCGGATGCCGGTGGAGACCTACACCGTCGGCGGCAGCGCGAGCGCGGACCACATCCTGATGCTGGTGCGCCACTTCGACGCCAACGTGGTGCTGGGCATGCCCGCGCTGCTGCTGCCGGTGCTGCGGGCCGCCAAGGCCGCCTTCCCGGAGCTGCGGCTGGAGAAGGTGCTGTACGGCGGCAGCCCGATGATGGAGACCGACAAGCAGTGGCTCCGCGACGAGCTGGGCGCCAAGACCGTGGCCAGCATCCTCGCCGCCAACGACGGCGCCCAACTCGGCTACCAGTGCTCCGAGATGAGCGGCACGCTGCACCACGTCTGCGACGACTACAACCTGATCGAGGTGGTCGACGAACAGGGCCGTCCGCTGCCCGACGGCGAGGTCGGCGAACTGCTGGTGACCAGCCTGCAGAAGCTCGAAGGGCCGCTCATCCGCTACCGGATCGGCGACATCGGCCGGATCTTCCCGTACAGCTGCGGCTGCGGCCTCACCGGCCGGGTGCTGGAGTACCTGGGACGCTCCGACGGGCAGATCAAGGCCCACGCCCAGACCATGCTCTACGCGGACGTCGTGGCCGAGCTGGCCGCGTTCGAGGTCTCCCAAGTGCAGGTCGAGGTGGCCTCCCGGGACGGGCACGAGTCCATCGTGATCCGCACCGAGTCCGCCCGTCCGCTGGACCCGGCGGTGGTGAAGGCGCACCTGGAGTCCAGGTTCTCGCTCCTCGGCTCCCGGCAGGAGTGGGAGACCGACGAACTGCTGCTGCACTTCGCCGTGGAATGCCTCGGGGAGGGAGAACTGCCGCGCCACCCGGTCAGCGGCAAGGTCCGCGGCGTGATCGACCGACGGGTGGAGGCGTGATGTCGGGCGGAGGCGTGCTGTCGAAGGAACCGGTGAGCGCCCTGCTCAACGCCGAACTCGCCCGCCCGGACAGCCCGTTGCGGTCGATCGACCCGCGGCGCCACCCCGTGCTCGCCGACCTGAAGCGGGCTCGGTACCTGAGCCGGCCGCTGGTCTACCCCGAGTCGGAGATGCGCGCCTTCGGCGCCGACCTGCTCGGCTCGGTCGAGCTGCTGACCTCCCTGCCGGCCCGGCTGTTCGACGGCGACGTCGAACGGACCTGCCGGGCGCTCGGCCTGGACCCGCGCAAGGCCGAACTGGTCGGGGACTTCCAGAAGCAGAGCCCGCCGCGCTTCGGCCGGATCGACGCCTATCACGACGGCGAGGCGCTGCGCGTCCTGGAGTTCAACGTCGGCGGATCCGTCGGCGGCCAGGAGTGGGTGCAGCCGCTCGCGGAGATGTTCTGGGCCGACGACGCGTTCCGCGCGTTCGGGACGGCGCACGGCCTGCACCACCTCTCCCAGACGACGCTGCTGGCCGAGGCGCTGCGCGAGGCGGCCGCCCCGGTCTGCTCGGGCCGCGACCCGGTCATCGCCATGGTCGAGGGCACCGGCGGCCTGGACCTCTACGCCGAGGGCTCCTGGTACCTGCTGCGGCGCCTGCTGGAGGCCGAAGGGCTGGACTGCCGGATCGGCGAGGTCCAGGAGCTGGAGGTGACCGCCTCCGAGGTGCGCTTCCAGGGCCGCCGGGTGGACCTGGTCTACCGGCTGTTCGACCTGGACCAGGTCGTCGACGACCCGGACGCCTGGCGCACCACGGTCCGGCTGCGGGACGCGCACCGCTCCGGGCAGGTGGCGCTCTGGGCCCCGCTGGAGTGCGACCTGACCGACAACAAGCGGTTCCTGGCGTACCTGTCGGACCCGCAGCTGCGCGGTCACATGTCGCAGCAGGAACGGGACATGGTGGACCGGGTGCTGCCCTGGACCCGCGCCCTGGTGCCCGGCGCGGCCGGGCTCGACACCGTGGTCGCGGACTGCCGCGAGCGCCGCGAGCACCTGATCCTCAAGCCCGACGGCGGCTTCGCCGGCAAGGGCATCACCTGCGGCTGGCTGGTCTCCGACGAGCAGTGGGCCGAGGCGCTGCAGAAGGGCGCCGACGAGGGCGCGGTGGCCCAGCAGCGGGTCGTCCCCCGCGAGGAACCGGTGGTGAACGCCGAGACCGGCCTGACCGAGTCCTGGGACGCCTGCCTGGGCCTGTACTGGGTGCCGGGCGACCCGGGCGGTCTCGGCGGCCTGGGCGGCGGCGGCGGACGCCTCGTGCACTCCGGCGAGCCGGCCGACTCCACCGACCGGCGCCTGGCGCCGATCTACCTCTACCCGGACCAGGACCCGGACACGCCCCACGGCGCCGAGCTCCACTGAGCCCGCCCGTCCCCGGTTCCGACGCCCCGTCAGCGCCGTCGGCCCCGCCATCCCCCAACCCAGGACGGAGACGATGTCTTCCACATTCCGCGCCGTGCACCAGGTGGCGCGCCCCGACGGCGCCCCAGGTGCCGAACACTTCGCCGTCGTGGAGCACCCGCTCCCCGCGGTCGAACCCGGCACCGCCCTGGCGGAGAACATCTACCTGTCCGTCGACCCGTACATGCGGGAGCTCATGGACGAGGAGTGGCCGCTCCACGAACCGCTGGGGTACGGCCGGGCCATCGGCCGCATCGTCCGCTCCGAGGACCCCGACCTGCAGGTCGGCGACCTGGTGGAGCACGGCGGAGGCTGGAGCACGCACGCCCTGATCCAGCACGGCTACGGACGCGTGATCCGGCCCGCGGCCGGCGTGGCGACGGCGACGTACCTGTCGGTGCTCGGCGCGACCGGCCTGACGGCCTACGTGGGCGTCCGGGAGATCCTCCGGGTCCAGGCGGGCGAGGCGGTCTACATCTCGGCGGCCGCCGGCGCGGTCGGCGGCGTGGCCGGCCAGATCGCGAAGCTGACCGGCGCCGCGCACGTGGTCGGCAGCGCCGGCTCCGCCGCCAAGGTGCGGCACGTCGTGGAACGGCTGGGCTTCGACGCCGCCTTCGACTACCACGACGGTCCGGTGGCCGAGCTGCTGGCGAAGGCCGCCCCGAACGGCGTCCACGCCGTGCTGGAAGGCGTCGGCGGCGACCACCTGGAGGCCGCGATCGGCTCCACCCGGGAGTTCGGCCGGATCGCCTGGGTCGGCTCGATATCCCAGTACAACCACCCCGACCGGCCGCCCGCGGCGCCCCGCAACCTCTACGCCGTGTCGGACCGCAGCATCCACCTGCGCGGCTACCAGGTACGGCACTTCATGCACCTGCGGCAGGAGGCCCAGATCTGGCTGACGCCCCACCTGCAGGCCGGCCGGATCGTCGCCGACGAGCAGATCGTCGACGGCTTCGAGAACGTGGTCGAGGCGTTCCTCGGCGTCATGCGGGGCGACAACACCGGCAAGATGCTCGTCCGCGTCGGGGAGGAGTGACCGGTGCTCAAGGCCTTCGCGTCCTACCGAGGACTCCTGGCGCTCCCCGGAGCGCGCACCGTGTTCGTCGTCGGGCTGCTCGCCCGCCTCCCGTTCACCGCGGCCTCGATGGCCCTCGCCCTGCACGTCGTCATCGACCTGGACCGCGGCTACGGTGCGGCCGGGCTCGCGGACCTGATGCTGACGGTCGGCGGGGCCGCGGGCGCGCCGCTGCTGGGCCGCTCCCTGGACCGCTTCGGCGTGCGCCCGGTGGTGCTGGTCACCGGCGCGGTCGACGCCGTGTTCTGGATCGGCGCGCCCTACCTCGACTACCCGTGGCTGCTCGCGGCCTCCGTGGTGGCCGGGTTCATGGGCCTGCCGGTGTTCACGGCCATCCGCCGGGCGATCGCCACCAACATCCCCTCCGAGCACCAGCGGCAGGCGTTCGCCCTCGACGCGATCCTGGTCGAGGTCGTCTTCATGGTCGGACCGGCCGTCGCGGTCGGTGCCATCACCGCCGTGAACGACGCGACCGCGACGATGACCGGGATCGGCGTGCTCTACCTGGGAGCCGGTCTGCTGCTCACCCGGCTCGCCCCCGCCGCGGGGTCCGGCGCGGCCGCGGCCGGCCCGAAGGACCCGGCGGAGAAGGAGCCGCGCGGGCGCAGCGTCTGGCTCCGCCCGGGCTTCCTGCTGGTCCTGGGCGTCAGCATGGCGGCGAACCTCGTCCTGGCCGGCAGCGAGATCTCGATCACCGCCGTGCTGCGCGGGGTCGGCGACACCGAGTGGGCCGGCGTCTGCGTCGCGATCTGGTGCGCGGCCTCCATGTTCGGCGGCTTCTGGCACGGCGCCACCAGCCGGCCCTGGCGGCTGCCGCGGCTGATGCTGCTGATGGGGCTCACCATCGCCCCGGTCGGGTTCGTCGGCCACGCGGGCTGGATCTGGCTCGCCCTGGCCATGCTCCCCTCGGGCTTCGTCTGCGCGCCGACCCTCGCCTCGGCCTCCGAGGAGGTCACCCGGGCGGTCCCGCAGTCGGTGGTCGGCCAGGCCGCGGGCCTGCAGGGCTCGGCGATGACCATCGGCGCGGCGATCGGCGCCCCGCTGGCCGGGGCCGTCATCGACCACTCCGCACCGGCCTGGGGCTTCGCGGTCACCGGCCTGGTCGGGGCGTCCCTGGCGGCCCTGACCCTCGCCTACCAGTACGTCGCCAAGCCGAAGCCGGCCGAGAAGTCCACCGACCAGGCCGACGCCCCGGCGACGGTCTGATCCTTCCCTCCCCCCCCGCGACGGGGCCGCACCTGCCCCCGCAGGTGCGGCCCCGTCGCGCGTCACGTTCCCTGAGGCGGTCCGGTTCTCCGGTTCTCCGGTCCGCCGGTATTCCGGCGTGACGCGCAGGCGGGCCCGGAGCCCGCCCGCCGCCAGCTGGGCGCGGAGCCCTCCGACCGGTCCTGACGTCGACACCGTCTCGTTATTCGGACAACTTGAGTGATCCGCCGTTCGGCTCCCACCCCTGCCCCTAAGCTGGCCCTGCAGCTGGTTCGCCCTGTCCGCCAGGCAGGGCGTCGCAAGAGGGAACCCGGTGACGCCTTTCAACGGCCAGTCCGGGACTGCCCCGCAGCGGTGAGTGGGAACGACCGCCGTCATACGCACTGGGCCCGGGTCGGGTCTGGGAAGCGACGGCCAGTAGGTGTCCGCCCTCGACGAGGGTGGGCGTGCCCGCGAGTCCGAAGACCTGCCACTGCCCGTGCGCGACCGTTCGCGCGCGGCCATCCGGTGACCTCGTGGGCGGGTCGGCGACCATACCCGGCAGGCCGGGCCCGCACGTTCGTGGCGGCCGCTGCCCGGTTCGTCATCCCTTCGCGCCCTCGTCCCGTCCCCGGGTACCTGAGGAGACAGACTCGCGAAGGAGAGTCCCTTGACCACGAAGTCCGCAGCCGCGGCAACTCTTGCCACCGCGTACGGCTACCCCCGCCAGGGCCGTAACCGGGAGCTCAAGAAGGCGATCGAGGGTTACTGGAAGGGCACGGTCACCGCCGGGGCATTGCTCGCCACCGCGGCCGACCTGCGCCGGACGAACTGGCAGCAGCTCGCCGACTCCGGCATCGAAGAGGTCCCGACCGGTGACTTCTCGCTCTACGACCACGTGCTGGACACCACCGTGGCCGTCGGCGCGATCCCGGCCCGCCACCGGGAGGCGGTCGAGGCCGACGCGCTCGCCGGGTACTTCGCGATGGCGCGCGGCACCCAGGACGTCGCGCCACTGGAGATGACCAAGTGGTTCGACACCAACTACCACTACCTGGTACCCGAGTTGGGACCGGACACGGTCTTCGCCGCGAACCCGGCCAAGGCCGTCGCCGAGCTCAAGGAAGCCCTCGCGCTCGGCCACGACGCCCGGCCGGTGTTGGTCGGCCCGGTCACCTACCTGCTGCTGGCCAAGCCCGCCCCTGGCGTCGCCGCCGACTTCCAGCCGATCACCCTGCTGGACCGGCTGCTGCCCGTCTACGCGCAGCTGCTGGCCGACCTGAAGGCGGCCGGGGCGGAGTGGGTCCAGCTGGACGAGCCCGCCCTCGTCCAGGACCGCACCCCTGCCGAACTGAACGCCGCCGCCCGCGCCTACCGCGACCTGGGCGCCCTCACCGAGCGCCCGAAGCTGCTGGTCGCGAGCTACTTCGACCGGCTCGGGGAGGCTCTGCCGGTCCTCGCCAAGGCGCCGGTCGAGGGGCTGGCCCTGGACTTCACCGGCCCGGCCGCCGGCAACGTCGACGACCTCGCGGCCGTCGGCGGCCTGCCCGGCAAGCGGCTGGTCGCCGGCGTGATCGACGGGCGCAACGTCTGGATCAACGACCTGGAGAAGTCGCTCGCCACCCTGGCGACCCTGCTCGGCCTCGCCGACCGGGTCGACGTGGCCCCGTCCTGCTCCCTCCTGCACGTGCCCATCGACTCCGCCGTCGAACGCGACGTCGACCCGCAGATCCTGCGCTGGCTCGCCTTCGCCAAGCAGAAGGCCGCCGAGACGGCGCTGCTCGCCCGCGGCCTGCGCGAGGGCACCGGCGCGATCACCGCCCAACTCGCCGCCAACCGCGCCGACCTGGCCTCCCGCGCCAACTCCCCGATCACCCGTGACCCGGCCGTCCGCGCCCGGGTCGCCGCCGTCACCGCGGCCGACGCCCGCCGCCCCCAGCCCTACCCCGTGCGGGCCGAGGCCCAGCGCGCCCGGCTCGGCCTGCCACTGCTGCCCACCACCACCATCGGCTCCTTCCCGCAGACCACCGAACTGCGCGTCGCCCGCGCCGACCTGACGGCGGGCCGGATCGATCCGGCTGCGTACCGGGAGCGGATGGAAGCCGAGGTCCGCGAGGTCATCGCCTACCAGGAGAAGGCCGGCCTGGACGTGCTCGTGCACGGCGAGCCCGAACGCAACGACATGGTCCAGTACTTCGCCGAACAGCTCACCGGATACCTCGCCACCCGGCACGGCTGGGTGCAGTCCTACGGCACCCGCTACGTGCGACCGCCGGTCCTCGCCGGCGACATCTCCCGCCCCCACCCGATGACCGTCGACTGGTTCCGCTACGCCCAGGACCTCACCGACCGCCCGGTCAAGGGCATGCTCACCGGACCGGTCACCATGCTCGCCTGGTCCTTCGTCCGCGACGACCAGCCGCTCGCCGAGACCGCCCGCCAGGTCGCCCTCGCCCTGCGCGACGAGGTCACCGACCTGGAGGCCGCGGGCGCGGCCGTCGTCCAGGTCGACGAACCCGCCCTGCGCGAGACGCTGCCGCTGCGGGCCGCCGGCCGCCCGGCCTACCTCGACTGGGCCACCGGAGCCTTCCGCCTCGCCACCTCCGCCGTCCGAGCCGACACCCAGATCCACACCCACATGTGCTACGCCGAGTTCGGCGCGATCATGACCGCGATCGACGACCTCGACGCGGACGTCATCTCCCTGGAGGCGACCCGCTCCCACATGGAGGTCGCCGGTGAACTCGCCGCAGCCGGCTATCCGCGCGAGGTCGGCCCCGGGGTCTGGGACATCCACTCCCCGCGGGTGCCGAGCACCGAGGAGGTGGTCTCGCTGCTGCGGGCCGGGCTCGCAGCCATCCCGGCCGAGCGGCTCTGGGTCAACCCCGACTGCGGACTGAAGACCCGCGGCTGGCCGGAGACCCGCGCCTCACTGGACGGCCTGGTCGCCGCCGCCCGCCGCCTGCGGGAGGAACTCGCCGGCTGACGTGCCGGATCGAGACGCCGAGGGCGGGCACGGCGGAAGGGGCCGTGCCCGCCCTGGCGGCCCGACCTTTGCCGAGGGGCGCGACGTGGACATCGGGAAACCACTGCGCCCCGCCGGTGCCGGACCCTCCGTACCCGCTCACTCGCAGGCGACTTGTCACCGGCATTGGCCCTAGGGTGCCAGGCCCATGAACTTCAGGGCCAGCAGTGCCATGCCGGGTTTGGGCAGCTCGTGGCCGTACCCCTGGAAGCTGTTGGCCTCGATCGGTGGCCTCGTGCTTGCGTTGCCGTAGCGAGTCCTTGTCCAGATCGCCTGGGGCTGGTCGGTGAAGACCGGGGTTTGGCTGACATCGTGGACGTTGGTCCACTGTTTGATCTCTTCGCCGAGGTTGTGGTGGTCGAGGGCGTCGTCCTCGGTGCCGTGCCACAGCTGGATACGCGGCCGTGGCCCGCGGTAGCCGGGGTAGGCGGCGCGGACCAGGTCACCCCACTCCTGCGGGGTCTTGGAGATCTTGCCGGTGGAGCAGTCACTGTTCCAGCCGCGGAAGGTGCCGGTGTAGAAGCAGTGGTACGGCACGCCCATGAACGCCGACCCGGCTTTGAACACGTCCGGGTAGTCGGCGAGCATGACGTTGGTCAGCATCGCGCCGGAGGAGATGCCGGTCATGTAGACCCGGTGCGGGTTGGCGCCGCGGTTCGCGATCTCCCATCGCACCATCGACATCACGCCGGCCGGGTCGCTGGAGCCGTCGTGCTTCAGTGCGGCGTCCGACGCGACGTCCCAGCACTTGATGTCACCGGTGATCGAGGGGTAGACCACGATGAATCCGTACTGGTCTGCCAGTGACGCGAATTCGGTGCCGCTGAACATGTCGGGGCCGGATCCTGTGCACCAGTGCGCGGCCACGAGCACCGCCGGATGACGGGGCAGCTTGGCCGGGACGTACTCGTACATCTCGATGTTCGTGGGGTTGTAGCCGAAGTCGGCGACCCGGGTCAACGTCGCTGCGGACGCCGGTGATGCCAACGCCGATGATGCTGACGCCGTGCTGCCCGCTAGGACGCTCAGGGCCATGACCGCCGCTGTGGCTGCCTTCCTCATCCATCCTCCCCTCCTGCCGACGCGTGTCGCACGCTCCAGGCCGGCCGCCGCGACCGCGGATCGACGTCGTTGTCTGCCCATGCTTCCTCCAGCGTGCGGATCGGGTTACTGGCGGCACTGTCGGCCGATGCCCGCTCGGTGTGGCCGGATCGGCGTCGGATCTCGCGGCGGAGGCATTGGCCCCCTGCGGTCGGCCTTTCCTCATTGCAGCGTCGAAGCGCTTGGACCAGTTGTGAGGCTAGCGAGGCACCTTCCCGTTCGACAAATATTTCGATGAATCAAATCTTCATTCGACAGGGGCTGTTGGCGGACTCAGGGCCGTATGCCAAGCAGACCAAGCGCTTGAATGCCGGAGATGGCCGACGAGGTCGATGACGGTGTCCGCGATAACGCCCGCGGCCCGGACGGCCGGGTCGCGGGCGGCGTGCAGGCCGAGGGCAAAGCTGGCCCGGTCGGGGTCGACGCCGGTATGGCCCAGTCGCCCGAGCCACTGTCTGCACGGCGTTCTCGGCGGCCGGACGCCCTACGAACGCCTCAAGCAGAAGACCGAGGCCCAGGTGTGGCCGAGCTCCGGCAAATGCACGCCTAGGGCAAGATCCGCCGGACGGGCACTAGTTCCCGGACCGCGGCGGCCATTCGTAAGGGGGCAGCCTGCGGTGCACGGGGCGTTCGTTCACCGTTTGCGATTCCTTGTACGAGGCGTATCGAATCCGTCCGAAGGAAACCTCGCCATCCCGGTGCACGTCCACCCCCTCGTTCGGGAAGGAGATCCATCCCGCTCCCTCCTGGGGCCCTGACACCCAGGGGGTGACCACGCTGCGGACGTTGGTCTCGCCGGCGACCACGGTGCCCCGCTTCTTCTCGGGGTCGGTGATCTTCACGCCCGTTTCGGTGAAGGCGATGCGGCTCTTCTTCCCGTCCGGCCCTTCTGCCCAGTGTGTGGTCACGCTGTTCAGGTCGGCCCGGTCGGCCCAGACGGTTCCCCAGGCCTTTCCCTGACCGTGGAACACGTTCAGCCCGGACGGCGGGAACTCGATCCACCCGTCGCTGTCGCTGGGCCCCTGCACCCATGCGGTCTTCACGCCGTTGACGTCCGCCCGGTCGGCCCAGATGGTCCCCCGCCCCGGCTGCCCGTCCTTGTGTACGTCCACTCCGGACTGCGGGAAGTCGATCCAGCCGTCGGTGGAGTTGCGGCCGTGCACCGACTTGGTGTTCACGCGGTCCACCTCGGCCCTGTCGGCCGAGAGGGTGCCCAGCTGCGTCGAGCCGCCCTGATGGACGTTCAGGCCCGACTGCGGGAAGTCGATCCAGCCGTCGCCGGCGGTGCGGCCGTGCACAGCCCTGGTGTCCACGCGGTCCACGTCGACCCTGTCGGCCGTGACGGTTCCCAGGGCGCCGGCCCCGTTGTGGACCTCCAACCCGGCCGCGGAGAAGGTGGCACGGGTCTTGCCCGGCGCCTGCTCGACCCACGGAGTGCGCGTCCCGCTGTCGAACTCGGGGACGAGTGCGTGGACCGTGGTGGTGAGGAAGTACCCCTGGTACTGCTGCGTGGCGGTGGTCGTCCCGGCGATGAGCGTGTAGGTGGTGCCTCGCCTGGGCGCGGAGGGGGGTGACCAGGAGTAGGGCTGCTGGGTCACCCGCGGCCCCTGGACCGCCGAGTGGACGAGCACCTCGTTCCCCTGCGGATCGCGGATCCAGTAGTCGAGGTTGTCCGGCCCCTCCCACGCCAGCACGAGGTTCTGGCCGGCGTCCACGTCCACCAGGGAGTTCGTCTCCGGGCGGAAGTTGCGGGGGATCTTCGGAGTCTGCTTCACCAGCCCGAGAGTGGTGAGGGAGTTCGCCCGCCGTACGGGGAGGTTGCTGTCGCCGCCGCCGGAGCGTTCGTAGATCTTCACGCGGACCAGCCCCGCCAGGTCGGAAACCGGTATGTTCTCCAGGCTCAGGACCAGCGACTCCTCCGGGGGCAGGGTCAGCCTGCCCCCGGAGGGGTCATGCGCCCGGAAGCGGCCGAGGACACTGTCCCAGTCGAAGGTCGGCTCCGGTTCCCGGTTGACCGTGTAGTCCTTCTCGATGGTCGCGCTGATCGCGGTGGGGTTGCCCGTCAGGTCGTCGGGGCCGCTGCCGACCGGAATCTCCACGTCGATGAAATCCCACCGCACCTCGGACTGGTGGGTGTTGGAGACGATGACGTACACCGTTCCCGTGGACGGTGCCCCGGGCTGCGATGCTTGGAGCGAGGTCGGGTCGGTGAGGATGGCGTAGTTCAGCAAGGACGGCACGGTCAGGACTCCCTACGTCGGCGCTTCACGCGATGCGGGCAGAAGACGCGCAGTTGAGGCTCGGTGCTGGCAGGTGCTGGGTCAGTGCGGTGGCAGCGGTTCAAGCGGGCAGCCGACGGAGTCGGCGGTCGGCGTACGCCGCCGGTGACCGTCGGTACGGCTCTTTCGTCACTCGTCGCGGCTCGTCGGAGCCGGTGCAGGTGCCACAAGGGCTCGACACCGGCTCCCGCCGGCACCTCGGCAGACGCCCACGAGCTCCGCGTCGCACTGCTGCCCCTTCCGCCTGTACGAACTCCTCAAGCGGCATCTCGACCGGGCGTGTCATCTCCCGGGTCCGTGCTGCCACTCAGGGCAGCACCAACAGAATCGTCCCGGCGGGCGGTCCAGGAACCACGATTCTGCAGAACTGGCCCGAACAGGGCCCCCGGCGACCAAAACCGAAGCCGGCCTGGAATCTCCCTGTGCCCTGGTCAGCGGCCTGGGGTCGGTGACGGTCTTCAGGGCTTCGTCGTAGGCCTCGGCGGCCAGTTTTCGGCCGAGTTACCGACGGAGAACCGGCCGCGGTCGGGCTGGGACTATTGAGAGGTCGTCCACTGCTGGTTCGTCTTGTCGGTGCCGCAGGCCCATTGCACGGCCAGGGCGCCGTCGTTGGTGGAGGCACCGGTCACATCGAGGCATTTGCCGCTGTTGACGGACACCAGCTGCACCGCGCTGGAGCCGGCCACCGGCTGGAGCAGCCACTGCTGGTTGGCCTTGTCGGTGCCGCAGGCCCATTGCACGGCCAGGGCGCCGTCGTTGGTGGAGGCACCGGTCACATCGAGGCATTTGCCGCTGTTGACGGACACCAGCTGCACCGCGCTGGAGCCGGCCACCGGCTGGAGCAGCCACTGCTGGTTGGCCTTGCCGCTGCCGCAGGTCCACTGGAGCACCTGCGCGCCGTCGGCGGTGGAGGCACCGGTCACATCGAGGCACTTGCCGCTGTTGACGTTGGTGACCGTGGTGGCGGTCGGGCCGGCGAGCGGAGTGACGGCGACGTTGGCGAAGTCGGCGTGCTGGAAGCCGCCAACGCCCAGGCCGATCTGGCCGGTCAGGTGGGTGCGGTCCATGACCGATGCGACCTGCACGTGGTCGATGGAGGCGGTGATCGAGTCGCCGGTCATCCCGAGCGTGAGGTTGTGCCAGGTTCCGGCGCCGGCACCGGGGTAGTGGCCAGTGCCCAGAACGATGTCGGTGCTGGAGCGGTCCTCGGTGAAGAGCGTCCAGGTGCCGGTGTCGTCGATCTTCAGATGGTAGGCGGACCGGTCGTGGTCGATGTGGTCGATGCGGCCGAGCAGTTCGGCGGAGCTGCCCGACTGTTCGAGGTCGACGTCCGTACTGGCCTGGTAGTTGTTCCACCTCGGGTCGCCCAGCAGGGTGGCCGGGGTGTAGTTCATGTCCGAGTGCCAGGGCAGCGGGGCCCGGGTGATGACTTGGCGCAGGCACGTCGGGGTGCCCGCCCCGGCCGGGCAGGGCGCGGCCTCGAACGCACCGGCCCAGTCGTGGAAGTACTTCGCGGTCGCGCCGCTCTGGTAGCCGCTCAGGTCGGCCTGGTAGGGCAGCGCGAAGGTCTGCCCGGCGGGCGCGGTGGCGGTGCCCTTGCCCTGGCCGGTGGTGGTGGTCAGGCTGTACAGGTGGCCCGGCTGCAGGGTCAGCGAGTACGAGCCGGCGCGCGGGGTGACGTCCTGGGTGTGGACGAACCACTGGGCCGGGTCGGTGCTGTTCATGTCGGTGGCCCAGACGTGCACCGTACCGTTCGAAAGGCCCCCGGCGACCTTGACGTTGACGGTGGTCGCGGTCGCGGCGTCGGTGGTCTCGATGACGGTGCTGTAGTCCTTGCCGGACTTGAGGGTGACGTAGCTTCCGCTGTGCGGGTCGCCGTTGACGCCGGTGCCCGGCAGGTAGCCGGAGGCGCCGTCCAGGTACTTCCAGCCAGGCTTGGCGAACTGTGTGGTGTGGGCCATCACCCAGATGTCGCGGCCCACCCGGTAGTCGCCCGACCAGGGCTGGTCGGCCTGCAGCAGGCCGGCGTTCGACCACGGCACGTTCGACGGGTAGGAGGTGACCAGGTTCCACTTGAGGTCCGCGGTCACCTTTGCGTCGAGGTACTCGCGGTCGAGGTTGCGGGCCAGCGCGGACGGGTCCTGGGAACCGCTGTCGTTGTCGTCCTCGGAAACCCAGAGCGGCTTTCCCAGACCGGTCGCCGTGCTGCTTCCCGGGCAGTCGGTGTAGGCGGGGGTCGAGTGCCAGCACAGGCCGTGCACGCCGACCACGCCGACGGCTTTGGCGAACGCCGGATCGCTCGCCAGGTCGGCGGCCACCGACCAGTTGGCGTCGTCGTTGTCCGAGGCGACCAGCTTGGTGGCGGTGTGGCCGCTGCTGTCGAGGGAGCTCCGGAGCTTCTCGAACCAGGCCTTGTCGTAGCCGTTCTCGTTCCAGCCACCCAGGTAGCCGATGTTCAGCCCGTGGCTCTTCGCGCAGCCGAGCCAGGACTGGATGTAGGTGATGTTGTCCTCGGACCAGATGCCGCCGTTCAGCCAGCCCGGCGCGGCCCACTCCAGGCCGTAGAACGTGATGTCCGGGTTGCGGGCCTTGGCCTGCTCCATGATCCACCACTCGTAGCCGCGGTTGCAGTTGACCTCGGTGGGGGTGCGCATGTGGGAGGGCTCAGGGCCCTCGCTGGAGTTGGCGTCGCCGCCGATCTCCACCTTGAGCGTCTGTAGCGAGGCGCCGTAGCCGGGCTTGAACAGGTAGTCCAGTATCTGGCTGCGCTGCGGCTCGGGGTAGTCGACCAGCAGCCGCGAGGTGGCTCCGCCGCCGCTGATCGCCCCGAGGCCGTCGAAGGGCCGGCCGGTCGAGGTGCCGTCGATCGTGATGGTCTGTGCAGCCGCGAGCGCGGGCGCGGTGGCGGCGCTCGGGGCGGCCGGTGCCGGGGTGGCGGTGCTGGCGGTGGCGAGGCCCAGGGCCAGCGCCGCGAGCAGGGTTCCGGTTCGCGGTGCGATGGACGGTCTACGCACGAGGGTCACTCCATGTCGGGGGTGGGGATCAGGTGTTGTGCGATGACGGCTGCGGACGGCGGGGCGGGCGGACGCGGTCGTCCGGTCCGTGACCGTCTGCTCGATGCCGAAGCGCTGTTCCTCAGCCGTTGCCGTTGCCCTTCCGAGGTCGGGCCGGGACCGACGCTGTCCGAGGTCGCGGTCGGGCGGTGCGACGCCGATGCCGCGGGCCCCGTCCTGCCGGTCGGCTGCGGCTACTCCTGCCGGTAGGCGTGGGCGGGCGGGGCAGCGGAGGCGACCGGTGCGCGGAGCACGGATCCGTCCGGGCCCCCCGGGTGGTCGAGGCCATGGCGGGCGGTGGTGATCAGCAGGTGGCCGCCGGTCGGGGTGAGGCAGACGGAAGTGGGTTGGCGGGCAGGCAGGCGCAAGGTCGTCAGGAGGGTGCCGTCGGGGTGGTAGCGGTGGACGGCGCCGTGTCCCCAGATCGCCACCCAGAGGCAGCCGTCGGTGTCCACGGTCATGCCGTCCGGGGAGCCGCCGGCCGCCGTGCGGGCGAACTCCGCGTGGTCGGACGGGTTGCCGTCGGGGTCGAGGGCGTAGCGGTGGATGACGCCGGCCGCGCTGTCGGCGACGTAGAGGAGGTCGCCCGTGCTGTTGAAGGCGGGGCCGTTGACGATCGTCATGCCGTCGAGGACGCGGTGCACGGAGCCGTCGTGGTCGGTGCGGTAGAGCGATCCGGCACCCACGGTGCCGTCGTAGGGCATGCTGCCGGCCCAGAAGCGGCCCTGCGGGTCGCAGACGCCGTCGTTCATCCTGGTGGGGACGGGGGCGCCGTCCTCGGGGCGGGCGAGCCAGTCCGTACTGCCGTCGGGGCCGAGCAGCGCGATTCCCGTGCCGGCGGCGGCGATCCAGTGTCCGGGCCGGCCGCCGACCGGCGCGACGGCGCCGAGCGGGACGTCGAGGCGGGCGATCTCGCGCGGGGTTCGCGGCCCTGTGAGGTCGGGGACTTCGAGGAGGCGGCCGGCGAGGATGTCGACGTAGACGAGCCGTCCGTCGATCCAGCGGGCGCCTTCGGCGAGTTCGTGGGCGCCGACGGCCCAGACCTCGACCTGGCCGGGCGGGTTGCTTGAGAAGGACATCGGGACTCTCCAGGAGGGCTAGGGCAAGATCCGCCGGACAGGCCCTAGCGCAGGGTGGTGCCGGCGGGCTGGTCGAGGAGCGCGAGGTCGCGTCGGGTGGGCAGGCCCTCCCAGTCGCCGTGCGAGGTGACGGCGAAGGCGCCGGTGGTGGTGGCCCGGTGGAGGCGGCCTTCGACGTCGAGCCCGTCGAGCAGGCCGGAGAGGTAGCCAGCGACGAAGGCGTCGCCGGCGCCAACGACGTCGACGACGGGCACCCGGCGTGCGGGCATGCTGACGGTGCCCTGGGCGGTGCTGGCGCTGGCGCCGTCGCCGCCGCGGGTGATCACCACCTCTCCGCGCCCCTGGGCGAGGAGCGCGTCGATCGCGTCGCCCTCGGGCAGGTCCGGGTCCTCGGAGACCAGGTGCAGTTCGTCGGCGGAGGCGACCAGTACGTCGGCGAGCCGGGCCAGCGGGAGCAGGGCGGCGCGGGCCTCGGCCGGCGACCACAGGCGGGCGCGGTAGTTGACGTCGAGGCAGACGGTGATGCCGAGTTCGCCGGCCCTGGCAGCCGCCGCGTGGACGGCTTCGGCCGCCTCGGGGCTCAGCGCGGGGGTGATCCCGGTCAGGTGCAGGATGCGAACCCCGGGGTTCAGGGCTGGCAGGACGTCCGAGGACCGGAGGGCCGAGCCGGCCGATCCCGAGCGGTAGTAGGTGACGCTGACCAGATCGGCGATGCGGTCCTCGCGGGCCAGCAGACCCGTGGGCCGGCCTTCGGTGTCGAACCGAACGTGGCTGACGTCGACCTGCTCCGCGCGCAGTGTGCGCAGGACGAGCGCGCCGAACTCGTCGTCGCCGACCCGTCCGACCCAGCCGGTGCGGTGTCCGAGCCTGGCCAGCCCGATGGCGACGTTGGCCTCCGCACCCGCGACGGAGAGCCGCATCGGTGCGCCGAGCCTGACCGGGCCGGTGGCCCGTAGGGCGGCCATGGTCTCGCCGACGGTGACGACGTCGAGCGGTGGCGAGCTGGTCATGCCGCGATCTCCTCGGTCAGGGCGGTGCGCCAGCCAGCGGCGCGCGCACGAAGGGCGTTCAGGTCTCCGCCGCCGGCGGCGTCGCCGACCAGCGGTGAGCCGACGCCCACGGCGACCGCGCCGGCTGCGAGGTAGGTGCGCGCCAGGGCGGCGTCAACCCCGCCGACGGAGACGAACGGCACGCCGGGGAAGGGGTCGCGCAAGGCCTTCAGGTAGCCGGGGCCGCCCAGGGAAGCGGGGAAGAGCTTGACGGCGAGAGCGCCGTTCTCGGTCGCGGCGATCACCTCGCTGGGTGTCAGTGCGCCGATCAGCAAGGGCAGTTCCGAGGTCGTGCGGCGCAGGTCGTCGCCGAGGCCGGGAGTGACGAGGAAGCTCGCGCCGGCGTCGGCGGCGCGAGCGGCGTCCTCGCCGGTCAGCACGGTGCCGGCGCCGAGCGTGGCGTGCGGGCCGAGTTCGCGGCGGGCCTGCTCGATCACCCACAGGGCGTCGGGGGTGGTCAGCGACACCTCGGCGGCGGTGATGCCCTCTTCGGCGAGCACGAGCACGGTGCGCAGCGCCGCGTCGCGGTTGCTGCCGCGCACGATGGCCAGGGTCCGGTACGGCAGTTCGGTCAGGTGCATGGGGGTGGCCCTTGTCGGTCAGTCGGTGCGGGTGCCGGTCGCGGTGATGTCGAGGTGCCAGCGCAGTACCCCGCTGGGCGGCACTTGCGCGGCGTCTCCCGGGCCGGCCTCGGCGAGGTCGAAGACAGAGCCGAGCATCGGCTCGACTCCGATGCTGCGGTAGGGGGCCGACGCGGGGAAGCCGCGCAGGTTGCGCCAGAGGGCGACGGAGACCGGGACGTCGGCGTCGGCGTGCAGGGAGAAGGTGAGCGTGTCGGGGCCGTCGGTGACCGTCACGCCGGCGCAGTCGGTGAGGATCGCACCGACCGCGGTGCCGTCGTCGGGGCCGAGCCGGTCCAGGCGCAGGCCGTACGGGGCCGGCCACGGTCCGGTGACGTGGTGGGCGCCGTCCGGCCAGGGCTGGGCCAGCAGTTCGGCCGCCTCGGGGAAGAGCCGGGTCGGCGTGGCGTCGGGTGCGGCCAGCCGGGCCTCGGGGGTGACGTCGAGCAGGGCGTGTGCTGCCCACAGGAACCGGTAGCCCGGGTCGGCGTGCAGTTCGTAGCCGATGCGCAGCCCCGCCGGTCCGCTGTCGACGCGTCGGCTCAGGACGAAGTCGGGGCAGTGCAGGGTTTCTGCGTCGCCGTGGCGCTGCCAGGGCCGGGACCAGGCGTCGCCGTGGTCGGGGGTGCCGCGCACGGTCGGGATGCACTCTTCCAGGCCGCCGGCGTCGACGAACGTGTCGCCGGGGCGGACGGTGGCGCGGGCCGGGTCGGGGCGGTGCCAGAGCCATTCGCGTTCGCCGGCTCGCAGTGAGGTCCACCGGCCGCCGTGGGTCGGGTCGGTGCGGATGGCGATGGGCAGGTCGCTCACCATTCCGCGAACGACCCGTCCGTGTGGTGCCAGACGGGGTTGCGCCAGCGGTGTCCGGTCTCGGCGGCGCGGCGCACGGCGGCCTCGTCGATCTCGATGCCCAGGCCGGGGCCCGTGGGTCGGACGGCGTGGCCGTCGGTGAAGCGGAACGGCTCGGGGTCGAGCAGGTAGTCCAGCAGGTCGTTGCCGCGGTTGTAGTGGATCCCGAGGCTCTGTTCCTGGATGAGGAAGTTCGGTATGGAGAAAGCGAGTTGGAGGCTGGCGGCGAGGGCGATCGGGCCGAGCGGGCAGTGCGGGGCCATCGTGACGTCGTGGACCTCGGCCAGGGCCGCGATGCGCCGGACCTCGGAGATGCCGCCGGCGTGCGAGGGGTCGGGCTGGGCGACGGCGATGCCGGTGGCGAGCACGTCACGGAAGTCCGAGCGGGAGTACAGCCGTTCGCCCACGGCCAGTGGAACGGATGTCGAGTCCACCAGCCGGCGCAGGTCGCGGGAGTGTTCGGGGAGGACGGGCTCCTCGACGAACAGCGGGTGCAGGGGCTCCAGCAGGGGCAGCACCCTCCGGGACATGGCGGTGGACATCCGGCCGTGGAAGTCGATCGCCACGTCGCGCTCGTCGCCGAGGACCTCGCGCACGGCGGCCACCCGGTCGATGACGGCCCGGGTCTGGGCGGGGGTGTCGATGGGGCGCAGCTGCGCGGACCCGTTCATCTTGACGGCGGTGAAGCCGGCGTCGACCTGGGCCTGGGCGAGTTCGGCGACGTGGGCCGGGCTGTCACCGCCGATCCAGGCGTACACCCGCACCCGGTCGCGGACGTGGCCGCCGAGCAGCTGGTGGACGGGGACGCCGCAGGTCTTGCCGGCGATGTCCCACAGGGCCTGGTCGATGCCGGCGACCGCGCTGGAGAGCACCGGGCCGCCCCGGTAGAAGCCGCCCTTGGTGAGGGTCTGCCAGTGGTGCTCGATGCGCAGCGGGTCCTGTCCGACGAGGTAGTCGGCGAGTTCGTGGACGGCGGCCTGGACGGTCTCGGCGCGGCCCTCCACGACGGGCTCGCCCCAGCCGGTGATCCCCTCGTCGGTGGCGATGCGCAGAAACAGCCAGCGCGGAGCGACGAGGAACGTCTCCAGTGATGTGATCTTCATCCGGTGTCTCCCCGGTCGGCGTCGACGGTCAGCTGGTGGAGGTCGGCGGCTGCCTGGGCGAGCAGTTCCTCGACGGCGCGGGCGGCTGCGTCGGCGTCCTGGGCGCGGACGGCGTCGAGGACGGCCCGGTGTGCAGGGACGGCGTCGGCGCTGTTGTCGGCGCTGTGCACGATGTGGTCGCGCACCCGCAGGCCGGCCTCGATCACGACCTCCATACGTGTGAGGAGTTCGTTGTGGGCGGCGGCCAGCAGCGCGCGGTGGAAGGCGAGGTCGGCCTCGACCGCGGCGTGGGCGTCACTGCCTGCGGCCGCCATCTGGTCGAGGGCGTCCTCCAGCGCGGCGAGGTCGGCCTCGTCGCGGCGTTCGGCGGCCAGCCGTGCCCCGGCCGGTTCGACGATGCCGCGGACCTCGCCGAGGTTGTCCAGGAAGGCCTCGTCGGGGATGCCCCGGCCCTGCCAGCGCAGGAGGTCGCTGTCCAGCAGGTTCCAGTCGGCGCGCGGTCGCACGAAGGTGCCGCGCTTCTGGCGAGAGTCGATCAGCCCCTTGGACGCCAGGACCCGTAGCGCCTCGCGCACGACGGTCTTGCTGACGCCGAGTTCCTGCTCGATGCGGTCGGGGTGGAGCGAGTCGCCCGGGGCGTAGGTGCCTCGGACGATCTGCTCGCCGATCACCTCGACGGCTTGCCTGTGCAGGCCTCGTACCGGGTTGTTCACGGCGGTCCCCCTTCCGTTGTTCTGCGCGGGCCGGTGGCCCGCGCGCCGATCGGGTGCGTGTTCAGGATGATGCCTTGACGACGGACCAGCCGCCGTCCACCACCAGGTTCGCCCCGGTGACGTAGGAGGCGTCCGAGGAGGCGAGGAAGGCCACCGCCGCCGCGACCTCGTCGGGCCGGCCGAAGCGCTTGGCCACCGTCTCGGCGACGCTGTCGGCCCGCCCGGCCTCGTCCACCCGGTCCCAGGCCGCGGTCATGATCGGCCCGGGCACCACGGTGTTGACCCGTACCTGCGGGCCGTACTCGACTGCGAGTTGACGGCCCATCGCGCACAGCGCGCCCTTGGCGGCGGCGTACGCGGGGTGGCCCGGCAGCCCGACCAGCGCGTGCACCGAGGAGGTGAGCACCACCGAGCCCTCGCTGTCCCGCAGGGTTCCGGCGAAGGCCCGCACCGCCAGCCAGGAGGCCTTGAGGGTGACCGCGAGCTGGGTGTCCCACTCGATCTCGGTCAGTTCGTGAGCGGGCTTGACCACCACCGCGTAGGCGTTGCTGTGCAGCACGTCCAGCCGCCCGTAGCGGCTGCGCACGTGCCCGGCCAGCTCGTCCCACATGGCCGCCGAGGTCACGTCGCCGTGCCGGTACTCGGCCTGACCACCCTCGGCGGTGATGGCCTCGACCACGGCGCGGCCGGCCGAATCGGCGATGTCGACGGCGATGACGGCCGCACCCTCGGCGGCCAGTCGCCGCGCGGTGGCGGCGCCGATGCCGCTGGCGGCACCGGTGATCAGGGCGACATGGCCCTGGAATCTTCGACAGGTCTGCTCAGTCACGGCGCCACCGTAGCGCTTCTGATTAATTATGCAAATATCTTGACAGCCCTGGTCAGCCGGTCCCAGGATTCGAGCCCAGGACGACAGGCACGCAGGCAGCGCGAGGCGGAAGCCGCCGCAGCTCCCGGATCACACACCCGTAACGCCGGTCGGCTTCCTGAACACCCCCACCCTGGTAGGAGCTCGAAATGATCACTGCGCGCACCCGTGGTGCGGCCGCCGTCCTGGGCGCGGCTGTCGTCCTTGGTCTGACGGCCTGTTCGACAGGTCAGACCTCGTCGAGCGGCGCCGGGCCGGCCCCGGTCGCTCCGGTCACCGGGAAGGTCTCCCTCACCTACCTGCAGAAGCAGGGCGACCAGCAGTACTTCATCGACGAGGCCAACGGTGCCAAGGCCAAGGCCGCCGAACTCGGCATCGACCTGAAGGTGGTCAACCTGGGCAACGACGCGAACAAGACGGTCAGCGAGGTCCAGTCCGCGATCGCGCAGAAGACCAACGGCCTGATCGTCGTGGTTCCCGACCCCGCGGTGGGTCCGCAGGTGGTGCAGACCGCGCGGGACGCCAAGGTGGCCCTGCTCACCTCCGACGACCAGGTCTGCACCAACAGCCCCACCCCGGCCAACTGCGACAAGGCCAACCTCGTCCCGCGGATCGGCTTCTCCGGCCGGCAGATGGGCGCCGAGGTCGGCAAGCGCGCCGCCGAGGACTTCAAGAAGGCCGGCTGGAACGCCGCCGACACCCGCGTCATCTCCGCCTCGAAGCAGGACGTCACCGTCTGCGGCGACCGCGTGAAGGCAGCCAAGGAAGCCTTCGGCAGCGGCGCCGGCGCGAGCGTGCAGACCATCGACGTGGCCACCGACAACACCCCGACCGGTGCGCAGGACAAGGTCGCGGCGACCATCACCGCCAACCCGGGCGTCAAGCACTGGGTGGTCTGGGGCTGCAACGACGAGAACGTGCAGGGCGGCGTGACGGCCCTGCAGAACGCGGGCGTCGGCCCCGACAGCATCATCGGCGTCGGCCTGGGCGCCTACCTCGCCTGCAAGGACTGGGGCCCGGGAACGCCGTCGGGCATGAAGGCCTCGCTGTTCATCAACGGCAGCGACATCGGCGCCCTCGCCGTGCAGACCATGTACGACAACCTCACGAACGCCAAGCCGATGCCGGCCGAGGCGTTCGCCCCGACCACGATGGTCGACGCCTCCACCTGGCAGTCCGCCGGCGTGAAGTGCAGCTGAGCCGGATGAACATCCCCAGCACCGCAACGGCCGGGCCCGGGCTGGCGGCCGAATCGATCACCAAGCGGTTCGGCCCCGTCCAGGCTCTGCGAGACGTCACCCTGCACTTCCCACCCGGCCAGGTGACCGCCCTCATGGGCGAGAACGGCGCCGGGAAGTCCACCCTTCTGCGCATCCTCACCGGTGACCACCAGCCCACCGCGGGCCGGATCAGGCTGGACGGTCAGGTCCTCGACCTCGACTCGCCGACCGACGCGCGGCGCGCCGGCATCCGGATCATCCCGCAGGAACCGGAGATCATCCCGCACGTCTCCGTCGCCGAGAACGTCTACGCCGGCTCCCTGCCGCGACGCCCGGGCCGACGGCTCGACCGGGCCGAACTGCGCCGCCGGATCACCGCCGACCTCGAACGCCTCGGCTTCGACAAGGTCCTCGATCCCGACCTGCTCGGCTCCGAACTCACGGCAGCACAAAGGCAGTTGGTCGAGATCATGCGGGCCCTGACCGGCGACACCGCGCCACGGGCCATCGCCTTCGACGAGCCCACCTCCTCGCTCTCCGACCACGAGGTCGACGCCCTGTTCGCCCTCATCGGCCGACTGCGCGACGCGGGCATCGCCGTCATCTACGTCTCCCACCGCATGAAGGAGATCTTCCGGCTCGCCGACCGGATCGCCGTCCTGCGCGACGGCACCGTCGCAGGCACCGTCGACGCCAGGGCCACCAGCGAGGGCGAACTCGTGCGCCTCATGGTCGGCCGTGACCTGTCCAGCCTCTTCGCGCGCCGGCACGTGGCCGGTGACCGCGTGGTGCTGGAGGTCGACGGCCTCAGCACCGACGACGTGCACGACATCAGTCTCCAGGTCCGAGCCGGCGAGGTGGTCGCCCTGGCCGGCCTCATCGGCGCCGGCCGCTCCGAACTCGCCCTCGCCCTGGCCGGCGACACCCCCCTACGATCCGGAACCGTCCGGATCCACGGCGACCGCATCCGCCTGCGCGGCCCGGCCGACGCGATCCGCGCCGGGATCGGCCTCGCTCCGGAGGAGCGCAAGGCCCAGGCCCTGTTCCTCCAGCGCGCCATCCGCGACAACACCTCGCTCGTCAGCCTCGGCAGGCTGCGCCGTTGGCGGTTCGTCAACCGGAATCAGGAGAAGGCGCTCGCCCAGGAGTATTCGGACCGCTTGCGGGTGCGTGCCCCCTCCATCGAGGCGGAGGTCCGCACCCTGTCCGGTGGCAACCAGCAGAAGGTCGTCCTGGCCCGCTGGCTCGCCCGCAAACCCGCCCTGCTGATCCTCGACGAACCCACCCGCGGCGTGGACATCGGCGCCAAGGCCGAGATCTACCAGATCATCGCCGACCTCGCCCGCGAGGGCACCGCGATCCTGGTGATCTCCTCCGAACTCCCCGAGGTCCTCGGCCTGGCCGACCGCATCCTCGTCATGCAGAACGGCCGCATCACCGGCCGGCTCGACCACACCGAGGCCACCGAAGAGGCCATCCTCGCCCTCGCCATGGCCGACGACCTCACCCCCGACCTTCCGCACGAGACCGCCACGGCACCTCGCACCGGAACCGACCCGGCCCCCGGAGGCACCCGATGACGACTGCCCTCTCCGTCGACCGAGAGCCCGATCAGAGCGGCGGCCGGCCGGCGCCTGCCGCCGACACCCGCAACTGGCTGGCCCGGACGGGCGGTCAGAACCTGGGCCTGATCGGCGCCATGGCCCTGGTGCTCGCCGTGTTCGGGTGGCTCAACCCCAACTACCTGAGCTGGAACAACATCCAGGTCATCGCCGAGGCCGCCACCATCTCCGGCCTGCTCGCGGTCGTCCAGACCGTCGTGATCATCTGCGGCGGCCTCGACATCTCCGTCGGCTCCCAGGCCGGCCTGGCCTCCGTCACCAGTGCCATGGTCTTCACCTCCACCGGCTCCAACTCCCTCCTCGGGATCGGCGCCGCCGTCGCCATCGGCGCCGGGATCGGCATCTTCAACGGTGTCGTCATCATCCACGGCCGGGTCAACCCGACCATCGCCACCCTCGCCGGCCTCGCCGCCTACAAGGGCGTCGCCCAGCTCATCTCCAACGGCTCCGCGCAGGGCTACGTGCTCAACGACAGCCTGTTCGTCTTCCTGAGCCGGGGCAAGATCGCGGGCCTGCCGGTCATGGTCTGGCTGCTGCTGCTCGTCGCGGCCGCCGTGCACGTCCTGCTCAGGTACACCGACATCGGCCGCAACATCTACGCCCTCGGCGGCAACGACACCGCCGCCCGCCTGGCCGGCATCAACCTCAACAAGTACCTGATCGCCGTCTATGCACTCAGCGGCATGGTCGCCGCCCTCGCCGGCGTCCTGCTCACCGCCCGCACCGGCTCCGGCCAGCCCGTCTCCGGCAGCGAAGGCCTCGAACTCCAGGCCATCACCGCCGCCGCCCTCGGCGGCTGCGCCCTCAAGGGCGGCAAGGGTGGCGTCGGCGGCACCCTGCTGGCGGTCGCCCTGCTGGGAGCCCTCCAGAACGGCCTCACCGTGCAGGGCATCAACGCCTTCTGGCAGAACGTCGCCCAGGGCGCCCTGCTGGTCGCCGCCGTCGTGATCCAGCAGCGCCGCGCCCGCGAACGCGCCGTCGGCCTGCCCGCTTAGGGCCTGTCCGCGCCCCGAGGCCCCCGAAGCGGCCCGCCCTTCGTGCGAAGGGCGGGCCCACAGCACACCGCTCACCTCCCCCCGCCCCGCGTGATCTCCCCACCTAGGAGCTCTCGATGTCCCTCCCCTCCGCACCGTCGGGCCTTCCGGACCCGACGGCGGTCGGTTCCGCGCGATCGTCCGTTCCGTCCGCCCGCCCGCGCCGGCGGCGCCTCGCCACGGCGCTGAGTGCCACGATGATCATCGCCGGAACACTGACGGTCACGGCCGTCAGCACCCCGACCCCTGCCGAGGCGGTGGTCCCGCCCGGCGCGAACGGCGCGACGACGCCGCCGATGGGCTGGAACTCCTGGTACTTCTACAACAACGACTACTCCGCCCAGAACATCGCCGACCAGGCGGCCGGACTCGCGACGCCGAACGCGAACCTCGGGCTCAACGGCTCCGGCCGCCACAAGAGTCTCGCCGACCTCGGCTACCGCGACGTCAGCCTCGACGGCGGCTGGTGGACCCAGAACGGCACCGGGCGCGACGCCAACGGCGTCATGGTCCCCAGGCCCGGCTTCCTGACCGGCGCCCAGACCAAGGCGGTCACGCTGTCCAACGGCACCACCGTCCCCGCGCGCGCGTTGAACACCATGAAGGACCTCACCGACTACGTGCACGCCCTCGGCATGCAGGCGGGCATGTACACCGACACCGGCGCCACCGGCTGCGGCGGCCAGCACGGCAGCGGCGGCAACGAGGCCAAGGACGTGACCACGTTCGCGGACTGGGGCTTCGACTGGGTGAAGGTCGACCACTGCGGCGGCATCCCGTCCGGTTACAGCACGGTCATGGCGGACTACAAGGCCTGGGGCAGCCTGACGGCCAACGCGAAGACCTCCACCGGGGTGACGCACCCGCTGGCGCTGGAGATCTGCGAGTGGGGATCGGGCGCTCCGGACGGCCCGTGGACGTGGGGTGGCTCGGCGGCCCGCACCTGGCGCAACGGGCGCGACATCACGGGCAACGCCGGCTACGGGACGACGTCCAACGGCGGCGCGACGTGGATCAACTGGGATCAGGTCTCCGAGAGTTTCAACCTGAACGACCAC